>DASRGA010000023.1:0-60467 GCA_035651295.1 Gaiellaceae bacterium | reverse complement strand
AGCTTCGTCGTCCCCAACACCCTCAAGGGCTTCGGCGTCACGCTGAAGCAGGTCTTCAAGAAGCCGATCACGCAGCAGTACCCGGAGTACAAGCGGCCGGTCTACCCGCGCTACCGCGGCCGCCACCGGCTGAACCGCCACGAGAACGGCCTCGAGAAGTGCGTCGGCTGCTCGCTGTGCGCCGCGGCGTGCCCGGCGGACTGCATCCGCGTCGTCGCGGCCGAGAACACGCCGTCGAACCGCGTCTCGGCCGGCGAGCGCTACGCGCGCATCTACGAGATCAACATGTCGCGCTGCATCTTCTGCGGCTACTGCGAGCTTGCCTGCCCGTTCGACGCGATCACGCTCGGCAACGACTTCGAGATCTCCGAGCACAACCGCGACGACCTCATCTACACGAAGGACATGCTGCTCGCCCCGCCGGCGAAGCGCGTCCCGGTCGCCGACCCCGATCTCTACGACACGCCGATCCCCTACTACAAGGATCATTCGTGACCGAATGATCCTCAGAAGACGGAATAGGGCTCTTCCTTCGTCGTCAGCCGTTTCCGGAGGAAACGGCTGATGGGCAACTTCCTCGTCTGGGTCGTGTGGCTCGTCGCCGCGTTCGCGTGCCTCGCGAGCGCGCTCGCGGTCGTCAGCTTCCGCAACCCGTTCTACTCGGCGCTGTCGCTGATCGCGAACCTCGCTTCGCTCGCGGTGCTCTTCCTGTGCCTCTCCGGCGAGTTCGTCGCCGCCGGACAGGTGCTCGTCTACGGCGGCGCGGTGATGGTGATGTTCCTGTTCGTGATCGCCTACCTGGGCGACCGCAGCGACGAGTCGCCCTGGTCGGGCGGGCCGTCGTGGCAGGTGCTCGGCGCCGTGCTCGCCGGCGGCGCGATCCTGGCCGAGGTGATCGTGGTCGTCTCGCTCAAGGCGGGCGGCTTCCTCTCGCAGCCGGCGCACATCCGGCGCTCGTTCGGCTCGCCGGAGTCGATCGGCCGGCTGTTCCTCACCGACCACCTGCTCGCGTTCGAGATCACGTCGATCGTGCTGCTCGTCGCCGCCGTCGGCGGCGTCGTGCTCGGCGCGCACGCGCGGGCGCTGGAGAGCGATGCTCGGGCCTGACGTCTCCTGGTACGTCGTGCTCGCCGCGATCCTGTTCGCGATCGGCGCGCTCGGCGTGATGCTGCGGCGCAGCCCGCTCGTCATCCTGCTCTCGGTCGAGATCATGCTCAACTCCGCGAACCTGCTCCTGATCGCCTTCTCGCGGCTGCACGGCCGCGAGGACGGCCAGGTGTTCGCGATCTCGGTGATGGCGGTCGCCGCCTCCGAGGTGGTCGTCGGCCTGGGCCTGATCGTCGCCATGGGCCGCCGCGGGCTCGAGCTCGACGTCGACAAGCTGCGGACGCTGAGGGGGTAGGGACACTGCACGCCGCCGCCTGGATCTGCCTGCTGCTGCCGCTTGCCTCGACGCTCGCGATCACGCTCGCCGGCACGAGCATCTCCCGCCGGGCCGCCGGCTACGTCGCGACGGCGACGACCGCCGGGTCGTTCGCCGCGGCGGCCTACGCGTTCTTCGCAATGTGGTCGGAGAGCGCGTCGCAGCGCGCGCACGTCACGACCTCGTGGACGTGGCTCTCGGCGGGGCAGTACCACTTCGGCCTCTCGCTGCTCGCCGACCCGCTCTCGCTCGTGATGATGCTGGTGGTCTCCGGCGTCGGCGCGCTGATCGTCGGCTACTCGGTCGGCTACATGGACGGCGACGACGAGGAGCGGCGCTACTTCGCCTACATGTCGCTGTTCGTCTTCTCGATGCTGCTGCTCGTCCTCGGCGGCAACCTGCTGCTGCTGCTCGCCGGCTGGGGGATGGTCGGCCTCTCGAGCTACCTGCTGATCGGCTACAACCAGGATCGCCCGTCGGCGGTCGCCGCCGCGAAGAAGGCGTTCGTGATGAACGCGGTCGGCGACGCGACGATGGCGCTCGCGCTCTTCCTGCTGATCCAGCACACCGGCCGCCTCGACTACGCGGGCGTGTTCGCGGCGTCGCCGAGCCATGGCGGCGTGGCGAACCTGATCGCGCTCGGCCTGCTCGGCGGCGCGCTCGCGAAGAGCGCGCAGCTGCCGCTGCACACGTGGCTTCCGGACGCGATGGAGGGGCCGACGCCGGTCAGCGCCCTGATCCACGCCGCGACGATGGTGACGGCCGGCGTGTACCTGATCGTCCGCTGCCACCCGCTGTTCGAGAACGCGTGGTTCGTGCAGGACCTCGCCGCGGGCCTCGGCGCGGCGACGCTGCTGATGGCCGGGCTGATCGCGCTCGTGCAGACGGACATCAAGCGGGTGATCGCGTACTCGACGATGTCGCAGATCGGCTACATGTTCGTCGGGGCGGGGATCGGCGCGTACCCGAACGCGATGTTCCACCTGATGACGCACGCGTTCTTCAAGGCGCTGCTGTTCCTCGGCGCCGGCATCGCGATCCACGCGGTCGCCGGCGAGCAGGACATCCGCAAGCTCGCCGGGGTCGGCAGGCTGATGCCGTTCACGCGGGCGGTGTTCGTGGTCGGCTCGCTCGCGCTCGTCGGCATCTTCCCGTTCGCCGGCTTCTTCTCGAAGGATTCGATCCTGGCGGCCTGCCTCGACCACGGCTGGTACGGCGGCGTCGTCTACGCGGCGGGCCTGGCGGGCGCGCTGCTGACCGGCATCTACACCTTCCGCCTGTTCTTCATCGTGTTCCTCGGCGAGCCGTCGGCGTTCGCGCGCGAGCACTTCCACCGCCACCACGGGCAGGAGGGGCCGCTGTGGATGCTCGTCCCGGTGGGCGCGCTCGCGGTGCTGTCGTGCGTCGGCGGCCTCGTGCAGTGGGCGCCGCTCTGGACGCCGCTCACGACGTGGCTCGAGCCGGTCGCCCGGCCGATCGCCGAGCCGACGAACGCGCAGGAGTGGGCGACGTCGGCGGTCGCGATCCTGCTCGGCCTCGCGGGCATGGCGGTCGCCTGGGCGGTCTACGGCGCGAGGCGCGTCCCCGTCCCGAAGGCGCCGGCGATCCTCGAGCAGAAGCTCTACTTCGACGAGCTGTACGACGCGCTTTTCTACCGTCCGAGCGCGGCGATCGCCCGCGCGTTCGGCGCGGTCGTCGAGCGGCCGCTGATCGGCGGCTCGATGTCGGCCGTCTCGGAGACGCTCGGGCTCTCCTCGCGGGAGCTGTCGCTCGCCCAGAACGGGCTCGTCCGCTCGTACGCGCTCGCCCTCGCGGGCGGCCTCGCCGTCCTCGCCGTCGTCTTCCTCTCCGTGCGATGAACGCCTGGCTGACGACGATCCTGATCTTCCTGCCGATCGCCGGCGCGCTGCTCGTCGCGATCGCGCCGCTCACCTCGTACTGGCTCGGCTCGCTGGCGGCGCTCGTCTCGCTGGTCGAGGTCGGCTTCTGGATCACTGCGGCGACGCGCTTCCACTTCGGCACGCCGGGTCTGCAGCTCGGCCAGGACGGCTCGTGGTTCTCCGATCTGCACGTGCGCTACCACGTGGGCCAGTACGCGTTCTCGCTCTGGTTCGTCGGCATGACCGTCGTCGTGATGGCGGCGAGCGTGATCTACGGCTGGTGGGTGGGCCGCGACCGCGGCCGCGCCTACTTCGCGCTGATGCTGCTGCTCACCGGTGCGATCGTCGGCGTCTTCGCCGCGCAGGACCTGCTGCTCTTCTACGCGTTCTTCGAGGCGATGCTGATCCCGCTCTACGTGCTGATCGGCGTGTGGGGCGGCGCCGACCGGCTGCGCGCGACGCTCACGTTCGTCGTCTACACCGTCGTCGGCTCGCTGCTGATGCTGGCGGCGATCGTCGTGCTCGGGCTGCAGCAGGGCACGTTCGACCTGACGCGCATGTCGACGAGCTCGTCCAAGTGGCTGTTCCTCGGCTTCGTCGTCGCGTTCTTCATCAAGTCGCCGATCTTCCCGCTGCACGGCTGGCTGCCGATCACCTACCGCGAGGCGCCGGCGGAGGTGTCGGGGGTGCTGTCGGGCGTCGTCGGCAAGGCGGGCCTGTACGGCCTGCTGCGGATCGCGATCCCGCTCTTCCCCGGCCCGGTGCACGACTGGCGCGTGCCGCTGCTCGTGCTCGCGTCGATCTCGCTCGTGTACGGGTCGCTGCTCGCGTTCCGGGCGCCCGACTTCCGCGGCGTCGTCATGTACTCGTCGCTCGCGCAGGCAGGGCTGATCGTGCTCGGCCTCTTCGCCGACAACAGCCTCGGCTTCGACGGCGCGGTGCTGCAGATCGTCAACCACGCGCTCATCTCCTCGACGCTGTTCCTGCTCGCCGGCATGGTGGAGCGGCGCACGTCGACCGGCGAGCTGCGGCTGCTCGGCGGCATGGCGCGCGGCCGGCCGCTGCTCGCGACGATGGTGATGACGACCGGGATCATCGCGCTCGCCGTGCCGCTGTCGTCGTCGTTCGCCGGCGAGTTCCTGATCCTCGCCGGCGCGTTCCAGCAGGGCTGGGCGTGGGCGGTTGTCGGTGCGGTCGCGATCGTGCTCGCCGCGATGTACATGCTGCGCGCGATCTCCGCCGTCCTGCACCGCGACGTCGGCCCGGCGGTCCCCGACTCGGCGCTCGATCTGCGGCTCGGCGAGCTCGCCGTCGTCGTGCCGCTCGTCGCCTGCCTGGTCGGCCTCTCGGCCTGGCCGGACCTGATCAGCCACCGCGCGTTCGGCGGCCAGGGCTCGCCGGCGCTCACCACCATCTCGGCGAGCGCGCAGGGCTCGAAGGTGCGGCTGACGAGCTGCGCGCCAGCGGCGTTCGGCACGACCTGCTTCGTCTCGACGGGTCGCCGGGCCGCCTACCTTCCCGACGGCACGAAGGCGGTGGCGAAGTGATCTCGAAGCCGCACGTCGACTGGCTCGCGCTCTCGCCGTCGCTCGCGCTGCTCGGCGCGGCCGGCGTGCTCCTGCTCGTGGCGGTGCTCGTGCCGCGGGCGGTGCGCAAGCCGGCGTCGGCGTTCGCCGCGTTCGCCGGCTTCGCCGCGTCGCTCGCGCTCGCGGTGGTCGTCGACGACCGCAGCCCGCACGCGGCGGCGCTCGTGCACGACTCGATGTTCCGCGACCGCTGGGCGGCGCTCGCGCAGGTGGTCCTCGCCGGCTGCGGCGCCGCCGCGGTGCTCGTCTCCTACCGCGAGCGGATGCGCGACGACCACGTCGCCGAGTACTACGCGCTGCTCGCCGCCGCGGGCGCCGGGATGGCGTTCTTCGTGCAGGCGGGCAACCTGATGACGCTCTTCCTCGGGCTCGAGTGGTTCTCGATCGCGCTCTACGTGCTGACCGCGATCGACATCGATCTCGTCGGGTCGCTCGAGGCGGGCCTGAAGTACCTGGTCGTCGGCGCGGTCGGCTCGGCCACGCTGCTGTTCGGCTCCGCCCTCGTCTACGGGATCACCGGCGAGCTGTCGTTCGACCGCATCGGCGCGGCAGGCCATGCACACGACGCGATGCTGGTCGTCGGGCTCGCGATGATCATCGCCGGGCTCGCGTTCAAGTCGTCGGCCGCGCCGTTCCACATGTGGACGCCGGACGCCTACCAGGGCGCGCCGACCCCGGTGACGGCGTTCATGTCGTCGGCGACCAAGGTGGCGGCGCTGGTCGTCACCTACCGGGTGCTGACGACGGCGTTCCCGCAGGATGCGCATCTCTGGCGGTACGCGATCGCCGGCATCGCGATCGCGTCGCTCGCCTGGGGCAACATCGCGGCGCTCGCCCAGCGGAACGTGAAGCGGATCCTCGCCTACTCCTCCGTGTCGCACGCCGGCTTCATGCTGATCGGCGTCGCCGCCGCCTCGCAGCTCGGCGGCAAGGCGCTCCTCTACTACCTGATCCCGTACTCGGCGATGTCGATCGGCGCGTTCGCCGTGGTGGCGGCCCGCGAGCGCGAGCTGGGGGCGCCGGTGACGCTCGCGAACCTCGCCGGCTTCGGCTGGGAGCGGCCGTTCCTCGGCGTCTCGATGTGGGTGTTCATGCTCGGGATGCTCGGCTTTCCGCTCACGGGCGGGTTCATCGGCAAGTTCTACGTCTTCGCCGCCGCGTACGACCACGGCTTCTGGTGGCTGATCATCGCCGGCGTGATCGGGACGATGATCTCCGCCTACTACTACCTCGGCGTCGTGCGCGCGATGTACTTCCGCGACGCGGCGGAGCTGCAGCTCGCACCCGCCGGCGGCGCGCCGCCGCGCGACCTCCTGCTCTCGACGGCGGTGCTCGCCTGCCTGGCCGTGACGGTCGGCTCGTTCTTCGCGGTGCAGCCGCTGATCGACGTCGCCCGGTCGGCGGCGCACGCGCTGCCCCTGTAGGCGCCGGCCGACGGGTTACTCGTCGTCGGCGAGCGGCGGCCCGAGGAGCGTCATGTCGTACTTCTCGAAGACGGCGGCGACGGCCGCGCGGTCGGGTGTTCCGTTTCGGGTGAGCGGGCCGAGTTCTTCGTAGAACCTGTGGCCGCCGCCGGGCGTGTAGACGACGACGATCTCGCCCGGCTCGTCGGTCGTGTTGAGGAACGCGTGCGGGACGCCCGACGGCAGGTAGGCGAACGCCCCTTCGCCGCAGCGGAAGGTCTCCTCGCCGATCCGGATCTTGTACTGGCCCCGAAGGACGTGGATCGTCTCCTCCTGCCTGTGGTGGACGTGAAGCGGCGGGCCGCCCCGCGGTGCGACCTCGACGACGAAGTAGTCGAAGGCCCCGCCGGTGTCCTCCCCCGTGACCTTGAAGACGAGGTCGCGTCCCGGGCCGGACTGGAGCCGCAGTCCTTCGTGCGGCTCGAGGACCTTGGGTGCGAGCGATGTCATCGCCATCTCCTTTGGCTGGGCCGACCCTTCCGCCGGCCGAGATATACTTCACACGCGCAAATACATGCTGGAGGAAGTAGTTCACCGTGTCAAGTAAAATCGGGGATCCGGAGCGCTGGCTCGAGGAGCTGCCGGAACCCGACGCGTTCAGCCCGGAGGAGTTCCGCGCATGGCGCGGACTGATCCGCCTACGGGAAGCCGTGATGCGCGAGATCGACCGCCGCCTGCAGCAGGACGGCCTGATCTCGCTCGCCGACTACGGCGTCCTGATCACGCTCGTCACCGCCCCGGCGCTGAGATTGCACATGAGCGACCTCGGCGCGCAGCGGATGCTGACGCCGAGCGGGATCACCCGGGTGGTCGCCCGCCTGGAGGCGCAGGGTTTCGTTCGCCGGGAACCCGACCCGGACGACGGGCGCGCCGCGTTCGCCACGCTGACCCGGCGCGGCCTCGAAGCGCTCCGGCGCGCTCAGGTCGTCCACCACGCCGCGGTGCGCGAGCTCTACCTCGGCCGCCTCACCGGACGAGAGCTCGAACGCCTCGCCGCGCTCTTCGAGAAGGCGCTGCCCGGCGTCGTCAGCGCCGCCGCGTGGCCTCCCCCGCAGACCGGCGTCGAGCTCGAGCGGGCTCCGTTCCCGTAACCGCGAGGAGCCGGGCCAGCGGCTACGGCTTCGCGGGCCGGTAGAGCGCCGCGCGGCGCACGAGCGGCGCGATCGCGACGCACGCCTTCAGCACGAGGATCGCCAGACAGCCGACGAGCGCCGAGCGGCCGAGGGGCGGCAGCGAATGGGTCTGCGCGGCCGGCGACCGCGCGGCGCAGGAGAGGACGATGAGGCCGGTGGCGAGCGCCCAGAGGAGAGCCTGGAAGCCCTTGAGCGCGTCCGCGCGGTCCTCGAGGTAGGCGCCGAAGCCGACGAGCGCGGCGACGGCGGCGAACGGGATCGCGCCGAGCAGCGCGTCGAGCGCAAGACCGTGGGAGCCCCGCGAGTCCGCATAGGCGGCGGCCACGGTCAAGAGCGCCGGAAGTGCGCGACGTCCCACTGACCGTCTAGCTTCGCCCCCGGGCCGGACGGTCCTTCTATGCTCCCTCGATCGACGGAGCAGACGGAAACGGGGGAGCGCGATGGCGACATTGACGTGGCTCGGGCATGCGTCCTTCCGGCTCGACACCGACGCCGGCGAGCGGTGGTACGTCGACCCGTGGGTGAACGGACCGACCTGTCCCGACTCGGAGCGGAAGCCCGACCGGGCCGACGCGATCTTCGTCACGCACGGCCACGGCGACCACTCCTCGGACGTCGTCGGCCTGCAGAAGCGCCTCGGCTGCAAGGTGGTGGCGCTGAACGAGCTCGCGATCTGGTTCGCGTCGAACGGCGCCGCCGAAGACTCCGTGATCGGCATGGGGAAGGGCGGCACCGTCACGGTCGGGGGCGTCCGGGTGACGCTGACGAACGCCTTCCATTCCTCCAGCGCGCCCGACGGAAGCTACGCAGGCGAGCCTGCCGGCGGCGTGCTGCGCTTCGGCGACCACTCCGTCTACTTCGCCGGCGACACGTGCGTCTTCGGCGACATGGCGCTGATCGCGCGCCTCTACGCGCCGACCGTCGCCGTGCTGCCGATCGGCGACCACTACACGATGGGGCCCGAGCAGGCGGCGCTCGCGCTCGAGCTGCTCGGCCACCCGCGCTGCGTGCCCTGCCACTGGGGGACGTTCCCGATCTTCACCGGCACGCCCGAGCGCCTGGCCGCGCTCACCGACTCGCTCGTCGAGAAGCTCCAGCCGGGAGACACGGTCGAGCTGTGAGGGAGCGCTGGTTCGGCGCCACCGGCAGGCGCGTCCCGGAGATCGCGCTCCGCGGCGAGCTCGAGCTTGGCGACGCCCTCGTGCTCGAGTCGCTCGACGACGCGGCGCTCCGGGCGGCGCACGAGCAGGGACGGCCGGTGGTGGTCGTGGCGCGCACGGCGGAGGAGGTGCGCTCGGCCCTCGCCCGGCCCGAGGTGGCGGCGGCGCTCGTCGACGACCCGGCGCTGCTCGAGCTCGACCTGACGGAGCTCACGTATGGCTGACAGGCCCGTCGTCGCGACGTACTCGCTCGCGGCCTGCGACCTCGAGGCCGGACAGTGGGGCGTCGCGACACAGTCGAAGTTCCTCGCCGTCGGCTCCGTCGTCCCGTGGGCGGAGCCGCAGGTGGGCGCCGTCGCGACGCAGGCCTACGCGAACCCGGCCTACGGCCCCGACGGCCTCGCGCTGCTGCGCTCCGGCCTCGACGCCGAGACCGTGGTCGAACGGCTGACGGGCGCCGACGACGGCCGCGAGCACCGCCAGCTCGGCGTCGTCGACGCGGCCGGCGGCAGCGCCACCTACACCGGCCGCGAGTGCATGGCGTGGGCGGGCGGGATCGCCGGGCCGTGCTTCGCGGCCCAGGGGAACATCCTCGTGGGCGCCGACACGGTCGACGCGCTCGCCGCGGCGTTCACCGCGGCCGAGGGACGGCCGCTCGCCGAGCGGCTGCTCGACGCGCTCGCCGCCGCCCAGGCCGCCGGCGGCGACCGCCGCGGCCAGCAGTCGGCGGCGCTGCTCGTCGTCGAGCGGGACGGCGGCTACGCCGGCCTGAGCGACGTCCTCGTCGACCTCCGCGTCGACGACCATCCCGAGCCGGTCGCGGAGCTGAGACGCCTCTACGGGCTGCACTCGCTGCTCTTCGGCAGGACCTCCCGCGACGACTGGGTGCAGGTCGACGACACCCTGCGCGCGGAGCTCGCCGAACGGCTGGCGCGCCTCGGCTACGACGGCGAGCTCGAGCAGGCGTTCGCCAGGTGGGCCGGGACGGAGAATCTCGAGGAGCGCGTGGACGGGATCGAGCGCG
Organism: Gaiellaceae bacterium; assembly: GCA_035651295.1. GTDB lineage: Bacteria > Actinomycetota > Thermoleophilia > Gaiellales > Gaiellaceae > PALSA-600. Next base: position 50,798 of record DASRGA010000023.1, on the reverse strand, counting down.
TCGACCCGGTGGTGCTCGAGGAGCTGCGGGCGAGATAGACGGCTACGAGATCCTGTCGCTCGCCGAGCTGGAGGCGTTCCCGGACGCACGCCACGACGGGCCCGAGCTGCTGCCGCTGCGCTACCTGCTGGACCTGCGCGCGTTCGGCGCGAACGCGTGGACCGCGCCGGCCGGCAAGCAGATCGTCCCGCGCCACGCGGAAGACAGCGGCGACGAGGAGCTCTACGTCGTCGTGCGGGGACGCGTCTCGTTCACCGTCGGCGACGAGACCGCCGACGCGCCCGCCGGGACGCTGATCGACGTTCCGGACGGCGTCGTCCGCGAGGCCGTCGCCCGGGAGGAGGGGTCGATCGTCCTCGCCGTCGGCGGCAGGCACGGCCGGGCGTTCACGCCGCACGGCTGGGACGAGGTGGTCGTCGCGTTCGCCAAGGCGCGCCGCGGCGACCTCGCCGGGGCGCGCGCGATGCTCCAGGCGCTGATCGCCCGGCAGCCGGGCGAGTGGCACGCACCGTACAACGCCGCCTGCTTCGAGGCGCTGGCCGGCAACCCCGACGAGGCCTTCGCCGCGCTCGCGCAGGCGGTCGAGCTCGACGCCGACGCGGTGAGGTCTCACGCGCCCGGCGACGGCGACCTGGCGAGCCTGCACGGCGACCCGCGCTGGCAGGAGCTCGTGGGATGAACGCTGCGCACGTCGACGACCTCGACCGGATCGAGATGCCCGACGGCTTCGTCTGGCGGCCGGTCCGCCGGCGCTTCGGCATCCGCGGCTTCGGCGTCAACGCGTACACCGCGAAGGAGACCGGCGGCCAGATCGTCGAGGAGCACAGCGAGTCGGAGCTCGAGCACGAGGAGCTCTACCTCGTCCTCCGCGGCCGCGTCCGCTTCCGGATCGAGGGCGAGGAGCACGAGCTCGGGCCCGGCCAGCTCGCGTTCCTGCGCGACCCGATGCTGCGGCGCGGCGCCGTCGCGCTCGACGGCGACGCGGTCGTGCTCGCGCTCGGCGGCAGGCGGGGCGTCCCACACGAGGTGTCGGCGTGGGAGACGATGTTCCTCGCGGTGCCCGCGATGCGCGAGGAGCGGTGGGACGACGCGATCCGGCTGCACGAGGAAGCCCTCGCCGAGAAGCCCGGCCACCCGGCGCTCCTCTACAACCTCGCCTGCATGGAGGCGCGCGCCGGCAGACCCGCCGACGCGCTCGCGCACCTGCGGCAGGCGGTGGAGGTCGAGCCGAAATGGGCGGCGCACGCGGCAAAGGACGCCGACTTCGCGTCGATCCGGGACGAGCCCGGGTTCCCTAGCGCCTGAACGAGTCGCCCGGGAGGCGCACGCCGGCCGCGAGCTCTCGGAACGCCGGCACCGGGTCGGCTTCCGGACGCGCGACGAGCAGCACCGCGCCGTGCCCGTCGACCGGGACGAGCGCGTCGACGAGGAGCTGCAGCCCGACGGCGAGCGCGAAGGCCTTGTGGGCGTGCTCTCCCCCGAACGGGACGAGCTCCTCCGGCCGTGCGCGGCCCGCGAGCACGTCGCCGTGCGTCACGGCGCCCATCGAGACGTCGGCGACCACCGGCTGGCCGTCGCTCGACGGGATCGCGATCGCAAGCGGGTTCGTGCCCGCGAGCGGCTCGCCGCCGCCCGGGGCGGCCAGCCGGCGCGGCGAGGTGGCGGTGACGACCGCGGCGAGGCCGCCCAGCGCAAGCTGCCGCGCCCAGGCGCCGAGCGCGCCGGTCGGGAACGTCCGCGTGCAGACGACGAGCCGGGCGTGCTCGGGCGGGTCGTCGAGCTGCGCGCGGACGACCGCGGCAAGCACCAGGTAGCCCAGCGCGCCGCCGCCGTCCCAGCGCTCGTACGACGGAAGAGCCTCGACCCGCACGGGCCGCGCCGACGGGTCGAGCCGGTCGAACGTCTCGAGCCAGGCGATGCGCGACAGGCCGTGCCCGTGCTGGCCGCGCGCCTCCGCCTGCAGAAGGTGCTCGGCCAGGATCTCGGCGTCGTCCGGCGCGAAGCCGAGCGCCGCGAGCCGCGCCCGAGCGTCCGCCATGGCCTACCCGACGAGCGGCAGCGTGCGCGTGAAGCCGCCCGCGCGCGACGCGTCGATCACGCGGGCGAGCTCGCGGATCGCCACGGCCGCCTCGGCGTCCGGATCGGACTCGACGAGCGGCACGCCCGCGTCGCCCGACACGCGCAGCCGCGGGTCGAGCGGCACCGTGCCGAGCAGCGGCACGCCGAGAGCGGCGGCGAGCCTCGCGCCGCCGCCCGAGCCGAAGATCTCCGACGTCATGTTCTCGACCACGCCGACGACGCGCATGCCGGTCTTCTGCGCCATCGTGGCGGCGCGCGAGGCAACCTCCTGCGCGAGCGGCTGCGGCGTCGTCACCACGACGGCCTCGGCGCGCGGCAGCAGCTGGCCGAGCGAGATCGAGACGTCGCCGGTGCCGGGCGGCATGTCGACGACGAGCGTGTCGATCTCGCCCCAGTGCACGTCCTGCAGGAACTGCTCGAGCGCGCGATGGAGCATCGGGCCGCGCCACATCACCGGCTGGTTGTCGTCGAGGAAGAAGCCGATCGACATCAGCCGCAGTCCGTGCGCGACCGGCGGCACGATCATCTTGTCGACGACCACCGGCTTCTGCGAGACGCCGAGCATGTGCGGGATCGAATGGCCGTAGATGTCGGCGTCGAGCACGCCGACCTCCTGGCCGAGCGCGGCCAGCGCGGCGGCGAGGTTGACCGTGAGCGACGACTTGCCCACTCCGCCCTTGCCCGACGCGACGGCGAGCACGCGCGTCGTCGGCTGGAGCTGGATGCCGCGCTCCGGGGCGCCCCCGCGCAGCCGGTTCGTGAGCGCGGCCCGCTCGTCGGGCGACATCACGTCGAACGACAGCTCGACCGTCTCGACGCCGGGCAGCGAGCCGACGTGCTCGGCGACCTGGCCTTCAAAGCTCGAGCGAAGCGGGCAGCCGGCGACGGTGAGCGCGATCGTCACCCCGACGCGGCCGCCGTCGACCTCGACCGCGCGCACCATCCCGAGCTCCGTGACGGGCTTGCGCAGCTCCGGGTCGATCACCCGGGCGAGCGCCTCGTCGATCTGCTCGCGCGTCGCCATGCGGGCGAGCGTAGCGGAGCCGGCGAGAGCCGGGCCGTCCCCGGGTGCCGGACCGCGCCGTTCCGGGGATCCCACCCGTCGCCCGGAACGGCGATGATGGCCCGGTGACCGGGACGCGGCACCGGCTCGGGCGCCCCGCGCGCCTCTCTCTCGACGCCCTGCTCGTCGGGTCGCTGGCCGCGCTCGCCCTCGGGGCGCCCGTCCCGACGTGGGTCAAGGCGCTCCTCGCCGGGCTCGCCCTCGCGGGCACCTACCTCCGCCGCCAGGCCGACCAGGGAATCGACGCCGAGCGCGAGCGGCTCGCGCGGCTGATCGAGGCGATTCCGCTCGCGACGATCGCGTTCGACCGCGACGCGAACATCGTCACCTGGAACAGGGCCGCCGTGCAGCTCTTCGGCTGGGAGGCGCGCGAGGTGGTCGGCCGCCAGAACCCGTCCGTGTCCCCGGATGCGCGTGCGCAGTCGGACGAGTTCCACCGCCGCATCGTCTCCGGCGAGGCGATCAGGGGAGTCGAGGTCGTGCGCACGACGCGCGACGGCGAGCCCCTCGACCTGATGGTCTACGTCGCGCCGCTCGACAGCTCGAGGATCGAGACGGGCTTCCTCGCGCTGTACGACGACATCGCCGAGCGCAAGCGCATCGAGCGCGAGCGCGACAGCGCGCAGCGCGTCTACCGCGACCTCGTCGAGGCGCTGCCGCTCGTCACGTACATCGACGCGGTCGACGACACCCCGACGAGCATCTACCGCAGCCCGCAGATGGTCGACCTCCTCGGCTGGACGGACGAGCAGTGGTGCGCGAACCCGGCGCTCTTCACCGAGCTGCTCCATCCCGACGACCGCGACCGCGTGATGGCGCTCGTCCGCCGATCCAACGAGACGCGCGACCTGTTCGAGGCGGAGTACCGGCTGCTGCACGCCGACGGCCACTACGTGTGGGTGCGCGACCACAGCGCGATCGTCGAGGACGCCCAGGGCACGCCGGTGGCGCGCGGCTTCCTGCTCGACATCACCGCGCAGAAGCGGCTCGAGGAGCAGCTCCTGCAGGCGCAGAAGATGGACGCGCTCGGCCAGTTCGCCGGCGGCATCGCGCACGACTTCAACAATCTCCTCACGGCGATCGGCGGCTACGCCGACCTCGCCTCGTCGTCGCTCGACGGCGAGGCGGCGGCGCAGCGGGCGCTCGCGGGCATCCGCACCGCCGCGACCGAAGCGGCCGGCCTCACCTCGCGGCTGCTCGCGTTCAGCCGCCGCCACGTGCCCGGCCGGCATCCGGTGGACGTGAACGAGGTCGCGCGCGGCGCAGGCGAGCTGCTCGAGCGGCTGCTGCGCGAGGACATCGTGCTGCAGCTCGAGCTGACGGAGCCGCTGCCGCCGGTCGCGGCCGACGAGGCGCAGCTCAAGCAGGTGGTCGTGAACCTCGCCCTGAACGCCCGCGACGCGATGCCGAACGGCGGAACGCTGCGGATCGAGACGATCGCCGACGGCGAGCGCGTCCTCCTGCGGGTGCACGACACCGGGGAGGGGATGGACGACGCAACGCGCGCACGCGCGGTCGAGCCGTTCTTCACGACCAAGGCTCCCGGCGAGGGCACCGGGCTCGGCCTGTCCGTCGCCTACGCGGTGTCGCGCAGCCTGGGCGGCGACCTCGCGATCACCTCGGAGCAGGGCGGCGGGACGACCGTCGAGCTCTGGCTGCCGGCGACAGACGAGGCCCCCGAGCCGGCCGCGCCGGCCCCCGAGCCGGCCGGAGGCGTGGAGCGGATCCTGGTCGTCGAGGACCGCGGCCTCGTCCGCAACCTCGCCCGCTCGGTGCTGTCGGCTGCGGGCTTCGACGTCGTCACCGCCGCCGGCGGCGACGAGGCGCTCGCACTCGTCGAGTCGGGCGCGCAGCCCGACCTGCTGCTCACGGACGTCGTCATGCCGGGAATGAGCGGCGCCGAGCTGGCGCGGCGGCTGCGCGGCCTCCGGCCCGGCCTGCCCGTGCTCTACATGTCGGGCTACACCGACGACGTCCTCAAGGCGAGCGAGCTGTCGGCGCCGCACACGTCGTTCCTGGCGAAGCCGTTCCACAACGCGGAGCTCGTCGCGGCCGCGCGTCAGGCGCTCGACAGCGCTTCCTGACCGGGCCCGCCCCTACGCGCGCAGGGCGTCCTCGAGCAGGCGGCACAGCTCGCGGTTCCCCGCCGCGGCGACCCGCGAGCGGCCCACCAGGTCGAGCGGGGCGGCGAGGAACGGCGGCGCGTCGGGCAGCTCGATCGCGAGCCCGCGCTCGCGCACGAGGAGCTGCGCGGCGGCGATGTCGACCGACCGCGCCGGCTTCAGCGACACGACGCCGTCGACGCGGCCGGCCGCGAGGTGGCAGAGCGTGATCGCGAGCGAGCCCATCACGCGCAGGCGGTGCGCGACGCCGTCGAACCGTGCGGCGTTCGCCGAGACGTACGCGGTCGTCGTCGCCTCGAACGAGAGGATCTCGAGCTCGTCCTTCGGCCGCTCGACGAGCGGCTCGCCGTTCAGGAACGCACCGCCGCCGCGGGTCGCCGTCCACTCCTCGCCCGTGCCGAAGTCGTGCACGTAGCCGAAGACGACGTCGCCCATGGTGCCGCCCTCGGCGACGGCGATCGAGATCGAGAAGAACGGAATGCCGCGCTTGGCGTTCAGCGACCCGTCGATCGGGTCGATCACGATCGTCACCGGGCCGTCGCCGGCGCTGCCCGCCTCCTCGCTGACGATGCGCGCGTCGAGGCCGGCGAAGCGCGCGAGGATCGCCCGCTCGGCGGCGCGGTCGACCGCCGTCGTGTCGTCGCCGCCCTCGCCGGCGCCGACGACCGGCTCGCGCTCGGCCCGCGTCGGCAGCTCGGCGAGCACGGCCGCGACGTCGTCCCGCGCGGCGCGGCAGAGCTCGAGCCAGCTCATACGGGGTGGAAGAGCAGGCCCGACGTGAGCTTGGGGTAGAAGAAGGTCGACTTCTGGGGCATCGTCTCGCCGGCGTGGGCGAAGCGCGCCACCTGCTCGACGGTGACCGGCTCGAGCAGGAACGCGGCCGCGGCGTCGCCGCGGTCGACGGCGGCGACCGCCTCTGCGGCGGACGGCGTGTAGGCGACGCCCTCCGGGCGGAGCGACTCGACGACGCGCGGGCCGAAGTCGTCGTCGCTGCGCACGCGCAGATAGCGGCCGTCGCGGTAGAGCGTCACGCCGCCGTCCGGCGCCGGCACCTCCTCGCCCGGCACGTCGCCGACGCGCTGCACGACCCGGTGCGTCGGGAAGATCTCGAGCCCGGGGGCGCGCGCCGAGACGAGCACGGCGAACGTGTGCGTCGCCTCGGGCCGCTCCGCGCGGTAGGCGACGGCCGTCTCGTAGCGGTGGTGGCCGTCGGCGATCAGGAGCGGCGCGGCGATCGTGAGCTCGCCGCCCTCGACCGGCCAGAGCCGCGTCCGCACCCCGCCCTCCTCGGCGTCGAGCGCCGGCGGGCCGGGCGGCCGCTCGAGCACCGGGTCGGCGTCGTAGAGCAGGAAGATCGGCTCGAGCTGGGTGCGCGTCGCGCGCAGCAGGCGCAGCCGCCCCTCCTTCGGGCCGGCGTGGGTGCGCTCGTGGGGCAGCACCTCGCCCGCCTCGTAGGGAGTGGCGGGCACGGATGCGGCGACTCCCTCGCGCGTGCGCGCGACCCCGTCCGGGCCGACGTACTCCTGTGCGACCCACCAGTAGCGCTCGTCGTCCTCGACGAGCGCGCCCTCCGCCCGCCAGGCGGCCAGGTCGGCGGCGGCCTGCTCGGGCGAGTCGGGAAGCGTCAGGTGGACGACGTTGTACCGGTTGCGGGCGAGGTAGTCCGTGCGCGCGGCGTCGGAGATGACGTCGTACGGCGGCGCGACGAGGCTTGCGAGCGGCCCGGCGACGGCCTGGTCGTAGCGGAGCGCGCGGAAGGGCCGGACGACGGGCACTCCTGCAGACTAGACGGGCGATGGTCCGCACCCTGCAGCAGGCGGCCGCCTGGGTCGACGAGGTCGGCCTCGCGCTGCTCTTTCCGAAGGTGGACGTCGTGCTGCCGTCGCTCTGGGAGCAGGTGAACGGCAGCCCGGAGCGCACCTGGTCGGTGCGCGACGCGGACGGCCGCTTCGCCGGCTGGACGGCCGAGCTCGGGTTCCTCTGGGGCGCGAAGGACGAGCTGCCCGCCGCCGGGCTCGTCTGCGTCGGCAGGCACCTCGCCCGCTCGGTCGCCTGCGTCGCTCCGCGGCTGCTGCCGGCGCTCGTCGCCGCGAACGGCGAGGAGGCCGGCGACGACCCGGTCGCCGCGGCGGTCGCCGCGCACGGACCGCTCACAGGGCCGCAGCTGCGCGAGGCGACCGGCCTCTCGAAGCGGGAGGTCGACCGCGCGGTCGCCTCGCTCCACCGCCGGCTGGTGCTGACGAGCTCGCATCTCGTCGACGGCGGCGGCGCCTGGGGCGCGCTCGCGCACGACCTCCTGCCGCGCAAGTGGGGTCTCCCGGAGCGCCTGCCGCCTCGGGCCGGCGCCCGGCTCGAGCTCGCCCGCATCGTGCTCGAGCACGGGGGCGAGCTGACCGCGGCCGACCTGGGCGGGGTGTTCGGCTGGCCGCGGAAGGCGGCGGCCGAGCTGCTCGAGCAGCTCGGCGAGGGGCGCGACGACGAGGCGGGTTTTCGCATCTGGACACGCCGATAGGCTCCCCGTGTGACGATCGCGGAGCTGCAGGAGGACCGGGTCGTCGAGGGCGTGTACGCGGTGCGCATGAAGCGGAAGCTGCGCACCCGGGGCGGGTCGCCGTACCTCGCACTCGAGCTCGTCGACGCAACCGGCCGGATCGAGGCGCGCGTCTGGAACGACGTCGAGCTGCTCGACGGACGTTTCGCCGAGGGCGACGCGGTGCGCGTGCTCGCGCGCGTCGAGCGCTTCCGCGACCGGCTGCAGCTCGACGTGCGCTCGCTCGAGGCGGCCGACGTCGACCCGGCGTCGCTGACGCCGGCGCTTCGCCGGGACGGCGCCGAGCTCGAGGGGTTTCTCGAGTTCCTCGTCTCCGAGCTGACCCATCCCGGCCTCGCGGCGACCGTGCAGGCCGTGCTCGCCGACCGCGACCTCGGCGCCTGGCCGGCGACGCCCGACGGCCACCACTCCTATGCGGGCGGCCTGCTCGAGCACACGGTCGGCGTCGCCACGCTGTGCCGCGAGACGGCGCAGCTGCACCCGCGGCTGCGCGCGGAGCTGCTGCTCGCCGCGGCGCTCCTGCACGACGTGGGCAGGACGCTCGAGCTCGGACCTGGGCCGGCCTTCGCGCCGACCGACGAGGGTCGGCTGCTCGGGCACGTGCACCTCGGCGTGCGGCTCGTCGAGCAGCGGGCCGACGGGCTCGGCGCGGCCCAGCTCGCGGAGCTCGCGCACTGCATCGCCGCGCACCACGACGCACGCGAAGCGCGGACCGCCGAGGCGTCCGCCCTGTACCACGCGAACCAGCTCGACGCGGTCGCAGCGACGCGCAGCGTCGGTTGACGCCCCTTCTCCTCGCTCTCGGCGCGAGCCTCGTCTGGGGCGTCGGCGACTTCGTCGGGCCGGTGCTCTCCCGGACGGCCGGCGTGCTGCCCGTGCTCTTCTGGGCGCAGATCGGCGGGGTGGCCGCGATCGCCGTCGCCGTCGGCGTACACGGCGCGGGGCCCGCCGGGGCCGGCGTCCTCTACGCGGCGGGCGCGGCGACCGGCGGGATGCTCGGGATCTTCGCCTACTACCGCGGCATGGTCGTGGGTGCGATGAGCGTCGTCGCGCCGATCGCCGGCGTCTCGGCCGTGATCCCGGTGCTGTACGGGATCGCCACCGGCGACAACCCGTCGACGGCGCAGCTCGCGGGCACCGCGCTCGCGCTCGTCGGCGTCGCACTCGCGTCGATCGAGCAGCAGGAGGGCGGCCGCCGCGTGGCCGCGGGCGTCGGGCTCGCGCTGCTCGCCGCCTGCGGCTTCGGCTTCTACTTCCCGTGGATGCACGCGGCGGGGCGCGTCGACCCCTGGTGGGCGTCGGCCGTGTTCCGCTCGACGGCGCTCCTGCTCGTGCTCGCGGTGGTGGGGGCGCGGCGCGAGCCGATTCGGCTGGGCGCGCGCACGGCGTTCGCGGCGGCGCTCGTCGGCGCGGCGGACACGTTCGGCAACGGGCTCTTCGCGGCCTCGTCGCGGCACGGGCTCGTGAGCCTCACCGCCGTGCTCGCCTCGCTGTACCCCATCGTCACGGTGCTGCTCGCGGCCGCGGTGCTGCGCGAGCGCGTCGCGCCGCTGCAGCGCGCCGGCGTCGCGCTCACGCTGGCCGGCGTCGTCCTGATCGGGGCCTAGACGTTGAAGCGGATGTTGAGGACGTCGCCGTCGCGGACGACGTAGGTCTTCCCCTCGAGCCGCTGCCTGCCCTGCCGCGCCACCTCGGCGTGCGAGCCGAGCGCGACCAGGTCGCGCCAGTCGACGACCTCGCAGCGGATGAAGCCGCGGGCGATGTCGGAGTGGATCGCCTCGGCGGCGTCGAGCGCCGTCTGGCCGTTCCGCAGCGTCCACGCGCGGGTCTCCTTCTCGCCGGCGGTGAAGAACGTGATCAGGTCGAGCGCGTCGCGGAGGCGCGCAGCCACGTCGTCGAGCGCCGAGGCGCCGCCGTCGCGAAATGCGGCGGCCTCCTCGTCGGGGAGCTCGGCGAGCTCCGCCTCCAGCTTCAGGTCGATCCCGCCGGGACCGTTCTCGAGCGCGATCAGCGGCTTCGTCGTCAGCGGCTCGAGCTCCGCCGGCAGCTCCCCGGCGTAGTCGGCGAGCGGCCGCCCCGCGTCGACGTGCGCGAGGACGCTGCGCAGCTCGTCGGCCTCTGCGCGCAGCTTCGGGTCGCCCGACTTGGCCTGCTTCTCCACCCGCTCGAGCCGCCGCTCGACATGGTCGCGGTCGGCGACGAGCAGCTCGAGCCGGAACGTCTCGAGGTCGCCGGACGGGTCGGCGTCCGCACCGAAGCCGCGCAGCACGACGAGCAGCGCGTCGACCTGGCGGAGGTTGCCGAGCAGGGCGGCGCCCGAGCCCGGGACGTCCTGCACGCGAATCGTCGCCGGCGTCACCTTGCGCGCGTGCACGACGCCCGCGAGCGCGTCGAGGCGCTCGTCGGCGATCGGCGCGATGCCGACGTTCGTCTTCCCGTACTCGCCGCCGCCCGCCTTCGTCAACGCGGTGAAGAGCGCGGTCTTCCCGCTGCCGGCCGGGCCGACGATGCCCACCTCGAGCGCCATCGCGGCGGAGGGTAGCTACGCGCGCTGCTCGAGCTGCTTCTGCAGCGAGACGAGCGCGCGGTGCTGCAGCGACTTGACCGCCCCGTCCGTCTTGCCGAGGATCGTCGCCGTCTCGGCGTTCGAGAAGTCGAAGACGAACTTCAGCGTCAACACCTGCTGCTGCTCGGGCGACAGGTCGTCGATCAGCTCGAGCAGCGAGCGGCGCCCGATCGCCTCGAGCGCGCCCGTCTCCGCGGAGGTCGCCTCGTCGGCGTCGGGTTCCGGCACGTTCTCCTCCGGCTGCCAGCGCCTGCGCGCACGGAAGTGGTCGATCGCCAGGTTGTGGGCGATCCGAAACAGCCAGGCGGAGAACGGCGCCGACCGCCGGCGGAACTTGCCGATCGCCTCGAGCATCCGCAGGAACGTCTGCGTCGTCAGGTCCTCGGCATCGTGGCGGTTGCCGACGCTGACGTGCAGGTAGCTGTAGATGCGGTCGAAGTGGATCAGGTACAGCTCCTCGAGCGCCTCGCGGTCGCCTCGCTGGGCGCGCTCGACGAGCGCGCGCACGCGCGCGCCCTCGCTCTCCTTCCCCTGCGCCGCCGCCCCGGACATCCGACCCCTGGTCGTGCCCGGGCGGCCGGGCCCGCTAACCCTGGGCGCCGAAGCCGACGCGGCTCTCGCGCGCGAACCGCTTCAGGTACACGACCTTGCCGACCGCGATCGAGTAGCGGCCGTCCTCCGCGTCGAACGACAGGCTCTCCGCGCCCGCGGCGAGCGCGTCGTCGAGCTCGTCGGCCGTCTGCTGTGCGACGTAGACGTTCAGCACCTGCGTGCCCTCGAACGCGATCTCGATGCGGATGCGGTCAGGCGCGCTCATCGCCGACGAACTCTGCCAGAACGCCGCCGGTCGACTCCGGGTGGACGAACGCGACCTCGAGCCCGAACAGCCCGACGCGCGGGCGCTCGTCGATCAGCTCCGCGCCGGCGGCGCGCAGGCGGTCGAGCTCGGCGCCGACGTCGGGGACGGCGAATGCGACATGGTGCATGCCCGGGCCTCGCCTGGCGAGGAAGCGGCCGACCGGCGTGTCCGGCCCGAGCGGCTCGAGCAGCTCGACGCGGCTCTCCCCGACCCTGAGCGACGCCGCCTCGACGCCCTGCTCCTCGACCCGCTCGCGATGCTCGACCGTCGCGCCGAAGAGCGAGGCCCAGCGCTCGATCGCGACGTCGAGGTCGTCGACCGCGATTCCGAGATGGTGGATCCCTTTCACGCGAGCTCGGCGGCGATCTCGCCGGCTGTGGCGAACCTGACGCCGCGCTCCCGCCACGCCGACGTGCACGCGGCCGTCCGGGCCGGGTCGAGGCCGCGCGCCGCGTCCTCCACGAAGACGACGCGGCGGCCGCGGTCGAGCAGCCCCCGGATCGCGGCGTCGTCGCAGACGTCGGTCGCGACGCCGAAGAGCACGACCTCGTCCGGGTCGAGCAGATCGAGCAGACGCTCCGCGTTCGGGTTCGAGAAGACGTCGAAGTGCTTCTTCAGGAGCAGGAACTCGCGCCCGCGCAGCCAGCGCTCCGGCACGGCCGTGAGGGCGAGCGGCACGGGGTCGGCCTGGCGGGTCTCGGCGATCTTCTCGGCGCCGGCCGTCCCGCGCAGGCAGTGCGGCGGATAGGTGGTCAGGAAGTCCGGGTCGGCGGAGATCTCGGCGTCCGTCAGCTCGTGGTCGTCGGCGGAGGCGACGTGCGGGATGCCGGCCGCGCGTGCGGCCTCGACGAGGCGCGCCATCGCAGGAACGGCCGCCTCCGCGTCCGGCACGGCGAGCTTGCCGTCCGCGTGGACGAAGTCGACCTGCGTGTCGACGTCCCAGAGGATGCGCTTCACTCGACCGGCTCCAGGCGCGGGTTCTCGCGCAGGCGGCGCCCGAACTTCGCCGACGGCTTGCCGTCCGTCAGCACGATGTCGGCGGTGAAGTCGTTCGAGCCGCGGATCAGCGACGAGCCGACGCCGTAGGCGTCGACGGGCACGCCGCTCGCCTCGAAGTCGAGGATCTTCTCGACCGTGAAGCCGCCCGAGACGACGATGCGGACCGACGTGAAGCCTGCGTCGTCGAGCGCGTCGCGCACCTTCCGCACGAGCTGCGGGTTGACACCCGTCGGCTGGAAGTCGCCGAGCTCGCTCCACAGCGACCTGTCGACCAGCGCCTCCGAGGTGTCGAGACGGACGCCCCACAGCCGCGGGCCGAGCGCCTCCGCGACCTCGAGGGCCGTGTTGACGGAGTCGTTGTCGAAGTCGACGAGCACGGTGACGTTCATCTCCGGCGGCGCCCAGCGCGCGAAGTGGAGAGCGGCGGCGACCGTGTCGCCGCCGTAGGAGGCGATCAGCGCGTGCGGCACCGTGCCGAGGCCGCGGCCGCCCCACCACGACGCCTGCTCGTCGGTGGTGACGCCGACCTCGGCGCCGACGAGCTGCCCCGCCACGTACGCGGCGTAGCCGTCGCCGGTCTGCACGCGATGGTGGTCGTGCCGCGCCGGCATGAAGATGACCGGCTTGCCGTTCGCCGCGCGCAGCACGTTGACGACGTTCGTGGTGATCAGGGTGCGCCGTGCGAGCACGCCGAGGTAGACGGTCTCGAGATGGGCGAAGGTCGTGTAGTCGCCCTCGATCGTCATCACGGTCTCGTACGGCTCGATCAGGTCGCCGTCGTAGAGGGCCGAGACCCGGAGCGCGCCGAAGTCCTCGGCGCACAGCTTCAGCACCGCGATCGCCTCGTCCATGCCGCCGAGGTACGCGCGCTGCTTCTGGAAGACCTGCATGACGACGTGCGGGTGGCGGCCGTCCTCGAGCAGCGCCGCCCGCGTGTGGTTGAAGTACGCGTCCGAATACCAGCCGGCGCGCATCTTCTCGACCGGAAGGTCGAAGACCGCCGGATCGAGGCGCTTCCGGGTCGTGATCACCGCTCCAGCTCCAGACACGCCCGCAGCGCCGCCTCCGCCACCTCGAGCTGCTCGGGCGTCGGCTCGCGCGTGCCGAAGCGATGCTGCAGCTCGTGCCCCGGCAGTGCGAGGGCGCGCGCGACGCGGCTCTCGGGGTGCCGGGTCATCCAGCCGAAGATCTCCACCGACGCGGCGACCGCGCCGAGCGCGCCCGCGACGCGCGCGGTGCCGCGCAGACGCTCGGGCGCGCGCTCCGCGGCGAGGTTGCCGGCCGCGGTCGTGAGCAGCATCGGCCCGACCAGATGGGACCCGCACCGTTCGTGCTCGCGCGGCCGCGCCTCACCGTGCTCGTAGCTGCCGATCGAGATGTGCTCCGCGCCGTGGTAGGCGGCGAGCTCGCCGCCGCGCAGCGCGAGCGCCGCCGGCGCCGCCGAGAGGAGGGCGGTGACGAGCTCGCGCGCCAGCGGACGCACAGCGGTGCGGCGCACGCCCTGGACGAGCAGCGCGCTGCCGAGCATCGAGGCGAGCACGTGCGGGCGCTGCATCGGCAGGCGCGCCTCGGGCAGCGCGCGCTTCACGACCGGCAGGAGCGCGAACACCTCGGCCAGCCGCGCCGGGCCGCGCAGGAGCGGATTGGCGACGTCGGCGGCCCGGAACCGCTTGCGGGCGGCGGCCACCTTCAGCTCGCCGTCCTCGGTACGCACGGCGCACGCCCAGCTCGACGGGCCGTGCACGAGCACGCCGTTCCCGAGCGCCATGCCCCCCAGCCGGATGCGTTCGCTCACGGCGCTGAGCGTAGCCGCAACGCCGCCTGCAGCCGTGCCGCCGCCGGACCGGGGCGGCCGTCGCCGACCGGCCGGCCGTCGAGCTCGACCACCGGCATCACCTCGCGGATCGACGAGGTCGTGAACGCCTCGTCGGCGGCCGCCAGCTCGGCGACGTCGAACACGCCCTCCGTCGCCGCCTCGATGCCGAGGAAGAAGCCGCGCGTCACGCCCGGCAGCACGCCCGCCCGCAGCGCAGGCGTGAACAGCTCGTCGCCGCGGCGCCACCAGACGTTCGCGGTCGCCGTCTCGAGCACGACGCCGCCGGCGAGGAAGAGCGCGTCGTCGGCGCCGGCGCGCTCCGCGGCGCGGCGCGCCGCGAAGGCGTCGGCGTAGCTGGTCGCCTTCACGCCGGCGAGGATCGTCGGTGCGCCGAGGTCGGTGGTGCGCAGACGGAGCCCCCGCCGGCGCTGCTCGTCGAGGCCCGGCGGCAGGTCGGCGAGCGTCGCCACGAGGTCGTACGAGGTGCGGTAGAGGCGGAGCACCCCGTCCCCCGGCCCGAGCACGGCGGCGACGAGCTCGCGCAGCGCCGGGTCGTCGACGGGCTCGAGCCCGAGCGCGTCGATCGACGCGCGGAAGCGCGCGACGTGCTCGCCGAGCAGGAAGGGCCGCCCGGCGTAGACGCGCAGCGTCTCGAAGGCCGCGGAGCCGCGCAGCAGCGCCTCGTCGTCGGCGCGGAAGACCGGCTCGCCGTCGGCGACGAGGCCGCGGGCCGCGGTCGCCGCCTTCACGCCGCCACCGCCGCGCCGATCGCCGCGAGCAGCGGGCGCGCCTTGACGCGGGTCTCCTCGAGCTCGGCGGCGGCGTCGGAGTCCCACACGATCCCGCCGCCGACCCACAGGTGGATGCGCCCCTCGGCGACGGCGAAGGTGCGGATCGTCAGGGCGAGCTCGAAGTCGCCGTTCGCGCGCACGCTGCCGAGCGCGCCCATCGAGGCGCCCCGGCCGACCGGCTCCAGCCGCGCGATCTCGTCGATGGCGGCGATCTTCGGCGCGCCGGTGATCGACCCTCCCGGGAAGGTCGCGGCGAGGATCTCGGCCAGGCCGACCCCCTGCCGCAGCGTGCCCTCGACGGTGGAGACGAGGTGCGTCACGCCCGCGAGCTCGTGCTGGGCCTGCAGCTCGGGCCAGCGGATCGAGCCGGGGACGCTGACCCGGGACAGGTCGTTGCGCTCGAGGTCGACGATCATCACGTGCTCGGCGGAGTCCTTTTCCCCTTCGACGTCCTCCCCCGCCGGACGGGTGCCCTTGATCGGCTTCGTCCAGATGCGGCGGCCGGCGCGCGCGAGGAAGAGCTCGGGCGAGGCGGACACGATCGCGTAGCCGTGGCCGAGGAACGGCCTCGGCTCGAGCGGCCGCAGCGGCGCGAGCGCCGGAGCGAGCCCGGACGGGTCGCCGTCGAACGGCGCCCAGAGGTGGCGCACGAGGTTCACCTGGTAGACGTCGCCGCGCGCGATCGCGGCGCGCACCTCGGCGACCGCCGCCTCGTGCCCGGCGTCGCTCCAGGTCGACTCCCACGCGCCCACCCGGAACGGGCCGCCCGGGGGGCGCTCCCGCCGCACCTGCGCGGCGAGCGCCGGCAGCGGGCACGGCTCCGGCGGCGCCGGCGACGGCGTGCGGCGCAGCGTCTCGGCGAGCCGGTAGCCCAGGTACACGTCGGCGACGAGCCCGTCGCGGAGCTCGTCGGCGAGCCACCGCTCGAGCGCCTCGAGCGCCCCCTGCGGCTCCCAGAGCTCAAGCACAGACGGTCTCCGCCGCACGGCGGAGGAAGCGGGCGCCGAGCTCCAGGTCGGCGACCGGCACCCGCTCGTCGGCGGAGTGGACGAGCCGCGCCGCGAGCTCCGGGTCGATCGCCCGGGCCGGGAAGAACCCGTACGCCGTCGTCCCGAACGCGTCGCGCACCCAGTGCGAGTCGGTGAAGCCGGCGCAGCAGGTCGGCGCGGCGACGGCGCCCGGCTCCTCGTCCTCGACGAATGCGGCGACCGCGTCCCACAGCGGCCCGCCGATCGGCGAGCGCGTGCCCCCGATCGCCTCGACGTTGACGAGCTCGTAGTCGCCCTCGCCGAGGCACGCGCGCAGCGCGGCTTCGGCGTCGGCCGGCGTCTGGCCCGGCAGGAGCCGGACGTCGACCGTGATCTCGCAGAGGCCGGGGACGACGTTGCGCCGCTCCGACGCGTGCGCCTGGGTCGGCGACACGGTCGCGCCGAGGAGCGGCTCGACGACCTCGACCGCCGGCGCGCCGAGGCGGCGCGCCGCCTCGAGCAGGCCGCCCGGCGCGGGCGCCTCGCCGAGCACCGCCCGGAAGAACCCCTCCACCTCCGGGATCAGCTGCGGCTCGACCGAGAAGCCGCCGAGCCGGGCGACGAGCGGCGCCGCCTTGACGAGCGCGTTGTCGGCGATCGACGGCATCGACGCGTGCCCGCTGCGGCCGTGCACGAGCAGGCGGAACGGCGCGCTCATCTTCTCGGCGGTGCTGCAGAGGTAGACCGGCGTGCCGCCGATCACGACGCGCTCGCCGCCGCCCTCGTTGAGCGCGAAGTCCGTCCGCACCGCGTCCGGATGCTCCTCGACGAGCCACTGCAGGCCGTACCCGTCGCCGACCTCCTCGTCGGCGGCCGCGACGAAGACGAGGTCGCCCGAGCCTCGCCAGCCGTCGCGCGCGAGCGAGGCGATCGCGACGGCGGACGCCGCCACCTGCCCCTTCATGTCGAGCGCGCCGCGCCCCCAGATCTCGTCGCCCACGCGCTCGCCGCCGAACGGGTCGCGCCGCCACTCGTCACGGGTCGCGGGGACGACGTCGGTGTGCGAGAGGAGCGCGAGCGAGGGGCCGTCGCCCCGGCCGCGGATCCGCGCGACGAGGTTCGCGCGCTCGGGGACCCGCGCGTACAGGCCGCACTCCACGCCCGCGGCCTCGAGGTAGTCGCGGAGGAGGGCGGCGGCGGCGGTCTCGTTCCCGGGCGGGTTCGTCGTGTCGACCCGGATCAGCTCCTGGAGGAGCCCGGCGACCTCGCTCATTTCCTCGTGCCGAGGACGAGCAGATACCGGCGCGGCGCCCGGATGCCCCCGTCGTCCGAGCGGTAGCTCTCGTAGAGGTCGACGAACGCCTGGTGCAGCGCCTCGACGTCCTCTGCGGACAGCCGCTGGACGAGCGAGATGACCGGCGGCGCCGACTCCGAGAAGAGCTGCCAGATCTCTTCGCCCGACTCGGCCTCGAGCCACACCGTCCCGTCCTCGAACTCGAGCTCGAAGTCCTCGCCGAGCATGTCCTCGACGTGGTCCTCCCGGCCCCACTCGTAGGCCTCACGGCCCTCGATCGGCTCCTCGGTGAAGCGGCGGTACAGCTCCCCGAGCTTCGGGTTCGGCTTCCAGGCGGTGAAGCCGAGGCGGGCGCCGGGACGCGCGACGCGTGCGAGCTCGGCGGCGACGTTCGCGTGGTCGGGCGCGAAGATCAGCCCGAAGCTCGAAACGAGCACGTCGAACGAGCGGTCGTCGTACGGCAGGTACTCGATGTTGCCGTGGTCGAAGGTGACGTTCACGCCCTCGCCGGCGACCTGGCCGACGGCGAGCGCGACGATCGCCTCGTTCGCGTCGATCGCCGTCACACGCGCGCCGAGCCGGGCCGCGCGGAGCGCGAGCCCGCCGCCGCCGGTGGCGAGATCGAGCACGTCGTCGTCGGCGGTGACGCGCAGGCGCTCGAGCAGCTGGTCCTGGACCGGCCCGAAGCGGGCGGCGAGCCGCTCGTACGTGCCGAGGCCCCATGCGTCGGTCATGCCCGACCAGAGCATACTTTCGCCGTGGGCGACCTCTTCAGCGACGCGGCCGGGCGGCGCCTGGACGCCTCCGCGCCGCTCGCGCAGCGCCTGCGCCCGGCCTCGCTCGGCGACTTCGTCGGCCAGGAGCACGTCGTCGGGGCGGGACGGGCGCTGCGGCTCGCGATCGAGCAGGACCGCGTGCCGTCGATGATCCTCTACGGGCCGCCGGGCTCCGGCAAGACGACGCTCGCGCGGATCGTCGCGCGCACGACGGGCGCCGAGTTCGAGGAGCTCTCCGCGGTCTCCGCAACGGTCGCAAACGTCCGCGACGTGCTCGCGCGGGCGCGCGAGCGGCTGGGGGCGAGCGGGCGCCGGACGATCCTGTTCCTGGACGAGATCCACCGCTTCAACAAGGCGCAGCAGGACGCGCTCCTGCCCGGCGTCGAACAGGGGCTGCTGACGCTGATCGGCGCGACGACCGAGAACCCGTATTTCGAGGTGAACTCGGCGCTGCTCTCCCGCGCCCAGGTCTACGAGCTGGAGGCGCTCTCGCTCGACCACCTGCGGGCGGTGGTGCGGCGCGGCGCCGCCGCGCTCGAAGCGGCGCTGCCGGAGGAGGTCGAGGAGCTGATCGCGCTGCGCGCGGGCGGCGACGCGCGGAACGCGCTGAACATCCTCGAGCTGTCGGTGGAGACGGCGGACGCGGAGGGCGCGGCGCTCGAGCCGCGGCATGTCGACGACGCCGCGCGCAAGCGGCCGCTCGCCTACGACAAGGGCGGCGACCGCCACTACGACTTCATCTCGGCGTGGATCAAGTCGACCCGCGCGGGCGACGTGCAGGCGTCGGTCTACTACCTGGCGGCGATGCTCGAGGGCGGCGAGGACGCACGCTTCATCGCCCGCCGCATGATCGTGCTCGCCTCCGAGGACATCGGCAACGCCGACCCGCAGGCGCTCGTCGTCGCCGTCGCCGCCGCGCAGGCCGTCGAGCACGTCGGCCTGCCGGAGGCGCGCCTGAACCTGGCGCAGGCGGCCGTCTACCTCTCGAAGGCGCCGAAGTCGAACGCGTCCTACGTCGCGCTCGAGCGGGCGACCGCCGCCGTGCGCGAGCGCGGGAACCTGCTGCCGCCGGCGGCGCTCCGCTCGGCGGCGTATCCGGGCGCGCGCAAGCTCGGCCGGGGCGACGGCTACGTCTACCCGCACGACGACCCGCGCGGCTTCGGCGTCGACTGCCTGCCGGACGAGCTGAAGGGCTCCGTCTTCTACGAGGACGACGCGGGCTAGAGGATGCGCGCGCCGAGCGCGCTCGCCACGAGCTCGACGGCGAGCCGGCCGGTCTCGTTCTCGCGGTCGAGGATCGGGTTCACCTCGACGACGTCGAGCGAATCGGCGAGCCCCGACTCGGCGACGAGCTCGAGCGCGAGGTGCGCCTCACGGTAGGACAGCCCGCCGCGGACCGGCGTGCCGACGCCGGGTGCGAACATCGGGTCGACGGCGTCGAGGTCGAGGCTCACGTGCACGAACGCCGCGCCGGCGAGCTGCTCGATCGCCTCGCGCACGCACGCCTGGACGCCGCGGTCGTCGAGCTCGCTCATCGTGTAGACGCGCAGGCCGAGCTCCCGGATCAGCGCCCGCTCGCCCGCGTCGAGCGAGCGCACCCCGACCAGCACGGCGCGCTCGACGCTCGGCGTCGGGTACCCGGCCGCCGCGAACGCGGGGCCCGCGGCGCCGAGCGCCGCGGCGAGCGGCATGCCGTGGACGTTGCCGGTCGGCGAGGTGGCGGGGCGGTTGAGGTCGCCGTGCGCGTCGATCCAGAGCACCGCGCCGGGGCCGTGCGCCTTCGCCATGCCGCCGAGCGTCCCCATCGCGATCGAGTGGTCGCCGCCGAGCACGAGCGGCACCTGCCCCGACGACGAGACGGCCGCCACCTCCTCCGCGACGAGCTCGCAGGCACGCGTGATCGGCGCGAGGTACCGGGCCGAGGAGTCTCCCACCTCGGTCGCCTCGGGGACGGGCGCGCGCACGTCGCCGAGGTCGCGCACCTCGCGCCCGAGCGCCCGGATCCGGGCGGCGAGGCCCGCGTAGCGGATCGCCGACGGACCCATGTCGACGCCGCGGCGGCCCTGCCCGAGGTCGAGCCCGGCGCCGAGAACGGCCACCGGCCGCCGCGTCCTGCGTTCGTCCATGCGAGGGGAATCTACGCGAGCTCGGACCAGGCGCCGCGGAACGCGAGCTGCGCCGCGGTCGGCTGGTCGAGCTCGATCCCGAGGGTGCGCAGCTTCGTGCGGGCGACGAGGTCGTCCAGCTCGGCGGGGAACGCCTGGACGCCCGGCTCGAGGCCGCCGGCGGCGAGCCGGTGCAGCGACAGCGCCTGCACCGAGAACGAGAGGTCCATGATCTCGATCGGGTTGCCGTCGAGCCCCGCGATGTTGACGAGCGCGCCGTTCGCGAGGAGGTGGATCCGCCGCCCGCCGACGATGTAGGTGCGCACGCGCCGCCGCGACTCGACGACCTCGTCGGCCGCCTCGGCGAGCGCGGCCACGTCGAGCTCGCGGTCCGAGTGGCCGGCGTTCGCGA
Organism: Gaiellaceae bacterium; assembly: GCA_035651295.1. GTDB lineage: Bacteria > Actinomycetota > Thermoleophilia > Gaiellales > Gaiellaceae > PALSA-600. Next base: position 30,396 of record DASRGA010000023.1, on the reverse strand, counting down.
GGACGACGCCGTCCTTCAACCGGTCGAGCGCGTCCGCGCCGATGACGTCCGCCAGCCCCGTCGCGGTGACGACGACGTCGGCGTCGACGAGCGCGTCGTGCAGCGGCAGGACGCGATGCCCGTCCAGGTGCGCCGTCAGCGCCCGGACCGGGTCGACCTCGACGACGGTGACGCGGCCGCCGAGACCGCGCGCGGCGCTTGCGAGCCCGCGCCCGACGTGCCCGTAGCCGACGACGCAGAACGCCCGGCCGGCCGCGAGCACGTTGGTGAGCGCGAGGATCGCCGTCAGGGACGTCTCGCCCGTGCCGTAGCGGTTGTCGAACAGGTGCTTGCAGCGCGCGTCGTTGGCGGCGACCGCCGGGAACGTCAGCAGCCCCTCCGCCTCGAGCGCCCGCAGGCGCATGACGCCGGTGGTCGTCTCCTCGCTGACGCCGTCGAGCCGCGCGAGCTGGGCGCGGCGATGCTCGGCGATCCGCCGCGTCAGCTCGAGGCCGTCGTCGAGCACGAGCTCGGGGCCGCGGGCGGCGACGGAGAGCAGGTCGGCGGTGAACTCCTGCGCGCTCGCGCCGTGCCGGGCGTGCACCTCGACCCCGTGCTCGGCGAGCGCGGCGCAGACCGCGTCCTGGGTGGAGAGCGGGTTCGAGCCCGCGGCGATCACCTCGGCGCCCGCGTCGCGGAGCGCGAGGACGAGGCACGCCGTCTTCGCCTCGAGGTGCACGACCACCGCGACGCGCCGCCCGGCCAGGGCGCCGTCGGCGAGCCGCGGCGCGAGCGCGGCGAGCACCGGCATGTGCGCCCGCGCCCATTCGATCCGGCGGTGGCCCTCCGGCGCGAGCGCCGGGTCCGCGACGTCTTTCACATGGCGAGGGCCGGACTTGAACCGGCGACACCACGGTTTTCAGCCGTGTGCTCTACCAGCTGAGCTACCTCGCCGCGGCCCGCAGTGTAGCCGCCGCGCGCGCACGAAAAAGAGACGTCCGGACCGGTGCAACCGCGTCGCGAACGTCTCTGTGCCCGGAGCTTACGACGGTCCGGAGGCCCGTGCAAGGACGGCTCACCCGGGCGGCGGCCCGGTCGTCGACCGGACGACCACCTCGACCGGAAGCTGCTCGACGTACGGCCCGCCCGAGCTCGCGGCGTCGCCCTCGAGGAGCCGCAGCAGGAGCTCCGCCCCGTGGCTCCCGCTCTCGTAGAGCGGCTGGCGCACGGTCGTCAGCCCGGTGTAGGCGGCGACCTCGACGTCGTCGAACCCGACGACCGACAGCTCCTCCGGCACGCGGATCCCGAGGATGCGGGCGGCTTCGAGGACGCCGAGCGCCTGTGCGTCGGAAGCCGCGAACACCGCCGTCGGCCGCTGCGGGAGGCGCAGGAGGTCGATCGCGATGCCGCGGGCCACCTGGTGGCTCTGCGTCCCCTCGCGCACGTACTCGGGCCGAACCTCGATCCCGGCGGAGGCCAGCGCACGCTCGTACCCGCGCGTCCGGTCGCGGCTCGACGCGAAGCGGAAGGGGTCGGGCGGCTTGTCGCCGATGAACGCGATCCGGCGGTGGCCGAGCCCGATCAGATGCGCGGCAGCCAGCTCGCCGCCGCGGACGTCGTCGATCACGATGCTCGGGAAGGCGGGATGCGGGGCGTCCACGAGGACGCACGGCAGCCGCGCCGCCTGCAGCCGCTCGACCTCGTCGTCGGGCGGGACGAGCGAGACGAGCAGAAGGCCGTCGGAGCGGTCGCCGCGGTCGAACAGCCGGAAGGCGTGCTCGCGCCGGTCCTCCGACTCGACGTCGAAGAGCATCAGGTCGTACTGCGAGCGGGCGAGCACGGAGGCGATGCCCCGCACGCGCTCGACCGCCGACGGGCTCGTGAAGAACGGGACGACCACGCCGATCACGTGCGTCCGGCGCAGCGACAGGCTCCTCGCAGCCGAGCTCGGCCGGTAGGCGAGCGCGTCGATCGCCTCCAGCACGCGGGCGCGGGTGAGCGGGCGGACGTTGGCGCGGCCGTTCAGCACCCGCGAGACGGTGCCGACGCCGACGCCGGCCCGCGCGGCGACGTCGCTGATCGTCGCGGGAGCGGGCGGAAGGGATTCCACAGCACCCGAACAATAGGCCTGCCAGCGGCATCCCAGTCAAGCCACGAAGCCTTGACAAGCTCGTTCTTGCGGCCGTACGCTCCCGGCCTAGAGCATGTGGAAGCGGTTCCAACCGACCTGAGACCGGAGAAACCCCTCGCTCGAGGGTCTCGCACTGCCCCCAAGGAGGACACTCGTGTTCGTGCATCGCTCGACCCCGACCGCCCGCTGGCGCCTCGCGCTCGCCGTGGTCACGACCGGCGCGCTCGCGCTCGCGACCGGCGCCGCGCTCGGCTCGCCGACGTCCGGCAAGGCCTCGTCCGTCACGGCGCTGATCGGCAGCTCCGGCCCGGCCGAGACCTACGCGGTCCGAAACGCCGCCAAGGCGTTCACCAAGCAGACCGGCATCCAGCTGAACGTCATCGTCGCGTCCGACCTCGGCCAGCAGCTTGCCCAGGGATTCGCGTCGGGCAACCCGCCGGACATCTTCTACCTGGGCAACGACCAGGTCGCCACGTACGCGAAGGCCGGCGATCTCGCCCCGCTCGACAACCTGAAGAACGTGAAGTCGTTCTACCCGAGCCTGCGCGCGGCGTACACGTACAAAGGGCACCTGTACGCGGCGCCGAAGGACTTCTCGACGCTCGCACTGATCATCAACACCGCGTCCTGGAAGAACGCCGGGCTGACGGCGAAGGACTACCCGACGACGTGGGCGCAGCTCGCGTCGGTGGCGAAGAAGCTGACGCGCAACGGCCAGGTCGGGCTCTGCACCAACCCCGAGTTCCATCGCCTCGGCGTGTTCATGCTCCAGGCCGGCGGCTGGCTCGTCTCGAAGGACGGGAAGACGGCCACCGTCAACAGCAAGGCCAACCAGACCGCGTTCAACTTCGTGAAGTCGATGCTCGCGAACGGCTCGATGAAGCTCACGAACCAGCTCGGCGTCGGCTGGGGCGGCGAGGGCTTAGGCAAGTCGATGTGCGCGATGACGATCGAGGGCAACTGGATCGCGGGCGCGATGAAGGCCGACTACCCGAACGTCGGCTGGAAGGCCGTCGAGCTCCCGAAGGGCCCGGCCGGCCGGGGCACGCTCCAGTACGACGGCGGCTGGGGCCTCGCGGCGGCCTCGAAGAACAAGGCCGACGCGATGGCGGCGATCACCTACCTGACGCAGACGAAGGTCGAGATGGGGAACGCGAAGGCCTTCGGCGTCATGCCGTCGGTGATGGCCGACCGCAAGGAGTGGTCGAAGACGTACCCGCAGTACGCCGCGTTCCTGGCGGCGGCCGACTACTCGCGGAGCATCCCGCCGGTGCCCGACATCGCCACCGTGCTCGGCGACTTCAACCAGCAGCTGCAGGGACTCCCGAACACCGACCCGAAGACGATCCTGAATCGGGTCAACGGCGAGCTGCAGGCGATCCTCAAGTAGGACCGTGTCTCCCGCCGGCGGCTCCGCGCCGCCGGCGGGCGGGCCGGCCAGGGAGGCATGGTGGCGAGCATTACGACACGGCTGCGCGAGCCGGGCATCCGCGGCCACGAGGCGGCGGCGGGCTGGCTCTTCCTCGCGCCCGTGATCGTGATCCTCGGGCTCTTCCTCGTGCTGCCGATTGCGATGGCTGTCTGGGTCAGCTTCTCCGACTGGACCGGCAACGGCAGTCCGCTCGGAGCGCACGCACACTGGGTCGGTCTCGCCAACTACCGCCACCTGCTCACGACGCCGGGGCTCGACCAGAACAACTTCGGCACCTCGCTTCGAAACAACCTCTACTACGTGCTGTTCGTCGTGCCCGTGCAGACGGCCGTGGCGCTCTTCCTCGCCGTGCTCGTGAACCGCCGCGTGAAGCTCGTGGGGTTCTTCCGGACCGCGTTCTACTTCCCGTCGGTCACGAGCTCGGTCGCGATCACCATCCTCTTCCTGTTTCTGTTCTCGCCGACCGGGGTGATCAACAAGCTCCTCTCGTATCTCGGCGCCACCGGGCCGTCGTGGCTGTACGACCCGCGCGGCCTGTTCCACGTCGTCCTCGGACAGTTCGGAGTGCACAGTCCGCCGTCGTCGCTTGCGAACGGCTTCTTCCTCGGCGTCAGCTACTGGGACTGGCTGTCCGGGCCGTCGATCGCGATGTGCGTCTTCGTCCTGATGGCCGTCTTCACGACGTCCGGGACGTTCATGCTGCTCTTTCTCGCCGCGCTCCAGAACATCGACGACTCGATCAACGAGGCATCGGCCCTCGACGGAGCGACGGAATGGCGCAAGTTCCGGCACATCACCGTGCCGATGATCCGCCCGACGATCTTCACCGTCGTGACCCTCGGGCTCATCGGCACCTGGCAGGTGTTCGACCAGATCTACGTCGGCACGAAGGGCAGCCCGCTGAACACGACGCTGACGCCGGCGTTCCTCTCGTTCAACCAGTCCTTCAACAACAACGAATGGGGCGTCGGCGCCGCGATCGCCTTCATCCTCTTTGCGATCATCGTCTTCTTCACCGTCGTGACGAGGCTCGCGACGCGGAGCCCCGACCACGTGCCGCGCCGGCGGCGGTTCCTGAAGGCCCAGCCGGGCGGAAGCGCGCCGTGAGCTCGGCCACCGCAGCCGGCCGGCCGTCGACCGCGCTCCGCAGCGAGGCGAGCGCCGCCCGGCGGCGCAGGGTCGGGAAGCTCGTCTCGTACGGCGTCCTCGCCGCGATCGCGATCATCTACGTGTTTCCGTTCGTGATCGCCGTCGTGACGTCGTTCAAGACCGACCCGGACGCGACCCAGAATCCCCTCTCCCTCGCACCGTCGCCCGCCACGACGGGCGCGTTCCGCCAGCTCTACCAGGATCAGGACTTCCTGCTCTGGCTGAAGAACTCGGCGATCGTGACGCTGAGCGTCACGTTCCTGCGCGTCTTCCTCGACAGCCTCGCAGGCTACGCGCTCGCGCGGCTTCGCTTCCGCGGCCGCGGCGCCGCGTTCGCGACGATCGTCGCCGTGATGGCGGTGCCGGGCGTGGTGCTGCTGATCCCGAAGTTCTTGATGATCCGCCAGCTCGGGATGTACGACACCTACTACGGGATGATCATCCCGCTGCTCGTCGACGCGGCCGGTGTCTTCATCATGAAGAACTTCTTCGAGTCGATCCCGATCAGCGTCGAGGAGTCGGCCCGGATCGACGGTGCGAGCATCTTCCGGATCTACTGGTCGATCGTGCTGCCGATGGCGCGGCCGGCGCTCGTGACCATCTTCATCCTGTCGTTCCAGGGTTCATGGAACGAGCTCGCGCACTTCATCATCTCGGCGCAGAGCTCGGGCCTGAACACGCTGACGAAGGGCGTCGCCCAGCTCGCCTCCGGCCAGCTCGGCGTCGGCAACCGCTACCCGCTGAAGCTCGCGGCGTCGGTGCTGATGACGATCCCGGTCGCAGTCCTGTTCTTCGTCTTCCAGCGGCGGATCATGAACGTGTCCTCCGGCGCGGTGAAGGAGTAGCGATGGCCGCGATCACCTTCGACCACGTCTCGAAGACCTACGGCGACGGCTTCCGCGCCGTCGCCGATCTCGACCTGGAGGTGCACGACGGCGAGTTCGTGGTCTTCGTCGGCCCCTCCGGCTGCGGCAAGACGACCGCGCTCCGGATGATCGCCGGGCTCGAGGAGATCTCGGAGGGTGAGATCCGCATAGGCGAGCGCGTCGTCAACAACCTGCCGCCGCGCGACCGCGACGTGGCGATGGTCTTCCAGAACTACGCGCTGTACCCGCACATGACGGTGGCCGAGAACATCGGCTTCGCGCTGCGGATGCGCAAGGTGCCCAAGGCGGAGGCGCGCAAGCGGATCGAGGACACCGCGCGCATCATCGGGCTGGCCGACCACCTCGACCGCAAGCCACGGCAGCTCTCCGGCGGTCAGCGTCAGCGGGTCGCGATGGGGCGCGCGATCGTCCGCGAGCCGCGGGTGTTCCTGATGGACGAGCCGCTGTCGAACCTCGACGCGAAGCTGCGCGTCCAGATGCGCGCCGAGATCTCGCGCATCCAGCGACGGCTGCGCGTGACGACGGTGTACGTGACGCACGACCAGGTGGAGGCGATGACGATGGGCGACCGCGTCGCCGTGCTTCGCCGCGGGGTGCTGCAGCAGTTCGACGCGCCGCAGCGGCTGTACGAGCGGCCCGCGAACCTGTTCGTCGCCAGCTTCATCGGCAGCCCGGCGATGAACGTGCTCGAGGCGACGATCGAGCGAAACGGCGACGGCCTCGTCGGGCGCATCGGCGCGGACACGCTGCGGCTCCCGGACGCCCGCCCGGCGCTCGCGGGCTACGCGGGCCGGAAGATCGCGCTCGGCATCCGGCCGGAGGGGCTCGACGAGGCGGCGGCGGGCAGCGGCGGCCGGCTGCGCGGCGTCGTCCGCGCCGTCGAGGCGCTCGGCCCCGAGCAGCTCGCGCACGTCGAGCTGGAGGCGGCGCCGGTGCTTGCCGAGGACGTCCTCGAAGGGCTGGTCGACCTGGAGGAGGCACGCGACCTCGCGGAGCTCCGCACCGAGCGCGACGGCAGCCCGCGGGCGCTCGTCGTCGCGAGGCTCGACGCGTCGAGCGCCGTCCGGCCTGAGCAGACGGTCGAGCTGTCGGTCGACCTCGGCCGGCTGCACTTCTTCGACCTCGAGACCGGCGCCTCCATCGGCGAATGAGCCCGGTGGAGATCGACCTGCCCGTCACGGTGCTCGACGGGTCGACGTTCGTCGTCTGCGACGAGCGCGGCGACGTGGACGGCAGCACGGCGGCGTCCGGCTTCTTCGCAGCCGACACCCGCTTCCTGTCGCGCCTCGTGCTTACGATCGACGGCGAGCGGAGCCAGCTCGCCGCCTTCGAACAGGCGGCGCCGCACGTCGCCTCGTTCGAGCTCACGGGCCCGCACGGGCTGACGGTGCGCCGCGAGCTCTTCGTCGGCAGCGGCCTCGAGCAGCGAGTCACGGTCGAGAACCCGTCGACGGCGGAGATCGAGGCGGAGCTCGTGGTCGAGCTGGCCGCCGACTTCGCCGACATCCACGCCGTCAAGCGCGTCGTCGACACCGGCTCGGCGGAGGCGGCGGCCTCGTCACGACCGGAGCGGTGGGACGACCCGGCGACGCTCGCGTTCGCCGACGACGGCTTTCCGGCGCGGACGCTCGTCCACCTTGCGCCCGCCCCGGACGAGGCCGCCGACGGCGCCGCTCGCTACCGCCTTCGCCTCGCGCCGGGAGAGTCGCGGCGCGTGCTCGTCGCCGTCCAATGGGCGCTCGACGGGTCGCCGACCCTCGACGGCGCGTCCTTCGAGCGGCGCCTGCGCGACGACCGGCGCGCGCGCGACGAGTCGCTCGCCCACTGGTGGCGCACGGTGCCGCGCCTGACGGCGCCCCACGAGCCGGCGCTCGAGCCGACGTGGACGCGGTCGCTCGCCGACCTCGCCGCGTTGCGGCTGCGCTGGGCCGGCAGCGAGATGGTTCCGGCCGCGGGGCTGCCGTGGTTCATGACGCTCTTCGGGCGGGACACGCTGATCGTCGCGTTCCAGACGATCCCGCTCGGCCCCGAGGCGGCCGCGGGAGCGCTGCATGCGCTCGCCGAGTCGCAGGCGGCCGACGACGACCCCGGGCGCGACGCCGAGCCGGGGAAGATCGTGCACGAGATCAGGCGCGGCAAGACCGCGCTCGTGTGGGCCGACCGCTACTACGGCACGGTCGACGCGACACCGCTCTTCCTCGTGCTCCTCTCGGAGCTGTGGCGCTGGAGCGGTGAGGACGCCATCGTGCGCGAGCTCGAGCCGAACGTCCGGCGTGCCCTCTCCTGGATCGACGGGCCGGGCGACGGCGACGGCGACGGCTTCGTCGAGTACCTGCGGCGGGCGCCGTACGGCCTCGACAACCAGAACTGGAAGGACTCGTGGAACTCGATGGTCTTCCACGACGGCTCGCTCGCCCGCGCTCCGATCGCCCCGGTCGAGGCGCAGGGCTACGTCTTCGACGCAAAGCTGCGGACGGCGGAGCTCGCCCGCGCCGTCTGGCGAGACGAGGAGACGGCGGCGCGGCTCGAGCGCGAGGCGGCGGCGCTGCAGTCGCGCTTCGACGAGGCGTTCTGGCTGCCGGATCGCGGCTGGTACGCCCTCGGCCTCGACGCAGACAAGCGGCCCGTCGACGCGCTCGCGTCGAACATCGGCCATCTGCTCTGGAGCGGCATCGTGCCGCCCGCACGGGTCGCCGCCGTCGCCGGCCGGCTCACCGCCGGGCCGCTCTGGTCCGGCTGGGGCGTGCGGACGCTCGCCGCGGACGAGCCCGCGTACGACCCGCTCGCCTACCACGACGGCACCGTGTGGCCGCACGACAACTCCCTCGTCACCTACGGCCTGGCGCGCGCCGGACGGGCCGGCGACGTGCAGCGCGTCGTGCGCGCGCTGCTCGACTGCGCGCCGTTCTTCGAGCACCGCCTGCCGGAGCACTTCGCAGGCTACGAGCGCGCCGCCGGCGAGCCGCCGGTCGCGGTCCCTGCCTCGACGCGGCCGCAGGCGTGGGCGGCGGGCGCGCCCGTGCTGCTCCTGCGCGCGCTGCTCGGGCTCGAGCCCGACCCGGCCGCGCGGACGCTGCGCGTCTCGCAGGAGCCGCTGCCCGACTGGGCGGAGGGGCTCGCCCTGAGGGGCGTGCGCGCGTTCGGCCGGCGCTGGGACGTGACGGTCGCCGACGGCGCCGCCCGCGTCAGCGCCGCCTAGCGACGAGCGAGACGCCGTCGCCCGCGGCGAAATCGCCGACGTGCTCGAAGCCGCGACGCTCGAGCTCCGCGCGGACGCGGTCGAGCGGCACCCAGATCGGCGTCCGCGCGCCGAGCGCGTAGGCGACGAGCACGTGCCCGCCGGGCGCCGTCACGCGGGCCAGCTCGTCGAAGAACGGAATCATGTTGTTCAGCGTGACGAGGTCGAACGAGCCGTCCTCGTACGGGAGCGCGGACGCGTCGCCCGTCTCGTAGCGCTCACGGCTCCCCGCGAGCCCCCGCGCCACGTCGATCATCCCGCTCGAGACGTCGACGCCGACGACCTCGGCGGCGGGAAAGCGCCCGGCGGCCGCGCGGGCGAGCGCGCCCGTCCCGGTGCCGAGGTCGAGGATCCGGGCGGGCGGCGCGGGCAGCGCGTCGAGCCCGGCGAGCGCCGGCGCGAGGCGGATCGACGCCGTCCGCCGGCCCTCCCACTCCGGCGCGATGCGGTCGAACATGCGGGCCACCGGGCCGCGGAAGAGTCGCCAGGCGCCCGGCGCGCGCACGACGAGCGTGGTGACGGCGCGGGCGAAACGCTGGCCGGCGGTCATTCGACGGCGATCCGCAGCTCGTCGCCCGGCTTCGCCCCGGTGAGGCGGGCGGCGTCGCCGCTCGAGATGGCGAGCGTGACCAGGCCGTACGAGTCCTCGTAGACGAGCAGCTCGCCGGCCGCCGCGTCGCCGAACGTCCGGGCGACGAGCGCGTAGTAGCGGTCGAGCGCGAAGCGGATCTCGGCGCGCCCGCCCGGCTCGAGGCCGAGGGCGTCGAGATGCTCCGGCCGGACGTTCGTCGCCACGTTGCCGAACCGGTCGACCGAGAGGACGGTGGCCGAGATCTGGACGCGGCCGACCTCGGGCTCGGGCAGGTCGACGCGCACGAGCTCGGCCGGGTCGACGGCGGGGCCGAGCTCGCCGGGGTCGACCCCCGAGGCGATGTGGGCCGCCGCGGGCGCGAACACGTCGCGTGCGTGGAAGGTGCGCGACACCTGCGCCAGCCGGAAGCGGGGGTCGACGAGCTCCCAGGCGCCCTCGGCGCCGAGCGCGTCCGCGGCGAGCATGAGCAGCCCGTTGTCCGGGCCGACGAAGACCCGCCCGTCGCCGGTGCGGACGGCGACGGCGCGGCGCTCGCCGCCCACCCCCGGGTCGACGACGGCGAGGTGGATCCCGGTCGGCAGGTACGGGACGGTGTTGCGCAGGACGAGCGCGCCCTGCAGCACCGCCTGCGGCGGGATGCCGTGGGTGACGTCGATCACCCGCGCGTCGGGCGCGATGCCGGCGATGACGCCGTGGCACGTGCCGACGAAGTCGTCCTGCAGCCCGAAGTCGGTGAGGAAGGTGATGACGGCGCGCTCCGTCATGCCTGCGCTCATGACGCGGAGTCCATCAGATCGGCCACGGCCTTGACGAGGCCGGGAAGGTCGGGCGTCCGCGCCTCCGCGCGCACCTCGAGGCCGACCGACCGCGCGACACGAGTCGTCTCGGGGCCGATCGTGACGGCGGCGGCGCGGCCGCCGACGGCGGCGTACGCCCGCGCCGCCGACCCGGACGCGAGGACGACGACGTCGCCGTCGGGCGGCTCGGGCGTGAGGAGCCGCGTGCGGTAGAGCGGCACGAAGTCGGCGCCGAGCTCCTCGATCGGCCGGCGCGCCGCACCCTCCGCCGCGGCGAAGAGCACCCGGCCGGCCGGCCGCGGCAGCTCGCGCAGCAGGCCCTCCTGCGTCGAGCAGGCCGGCACGAACGCCGGCTCGAGCCCGTGCGCGCGCAGCGCCTCCGCGGTGCCGGGGCCGACGGCGGCGATCGCCGGCAGGTTGCGCCCGCGGCGCGCCAGCTCGCCGGCGCCGTTCGGGCTCGTGACGATCAGCCAGTCGTAGCCGGCGCCGTCGACCGGCTCGTCCGAGAGGCGCTCGATCTCGATCAGCGGGCATTCGACCACCTCGACGCCGGCCGCCTCGAGCGCCTCGACGAGCGGCCGCGCCTGCGCCCGCGCCCGCGTGACGATCGCCCTCATCGCTCGAGCGCGGCGAGCTCGCGGGCGAGCGCGACGGGGTCGTCGCCGCTGCGGCGCTCGATCCACTCGCCGTCCTCGCCCGCGATCAGCGCGTGCAGGGTCGTGCCGTCGTGGTGCGCCGCGACCGGTGCGAGGCACCCCGCGCCGAGCGTCGCCACGCAGAGCCGCTCGGCCTCGACCCGCCGCCGGGTCTCGCCGTGGTCGGCGTGCGCGACGAGCTCCTCCTCGCCCGCGCGCACCTGCAGGGCGAGCGAGCCCTGCGCCGCCTCCGGCAGCATCACGTCCGGGTCGAGCCGCAGCCCGATCTCGCCGGCGAGGCCGAGCCGGTCGAGGCCGCACGCCGCGAGCACGATCGCGTCGAGGCCGCGCTCGCGCCGCTTGCGCAGCCTGGTGTCGACGTTCCCGCGCAGCGGCTCGATCGAGAGCGTCGGCTCGTACGCGAGCAGCTGGGCGCGGCGGCGCGCCGAGGCGGTGCCGACGCGCATCCCCGGCCGGATCTCGGCCGCTCCGACGAGCGCGTCGCGCGGGTCGTCGCGCTCGAGGTACGCGCCGACGGCGAGGCCCTCCGCGTCGGTGGAGGTCATGTCCTTCGCCGAGTGGACGGCGACGTCGATCCGCCCGGCGAGCAGCGCCTCCTCGATCTCCTTGACGAAGACGCCGCGCTCGCCGATCTCCCCGAACGGGCGCGTGCGGTCGCGGTCGCCGGCGGTCGTGATCGGCACGAGCGCGATCTCGACCCCGCGCCTGCGCAGACGGCCCGCGGCCTGCTCGGCCTGGACGAGCGCGAGCCTAGAGCCGCGGGACCCGATGCGAACGAGCACAGGTCGACCTCCCCACCCGCCGCGCACGCCCGCAGGCCGGCGGCCCCTGCCGCACGCGCAGGAACGCCGACGGAGCCACCACCGGCAGCGGCCGCAGGTCGGGCCTCCGGTCCTGCTCACTCACCGGGCGTCCTCGTCGAGCCCGAAGAGGTGGCGCACGGCGTCGGCGTAGACGGCGCCCTCGGCGCCGACCGCCGCCTCCTTCAGGCGGACGGTCGGCAGGTGCAGCAGCTTGTTCAGGATCTGCGAGGTGACCGACTCGAGCGTGCGCCGCTCGTCCTCGGAGACGCGGCCGCGGACCTTGGCGAGCTCGGCCGAGCGGATCTGCTCGGCGCGGGCGCGCAGCGACGCGATCGCCGGCACGACGTCGAGCGACGCGCGCCACTCGCGGTAGCGCTCGACCTCGTCGGCGACGAGTCGCTCCGCGCGCTCCGCCTCCGCATGCCGGCTTGCGAGCGTCTCGGCGACGACCGCCTCGAGGTCGTCGATGTCGTAGAGGAAGCAGCCGTCGAGGCCGGCGATCTCCGGGTCGACGTCGCGCGGGACGGCGATGTCGACGAGAAACAGCGGCCGGCGGCGGCGGGCGGGCACGTCCGCCGCACGGACGACGTGGCCGGGCGCGCTCGTCGACGAGACGACCACGTCGACCTCGCCGAGCCGTGCCGGCACGTCCTCGAGCGCGATCGGCTCGCCGCCGAAGCGCCGCGCGACCTCGGCGGCGGTCTCGAGCGTGCGGTTGGCGACGTACGCGATCTCGGCGCCGCGCCCGGCGAGGTTCGACGCCGCGAGCTCGCCGATGCGGCCCGCGCCGACGAGCAGGACGCGCCGGCCGGCGAGCTCGCCGAACACCTGCGCGACGAGGGCGGCGGCGGCGGACGAGACCGATGCCGGGCTCTCGCCGATCGCGGTCGAGCTGCGCACGCGCTTGCCGACCGCGAGGGCCTGCCGGAACACGCGGTCGAGCAGCGGACCCGGCTCGGCCGCCTCGTAGGCATCGCGAACCTGGCCGAGGATCTCGCCCTCGCCCGGCACGAGCGAGTCGAGCCCGGCGGCGACGCGGAAGAGGTGCAGCGCGGCCGCGTCGTCGTGCAGGCGGTAGAGGTGGCCGTCGAGGCTTCCGCCCGCGAGACGCTCGAGCGCCGCGACCGCCTCCGCCTCGTCGAGGCCGGCCGCGTAGAGCTCGGTGCGGTTGCACGTCGAGACGCAGACCGCGTCTCCGAGCGACCGTGCGAGCGCCGCCGCCTCGTCGACCGGCAGCGTCACCCGCTCGCGCACCTCGACCGGGGCGACGTGGTGCGACAGGCCGACGAGGGTGAGCGCGCTCACGAGAAGTGGCTTCCGGCGAGCGCGAGGCGGGCGAGGATGACGAGCGCGAAGCCGCCGAGCGAGAGCCACGCGGCCCGTCGGCCCGTCGGGCGCGCGAAGACGATCGCGCAGTAGACGGCGAGCGTGAACAGCGTCACGCCTTCGAGGGCGTCGAGCGGCCGCTGCTCTTCCCGGAGCCGCTCGAGGCCCGCGGCGACGCCGAGCGCGAGCAGCGGGGCGGAGACGACGATCGTGCGGCGGGCGAGCCGCTCGAGGGTGGCGAGCGGCGGCAGGCGCAGGCTCAGCACGTTCGGCGCGCGGCGCTTCAGCCGCCGCTCCTGCCACAGGTAGAGGCCCGAGAGCGCCGCGGCGAGCGTGAAGCCCGCGAACGCGGCGAGCGCGAGCCCGACGTGCAGCACGAGGAAGAGGTTCGAGTAGCCGGCGCGGCCGCCGCCGCCCGTCCCGCCGCCGAGCCGCGCGACGACGAACAGCGCGGCGGCGAGCGGCATCACGGCGAGGCCGAGCAGCCGGTAGCGCGGCCGGCAGCCCCAGATCAGGTAGGCGCCGACGACGAACCAGACGAACAGGTTGAGCGAGCCGGCGGAGCTGGACCACGGGAAGCCGTCGGCCCGCGCCGCCTGCACGGCGAGCAGGCACGTCTGGGCGACGAAGCCGAGGCGCACGCCCCACGTCGCGACCCGGCTCGTGCGGGCGTAGGCGTACGCGAACGCCGCCTCGCCGTAGCCGAGCAGCGCCGGCCAGAAGAGCGCCTCAGCCACGCTCGCGCGTCCTCTCGACGAGCTCCGCCAGCTGGCGCTGCAGGCGCTGCAGCTTCGCCGCGATGATCCCGACCCACGCCAGGACGACGACGAACACGACGAGGTAGACGCCGGCCACGTACTGCCACTCGGACGGGGGGGCGCTGCCCGCGATCACGACAGCAGCTGCCTGAGCTCGCGCAGGTGGCCGTCGATCCGCTTGCCGGCGAGCTCGACCCGGTACAGCGTCGCGAACAGGCCGAGCATCCCGGCGAGCGCGACGCAGAAGACGGCGAACTGGGAATGCGCCATGTTCGGGCCGTGCGAGGTGAACACGACCGGGTGGATGAACTTCTGCGAGAGCCTGATCGCGAGGAACGAGACCGGGATCAGCACGACGCCGAAGAGGGCGTAGACCGCGCTCATGTTCGCGCGCGGCACGCCGGGCTCGACCGAGAACCGGAGCATGAAGTAGGCGCAGTAGAAGAGGAACAGGACGAGGAACAGGACGAGCTGGTTCTCGCTCCACGTCCACCACACCCCCCACGACGCCTTCGCCCACAGGGAGCCGGTGACCAGCGTCAGCGCGCCGAAGATCACGCCCTGGTGGATCGCGACGTAGCTCTCGAGGTCGGCGCGCTCGTCCCGGGTGCGCAGGTAGCGCAGCGCCTTCCAGGCGCCCCAGCCGAAGCACGCGTACGCGGTCAGCGCGATCGGCACGTGGAAGTAGAAGATGCGCTGCGAGAAGCCCTGGTCCGCGTCCGTCGGGACGTAGAAGAAGACGAGGCCGATCGCGGCGCCGAGGAGGGCCGTCGTCAGGGCAGCCAGCTTCACGGGGGCAATGGTAGTGAGGAGCCTCCAGTGCGGCGTCTCTCAACGTCTCGCTCCCAACCGATGCGGCATTGACGCCGCACTAGGTCTCGGCGACCACGTACTCGAACGTCGCCCAGCTGAGCACGACGAAGATCGCGTCGTAGAGGACGAGGAACCAGAGATAGCGGCCGACGCCGCCGACGACGATCGGGATCGCGGCGGGCAGGAAGAGGAGCGGCAGCAGGAGCTCCCGGGCGCGGCCCGCGACCGCCATCGCCCCGAAGAGCGTGCCGACCGTGCAGATGCCGACGTCCGCCAGCGCCACCGCCGCGACCGTGCGCCCGTCCACGGCGGAGAAGAACGCCGCGAACGCCGGCAGCGCCACGAGCTCGGCGGCTGCGAGGAAGCCGAGCACGGCGAGCGACTTGCCGAGCCAGATCGCGCTCCGATCGGCCGGCGTGAGCACGAGCACGTCGAACATCCCCTGCTCGCGCTCCGGCACGAACGCCCGCGTCAGCCCGAGCAGCGCGGTGAAGACGAGCGCCGACCAGAGCAGCCCGCGCGCCGCGGTCGCGCCGGCGCCGTGCGGCAGCGCGAAGTGGAAGACGACGAGCGCCGCGAGCACGAAGAGGAGCATCGCCGGCAGCGTTTCCTTCGCCCGCAGCTCGAGCAGCAGGTCCTTCTTCGCGAGCGCGCCGACGTCCTGCAGGTAGGCCCTCACGCGAAGGCCAGCCGGTCGGTGGCGAGCGCCTCGACCCGGCGCGGGTCGTGCGTGGCGACGACGCGCGTGCGCGGCTCGGCGAGCACCGCGTCGAGCAGCGCGGCGCCCGCCTCGTCGAGCGCGTTGAACGGCTCGTCGAGCACGAGCAGCGCCGGGTCGTGCAGGAGCACGCGGCAGAGGGCGAGCCGCTGCTGCATGCCGCGCGAGTACGAGCCGGCCCGCTCGTGCCGGACGTCCCAGAGGCCGAACCGCTCGAGCAGCATGCCGATCCGCTCGCCGCGCTCGGGGACGCGGTAGAGGCGCCCGAGCAGGGTCAGGTTCTCGAGCGCCGTCAGCTCGCGGTAGACCATCGGCGCGTGGCCGAGGTAGCCGATCGCCTCGCGTGCCGGCAGCGCCAGCTCGCCCGCGCTCGGCGCCGTCAGCCGGGCGAGGATCCGGAGCAGCGTCGTCTTGCCGGAGCCGTTCGGGCCCGTGACGAGCAGGAGGCCGCCGGCGGCGAGGTCGAGGTCGAGGCCGGCGAACACGCGGCGCTCGCCGTAGCGCTTCGCCAGGCCGCGCCCGGAGATCACAGGACGTCGGCGACGACGAAGACGAAGAACGCCACCGAGATGACGCCGTTCATCGTGAAGAACGCCGTGTCGAGCCGCGTCAGGTCGCCCGGGCGCACGAGCAGGTGCTCGTAGAGCATGAGCCCGGCGACCGCGAGCACGCCGAGCCAGTACGAGACGCCGACGTGCAGGCCGACGCCCGCGGCGGCGAGCATCAGGACGGTGAGGCTGTGCAGCGTCCGCGCCCCGACGAACGCGCCGCGCTCGCCGAAGCGCGTCGCCCACGAGTGCAGCCCCTGCTCGTGGTCGACGTCGACGTCGAAGAGCGCGTAGAAGAGGTCGAACCCGGCCACCCAGGCGGCGACGGCGCCGCCGAGCGCCCACGCCTGCCACGGCAGCGAGCCCTTGATCGCCGCCCACGCCCCGACCGGCGCGAGCCCGTCCACCGCGCCGAGCCAGAGATGGCAGAGCCAGGTGAAGCGCTTCAGGTAGGGGTAGACGACGAACGCGACGATCGGGATCGGCGCGAGCGGGCGCACGAACGGGTCGAGCTCGAAGACCGCGACGACGTAGACGAGGAGCGACGCCCCGCAGAAGCCGAGCACGCTCGAGCTCGAGAGCAGCCCCGCAGGCAGCTCGCGGCCCGCCGTGCGCGGGTTGCGGGCGTCGATCTCGGCGTCGATCAGCCGGTTCAGCGCCATCGCGAGCGACCGCGCGCCGACCATCGCGACCGTCACCCACAGCAGGTCGTGGGCCGAGGGGATCCCGCGCACCGCGAGCACCGCGCCGACGTACGCGAACGGCAGCGCGAAGATCGTGTGCTCGAACTTGACGAGGCGGTAGTAGAGGCGCGCGAGCCGCATCAGGCGGAAGTCTGTCGATGCGCGGTCCGCTCGTCACGCAGGAGCGACACCGCGTGGCCGAGGGCGGGCCGGAGCACGGCATAGCCGTCGCGGCAGCCGCCGGGGGAGCCGGGCAGGTTGACGACGAGCGCGCCGCCCGCGATGCCGGCGACGCCGCGCGAGAGCAGGCCGTGCGGCGTCTTTCCGAGCGAGTCGGCGCGAAGCGCCTCCGGGATCCCGGGCACGATCCTGTCGATCACCGACAGCGTCGCTTCCGGCGTCACGTCGCGCGGCGCGACGCCGGTGCCGCCGGTCGTGAGCACGACGTCGGAGCCCGCGGCCAGCTCTCCCAGCGCGGCGGCGATCTCGTCGCGCTCGTCGGGCACGACGCGGCGCGCGACCTCGTAGCCGTCCGCCTCGAGCAGGGCCGCGAGCAGGTCGCCGCTCCGGTCGTCGGCGGCGCCGCGCGAGACGCGGTCGGAGACGGTCAGCACCGCCGCCTTCACTCCTTCTCCTTCGCGACGAGCTCGACCTCGAAGCTCATGCCCTTGTCGACCGCCTTCGCCATGTCGTAGACGGTCAGCGCGGCGACCGCCGCCGCGGTGAGCGCCTCCATCTCGACGCCTGTCTGCGCCGTCGTCTCGGCCGAGGCCGAGATCTCGACGCCCTCCTCCGCGACCCGCAGCTCGACGCCGACGTGCGTGAGCGGCAGCGGATGGCAGAGCGGGACGAGCTCGGAGGTGCGCTTCGCGGCCATGATCCCGGCAATCTGGGCGGTGGTGAGCGCGTCGCCCTTCGGCAGGTTGCCGAGCTGGGCAACGGTCGCCGGCGCCATGCGGACGACGGCGCGCGCAACGGCGCGCCGGCGGACGGCCGGCTTCGCGCCGACGTCGACCATGCGAACGGCGCCCGTCTCGTCGACGTGGGAGAGCTCGCTCATGTCCCGGAAGGGTACGCCCGGATCGCGTCCAGGTCGGCGAGCACCTCGTCGAGCCAGCGGGCGGCGTCGTGCGTGCGAACGTGGCTGCGGATCGCCTCGGCGCGCCGGCGGCGCTCCTCACCGTCGAGGGCGAGCGCCTCGTGGAGGGCGCGCGCCTGGCCCTCGACGTCGAACGGGTTGACGGTGAGCGCCCACTCGCCGAGCTCGGCGTGCGCGCCGGCGTTCTCCGACAGGACGAGCACGCCGTCCCTTCGGTTCACGAGCGGGCCCTCCTTCGCGACGAGGTTGAGCCCGTCGTAGACCGGGTTCACGAGCAGCACGTCGTACTGCTTGTACGCCGCGAGCGAGCGCGGGAAGTCGTCCGCGACCTCCAGGGCGATCGACCCGGGGTGGCGCGCCCCGACCTCCGCCGCGGCCTGCTCGAGCGCACGGCGGTACGCGGCGTACTGCGGGATCTGCTCGCGGGACGGATCGAGCCGGGCGAGCATGCGCACGCGGCCCCGCCACTCGGGGTGCTCGTCGAGCAGCAGCCCGAAGGCGTGGAACCCGCGCACGATGTTCTTCGACGGGTCGGTGCGGTCGACGCGCACGACGAGCTTCTCCGGCCGGGAGGCCTCGAGGTCGCGCTCGGCCGCGAGGACGGCGTCGCTCTCGCGCAGCGCGTCGAGCTCCGCCGGGTCGACCGAGACCGGGTGGCTGGAGACGCGCGTCGCGCAGCCGCCCACCTCGTCCTCGCAGCTGCGGCGGAAGCTCGCCGCCCAGCGCTCCGTGTGGAACGAGACGAGGTCGCTGGCGAGCAGGCTCTCGTGCACCTGCCGGCGCATCGGCTCGGGCAGCACCGACCAGTCGGCGGGCCACGGCGTGTGCACGAAGAAGGCGAGCCGCGCATCCGGCCGCGCCTCGCGCACGAAGCGCGGGGCGAGGTAGAGGTGGTAGTCGTGGAACCAGACGACCGCGCCGGGACTGTTGTCCAACTCGGCAACAACGGCCCGGGCGAACGCCCGGTTCACGCGCTCGTAGCCCTCGCGCCAGGCCTCGTGGAAGCGCTCGTCGAGCTCCGGCTCGAGCGCGCGCCCCCACAGGGAGTGCTGCAGGAACCAGAGCAGCGGGTTCGCCACGGTGTTGTAGTAGAGGTCGTACGCACGCGGGTCGTGCGCGAGGAGCCTGACGCCGGGGGCTCCCTCCGCGGCGACGACGCGATCCTCGTCCGTCGTCGCGCTCGCGATCCACGTAACGTCGTGCCGCTCGGCGAGGCCGCGCAGCGCGGTGACGAGCCCGCCGCCGCCGCGGCGCTCCACCCGCCCGCCCCGCTCGTCGCGCTCGTAGGTGACGGGACCGCGGTTCGAAACGAGGATCAGCGGGGGGGCCGGCACCTCGTCGCTCAGGAGAGGCGCTTCACGAAGCGCAGCCGCGAGCCTCCGTCGGCGCCGCGCGTGATCTCGAGCTCGTCGGTGAGCGCCTCGATGATCGCGATCCCGAGACCCCCCTCGGAGAGCTCGTGCTCCCCGCCCGGCTGCGCCCCGGCCGCGAGCTCGAAGCCGGGGCCCTCGTCGGCGACCTCGACGACGAGCCGGTCGTCGTGGAGCTCGTAGGCGATCGACACGGCGCCGGCCGCGCCGGCGTAGGCGTGGCGGACCGAGTTCGTGCAGGCCTCGGTCAGGGCGAGCTTCAGGTCGCCGAGCGCCTCGTCGGAGAGCGGCTCGCGGCGGAGGCCCGCGATCCCGGTCAGCGCCAGCCGGCCGAGCGTGATGTACTCGGCCTTCGCCGGGATCGTCAGGACGATCGACACGGGGAGCCCTTCCGGCTCGAAGTCGGCGTCCATCCACACCTCGTCGTACCCACGGAATTTCGCCTCCAAACCTCGGGGATTCTGCCGAATCCTCACCAACCCCGACGCTTCCTCCGGCGCGTTCCCGTTCCGGGGCGTTCGCTAACGCGTGCTCGCGAGCTCGCGATCGGCCGACTCGGCCCGGAGCACGAGCGTGAAGGCGGTGCGCCCGACGGCGCTCTCCAGCTCGATCCGCCCGCCCATCACCTCCGCCAGCTCGCGCGCGATCGCAAGGCCCAGGCCGCTGCCGGAGGCGCGGGCCCCGTCGAGCCGGTAGAAGCGGGCGAACACCTGCTCGTGGGCCTCCTGCGGGATCGGCGGGCCGTCGTTGGCCACGGTGAGCGTCGCCCGGCCGCCCTGGTGCGCGGTGGCGACGCGGACGGTGGTGCCGGCGGGGGTGTGCACGAGGGCGTTCTCGAGCAGGATCCGGCCGATCTGCAGCACCCGCTCGGCATCGGCGAGCGCGCTCACCGGCTCGCCGGCCGTTTCCACGTGCAAACGGTGGGCGAGCTGCTCGGCCCGCGGCCGCAGCTCGGCGGCCAGCTCGTCCGCCAGCTCCGACAGCTCGATCACCTCGCTCGCCACGGTGAGCCGGCCGGCGTCGAGCCGGGAGAGGTCGAGCAGGTTGGTGGCGAGCCTCGTCAGCCGCTCGACCTGCTCCCGCATGCGGGCGAGGAACTCGTCGCGGGTCGCGTCGTCGAGCTCCGGGTCGTCGAGCAGCTCGAGGAACCCGCCGAGCGAGAAGAGCGGCGTCCTCAGCTCGTGCGAGGCATTGGCGATGAACTCGCCGCGGGCGCGGTCGAGCGTGGCGAGCCGCAGGCGCATCCGCTCGAACGCCCGCGCGAGCTCGGCGACCTCGTCGGTCCCGTGGTCGACGATCGCCGCGTCGAAGTCGCCGAGCGCGATCCGCTCGACCGCGGTCTCGAGCCGCCGGATCCGCCGGGCGAACAGGCTCGCGCCCGCGTAGCCGAGCAGCAGCGCGAACGCCGTGGCGAGCGCGCCCGCGAGGAAGACGCGCCGGCGCACGACCCCGACCGCCTCGAGCTGGTCGTGCAGGGAGGCCCGCAGGAGCACGACCGACGACGAGCCGACCGGCGCCGCGACCTCCGCGAAGCGGCCCCCGTCCGCGCCCGTGACGACGCCGTGCTGGACGCCGGCCCGCCGGAAGGCGAGCAGCGCGACCTGGTCGTTCTCGACGTCGGCCGACGAGTTGTCCTGGTTCGAGTCCGCCTGCACGGAGAGCTTGACGAGCGGGCTCGTCTCCAGGACGTCGTAGACGATCACGCGCGCGTCGACCTGCGGCGCGATCGAAGAGGCGTACAGCTGTTCGGCCGCGTGCGTCCTCGGGAACCGCTTCAGGGCGACCGTGCGGAGCGACGACTCCAGGCTGCGCAGCTCGCCGTTCTCGAGCGACCGCTGGTAGGACGGCACGACGATCAGGTAGACGATCGTGAGGACGCCGGCGACCACCGTCAGGAGCGCGACCGCGAGCCTGCCGCCGACGCTCCCGAACGGGCTCATCGGTCCCTGAACCGGTAGCCGACGCCGCGGACCGTGAGGATGTACTCCGGCGTCCGCGGCTCCTGCTCGAGCTTCTCGCGCAGGTGGCGGACGTGCACGTCGATCGTCCGCGGGTCGCGGTAGTCGGCGCTCTTCCACAGGGCCTCGAGCAGCATCCGCCGGCTGAAGACGCGCCCGGGCTGGGCCGCGAGCGTGCGCAGCAGCTCGAACTCGACGTAGGTGAGCTGGACGGGCTCGCCCCGCACCTCGACGAGCCGGCGCGGGACGTCGATCACGAGCGCGCCCCGCTCGATCCGCTCGTCGGCCCCGGGATCGGGGGACTGGGCGGCCCGGGCGCGGCGCAGCAGCGCCCGCACCCGCGAGCGGAACTCGCGGATCGAGAACGGCTTCGTGATGTAGTCGTCGGCGCCGAGCTCGAGCCCGATCACCTTGTCGAGCTCGTCGTCGCGCGCGGTCAGCATGATGATCGGGACGGAGCTCGAGGCGCGGAGCCGCTTGCAGACCTCGAGCCCGTCGAGCCGCGGCAGCATCAGGTCGAGCACGACGAGATCGACGTTCTCGGCCGCGAACCGCTCGAGCGCCTCCTCGCCGTCCGCCGCCTGAACGACCGTGAACCCGTCGCGCTCGAGCGGGAACGCGAGCACCGTCCGGACGGAGTCCTCGTCGTCGACCAGGAGGATGGTGGGCGCGTCATCCGTCATCAAGGCGGTCACTGACAGGTTGCTCTGCCAGGATAGCCCTCGCCATGGCGGCGAGCCCGAGCCCCAGACGTCGCCGTCGCGCCCGCCGCGGCTCGGTCGAGCGCCCGGTCAACGGCCGGCTCTACCGCAGCGCGTTCCTCGTCTCGGCGCTGCCGCTCGTCGTCCTCGCGTTCAGCATCGTCCGCCCGGCGCCGCTGCCCGCGCCGGCCCTGCCGGCCGACTTCGACGGCGGCGCCGCGCGGTCGCTCGCAGCCGACCTCGCGACCCACCTGCCCGACCGCTCGCCGGGCGGCGCCGGCTCCGTGCGGGCGGCGCAGTGGTTCCGCGAGCACATGGCGCTGTACGGCCTGCCCGTCTCCTCGGACACCTGGCGCGAGCGGGTGCCCGGACGCGGCCGCGTCCGCCTCCAGAACCTCTGGGCGGTCGCGGCCGGGCAGTCGCGGGACGCGATCGTCGTGCTCGCGCACCGCGACGACGACGGGACGGGCCCCGGCGCCGACGACGACGCGAGCGGCACCGCCGCCCTGGTCGAGCTCGCCCGCGACTACGCGGCGCAGGCCGGCGGGTCGCGCCCGGTGCGCTCGGCCCACACGCTCGTCTTCCTCTCGACCGACGGCGGCGCGTTCGGCGGGCTCGGGGCGCGCCGGTTCGCCCGCCGCCTCCCGTTCAAGGTGGTGGCGGCCGTCAACCTGGACGCGATCGCCGGCAGCGGCCCGCCGCGCGTCGAGATCGCCGGCGACGAGCCGCGCTCGCCGGCGGCGGCGCTCGTCGAGACCGCGGCGAAGCGGGTGCTCGAGCAGACGGGCGAGCACGCCCGCCGGGCCGGCCTCCTCGGCCAGCTGATCGACCTCGGCTTCCCGTTCACCCTCTACGAGCAGGGCCCGCTGGTCGCGGCCGGCATCCCGGCCGTGACGCTGACGACCGCCGGCGCCCGGCCGCCGGCGGCGTTCGTCGACCGGGCCGGGTCGCTCGACGCGCGCCGCCTCGGCCAGCTCGGACGGGCGGCGCAGCAGATCGTCGGCTCGCTCGACCAGGGGCTCGGCGTGTCGCAGGGAACGACGTCGTTTCTCTGGACGGGCGGCCGGATCGTCCGCGGCTGGGCGCTGGAGCTCCTGCTCGTCTCGCTGCTCGCGCCGTTCGTCGCCGTCACGGTCGACCTGTTCGCCCACTGCCGCCGCCGCCGCATCCCGCTCCTGCCGGCGCTGCGCAGCCTGCGCCGCCGCCTCGCGCTCTGGCTGTTCGCCGGCGCGGCGTTCCTCGCCTTCCGGCTGCTCGGGGCCTGGCCGAGCGGCGCGCCGGCGCCGCCCAGCCCGTCCTCGCCGGTCGCGGGGAACTGGCCGGTGGCGGCGCTCACCGGGCTTGCGGTCGTCGTCCTCGCCGCGTGGCTCGTGACGCGCCGGCGGCTCGTGCCGCGGCGGGCGGTCAGCGCCGAGGAGCGCCTCGCGGGCGACACGGCGGCGCTGCTCGGCCTTGCTATCGTCGCCCTCCTCGTCGTGGCCACGAACCCGTTCGCGCTGCTCTTCGTGCTGCCGCCGCTGCACGCCTGGCTGTGGCTGCCGCAGGTGCGGCGCGGCCGCCCGCCGGCCCGTGCCGTCTACTTCCTGCTCGGGCTCGCCGGGCCGGCGCTCGTGGTCGGCTCGCTCGCCGTCCGCTACGGGCTCGGGCTCGACGCGCCGTGGTACCTCGTCCTGCTCGCCGCGATCGGCTACGTCCACCTGCCGGCAATCCTGATCACGCTCTGCGGCGGGGCGTGCGCGGCCCAGCTCGCGGCGGTCGCCGCCGGCCGGTACGCCCCGTATCCGGACCGGCGGGAGCTGCCGGGCGGCGCCCCGGGGCGCGCCGTCGTCCGCGCCGTCGTCCTCGCCGCCCGCTCCCGCCGGGCGCGGGCCTGATGCGGCGCGCCGCCAGGCTCGCGGGGACGCTGCTCCTCGCCGCGGGCGTCCTCACCCTGGTCTGGGCGGTCGTCGTCTGGCGGTGGCAGGACCCGTTCACCGCCCTCTACACGCACTTCGAGCAGTCGCGGCTCGCGTCGTCGTACGCGAAGCGCGCCCGCGCCTACCGCCCGCCGCCGGCGGCGACGCCGCCCGCCGCGGGCACGGAGTCGGTCGCGGCCCGGGAGCGCCAGCTCGCGGTCGACGCGCGCGCCTACGCGCGAACGCTGCACACCGGCGACCCGGTCGGGAAGATCACGATCGGGCGGATCGGCCTGCACATGGTCGTCGTCCAGGGCACCGACCACGACACGCTGACGAAGGGGCCCGGCCACTACCTGCAGAGCGGCTTGCCCGGCGAGGGCAGGCTGATCTACATCGCCGGCCACCGCACGACGTACCTGGCGCCGTTCGCGCACATCGACGACATCCGGATCGGCGACTACGTCGAGCTCGAGGTGCCGTACGGCACCTTCACCTACCGGGTGACGCGGCACTGGATCGTGCCGAGCACCGACCTCGCCGTCCTCGAGGACCACGGCGCCGAGGTGCTGCGCCTGCAGGCCTGCCACCCGCGCTTCTTCGCCACGCACCGCTACCTGGTGGACGCCCGCCTCGTCTCGGTCACGCCGCGCGGCGGAGCCGCGTTCGCGGTGCCCGCGTCTACACCGGCAGGTACCTGACGGGCGACCCGGCGGCGAGCTCGCCGTCGCCGCGGCGCACGAGCACGAGCGCGTCCGCCCCGGCGGCGCGGCCGATCATGTGGGACTCCTGGCCGCCGAGCGGCTCGAGCACGACGGCGTCGCCGCCGAGCCGGCGGCGGGCGCGCACGAGCTGGTCCCTCGCCGGGTCGCGCCGGACGGCGGCGCCGAGGACGCCCGGCAGGTAGCGCGGGCCCGGGTCGCGGTCGCCCTGCAGCGCCCGCAGCGCCGGCCGCACGAAGAGCTCGAAGCCGACGAGCGACGACACCGGGTTGCCGGGCAGCCCGAAGACGAGCGTCGACGCGGCGACGCCGAAGGAGACCGGCTTGCCGGGCTTGACCGCGACACGCCACAGCACCTCGCGGACGCCGAGCTCCGCGAGCAGGCCGCGGACGAGGTCGTGCGGGCCGACGGACACGCCGCCCGACGTCACGAGCGCGTCGTGGCCGAGCGCGCCCTCGAGCGCCGCGCGCGTCGCCGCCTCGTCGTCGGCGACCGGCGGCAGCACGACGGGCTCGGCGCCCGCGCTCGCGAGCTGCGCCGCGAGCAGGGTCGTGTTGGACTCGTAGATCTGCCCCGGGCCGAGCGGCCCGCCCGGCGCGCGCAGCTCGCTGCCGGTCGCGAGCACGGCGACGCGAGGCCGGCGCGCGCATGCGACCGAGGCGGCGCCGGCGGCGGCGAGCGCACCCACCTGCGTCGGGCCGAGCGCGGCCCCGGCCGCGACGACGAGGTCGCCGGCCTTCAGGTCGCCGCCCTGCGGACGGATGTTTTCTCCGGTGACAACAGCCGCCCGGACCTCGACCTGGCCGGGAACGGCCGACGTCTGCTCGACGGGCACGACGGCGTCCGCGCCCGCCGGCACGACGGCGCCGGTCGAGATCTCGACCGCCTCGCCCGCACCGACCGCGCGCGGCGACGGCGCGCCGGCCGCCGACTGCCCGACGAGCCGCAGCGTGCCGGGCGTGTCGGCGGCCCGGACGGCGTAGCCGTCCATCGCCGAGCTCGCAAACGGCGGCAGATCGACCACGGCGTGGGCGTCGGCGGCGAGGACGCGGCCCGCCGCGGCCGTCACCGCGACCGGCTCGGCCGCAAGCGGCGCCACCTCGGCGAGCACGAGGGCGAGCGCGTCGTCGATGCTCGGCAGGGAAGCCACGGCCGGACCCTACGGCGTCGCGCCGGGGCCCGGGGTGGGCGCGTCGGTCGTCGTCCCCGCCGGCGGCGGCGTCACGGTCGTGGTCGGCGGCGGCGGCGGCGGCGTCGCGGCGGTCGTCGCCGGCGGCGGGGGCGACGGCTTCGGCGTCCGCTTCGGCGTCCGCGGCACATGCGCGACGGTGGTCGCGGGCGGCGCGGTCGTCGCCGTCGTCGTCGTGGCCGCGGTCGTGGTCGTGGTCGCCGGCGCGACGTAGCCGAGCGAGCCGTAGTAGCCGCGGTGCCAGTAGGTCCACGTCGGGTACCTGTCGGGCGCCGGGAACGGCAGCGCCTTGCGGTGCCAGAGCGCCGCCGCCATGTACTCGTGCCAGATCGGGACCGGGAAGGTCGCGCCGGCCACGGCGTAGCCGTGCACGTCCAGCATCGGGATCTCGCCCTTCGGATAGCCCATCCACACGACGGTCGAGAGCTGGCGCGTGTACCCGTCGAACCACGCGTCGGCGTGGTTCTCGGTCGTGCCCGTCTTGCCCGCGTTCGGGTGGATCCCGTCGCCCGAGCCGGCGCCGGTGCCGTACTGCGCGTTCTGCTGCAGCACGTCGTTGACCTTCCAGGCAACGCCCTGGGACAGCGCGTGCCTCGTCTTCGGCTTGCCCCAGCCGGAGGCCGTGTCGACCTTGCCGTTGGCGAGGACCACCTTCGTGATCGCCATCGGCTTCGCGTAGACGCCCATCGCCGGGAAGGTCGCGTATGCGGCGGCCATGTCGAGCGGCGAGACGGCGAGCGACCCGAGCCCGATCGACGCCACCGGCTTGTCGGGCGCGAGGTTGACCCCCAGGCGATGCGCCATCTGCCAGACGTACTTCGGCCCCACGTCGAGCGTCAGCTGCGCGTACACCGTGTTGTCGGACTGCAGCGTCGCGCGGGTGACCGACTCCGTCCCGCTGTAGGTGTTCTCGTAGGTGTGCACCGTCCACGCCGGCTGGCACCACGGGCCGATCGTGCAGGTGAACGGCGCCGACGTGTAGTAGGTCGAGTCGGGGTCGAGCCCCCTCTCGATCGCCGAGGCGAGCACGAACGTCTTGAACGTCGAGCCGGCCTGCCGGCCGGACTGCGCCGCCAGGTTGAACTGGTTGCCGGCCGTGCGCACGACCGCGGTCATCGCGCGGATCGCGCCCGTGCCGGGCTCGATCGAGACGATCGCCGCGGCCGGGTCGGTCCTGTACGGGAGGATGTTGCGGATCGCCTTCACGGCGAGTCGCTGCAGCCGCGGATCGATCGTCGTGTAGACCTTGAGCCCGCCCTCGCGGACCGTGCTCGCGCCGTACGCGTTCTCGAGCTCGTCGATCACGTAGCCGAAGAAGTACGGCTCCTTGATGCGCGTGTAGACGCGCCCGGGGTGCAGCACGAGCTTGCGCGAGCTGGCGAAGCGGTACTGCGCCTCGGTGATGGCGCCCGTGTCGAGCATCGCGCGCAGCACCTCGGCGCGCCGCTCGAGCGCCGCACGCGGGTTGTGGAAGGGGTCGTAGATCGACGGCGCCTGCGGCAGGCCGGCGAGCAGGGCCGCCTGTGCGAGCGTGAGCTGCCGCGCGCGCTTCGAGAAGTAGGTCTGCGCAGCGGCCTCGACGCCGTAGGCGTGGTTGCCGTAGTAGACGGTGTTCAGGTAGGTGTCGAGGATCTGGTGCTTCGGCCAGCGGTCCGCGAGCTTGATCGCAAGGCAGGCCTCGCGAAGCTTGCGGCTGAGGGTCTTCTGCTGGCCGGTGTAGAGGTTGCGGACGAGCTGCTGGGTGATCGTCGAGCCGCCCTGCACGGCCCTGCCGGCGGTCACGTCCTTCCAGGCGGCGCGTGCGATGCCGAGGTAGTCGACGCCGCCGTGCTGGTAGAAGCGCTTGTCCTCGATCGCCACCGTCGCCTTCGGCAGGAACGGCGTCATCTGCGCGAGCGTCACCGGCTCGCGGTTGCGGTCGGCCGGGATCGAGCCGAGCAGCGACCCGTCGGCCGCGTACACGAACGAGTTCTGGCCGATCGACACGGGCCGCAGCGAGCTCAGGTCGCACCCCGCGGTCAGCGCGGCGCCGGCGCCGATGCCGAGCGCGACCGCGACGGCGGCCGCGGCGACCGCGAGCGCGCCGAGGATCACGCCGGTGCGCCGGCGGCGGCGGACGCGCGCGCCGCGCTTGCGCTTGCGGTTTCGCCGCTCGAGGACGAAGTCGAGATCGTCGCGGCGGCGCGGACGGCTCACCGGTCGAGCGCGGCGAGCCGCTCGGCGAGCGCGAGCCGCAGCTCGCTCCCGGCCCGTTCCGCGGTGCCTCCCTCCGGCACCCACCTGCGCACGAGGACGGTGGCCTTCTCCCCTGTCAGCGCGCTCACGATCACTTCGTCTCCTTCGCCCCCGAGCGCCGTGACGGCCCTGCGGAGGCTCGCGAGCGGGACGTCCACGCTCGCCTCCGCACGGGTCTCCGGGCTCCGGATCGTGGAGTTGCGGATGGTATCCGAGGCGAGCCGCTCGTTCGGGACGACGAGCCGGGCGTTGTCGGGCGTGCGGATCCAGGTGTAGGTCAGCCCCATCTCCTCGACGATCCCGCGGCCGCCCTCCACCTCGACCTCGTCGCCGAGCCGCAGCGGCTGCGAGACCGCGATCAGGATGCCGGCGACGACGTTGCCGATCGTGCGCTGGCTTGCGAAGCCGAGGATCAGCCCGATCACGGCGGAGGAGGCGAGGACGCCGCCGGCGATCGCCCTGACCTGCGGGATGACGAGCAGCGCCGAGAGGACGCCGACGAAGACGATCCCGGCGACGAGCGTGCGGCGCAGGACGTTGTAGCGGGTCGCCGCCCCGGGCGGCAGCGTGCGCCGCGAGATGCGCCAGTCGACGAGCTTCGCGAGGCCGAGCGCGACCGCGATCACCGCCGCGGCGACGATCGCGCGCTGCCAGGAGTCGGACATGCCGGGGTTATTCGCCCCAGTCGACCGGTTTCCGCCCCGCGAACCCCTCGCCGACTCGATGCCAGTACGCGACGGACTCCTCGCCGACGTGCCAGCAGAGCTCGACCTCCTCGCCGTCGCGGATCGCGGGGAAGTCGAGCAGCCCCGCGTCCACGTCCTTCACGACCACGCCGAGCTCGTCGAGCCGCTGCAGGCAGGCGCGCGCGGCTTCGGCGAGGCCGTGGAGCTCGGACTGCGCCGCGTTCAGGTCGGACGCGGCGTAGCCGCCCCCGTTGCCGCCGATGGCGGTGATCAGCGACGACTGCTCGCTCTCGAGCTCGCGCATCCGCGCCCGCACCGCGACGAGCCGCTCGGCGGCGGGGCGCACGTCCGCGAGGGCGCTGTTAGCCTCGTCCGGAGTGAAGAAGCGCTCTGGCACGGCGCCGTATCGTAAGGACGAGACGCCGCGCCTGGCGGCCTGGCTGATCCTCGTGGGCGCGCTCGCCGCGCTGGCGTACGGCACCCGGGCGGCCGCGGGCAAGCCGTCCCCGCAGGTGCTCTACGAGTGGTCGACCGCGATCGGCGGCCTCGTCCAGGACGCGGTGCTGCTCCTGATCGTGCTCGCGATCGCCGGCTTCAGCCGCGAGCTTCTGGCGCTGCGGCGGCCGCGTTCGTGGACGAACGCGGCGGGCCTCCTGCTCGGCGCGATCGTGGCGATCTACGTCCTCGAAGGCGTGTACAACCGGGTTGTCGATCCGGGCAACGAGCAGGGCTTGACGCCGAGCCACTGGGAGCCGAGCCACGCCGCCGCGTACGTCGTCAACGGGGCCGTGATCTGCCTCTGGGTGCCGCTCGTCGAGGAGCTCGCCTACCGCGGCCTCGGCTACTCGCTGCTCGAGCGCTTCGGGCGCTGGCCGGCGATCCTCGCCGTCGGGATCCTGTTCGGGCTCGCCCACGGCCTCGTGCTCACGTTCCCGGTGATCGCGATCTTCGGCTGCGTCCTCGCCTGGGTCCGCTCGCGCACGGACAGCGTCTACCCCGGCATGGCGCTCCACGCGGCCTTCAACCTGGTCGCGCTCGTCGTCGCGGTCGCCGTCTAGGGGTCGTCCTCGCCCTCGGCCTCTTCGAGGTCGTCCGCCTCCTCCTCGGGCTCCACCTCGGCTTCGGCGAAGTCCTCGGCCGAGACCCTGTCGAGGAAGCGCTTGAACTCGTCGACGATCTCCTCCTCGTTGACGTCGTCGCCCTCCATCTCGATCGCCGACTCCTCGATCACGTCGTCGGCGGCGAAGATCGGCGCCTGCGCGCGGACGGCGACCGCGATCGCGTCCGAGGAGCGGGAGTCGATCTCGACCTCGTTGCCGTTCTGCACGACCGTGATCGAGGCGTGGAACGTGTTCTCGCGCAGCTCGGTCACGGTCACCCGGGCGACCTCGACGTCGAGCTCGGCGAGGATGTTGACGAGCAGGTCGTGGGTCAGCGGCCGCGGCGCGGTCGCGCCCTGCAGCTTCATGAGGATCGCCGCCGCTTCGGGGTGGCCGATCCAGATCGGCAGGTAGCGGTTCCCGTCCGCCGTCTTCAGCAGGACGATCGGCTGCTTGCCGACGAGGTCGAACGAGACGCCGTAGATCGTCATCTCGACCATCACGCCTAGATTACCCCCGCCTTCCCGTCCAAACGCGGGCGCACGGGGGCGCGGCTACAATCGCCGCCGCGCGGGCGATTAGCTCAGCTGGTTAGAGCGCCGCTCTGATAAGGCGGAGGTCCCTGGTTCGAATCCAGGATCGCCCATCGTCGCGAGCCCGCCGCCTCGCCGGACGTCAGCGCGCAGTCGAGCCCGGCCGCCGCACGCGCGTCGCGGCCAGCGCACTCCGCTCGCGCACCGTCCGGCGCTGCGCCTCCTCGATCGCCGCCCGCGACTCTCGCACCCGCCGCTCGATCTGCGCGTCGAGCGTCCGCATTCGCTGCCGCAGCTCCTCGACGCGCGGCTCGCCGCCCGCATGCACGGCGCCGCCGAGGTCGTACTGCACGTGCGAACGCTCGCGTGCCAGACGGCGCGCTTCGAGCCGGAGGCGG
>DASRGA010000022.1:0-10434 GCA_035651295.1 Gaiellaceae bacterium | reverse complement strand
TCGCGATCGCGCTCCACCGCTGGTGGGCGATCGAGCTCGTCGCGCTCATGCTCGCGCTCGGGCTCGCGCTCGACGCGGTCGCGTACCACAGGCTGCTCCCCTACCAGCCGGCGTGGGCCGCGCTGCCGCTCGGCGTGCTCGAGCTGGGCTTGACCTACGCCGGGATGCGCGGCCTCGGGATCGCCGCGCCGCTCGGCACGGCCCTCCTCCTCTACGGCATCGCGTGGGTGAGCGGTCAGCTGTGCGCGCACGCGCTCTACCCGCGCCTGCGGCTGGAGTACGCCGAGGCGGGCGGCGAGCTCGGCCGGCCGGGCGCCGCCACGGCGGCGGCCGTCGCGGTCACCCTCGTCGGCGGGCTCGGCGCGGCGTACGCCACGCGTCCCCCCACGGTGCACCTGCACGGCGTCGTGCATGGGCCGATCGTCGTCGCTCGGTCCGAGAGGCTGACGGGAGGCGTCGTCCGCGGTGGGATCATCGTCCGCGCGAGCCACGTGAAGATCGACCACGTGACCGTCGTCGGCGGCGAGTACGGGATCAACGTCGAGCACGCCGACCACGTGATGCTCGACCACGTCCGCGTCGTGCGCGTGACGCTCGACGGGATCCGCGCCCTCGACGCCGGCGTGATGGTGCACGACTGCTCGATCTCCGCGCCGGCCGGGCCGTTCGTCACCGGCGTCCTGATCAGCTACTCAATCGGACGGCCCATGAGCATGGTCTCCGGCTGCATGATCGCCGGCACCCGCGAGGGCATCGCGACCCACTCCTCGATGGTGAACGTCATGGACAACCACGTCATGGACACGACCGTCCGCGGCATCCTGCTCGGCGAGATGTCGATGGACATGGCGAGCGAGAACACCGTCGAAGGAGCGCGCGGGATCGGGATCATCTGCATGGACCACTCGACCTGCGAGATCGAGCACAACACCGTCGCGGCCGCACGTGTCGACGGCCACCAGGATCCGACCCGTCGCGGCGTCGCGATCGAGGCGTTCTTCTACGCGGAGGCCAAGGTCGCGCACAACACCGTCGTCGCGAGCCCGGGCGGCGTGCAGGCGTTCGACAACTCGACGATCACGCGCTGATGCCCGCGGCGTTCCGGCTGGTCGCCCGCACCGGCCACCCGAGCTTCCTCGACCTCCCCTGGCAGCTGCCGCTCGAGGAGTGGCGGTCGCCGCGGCTCGTCAAGCTGATCCGGGGCATCTCGCGGCACGTCGTGCGCTTCGTCGAGTACGACGGCGTGCTGTACGCGCTGAAGGAGCTGCCCGAGCGGCCGGCGCGCCGCGAGTACACGCTGCTGCGCCGGCTCGAGGGCCAGGGGCTGCCGGTCGTCGACGCGGTCGGGCTCGTCACCGACCGCGACGACGATCTGGAGGCGGTGCTGATCACGCGCCACCTGGAGTACTCGCTGCCGTACCGGGCGCTGTTCGCGGGGCGCGCGATCCCGGACCTGCGCACGCACCTGCTCAACGCGCTCGTGGAGCTGCTCGCCCGCCTCCACCTGCGGGGCTTCTTCTGGGGCGACTGCTCACTGTCGAACACGCTGTTCCGCCGCGGCGCGGGCGCGCTGAGCGCCTACCTCGTCGACGCGGAGACCGGCGAGCTGCATGACCGGCTGTCGGATGGCCAGCGCGGCTACGACCTCGACATCGCGCAGACGAACATCATCGGCGAGCTGCTCGACATCGACGCCGAGGTCGGGCTGCCGCGAGACCTCGACCCGGACGAGATCGGCGCCGAGCTCGCGACGCGCTACGAGGCGCTATGGGTCGAGCTGACGCGCGAGGAGACGTTCGGCCCCGACGAGCGCTTCAAGCTCGACGAGCGCCTGCACCGCCTGAACGACCTCGGCTTCGACGTCGAGGAGATCAACCTCGACTCGACGCCGACCGGCTACCGCCTGCGCCTCGACCCGCACGTCGTCGAGCCGGGCCACCACCGCCACCGGCTGCTGCGCCTCACCGGCCTCGACGCGCAGGAGAACCAGGCGCGGCGGATGCTGAACGACATCGCGCGCTTCCGCGAGGCGCTCGCGCGCTCGGAGCGGCGCCCGATCCCGGAGACCGTCGCGGCCGCCCGCTGGCGCGACGAGGTGTTCGAGCCGACGGTCGCCGCGGTGCCCGAGGAGCTGTGGGCGCGGCTGCCCCCGGCCGAGGTGTTCCACCAGGTGCTCGAGCACCGCTGGTTCCTGTCGGAGCGGGCCCGCAAGGACGTCGGCCTCGACGAGGCGATCCGCTCGTACGTCGAGCGCGAGCTGCCGAAACAGCCGGCCGAGCGCGTCGTGCTCGCGGACCTCGACGACGTCTGACGCCGGACGCGCTCAGCGATCCAGCGACACGATCTCGTCGAAGCGGTCGAGCCGCAGCGGCGAGTGTGTGATCAGGAGCACGCCGACGTCGCCGGCGGCGTCGAGCAGGTCGTCGAGCAGCGCCGCGGCGGTCTCGTCGTCGAGGTGGGCGGTCGGCTCGTCGAGCACGAGCAGGCGAGCCTCGGAGAGAAACGCGCGCGCGAGCGCGATGCGCTGGCGCTCGCCGCCGGAGACGAGCGCGCCTTCGTCGCCGACGTCCGTGTCGAGCCCGGCGGGAAGCGACTCGACCCACGTCCAGGCGCGGGCCCGCCGCAGCGCCTCGGCGATCTCGGCGTCAGTGGCGTCGGGCCGCGCAAGCCGGACGTTCTCGCGGATCGTCGTCGCGAACAGGTGGGCCTCCTGGCCGGCGAGCGCGACGACGCGCCGCACGTCGTCCTGGGCGAGCTCGCGCAGGTCGGCGCCGGCGAGCGTGACGCGGCCGCCGTCGGGGTCGCGGAAGCGGACGAGCAGGTGCGCGAGCGTCGTCTTGCCGGCGCCGCTCCGGCCGACGACGGCGATCCGCCGGCCGGGCGCGAGCTCCAGCGAGACCCCGTCCAGCACCCACGGCCCGTCCCCGTAGCGGACGCGGACGTCCTCGGCGCGCAGCACCGGCGGGCCGACGAGCGGAGAGGACGACGCCGGGTCGCGCACCGACGGCTCGCGGCCGGCGAGGTCGAGCAGCCGCGCGGCGGCGGCCTCGGTCGCGACCAGGTGGTCGGCGGCGAGCGGCAGTGCGCGCACGCCCTCGAAGACGGCGAGGCAGAGGAGCGCGACGAGACCGAGCAGGAGGCCGCGCGCGTGGCCGACGGCGGCTGCGAGCACGACGGCTGCGGTGACACCGCCGAGCGCGAGCAGCGCGCCGTCGCCGGCGCCGGACGCGAGCGCGCGCCGCGCGGTCGAGCGGCGGAAGCGGCGGTCGGCGGCCTCGATGCGGCGCAGGCGCTCGGCGGCGGCGCCGTAGGCGACGAGCTCCGGCAGCGCGCCGAGCAGGTCGACGGTCGCGCCGGCGAGCTCGGCGCGCTCCGCCGGGCGCCGCCGCGCCGCCCCGCGGGCGCCTCGCACGACGGCGAGCGGCACCAGCACGCAGCCGGCGACGAGCGCGAGGCCGAGCGCCACCCCGCTGCCCGGCGCGACGAGCGACACCGCGAGCACCGAGGCGGCGCCGACGGCGAGCGCGGCGAGCGGCGGCGCCACCACGCGGACGAGCAGGTGCTGCAGCGCGTCGACGTCCGCGACGAAGCGGGAGAGCAGGTCGCCGCCGCGCGACCCGCCGACGTCGCCCGGCACGAGCGGCTCGAGCCGGGCGAAGAACCGGACGCGCACGGCCGCGAGGAAGCGGAACGACGCGTCGTGCGAGACGACCCGCTCGAGGTAGCGGAGCACCGCCCGCGCGAGCGCGAAGAAGCGCACGCCGACGATCACCACGGTCAGCGACAGCACGTCCGGACGCGTCGCCGCCTTCGAGATCAGGTAGCCGGAGTTGGCAAGCAGCGCCGCGCCCGCGCCCAGCGTGAGCGCGGCCAGCCCGACGGAGGCGAGCACGCGGCCCCGCAGCGGGCGGGCGTCCTCGAGCACGCGGCCGAGCGCGCTCATGCCGCGATCCTCGCCGTCTCGCGGAGCGAGCCCGCGCGCAGCTCGAGCACGCGGTCGGCGGCCCGCAGCACGCGGGCGTCGTGCGTCGCGACGAGCAGCGTCCGTTCGCGCGGCAGCGACGCGAGCACGTCGACGACGGCCTCGGCGGCCTCGCCGTCGAGATGCGCCGTCGGCTCGTCGAGGAGCAGGAGCGGCGCGGCGCGCAGGAACGCGCGCGCGAGCGCGACGCGGCGCCGCTCGCCCGCGGAGAGCGTCTCGGTGCGGGCGGCCGGCGACACGTGGACGGCGGCGCCGGCGAGCGCCGCACGCACCTCCTCGTCGGAGGCCGCCGGGTCGCCGAGCCTGACCGCGTCGCCGACCGTGCCCGGCTCGAGCAGCGGGCGCTGCGGGACCCAGGCGAGCCGCGTCCGCCACGACGCGGGGTCGGCGAGGGCGAGGTCGCTGCCGTCGACGAGGATGCGGCCGGCGTCCGGATCGTGGAAGCGCAGGAGCAGCGCGAGCAGCGTCGACTTTCCCGCGCCGCTCGGGCCGACGACCGCGACGCGCTCGCCGGGCCGCAGGACGAGGTCGACCTCGCCGAGCACCCGCCCGCGCCGCGGGTAGGAGGCGCCGACGCCGACGAGCTCGACGGCGCCGGGCACGGGCGCGGGCGCCGACCCGTGGACGGGCGGCTCGAGCGACGCAAGCTCGAGGAGGCGCCCGGCGGCCGCGAGCCCGTCGGCGCTCGCGTGGAACTGGGCGGCGGCCGTGCGGAGCGGCGCGTAGACCTCGGGTGCGAGCACGAGGATCGCAAGGGCGGGCGAGAGCCCGACCGAGCCGTGCACGAGCCGGATCCCGAGCTCCACCGCGACGAGTGCGGTCCCGAGCGACGCCGCGAGCTCGAGCACGAAGGCCGAGAGGAACGCGACCCGCAGCGTGGCCATCGTCGTGCGGCGGTAGTCGTCGGTGTAGCGGGCGATCGCGTCCACCTGCGCCGGGCCGCGCCGGTAGGCGCGCAGCGTCGGCAGCCCGCGGACGACGTCGAAGAAGTGCGTCGAGAGGGTTTGCAGCGCCTGGAAGCGCTTCGCCGTCGCATGCTCGGTCGCGCGCCCGACGAGGATCCCGAAGACGGGGATCAGCGGCAGCGTGACGAGCAGCAGCACGCCCGAGATCCAGTCGCGCGACAGCGTCCAGCCGAGCAGGACCGGCGGGACGACGACGGCGAAGGCGAGCTGCGGCAGGAAGCGGGCGAAGTACGGCTCCAGCGCGTCGCCGCCGTCGAGCACGGCCCCCGCGACCTCCCCGGCCCGCAGCCCGCCCAGCCCCCCGGGCCGCGAGCGCACGAGCGCGGAGAGGACGCGCAGCCGCAGCGTCGAGAGCGTGGCGGCCGCGGTCAGCGAGCCGCCCCCCTCGAGCCCGCCCGCGACGAGGCCGCGGACGATCGACACGGCGGCGAGCGCGGCGAGGCGCGGGGCGAGCTGGTGCAGCCGTTCGTGCCCCAGGAACGCGCCGGCGACGACGCTCCCGAGAAGGATCGCCTGCGCGAGGATCGCCGCGGCCGACACGGCGGCGAGCGCGCCGCAGGCCGCGAGGTAGCGGCGGACGGCGGGCACCTCCCGCACGAGCCTCGCGTCGAGCGGGCGCACGGCCGGCTAGTGCTCGGAGCCGAGCGGCGAGCGGGCGAGCGCCTCGAGCGGCGTGCCGACCTCCTCGCCGCCGAGCCGGGCGCGGAACACCCAGTAGGTCCAGGCCTGGTAGGCGAGGACGACCGGCGTCAGGACGAGCGCGACGATCGACATCACCGTCAGCGTGTAGTGGCTCGAGCTCGTCGTGAAGATGGTCAGGCTGTTGTCGTTCGAGGTGCTCGACACGAGCACGCGCGGATACAGGTTGAGGAACAGCGTCGCGGTGACGAGCGCGATCGAGAGCGCGGTCGCGAAGAACGCCCAGCCGGTGCGGCCGGCGCGGGCGAAGATGCCGGCGGCGAACGGGAGCGCCATCGCGGCGAGCGGGACGATGCCCGGCACGAGGCCCTTGTCGTGCATCGAGCGCGCGTTCGCGTACGTCCACCAGAGGAAGCCGAGGACGAGCAGCGCTGCCGGATAGGCGAGCCGCAGCGCGACGCGGCGCGCGCGCTGCTCCAGCTCGCCCGTCGTGCGCAGGGACAGGAAGAGCGCGCCGTGGAAGGTGAAGAGCGCGAGCGTGGTCAGCCCGCCGAACAGCGCGTACGGGCCGAGCAGGTCGAGCAGGTTGCCGGTGAACGTCCCGTGCGCGTCGATCGGGACGCCCTTGACGAAGTCGGAGAACGCGACGCCCCAGAGCAGCGCCGGCAGCGCGCTCGAGACGGCGAGCACCCAGTCCCAGCGTGCGCGCCAGGCCGGGTCGGTCCGCTTGTTGCGGTACTCGATCGCCACGCCGCGCACGATCAGCCCGAGCAGCACGAGGAAGAGCGCGAGGTAGAAGGCGGAGAACGTGGTCGCGTACCAGGTCGGGAAGGCGGCGAAGGTGGCGCCGCCGGCGGTGAGCAGCCAGACCTCGTTGCCGTCCCAGACCGGCCCGATCGTCTTGATCAGCGTCCCCCGCTCCGCTTCGCTGCGGCCGAGCAGGCGCTGCAGGATGCCGACGCCGAAGTCGAAGCCCTCGAGCACGAAGTAGCCGATCCAG
The DNA here is from genome assembly GCA_035651295.1 of Gaiellaceae bacterium. GTDB lineage: Bacteria > Actinomycetota > Thermoleophilia > Gaiellales > Gaiellaceae > PALSA-600. The sequence goes on along the minus strand of DASRGA010000022.1, from coordinate 3,848 downwards.
AGGATCGCGATCAGCAGGAACCAGAAGGACTGCAGGTTCCAGTAGCCGTGGGTGTTTGCGAGCAGCATCAGTACGAGAGCACCGGGAGCGCGTCGGGGAGCGTGTCGGCGCCGGCCGCCGTCAGCGAGCCCGGCTGCTCGGGCCCCGCCTTCGCGGCGCGGACCATCAGCAGGCCTTCGACGACGGCGAGGACGCCGTAGAGGAGCGTGAACCCGGCGAGCGTCAGGCCGACCGACCACGGGCCGACCGTCGGCGAGACGGCGTCCTTCGTCAGCAGCAGGCCCTGGACGACCCACGGCTGGCGCCCCATCTCGGTGAACAGCCAGCCGGCGAGGTTGGCGGCGAGCGGGATCGCCGCCCCCCACACCGCGAGCCGCAGGAAGCGGGCCGAGCCGGCGAGCCGTCCGGGCCGCCGTGCGAGCAGCAGGCCGCCGGCGGCGAGGAGCGCGGCAAGGAAGCCGAGGCCGGTCATGATGCGGAAGGTCCAGTAGTCGACGCCGACGATCGGGCGGTAGTTGCCGGGGCCGTAGCGCTGCACCGCCTGCGCCTGCAGGTCGTTGATGCCCTCGACGCGGCCGTTCCACGAGTTGTCGGCGAGCACCGAGAGCAGGTGCGGCAGGTGGATCGAGACCAGCGACTTCGACGGGTACTTCTGCCACGGCCCGATGTCGAACAGCGAGAAGTTCGCGCCGTTCTGGGTGGTGTAGAGCGCCTCGGCGCCGGCCATCTTCATCGGCTGCTGCTTCGTCATCAGCTGCGCCTGCGTGTGGCCGATCAGGATCGTGAAGACTGCGGTGGCGAGCGTCGCCCACAGGGCGATCCGCGCGACGGGCTCGAACAGCCCCGCCTGCGGCGAGCGCGCCCGCAGGTGCCACGCGGCGACCGCGAGCACGAGCATCGACGCCGTGAGGCCGGCGGCGGCGATCGTGTGCCCGAAGGCGCGGATCAGCGTCGAGTTCGTGAGCACCTGTGCGATCGAGGTCATCTCGGCACGGTGCGTGACCGGGTTCAGCCGGTAGCCGACCGGGTGCTGCATCCACGAGTTGGCGGCGAGGATGAAGTACGCGGACGCGGTCGTCCCGACCGCGACGAGCCAGATCGTGGCGAGGTGCGCCTTCGGCTTCAGGCGGTCCCAGCCGAAGATCCAGAGGCCGAGGAACGTGGACTCGAGGAAGAACGCGGCGAGCGCCTCCATCGCGAGGGGCGCGCCGAAGATGTCGCCGACGTAGCGCGAGTAGGCGGACCAGTTCATGCCGAACTGGAACTCCTGGACGATGCCGGTGACGACGCCGAGGGCGAAGTTGATCAGGAAGAGCTTCCCGAAGAAGCGCGCGACGCGCAGCCAGCGCTCGTCGCGGGTGCGGTACCAGGCGGTCTGGAAGCCGGCGACGAACCAGGCGAGGCCGATCGTCACGGGGACGAACAGGAAGTGGTAGAGCGTCGTCACCGCGAACTGCCAGCGGGCGAGGTCGAGCGCGCTCACGGTGCCGAGGCTGCCTGGCCCCCGTAGGTCCTGGCATCGGCGCAAACCCGCGTCCGGCGTCCGTGATCTCTACGGAGGCGGGTTCAGACGCGCTTCGTGTCGCGCCGGTACGCGCGGGCCGCGAGCGCGGCGGCGCCGGCGCTCCAGGCCGCGACGACCGCCCAGCCGGCGCCGCCCCAGCCGGCGCCGCCGGTGCCGACGTGCGCGGCCTGGACGAGCCAGTACGACGGCAGCGCGCGGGCGACGTCGTGCATCACGCCGGAGTTGATCGGAAACCACACGCCGCCGAGCAGCGCGAACAGGGCGGTCGACCCGCCCATCGCCGGCCCGATCGAGTCGGGGGTGAGCAGGTGCCCGCCGAGGATTCCGAGCGCGGCGAACGGCACGAGCCCGACCAGCATGAAGAGGGTCATCTGGGCCCAGCGGCCGGCGGCGAGGCCGACTCCGAGCGTGGCCCCCGCGAGGTAGAGCAGGAGGATCGACGACAGCGCGAGCGCGTACGCGGTCAGGATCTTCACCCGGAAGTACGTCCGGGTGGACAGCCCGGTCAGCCGCAGCTGACGGTTCCAGCCCGCCTGCCGCTCGGCGGCGATGCGCGCCCCGCTCGAGAGGACGGCGTTCATCGTCCCGAACGTCGCCATGCCGACCATGAAGTAGAGCGGCGCCGAGAGCCCCGACGAGCCGAGGTCGTGCACGTTGCGGTTGGGAGCCGCGATCGCGTAGTAGAGGGCGAGCGGGAAGCCGAACGAGAAGATCAGAAGCCGGCGGTTGCGGAACGTGCGCAGCAGCTCGTAGCGCGCGTAGACGAGGCCGTTCACGAGCCGTCGCCGTCCCCGGTCAGGCGGAGGAACGCCTCCTCGAGGCCGGCCCCGCGGATCTCGATGTCCCGCACCGCCGGCTCCCGGGCGAGCAGGGCGCGGATCGCCGCGTCCGAGTCGTCGCAGACGAGGACGACCGCGTCGCCTCGCCGCTCGACGCGCGTGACGCCGGGCAGGGCCCGCAGCCGCTCGGGTGGAGCGTCGGGAAGGGTGGCGCGGATCGTGCGCGAGCCGACCATCGCCTTGATCTCGGTCGTCGGGCCGTCGGCGACGACCGAGCCGCGGGCCATCAGCACGGCGCGGTCGGCGTGCGCATCCGCCTCCTCGAGGTAGTGCGTCGCGAAGAGGACGGTCTTGCCGCGGGCGGCGATGTCGCGGACGGTCGTCCAGAACGCGTGGCGCGTCTCGACGTCCATGCCGACGGTGGGCTCGTCGAGCACGAGCAGGTCCGGGTCGGGAACGAGCGCGATCGCGAAGCGGACGCGCTGCGTCTCGCCGCCGGACAGCTTCTCGGTCCGCCGGCCGGCGAGGTCGGCGACGCGCGCGACCTCGAGGGTCTCGTCGACGTCGAGCGGCTGCGGGTACAGCGCCGCCATCATCGTCACGAGCTCGCGCACGGTGAGCTGGCGCAGCAACCCGCCCGTCTGGAGCATCGCGCCGACCCGACCCGCGGAGACCGCCTCGCCGGGCGGCGAGCCGAAGAGGGCGACGGCGCCGGCGTCCGGCGTCTGCAGGCCGAGCAGCATGTCGATCGTCGTCGACTTGCCGGCGCCGTTCGGGCCGAGCAGGGCGACCGTCTCGCCCTCGGCGACGCGCAGGTCGACGCCGCGCACGGCCTCGACGATGCCCGTGGGCGTGCGATAGCTCTTCTCGAGCGCGTGCAGCTCGACCCCCGCCACGAGAAACCACGGTAGCGAGCCGGATCTCTACGCTGCCAGGGGTGCGGATCGTTCGCCGCGTGCTCGCCGTCCTGCTCGCGCTCGCGCTGGCTCTGCTGCTCGCGTCGGTCGCGTACAACGCGGTGTCGCAGGACGCGAACGTCCCCGTGACCGAGCTGTGGCACGGACGATTCGTCGACGGCACGGCGTATCGCGAGTGGGGCACGCACGGCCCGCCGGTCGTCCTGCTCGGCGGGTTCCTGGAGCCGTCGTTCGTCTGGAGCGGCGTCGGCCCGCTGCTCGCCCGCCGCCACCGCGTCTTCGCGCTCGACCTGGACGGCTTCGGCTACACGCGCCGTGCCGGCCCGTTCACGCTCGCCCACTGGGTCGAGCAGGTGCAGGCGTTCATCCACGCTCTGCGGCTCGGCCGGCCGATCGTCGTCGGCCACTCGGTCGGGGCGGCCGTCGCCGTCGCGCTTGCCGAGCGCGGCGCCGCCTCGCGGATCGTGCTGGTCGACGGGGACGCGCTGCCGGTGGGCGGGCTGCCGCACGTCGTCCGCGAGCTTCTTGCCCGCTCGCCGTTCTTCACGACGCTCTACCGGATCGCCGTCGGCTCGGACTGGCTCGTGCGGCGCATCCTCCTTAACGCGTACGGGCCGCGTCACCCGC
>DASRGA010000021.1:0-14519 GCA_035651295.1 Gaiellaceae bacterium | reverse complement strand
CGAACTCGGCATCGCTCGCCGCTACACCCGGCCACGCCGGCCACAAACCAACGGCAAAGCCGAGGCGCTGATCAAGACGCTCCAACGCGAATGGGCCTACCGCTTCGCCTACCACTCAAGCACCCACCGCGCCCGCGCCCTCCCCAGCTACCTCCGCTGGTACAACCGACACCGACCACACAGCTCCCTCAGCGGCCAACCGCCGACCAGCCGCGTCTCACAGGTCCGTGGGTCCCACAGCTAGTCGCCCCAGTCGAAGTCGCGCGAGCGCGACCCCGACGCCCTCGACGACCGAGCCGACCCGTGCGAGGAACGCGCCGGCGCGCGCGAACTCCGCTTCGAGGCCCATGCCGCGGTCGCGCGGCAGCGCGATCAGCAGGCCGCCCGCCGTCTGCGGGTCGTGCGCGAGCTCCACGAGCTCCGGCGCGACGCCGTCCGCCTCCAGCCGCGCGAACTCCCGGTTCGTGCGCGTGCCCGCCGTCGAGACGCCGCCGCGCGCCGCTTCGAGCGCGCCCGCGAGCGGCGGCAGCCGTTCGGCCTCGAGCACGATGCGCACGCCGCTTCGCTCCGCCATCTCGTGCGCGTGGCCCGCGAGCCCGAAGCCGGTGACGTCGGTGACGGCATTCGGCGTCAGCGGGCGCAGCAGGTCGGCGGCCTCGCGGTTCAGCAGCCGCATCGAGCGGACGGCCTCGGCCGCGTCGGCGAGCCCGCGCTTCGCACCCCCGAGCACGAGCGCCGTGCCGAGCGGCTTCGTCAGGTAGAGCGCGTCGCCGGGACGCGCGCCGGACTTCGGCCAGAGCCCGTCGGGGCTGACGGTGCCGACGACGGCGAGGCCGTACTTGGGCTCCGCGTCGCGGATCGTGTGCCCGCCGGCGAGCAGCGCGCCCGCCGCGCGCACCTGGGCCTCGGCGCCGTCGAAGATCGCGCGGACGGCCGCCTGGGAGAGCTCCTCCGGCAGCGCCGCGACGGACAGCGCGAGCAGCGGCGTCCCGCCCATCGCGAACACGTCGTTGAGCGCGTTCGCGGCGGCGATCGCGCCGAAGTCGGCCGGGTCGTCGACGATCGGCGGGAAGAAGTCGATCGTGAACACGAGCGCGCGCTCGTCGTCGAGCCGGTAGACGGCCGCGTCGTCGGCCGGGTCGAGGCCGACGAGGAGATTCTCGGCCTCGGCGGGCACGAAGCCCTTCAGGAGCTCCTCGAGCCGGGCCGCCGAGTACTTCGCCGCGCAGCCGCCGGCGGTGGCGAGATCGGTCAGCTTCACGTCCACACCCCGCAGCGTAAACGCGCGACGGCGGCCGGAGGAGCCGCCGTCGCAGGGGAGAGGAACGTTGGTGCTGACCGGGGAGTTCGCCCCCGGCGGCCGGAGTCCTCTACGCTCGCGTCATGCCGAGCGCGCTCGTCACCGGCGGCTCATCCGGGATCGGCCTCGCGATCGCGCGGATGCTGCGCGAGGAGGGGTTCGAGCTCACGCTCGCTTCCCGCACCGCGGAGAAGGTGGGCGCGGCGGCGGCCGAGCTCGGCGCGCTGGCCGTCGCCGCGAACGTCGGCGACGAGGACGACTGCGTCCGCGTCGTCGCGGAGCATCGCGCGCGGTACGGCGGCCTCGACGTGCTCGTCAACTCGGCGGGCCTCGGGATCGGCGGCACGATCGAGTCGCTGCAGACGAAGCACCTCGACCTGCAGCTCGGCGTCAACCTGCGCGGCCTGCTGCTCGTGACCCGGGAGGCGCTGCCGCTGCTCAAGGCGAGCCGCGGCTGGATCGTCAACCTCGCCTCGATCGCCGGCACCACCCCGACGCCCGGCCTGGCCGTCTACGGCGCGACCAAGGCGGCGGTGATCGCGCTCACCCGCTCCCAGAACGAGGAGCTCGACAGCGCGGGCGTCCGGGCGATCGCGCTCTGCCCGGGGTTCGTCGACACGCCGATGGCGGAGTGGTCGGGGATCGAGCCGGCCGAGATGATCCGGACCGAGGACTGCGCCGAGGTCGTCCGCATGTGCCTGCGCCTCTCGCCGCACGCGCGGATCCCGCAGGTCGTGCTCGAGCGCGTCGGCTCGGGCTCGGGCGTCGCCTAGCCCCGGCTCGTCTCGGCTCGCGCCCGGGGTGCGAGCCGCACGCGGCGGCCCGCACCCCAGCCGGACGCAAGTCCCCCCGGGGGAGCGCTGGTGGCGGATCGTCGTCCTCCGCCGATTCGTTCTGGGCGACGCTCGGAATCGGTGGTGCAGGAGATCAGGCTGCTTCGATCAGCCAGCCTCGATCAAACAGGCCCGTCCCACAGGCCGCGGCCGTTGTTGTGGCCGGCGTGGTGGTGACCGAAGAACGCGCCGACGACCGCCCACGCCACGGTCAGCGCGACGGGGATCAGCGGATGCCTGCGAAGGAAGACCGCGAACTTGATTGCCACAGAGAACACCTCCCTTCCTAGAACCGGAAGTCCTGGAGCGCTTCGGCTGCGCGACGGTAGAGCGCCGCCGCCCGGCCTTGGTCGCCCCGCCTGTCGGCCAGATCCCCCTGAGCGACCCACGCGGCGGCACGATGCGATGCGGACGAGAGACGCGCGAAGGCGTCCTCGGCCTGGACGAAAAGCTCGTCGGCCTCGTCGAGGCGCCCCTGCTCGAGCAGGGCGCGGCCGAGGACGAGCCGGGTGTTGCCGATCTGGTCGAGCATGTCCTCGCGCTCGCCCATGATCTCGAGGGCGAGGCGGGCCTGTTCCTCCGCGCGGGCGAGGTCGCCGGTGCGGAGGTGCACCTGCGCGAGCGACGAGACGGCGCCGGCGGCGTCCTCCGAGCGGTCGATCTCGAGCGCGATCGCGTAGGCGTGCTTGAAGTGCTCGGCGGCCTCGTCGGACTTGCCCAGCAGGAACTCGACGACGCCGAGGTTGTTGAGCAGCCGGCCGACGTTCGCGGCGTCGGACAGCTCCTCGTACAGCGCCTTCGCGCGCTCGGCGTATGTGCGGGCGCGCACCCAGTGGCCGTCGCGCTCGGCGAGCAGCGACGCCTGGAAGTACACGTCGGCGAGCGAGCGGGTGTCGCGCAGCCGCTCGGCGAGCTCGAGCGCGATCTCGACGTCCTCGCGGGCGGCCTCGTAGTCGCGCTGGCGGCGGTAGCAGCGCGACCGCCACGCGAAGATGTTCAGCTTCAGCTCGTCCGACGGCAGCTCGGTCCGCTCGACGAGCGCAAGCGCCTCGTTGAAGAGCGCGAGCGCCGTCGTGATGCTGGAGAGCTTGTAGCGGCAGACGCCCATGCGGTAGAGGATCTCGGCGCGGTCGACGTCCGAGAACGTCTCGCCCTCGACCAGGGAGCGCGCCTCGGTCAGCGACGCGAGCGCCGCCGCGATGTCGCCCGTCCCCGCCTTCGCCATCGCCTCGCCCGAGAGGAGCCGCACGCGGAGCTCGACGGCGCCCGTCCCCACGACGGACGGCATCGCGCGGGCGTACTCGGCGAGGGACTCGTCGAAGCGATGCTCGGCGGTGAGCGACTCGGCCCGGGCCAGCACGGCCTCGGCCTTCGCGCGGTCGTCGGCGGAGACGCCGCTTGCGAGGAACCCCGCATCGACCCCGAGCCGGAGCGCGAGCCACTCGACCGTCTCGGCCGTCGGGCGGGTCTTGCCGCGCTCGATCTGCGAGATGTACTCCTTGGAGAAGCGCGAGCCCGCCAGATCGGTCTGCGTGAGGCCCGCCGCCACCCGGAGCTGGCGCAGGCGCTCGCCGAGGCCCGGCCGGCGTGCGGCGGGGGATTCGGCTGCGGCAGACCGAACCACGCGCGGGGTCATGGGCCGCAGCATGACGGACACTTGACCGGGGCGCAATCCTCAGTTTCGGACATGCCCTCGAATGAGGGATGGATCCAGGGGAATCGCGGTCAACAAGCCGATACGCGAATCACTTGACCGAGGTACTTGACAGGCTCCCGACCGCCTCGTAAGGTGAGCGCACCTTGCACGACGGCCTGACGCCAGGCCGGTGCCGGGAAGGACGTCGGAGGCATCACATCCCGATCGGCCGGCTGGGCCGCAGAGCCGGATGAATCGGGGCCCCGCCCCAAGACGATCCGCCAGAACGAGGTGAAGCCCCGGGTGCCGCAGCCGGGGCTTCTCCGCGTCCGGGGGCGGGTCGGCTAGCTCGAGCCGTGCAGCCAGCGCCGCCGCTCGGCGCGCACGCGCTCGAGGTCGTCGCCGAGCAGGCCGCCGAGCCGGTGGTCGACGGTGGCGAGCAGGCCGCTCGCGACGAAGATCCACGCCTCGGCGGCCGCGTCGCGGTCGGCGCGCACGTCGCCGCGCTCCTGCGCCTCCCGGATCAGGTCGGCGAAGTACGCGTGCACGGTGCGGATCTGGCGGCGCAGCGCCTTCGCGATCGCCTGGTCCTCGGACGCCTCCGACAGCCCCTGGATCCACAGGTCGATCAGGCGCACGCGGGACCGCGCCGCCATGTACGCGCTCACGACGGTGCCGAGGCACCCGCCCGGATCCTGCGCGCGCGCCTCCTCGGCGACCGCGCGCAGGTCGGCCCACGCCTGCTCGAGGCAGGCGAGGTAGAGATCGCGCTTCGAGCCGAAGTGGCGGTAGAGGATCGGCTCCGAGATCCCGGCCTCGCGCGCGATCTCCGCGGTCGTCGCGCCCCGGTAGCTCGAGCGCGTGAAGACGCGGCAGGCGGTGTCGAGCACCGCCTGCCGCCGGGCCTCGCGCGTAAGCCGCTTGCCCGCGGCCTGCGTCATCCGGCTTCCAGCGCCGGCGCGTCGGCGGCGTGGTGCGGATGCTCGACCTTGCGGATCGCGACCGCCGCGAGCGCCGCGCCGGCGACGCAGAGGATCGCGCCGACCCTCAGCGCGTCGTGGAAGCCGCCGAGGTAGGTGGAGGCGCCGGTGACGATCGAGCCCATGACCGCGATCCCGACCGAGCCGCCGACCTGCCGCGACGAGTTCAGGACGGCCGAGCCGACACCCGCCTTGTCGACGGAGACGGCGCTCATCGCCGCGGCCGTGACCGGCGTCATCGTCGAGCCCATGCCGACGCCGCCGAGCAGGAGGCCCGGGATCAGCTTCCAGAAGGGCTCGTCCGCGCCGAGCTGCGAGTAGTAGAGCAGCATCGCGGCGAGCAGCGTCATGCCGCCGCCGACGAGCCAGCGCGAGCCGAAACGGTCGGCGAGCGCGCCCGCGCGCGGCGCGATCAGGATGACCAGGCACGTCATCGGCAGGAAGCTCGCGCCCGCCTGGACGGGCGAGTAGTGGAGGACGTTCTGCATGTAGAGCGAGACGTAGAAGAACGTCCCGAACATGGCGAGGCCGACGAACAGCATCGCCCCGTTGGCGCCGGAGAACGTCCGGTGGCGGAAGAGCGCGAGGTCGAGCATCGGCACGCGCTGGTGCCGCTCGAGCAGCAGGAACGCGGCGAGCGACACGGCCGCGACCGCGAACGCGCCGAGGATCCGCCCCGACCCCCAGCCGTAGTTGTTCGCCTCGATGAACGCATAGGTGAGCGAGAAGAGGCCGAGCGCCGAGGCGGCGAGGCCGGGCACGTCGAGCCGCTGCTCGGCGGACTGGTCGCGCGACTCCTCGATGAACACCGGGATCGCGACGAGCCCGAGGGCGCCGACCGGCACGTTGATGAAGAAGATCCAGTTCCAGTTGACGTGCTCGGTCAGCAGGCCGCCGACGAGCGGCCCGATCGCGAGCGCCATCGCGGAGACGCCCGCCCAGATGCCGATCGCCTTGCCGCGCTCGCGCGGCGGAAAGGTCGCGGTGACGATCGAGAGGGTCGCGGGATTCATCAACGCGCCGCCGAGGCCCTGCACGACGCGCGCGCCAATCAGGAAGCCGCCGTTCGGGGCGAGGCCGCAGGCGAGGCTCGAGCCCGTGAAGACGGCGAGGCCGAGCATGAAGACGAGGCGGCGGCCGAGGAAGTCGGCGAGCTTGCCGCCCGTGAGCATGAGCGCCGCGAACGTCAGCGCGTAGCCGGCGACGACCCACTCGAGCTCGGACAGGCTCATGTGGAGCGACCGCTTCATCGCGGGCAGCGCCACGTTCACGACGGTGTTGTCGAGCATGATCATGAACAGCCCGACCGAGACCGCGGCGAGCGTCCACCACTTCCTGTTCTCCGGCGTCACGAAGCGCCTCATTGCATCACCTCTCTCGTCCTGAAGTTAGTGCGTACTAAGTTAGCAAGGGCTAGATTCCGGCCGTGGCCGAGGTCGTCTGGCGCCCCGACGAAGCGACGATCGAGCGCGCGAACGCGACGCGCCTGCGGCGGCGGGCGGGCTGCCGCGACTGGCGCGAGCTCGTCCGGCGCTCGCAGGAGGAGCCGGAGTGGTTCTGGCCGCTCTGCGTCGAGGACCTCGGGCTCGAGTTCTCGACGCCGTGGGAGCGCGTGCTCGACGACTCCCGCGGGCCCGAGTTCACGACGTGGTTCACGGGCGCGACCGTCTCGATCGCCCGCAACTGCGTGCACCGCTGGGCGAAGCGCCGTCCCGACGCGCCGGCGGCGGTCGGGCTGGCCGAGGACGGCTCGCGCAGCGCGCTCTCCTTCGCCGAGCTCTCGCGCGACGTGACGCGCCTCGCCGAGCGCCTCGTCGCGCTCGGCGTCGAGCCCGGCGACCGCGTCGCGATCTTCCTGCCGATGTCGCCCGCGGTCGCCGTCGCCTCGCACGCCGCGGCGCACGTCGGCGCCGTGCAGGTGCCGGTCTTCTCCGGGTTCGCCGCCCCGGCGGTCGCGCAGCGGCTCGAGGCGAGCGAGGCGAAGGTCGTGATCACGCAGCGCGTCTCGTCGCGCCGCGGCAGGCCGGTGCCGATGCTCGAGATCCTCGAGGAGGCGATGGCGCTCGCCGGCTCGACCGCGCAGGTGGTGCTGGCGCCGTTCGAGCTCGACGACCTGCCGGGCAAGCTGCCGCCGCTCGAAGTCGACTCGGAGCATCCCTACCTTCTCACCTACACGTCCGGCACGACCGGCCGGCCGAAGGGCGTCGTGCACGTGCAGGGCGGCTTTCTCGTCTCGATCGCGCGCGAGGCCGCCTACCAGGCGGACGTGCACGAGGGCGACGTCGTCCACTTCGCCACCGACATGGGCTGGATCATGGGGCCGTGGACGGTCGTCGGGGTCGGGGCGCTCGGCGGCACGATCGTCTTCGCGGAAGGCGCGCCCGACTGGCCCGCGCCCGACCGCCTGTGGCGGCTCGTCGAGGCCGAGCGCGTGACGTCGCTCGGCCTCTCGCCCACCCTCGTCCGCGCGCTCCTGCCGCACGGCGCCCCCCGGGCCGACCTCTCGTCGCTGCGCACGTTCGTGACCACGGGCGAGCCGTGGAACCCCGAGCCGTACCGGTTTCTCGCCGAGGAGGTGGGCGGCGGCCGCGTGCCGGTGATCAACTGCTCCGGCGGCACCGAGGTCGGCGCGTGCTTCCTGACGCCGGTGCCGGTCGAGCCGATCAAGGCGTGCTCGCTCGGCGGGCCGGCGCTCGGAATGGCGATGGACGTCGTCGACGAGCACGGCGCGTCGCTCGTCGGGACGGGCGAGGTGGGCGAGCTCGTCTGCCGCAAGCCGTGGCCGGGGATGACGCGCGGCTTCTGGCGCGACCCCGAGCGCTACCTGGAGACGTACTGGTCGCGCCTCCCGGGCGTGTGGGTGCACGGCGACTGGGCCTCCGTCGACGAGGACGGCTACTGGTTCCTGCACGGCCGCTCCGACGACACGCTGAACATCGCCGGGAAGCGCATCGGGCCGGCGGAGCTCGAGTCGGCTGCGGTGTCGCACCCGGCGGTGCGCGAGGCGGCCGCCGTCGGCGTGCCGCACGCCGTCAAGGGCGAGGCCGCCTGGATCTTCTGCTGCCTCCTGCCGGGCGCGTCCGCGACGGAGGCGGACGTCGCCGACCACGTGGCCGCGAAGCTCGGCAAGGCGTTCAGGCCCGAGCGCGTGGTGTTCGTCGACGCGCTGCCGAGGACGCGCTCCGCGAAGATCGTGCGCCGAGCGGTGCGCGCGAAGGCGCTCGGCACCGATCCGGGCGACCTCTCGTCGCTCGAGAATCCGGAGGCGCTCGACGCGATCGAGGCGGCGCTCGCCTAGATGAAGACGATCGTCTGCTTCGGCGACTCGAACACGTGGGGCTATGCCCCCGGCTCGAACCACGGGCGGCTGCCGCGCGAGGCGCGCTGGCCGGTGCGGCTCCAGCGGGCGCTCGGCGGGCAGTTCGAGGTGATCGCCGAAGGGCTGAACGGGCGCACCGCCGCCGTCGAGAGCCCCGTCGAGGACGGGCGCAACGGGCTGCCGTACTTCCTGCCGTGCCTGCGCTCGCACAAGCCGGTCGACCTCGTCGTCGTCTACCTCGGCACGAACGACGTCGAGCTCCTGAGCCACGAGCTGGTGGCGCGGTCGGTCGGGCGGCTCGTGAAGCTCGCCCGCCATTCGGAGACGGGGCCGGGCCTCGGGGCGCCCGAGGTGCTCGTCGTCTGCCCGCCGCCGTTCGAGGGGCACGAGCTCGGCCCGTTCTACGCCGCCGAGTGCGCCGAGCTCGGCTGCGAGCTGCTCGACCTCGCCGGCGTCGTCTCCTACAGCGAGCAGGACCCGTGGCATCTGGACGAGGCCGGGCACGCCGCGCTCGCGGTCGCCGTCGAGGAGCGCGTGCGGAAGCTCCTCGGGTGAGCCGCCGCTACACGGCACGCCGCCGGATCAGCCTCTCCGACACGGACGCCGGCGGCCGGCTGCGGCTCGACGCCGCCGCGCGCTACCTCCAGGACGTCGCCTCGGAGGACTGGCTCGACGCGGGCTTCGACCACGACTCGCACGTGTGGGTCGTGCGGCGCACCGACCTCGAGGTGCACGAGCCGTTCCGGCCGGAGGACGCGCTCACGATCGAGACCTGGTGCAGCGGCGCCTCCGGCTCGACCGCGTCGCGCCGCTACTCGCTCCGCGGCGACGCCGGCGGCCGGATCGAGGCGGAGAGCATCTGGATCCACCTCGACCACGACCTGCGCCCGAAGCGGCTCGACGGACGCTTCCTCGAGGTCTACGGGACGTCGGCCGGCGGCCGGAAGGCGTCGGGCCGGCTGTCGCTGCCCGCGGCGCCGCGAGGGGAGGGCCGCCCGTGGCCGCTCCGCACGACCGACGTCGACCGGCTCGGGCACGTCAACAACGCGGCGTACTGGGCGCCGGTCGAGGAGGCGTGGGCGGAGAGGCTCGCCGGCCGCGTGCGGGTCGTCGTCGAGTACCGCCGGCCGATCGACCTCGGCGAGCCGGTCGAGGTCGCGGCGGCGGGCGACCTGCTGTGGCTGACGGTCGCCGGCGAGGCGCGCGCCGCCGCGGCGCTGGAGCGGCGCTGAGCGCGAACCGCCTGCGGGCGCTCCTGATCGCGCTGATCGCCGCCGCTGCGGTGACGAGCGTCGTCGGCAACAAGAGCGGCAGCCGCGCCGTCGGCGCGCTCTCGTTCGCGCTCTTCCTCGCAGCGGTGCTCGCCTACGCCTTCTGGCGGCGGCGGGTCCTCGCGGACCGCCGTGCTAGAGTTTTCGACCGAGAGGCGAAAACCGATGAGACTGGCCCTCGCTCAGATCGATAGCGTCGTCGGCGACCTCGACGGGAACACGCGCCGGATCCTCGACGGCCTCGCCGAGGCCCGCGACGCCGGCGCCGACCTCGTCCTCTTCCCCGAGCTCGCCGTGACCGGCTACCCGCCGGAGGACCTGCTGCTGCGGGCGGGCTTCGTCCGGGCGGCGCGCGCCCGCGTCGAGGAGCTCGCGCGCGCCGCCCACGGCGTGACGGCGCTCGTCGGCGCGCCCCACCTCGACACCGACCTCTTCAACGCCTGCTACGTGCTCGCACGCGGCGAGGTGCAGGCGGTGTACCGGAAGCGCTACCTGCCGAACTACGGCGTCTTCGACGAGGACCGCTACTTCGCGCCCGGCCGCGACCTCTTCCTGCTGCGCTTCGGCGACGTGCTCGTCGGGCCGACGATCTGCGAGGACGTCTGGCAGCCCGGCCCGCCGGCAACGGAGCTGGCGCTCGCCGGCGCGCAGCTCGTCGCGAACATCTCGGCGTCGCCGTTCCACGTCGGCAAGGATCGCGAGCGCGAAGAGATGCTGAAGGTGCGCGCACGCGACAACTCGTGCTTCGTGGCGTTCTGCAACGCGGTCGGCGGGCAGGACGAGCTGATCTTCGACGGCCACTCGGTGGTGCTCGACGACGAGGGCGAGGTGCTGGCGCGGGCGCCCGGGTTCGAGGAGCACCTGCTCGTCGTCGACGTCGACCCGGTCGCGGCGGTCGGCCGCCGGCTGCGCGACGTGCGCCGCCGCGCGCTCGCCCGCGAGCGCGGCGCCGACCCGCAGCTGACGCAGGTCGAGCTGCCGCCGCCGGCCGAGCAGGCGAGCGCCCTCCACCCGCCGCCCGCCGCGCAGCTCGACGACCTGGAGCAGATGCGGCTCGCGCTCGAGCTCGGCCTGCGCGACTACGTCGAGAAGAACGGCTTCGGCGACGTCGTCGTCGGGCTGTCGGGGGGGATCGACTCGGCGCTCACCGCCGCCCTGTGCGTCGAGGCGCTCGGCGCCGGCCGCGTGCACGGCGTGTCGATGCCGTCGCGCTACTCGTCCGAGGGGACGCGCGGCGACGCGGCACGGCTCGCGGAGTCGCTCGGGATCGACTTCCGCGAGGTCGCGATCGAGCCCGTGGTCGAGGCGTTCGGCGCGGCGCTCGCGCCGTCGTTCGAGGGGCGCGCCCCCGACCTGACGGAGGAGAACCTGCAGGCGCGCGTGCGCGGGACGCTCCTGATGGCCCTCTCGAACAAGCTCGGCTGGCTCGTGATCGCGACCGGCAACAAGTCGGAGCTCTCGGTCGGCTACTCGACGCTGTACGGCGACCTCGCCGGCGGCTTCGCGCTGATCAAGGACGTCTACAAGACGGACGTCTTCCGGCTCGCGCGGCGGCTGAACGAGCGCGCCGGCCGCGAGCTGATCCCGCAGTCGATCATCGAGCGGGCGCCGAGCGCGGAGCTGCGCGCCGACCAGCTCGACGAGGACTCGCTGCCGCCGTACCCGAAGCTCGACGAGGTGCTGGAGGCGTTCGTCGAGCTCGACCGCTCGCGTGAGGAGCTCGACGCCGACGGCTTCGACCCGGACGTGGTCGCGCGCGCGATCGCGCTCGTCGACCGCGCGGAGTACAAGCGGCGCCAGGCGCCGCCGGGCGTGAAGCTGCGTCCGAAGGCGTTCGGGCGCGACCGCCGCACGCCGATCACGAACCGCTGGCCCGGCTGACCGGCTACGAGACGAGCCGCTGCAGGGCGACGCCGAGCACCGGCAGCGTCATCGTCAGCGCGTAGCTGAGCCAGCCGACCACGACGAGCCGCGGGCGCGTCGGCTGCGGGCCGCCCGCGCGCGCCTCGGCCTGCACCCGCGGGCCGAGCACGAAGTTGTGCAGGTACGAGACGACGAGCAGGCACCCCAAGAGCGCCACCTTCGCCCAGAAGACGATCTGGAACGCCGGCCGGTGCTCCCACTCGCGCGCGGCGAGCGCGACGCCGGTGAGCGCCGCGACGAGCAGCGCCCCGTAGCCGAGCGGGCGCCAGAGCAGCCCGAGCCGGCGCATCGCCTGCCCGCGGGCTCCGTGCTCGAGGTCGCGGATCGCCGGCACGCCGACGAACACGAGCGCCGTCGAGCCGCCGAACCAGATGCCCGCGGCGAGGAGGTGCACGGCGACGAGGACGGCGGTCACGCGGGCAGCCTACGCACGACCTGGCCGAGGGCGTGCGGCGCGAGGCGCTCGCGCGGCGCGGCCAGCTCGTCGGGCGTCCACCACGCGAGCTCGAGCACGTTCTCGTCCGCGAGGACGACGGTCGGCTTCGGCTCGAGCTCCTCGACGCGGATCAGGAAGAACACCTCGTGCATGTGCACGAGCCGGGCGTCCCACGAGAACGTCGTGTCGCGCGCCCAGACGGGCTCGCCGGGATCGTCGACCTCCAGCCCGAGCTCCTCGCGCAGCTCGCGCCGGATCGCGTCGGCCGCCGTCTCGCCCGGCTCGATGCCGCCGCCGGGCGTCGCCCACCAGCGGTCGCCGAAGCGGTTCTGGAACCGGACGAGCAGGAGCCGGCCGTGCCGGTCGAGCACGAACGCGCGCGCCGTCGGGCGCTCGCGCACGTCGTCGAGCCAGCTGCGCAGCTCACGAAACGAGCGCAGCCGTTCCGCGTAGGGGACGGCCGCGTTGGCCGGCGACGTCGACGGCAGGACGTAGAGGCCGACGCCGGCGCCGAGCGTGCGCGCCTGCGCGCCGAGCTCGGGCCGCTCCCCGAAGAGGCCGCGGTAGGCCTCCTTGCCGACGAACGCGATCGCGTGCGGCGCGAGGTCGAACGCGAGCCGCTCGAGCCGTGCGCGGTCGAAGTCGCCGCGGCGCAGGTCGCCGGAGCCGGGCGTCGTCCGGTAGGCGGCGTTCGTGACCCCGTAGCCGAGCGGCAGGAGCTCGAACTGCTCGGACGGGTCGAGGCGGCGCGGCGTGAAGCCGCCGTCGTGCAGGAGGCGCCAGAAGTCGTTGCGCGGGTTCGCGAAGTGCGCGGCCGCGGCCGCGGAGACGCGGCCGGGGTTGATGCCGCAGAAGACGCAGCGGAGGCCCGGCGCGAGAACGTCGGGGACCGCCGACAACGGGCTATCCGCCGGGGGCGATCTCGTCGCCGACGGCGATCGTCCCGCCCCTGACGATGTCGGCTCGCAGACCCGCCCGGTGCACCAGCGGGCGCAGCAGGCCCGGCCGCGCCAGCCGTTCGAGGTGGGCGCACGGCTCCGAGAGCCGCCGCCCGATGCACGCAACGCCGCCGACCGTGAACGGCCGCCCGACGAGCGCGTTCAGCGCGATCCCCCGCGTCACGATGTTCCGCCGCGCCTGCTCCCACGGCAGGTCGATCGCGTCGAGCGCCTCGGCCTCGACGAGGGTCAGCTGGTAGCCGCGTCCGGGGCCGAACGTCCCGCGGCCGTCGTGGTAGCGGTCGCCCCGGAGGCCGCGGCCGGCGACGGCCTCGACCCGCTCGACCTGCGCCAGCGGGCCCTCGGCGTCCGCGGCCGTCAGGATCGCCGCGACGCGGCCCGTCCGCTCGTCGCGCCCGTACGGCTCCTCGCTCCCCAGGTGAAGGTCGAGGCGGGCGACGAGCCAGCCCTCCTCGACCACGCCCCCCGCCGCGAGCGCGCCGCTCGGGTCGTGGAGGGCCCCCGACGGCGAGCCGAACATGACGACGGCGTGGTCGCCGTCGGAGGAGCGGACGCGCGCGAGCCACTGCCCCGGCCAGGCGAAGCGCCCGGCGTCCGCCACCGGCGCGAGCCCGAGGTTCCGCTCCGCCAGCCAGTGCCCGTAGAACCGGATCGCGTCGCCGCCCTCCGGGGACGGAGGCTCGGCGCCGAGGATGACGCCGAGGCACGCGCGGAGCTCACGCTCGAAGGCCGACACCGGCGTCACGCTAGCCGGAACGTCCGGGCTAGCGGCGGCTGCGCGGGCGGCAGCGCGGCATGCGCTGCGTCCACGTCGCGGTGCACACCCACGAGCTCGGGAGCGGCGGCGCGGGCCGTGACGAGCGCACGACGACGCCGACGCCGCGGCGGCGCGACGTCCACGTGCGGCACGTGCGGGTCATGCCGCCTCCCGCTCCGGGCCGCGGGCGTCCAGCCGCTGCTCGAAGCGCTCGCGGATCCCTTCGCCGAACCGGCTGAACGAGCGGGGCGAGTGCGGCACGCGCCGCACCACCGAGACCCGCTCCTCGCTCCGCGCGCCGTAGCAGCGGGCGTAGCACTCTGCCTCGGAAAGCGTCCTGAGCCTCATGGGCCGACACCCTAGGACCGGGACCGGACGTTACGCTCTCTGCGTGCAGACGCGGGCGAAGGTGCTCGAGTACGACGTCGAGCTCGACCGGGGCGGGCGGCTGACGATCCCCGGCGGCGGGCAGCTCGTGCCCCCCGAAGGCTGGTCGGCCGACCATCTCCTGCTCGCCGCGCTCGTGCGCTGCTCGATCGACAGCTTCGCCTACCACGCCCGGCGCGCCGGTCACACGGTCACCGCGTCAGGCTCCGCGCACGGCACGATCACCCGCGCCGGCGCCGACGAGCGCTTCCGCTTCGTCGAGATCGACGTCTCGATCGACGCGCAGCTCGACCCCCGCGCGGACGACGCCGGCGAGCTGACGCGCAAGGGTGAGCGCGACTGCTTCGTCGGCGCGTCGCTGACGGTCAAGCCGAGGTACGCGTGGCACGTGTCCTGACGACGGTCGACGACGTCCGCGCCCGCTTCGCCGCGCTGCGGCGGCCGCTCGCGTTCTTCGACGGCCCGGGCGGCACGCAGGTCCCCGACTCGGTGATCGACGCGATCGCGGCCTGCCTGCGCGACGCGAACGCGAACCTCGGCGGGCCGTTCGAGACCTCGCGGCGCGCCGACGAGCTGCTCGCGCTCGCGCACGACACGGCCGCGCGGTTCCTGAACGCCGCCCCGGGCGAGACGGTGTTCGGGCAGAACATGACGACGCTCAACTTCGCGCTGTCGCGCACCGCGTCGCGCGGCTGGCAGGCCGGCGACGAGATCGTGT
>DASRGA010000020.1:0-85580 GCA_035651295.1 Gaiellaceae bacterium | reverse complement strand
CGACTGCGCGCACTTCGTCATCGACCGCGACGGCACGATCTACCAGCTCGTGCCGCTCACGACGATGTGCCGGCACACCGTCGGGCTGAACTGGACGGCGATCGGGATCGAGCACGTGGGCACGAGCGACGCCTCGATTCTGGGCGACCCGGCGCAGCTGCGGGCGTCGCTCGAGCTGACGTTGTGGCTGATGTCCCGCTACCGGATCTCGCTCCCGAACGTGATCGGCCACGCCGAGAGCCTCACGAGCCCGTTCCACCGCGAGCTCTACGCTCCGTGGCGCTGCCAGACGCACGGCGACTGGCAGCACGCCGACATGGCCGTCTACCGCGCCAGGCTGGCCGCGCTCGCGGCGGGCGAGCACGTCGCGATCTCGACGGCCGGCGGCCCGGTCCGCTCGGCCTGCTGAGCCCCGGCGGCGTCTGAGCCGGCTCAGAGACGTCTCAGAGACGGCTCACCTCCAATGAGTCACGAAACGCGCACGGAAGCGTCACGAGCCCAGCGTCGATGCGCGATTGCGGCGCACCGTCCGTTCGAGACAGGCACGCGGCCGGCGCGGGGCTCGGAGCGAACCCCGGCGTCTGAGGCGCGTCTGACGCGCGTCAGACGCCGGGGGGTCCGGCGCGGCGCGCGAGCTCGTCCTCGACGGCGGCCGCGTCGAGGCCGCGCGCGGCGAGCAGGACGTACAGGTGGTACACGAGGTCGGCCGCCTCCTCGACGACCCGCTCGTCCGGCTCGTCGAGCGCGGCCACCGCCAGCTCGACCGCCTCCTCCCCCACCTTGCGCGCGACGGCGCCGACGCCTGCGTCGAGCAGCTCCGTCGTGTACGAGCCTGGAGGACGCTCGGCCGCGCGCTGAGCGATCGTGCGCCAGAGCGCCGGGGCGAAGCAGCTCACAGAGCCGGTATGGCACGCCGGGCCCGCCGGCGTCACGCGCAGGAGCAGCGCGTCGCCGTCGCAGTCGTCGCGCAGCTCCTCGACCGCGAGCGTGTTGCCCGACGTCTCCCCCTTCCGCCACAGCCGCTGCCGCGACCGGCTCCAGAACCACGCCTCGCCGGTCTCCCGCGTCAACCGCTCCGCCTCGGCGTCCATCCAGGCCAGCATCAGCACGCGCCCGCTCGCCGCGTCCTGCACGATCGCCGGCCTCAGCTCCATCGCACCGCCACCCCGAGGTCGCGCAGCTCGGCGCGCAGCGAGACGAGCCGCTCCGGGTCCTCGTGCAGGATCGAGGCGAGCAGCGCCGCCTGCGCCACTTCGAGCGCGTCCGCGACATGCCGCGCGCCGCCGGCGCCGCCCGACGCGATCACCGGCACGTCGACCGCGCCGGCGACCGCACCCGTCAGGGAGAGGTCGTAGCCGTTGCGGGTGCCGTCGGCGTCGATCGACGTCAGCAGCACCTCGCCCGCGCCGCGCGACTCCGCCTCGCGCGCCCACGCGACCGCCTCGCGACCCGTCGGAGCGGTGCCCGCGCGCGAGCGGACGAGCCCTCCCTCCGCGTCGATCGCGACCACCACGGCCTGCGAGCCGAGCCGCTCGGCGAGCTCCGTCAGCAGCTCCGGCCGCTCGAGCGCCGCCGAGTTGACCGCCACCTTGTCGGCGCCGGCGGCGAGCAGCTCCTCCGCGTCGCCCACGCCGCGCACGCCGCCGCCGACCGTGAACGGGATCGCGAGCCGCTCCGCGATGCGGCGCACCAGCTCGACGAGCGTCCGCCGCCCGTCGAGCGTCGCCTTCACGTCCAGGAACACGAGCTCGTCGGCGCCCGCGTCGGAGTACGCCGCCCCGAGCTCGACCGGGTCGCCGACGTCGCGCAGCCCCTGGAAGCGGACGCCCTTGACGACGCGGCCGCCCGCGACGTCGAGGCACGGGATCAGACGCGGGAGAGGCACAACGCCTCCAGGTAGCGCGAGCCGGCCGGGCCGCTCTTCTCCGGGTGGAACTGGCAGCCGAGGAACGCGCCGTCGCGCACCTCGGCGGCGATCCCCTCCGACCAGGCGGTCGCGCACGGCGTCTCGGCGGCGTACGAATGCGCGAAGTAGAAGGCGCCGCGTCCGTCGACCTCCGCCCAGCCGATCCGCGGAATCCGCCCGCCGCGCAGCCGCACGGCCCGCCCCGGCAGCAGCCCGAGCCCCGCGACGCCGCCGTCCTCCTCCGTCTCCTCGAGCGCGAGCTGCAGCCCCAGGCAGATGCCGAGGATCGGCCGCCCCGCCGCGAAGCGCTCGCGCAGCGCCTCGTCGTGGCCGCTCGCGCGCAGCCCCTCCATCGCGGCGCGCGCCGAGCCGACGCCGGGAAGCACCGCAAGGTCGGCGCCGCGAACGTCGTCGACGCGCTCGGCGCCGAGCCGGCGGAACGCGAGCTCGACCGAGCGCACGTTGCCGGCGCCGTACTCGCAGATCGCGACGTTCACACGAGCCCCTTGGTGGACGGCAGCCCGGCGCCCTCGGGCCGCACGGCGACGCGCAGGGCGCGGCCGACCGCCTTGAAGGCCGCCTCGGCGACGTGGTGCACGTCGCGGCCGGTCGCGTCGACGTGGATCGACGCGCGCGCCGCCTGCGCGAGGCTCGACAGCATGTGCACCGCCATCCCCGGGTCGTGCTCGAGCCGAAGCTCGGCGTGCGCACGACCGCCGAGGTCGACCGCGGCGCGGGCGAGCGCGTCGTCCATCGGCACGACCGCATCGCCGTAGCGCGCGATCCCGCGCCGGTCGCCGAGCGCACGGTCGAGCGCCGCGCCGAGCGCGAGCGCCGCGTCCTCCGCCGTGTGGTGGTCGCCGGTCTCCAGGTCGCCGTCGCCCTCGAGCACCAGGTCGAAGCCGGCGTGGAAGGCGAGCTGCTCCAGGAAGTGGTCGTAGAGACCGGCGCCGGTGGCGACGCGCACGCGGCTCGCGCCGTCGAGCGCGAGCCGCGCCGCAAGCCTCGTCTCCGCCGTCGCGCGCAGCACGCGCGCCTTGCGGCCCCCCGTCGCGGCGACCGGGGAGGGCCGGTCGAGGATGCGCGCGAGCGTCTCGACGAGGACGTCGTCGTCCTCGCGGTCGCGGACGGACGCGCGGATCGCGTGCTCGTAGCCGCGGACGACGATCCCCTGCCGGAGCAGCGCGTCGTCGAGCGCGAGCCCGTCCTCGACCGGGACGTAGAGGAAGTTCGTGTGCGACTCGAGCGGCTCGAGGCCGAGCGCGCGCAGCGCGCCGGCGAGGCGGTCGCGCTCCTCGATCACCGGCGCCGGGTCGGGACGGTCGGCGAGCGCGGCCAGCGCGAGCTCCGCCGCGAGCGTCGAGATCTGCGCCGGGGCCTGGCGCGCGTTCAGCTCGTCGGCGACCTCCCGCGCCGCGAGCGCGTAGCCGACGCGCACGCCCGCCAGCGCGAAGAGCTTCGAGAACGTGCGCAGCACGACGACGCCGTCGTCGAGCAGGTCGGCGGCGGTGACGCCGCTGAACTCGTAGTACGCCTCGTCGACGACGAGCGGCCGCGCGGTGGGCAGGTCGAACAGCTCGCCGGTCGGGTTGCCCGGGTTGCAGAGGAAGGTGAGGACGGGATCCGGGCCGTCGACGACCGCGCCGGCGAGCTGCGCGCCGATCCGGTAGAGCGGGTAGGTGGGCGGCGGCGGGATCGCGATCGAGTCGCCCGGCCCGGCCCACGAGCGGGCGCAGAGGAGGATCAGGTCGTCGGCGCCGGAGCCGAGCACGACGTTCTCCGGCTCGACGCCGGCGTAGGCGGCGATGGCGCGGCGAAGCGGCAGGTAGCCCTCGGCCGGGTAGCTGCTGACGCGGGCGAGCGCGCCGGCGATCGTGCCGGGCCGGGCCGACGGCGGCGGCAGCGGCGGCGTGTTCTGGTCGAAGCGCAGCACCTGCGACTCGTCGACGCCGGCGAGCTGCGCGACGTCCGCGGTGGACATCGCCCAGCGGTAGACGCGGAAGTCGGGGGCGAGCGGCCTCACCGGCGCGCCGCCTCGGCGTGCGCGGGCATGCCCTCGACCTCGGCGAGCGCCTCGATCGTCGGCAGCAGGAGCCGCAGCCCCTCGCGCGTGATGCGCTGCACGGTGATCGGCTTCAGGAACGTCTCGAGCCCGAGCCCGCCGACCGAGCGCGCCCAGCCGTTCGTCGGCAGCACGTGGTTGCCGCCCGTCGCATAGTCGCCCGCCGGCACCGGCGACCACGGCCCGACGAACACCGACCCCGCGTTGCGGACCGCGCCGGCGAGGCCCTGCGCCTCGCCGAGCAGCACGAGGTGCTCGGGCGCGATCGCCTCCGCCTCCGGCAGCGACGCGACCGTCGTGCAGACCGCCTCGTGGCCGTGCTCGCGCTGGGCGGCGAGCTCGAGCTCGACGATCCGCGGGTCGCCGTCGCCGAGCACGACGACCTCCGACGGGCCGCCGGGGAGGTCGATCGGCACGTCGCGCGACACCTCGAGCTTCGCGTCGTTGACGTAGGCGTTGCCCGGGCCGACGATCTTGTCGACGCGCTCCACGTACGCGAGGAAGCCGATCGCCTGCGGCCCGCCGAGCGCCCACACCTCGTCGAGCCCGAGCACGGCCGCCGCGGCGGCGACCGTCCCGGCCCCGCCGGGCGGCGTGCAGACGACGATCCGGCGAACCCCGGCGATCCGCGCGGGGACCGCGCACATGACGAGCGTCGAGACGAGGCCGCGCGGCACGTAGACGCCGACGGTGTCGAGCGCCACCCACCGCCGCTCGAGCACGACGCCGGGCTCGACCTCGAGCTCGACGTCGGCCGGCCGCTGCACCGAGTGCCAGCGGGCGACGCGGTCGGCCAGCTGGAGGATCGCCTCGACCGGCACGTCGCCGTCGGGCTCGGCGCGCTGCGGCTCGGCGCCGTCGAGCTCGAGCGCCCACTCGCGCACGGCCTCCATGCCGCGCTCCTTGATCTCTGCGACGATCGTCACGCGGCCATCCGCTCGACGGGCACGACGAGGATCGACGAGCCGCCGGCCGCCTCGAGCTCGGGCAGGAGGCGCCACACCTCGTCGGCGCGAACGAGCGCGTGCACCGCGACCATCCCCGCCTCCGCGAGCGGGAGCACGCTGGGCACGCGCGGCGCGACGAGTCGCGCAATCTCCGGCAGCGCCGCCTCCGGCGCGTTCAGCATCAGGTAGCGGTGGCGGCGCGCCTCGACGACCGCGCGCAGCATCGCCGCGAGCGGCCCGGCGTCGGCGTCCTCCCCGGCGACGAGCACGGCCTCCGACTCGAGCAGCACGCCGAGCGACCGCAGGCCGTTCGTGCGCAGCGTGTTGCCCGACGAGACGAGGTCGACGATCGCGTCGGCGAGGCCGAGCCGCGGCGCGATCTCGACCGAGCCGGTCACGTCGACGAGCGTCACCTCCGCCGGCAGCAGCTCGCGCGCGAGCCGCGGGTAGACGGTCGCGACGGTGCAGCCGTCGAGGTCGGCGAGGCTCGCCGCCGCCGACTCCTCCGGCACCGCCGCCTCGAGCCGGCAGGAGCCGAAGCCGAGCGCGACGAGCTCGCGCACGCGCGCGCCGCGCTCGCGGACGAGGTCGATGCCGGTGATCCCGCAGTCGACGACGCCGTCCTGGACGTATTCGGGGATGTCGGCCGCGCGCACGAGCAGCACCTCGACCGGGGCGTTCCGGCACGGGAACGCGAGCGCACGGTCGCCGGGCTGCTCGGGCCCGAGGCCCGCGTCCTCGAGCAGGTGG
The DNA here is from genome assembly GCA_035651295.1 of Gaiellaceae bacterium. Taxonomy (GTDB): domain Bacteria; phylum Actinomycetota; class Thermoleophilia; order Gaiellales; family Gaiellaceae; genus PALSA-600. The sequence goes on along the minus strand of DASRGA010000020.1, from coordinate 79,915 downwards.
AAGGCGGGCTCGCGGAGCCGGCCCTTGACCGGGAGCGCGACTCTCAGGAGGCCGCGCGGGCGAGCGCCGCCCGGTAGCCGCCCTCGCCGTGGCGCAGCCAGTGCGCCACCCGCGTCACCGTCGTTGTCGAGGCGCCCGTTCGCGCCGCCACCTCCAGGTAGGGAAGCCCCTGCTCCAGCAGCCGGGCCACCTCCCAGCGGTGCGCCATCGCCTCCAGCTCCGAGAGCGTGCAGAGGTCCCGGAAGAACGCCTCCACCTCCCGCCGCGTCTCGAGCGACAGGATCGCGTCGAAGAGCTCTCGCATCTCCCTGGTCCGCCACGGGTGTCGGCTCCGGTCCGCCATCGCTCGTCATGTTAGCACGTTAACATGGCGTCATGTGGTTCTCGGGGCCGATCGAGGTGATCCCGGCTGTCGACGTGCTCGGCGAGGAGGCCGTGCGCCTGCACCGGGGCGACTACGACTCGGTCGTCGAGCGCGCCGACTCGCCGGCGGCGCTCGCGCGGCGCTGGGCCGCGGCGGGCGCGGCCCGCATCCACCTCGTCGACCTCGACGGCGCCCGCTCCGGCCGCGTGCGGCCGCAGCTCGTCGCCGAGGTCGCCGCCGCGAGCGGGCTGCCGGTGCAGGCGTCGGGCGGGATCCGGAGGCCGGCCGACGCCGAGGCGCTGCTCGCCGCCGGCGCCGAGCGGGTCGTCGTCGGCACCGCCGCCTGGCCCGACCCGTCGCCGTGGCTGGAGCTGGGCGACGCGCTCGTGCTGGCGCTCGACGTCCGCGACGGCGAGGTGCGGGTCGCAGGCTGGACCGAGGGGACCGGCCTCGCCTTCGAGCGGGCGCTCGAGCTCGCCGGCGCGGCGCGGGTGCTGGTGACGGCGATCGACCGCGACGGCACGCTCGCGGGCCCCGACGTCGAGCTCGTCGAGACGGCGGCGGCGCGAGGGCTTCGCGTGCTCGCGGCGGGCGGCGTGCGCTCGCCCGCGGACGTCGAAGCCCTCGCGGCCGCCGGCGCGGAGGCGGCGATCGTCGGCCGCGCGCTCCTCGCTACGCGGTGACGAGCGCCAGGTCGGCCTCCAGCGCGGCGAGGTCGAAGCCCCCGGGCGACTCGCCGTTCCGCAGGAAGTCGCGCGAGAGGACGCAGTAGGCCTCGTCGACGTAGCGATCCCAGAACGACCACGTCAGCTGCTGGAGCCTCCCCCACGTCACGACCGTGAGCACGCGCTCGTCGTAGCCGACGACGTCGACCGCGTGCCCGCCCCACGAGCCGGGCGCCGCGTCGCCGGAGAGCGAGCCCGTCCAGTCCCAGACCGGCTGCCGCTGGGCGGTGACCGGCAGCGCGAGGCCGATGTACAGGCCGCCGAAGAGCCACGCTCCCGCGCGGACGAGCGCGTGGTCGTGCACCGCGACGCGCGCGAACGCCGCGATGCGATGACGGCCGACGCCGTGCTTGCGCCAGCTCGAGAGCACGTCGAGCTCGACCGCCCCCTCCTCGCCGGTCGCCGGGTCGACGACCTTGACGCGGTCGAACGCCCGGAGGACGGCGCTCTCGGAGACCTCGACCGGCTCTCCGCGGCCGGCGGCCGTCCAGGCTTCGATCATGTGCGCCGCGGCGGCGATCGTGCAGTCGCCGATGCGGTCGTTCGCGTACATCGGCCAGTCGGGGACGTGCTCGGTCAGGTCGAGCGCCGCCGGGGGCGGCGGGAGCTTCGACGTGTCGACGTAGCGCGCGAGCGAGAGCGTGCGCACGTCCGTGCGCACCGGCAGCTTGCCGAGCTTCTGCGCCGCGATCGTCGTGGTTGCCATGCGGGGCCTCCTCGTCGGAACGGGCGCCGCAGTGACCGGGAGAACCTAGCTCGGTTTCCCTCGCGGGGCAACCGGTGCCGTGGCGAGGATGTGCGCAACGTGCGGCGAGCCGAGCAGGCCCTGCGCGCGGGCGGGCTGCAGCGTCGCCGCGAACGTCGTCAGGAGCTCGTGCGCCCGCCCGTACGCCTCCGCGGCCGCGTCGTCCGCGCCGAGGGCGTACGCCGTGCGGCCGAGCGCGCCCCACGCCTCCCAGCGCCCGGGCGGCCCGACGAGCGAGTCGGCGATGCCGGCCGCCTCGCGATGCGCTGCGAGCGCCGCCTCCGGCCGGCCGGCACGCACGAGCGCGCGGCCGAGCGCCGTCAGCGACCTGGCCTCGTACTTGCGGCGGCTCGTCCGGCGTGCGAGCGCCAGGGCTCGCTGCGCCCATTCGACGGCGGTCTCCGGCGGCTCCGCCTCGACCGCGATCTCGGCGCGCGCGACGGCGAGGCGGCCGCGGATGAGCCACGTCGTCCATGCGGTCGCCTCGTCGAGGGCCGCCCAGCGCGCCTTCCACCCCGCCTGCGCCGCGCCGACGTCGCCGGCGAGCAGGTGCGTGAACAGGAGGTCCGAGCCCGCGAACTGGCGCGGCATGCTGAACGCCAGCCCGCCGGCGAGCTCGAGCGCCTCCTCGGTCCGGCGCCGGGCCTCGGCCAGGTCGTACAGCTCCCGGTAGGCGAGCGACGAGTAGTTGAGGAGCACGTGCGGGCTCCGTCCGAGCTCGCGCGCGAGCCGGAACAGCTCGTCCCAGATCGCGATCGCCTCCTCGTGCCGGCCGAGGGCGGCGAGGCTCAGCGCCTCGTGGCCGCCGCCGCGCAGGAGCGACTCGGCGCGGAAGACGTCCTCGCCGCGGGCGCGGGTGGCGCGCGAGAGCTCGAGGGCCCGCTCGTAGCGGCCGACCCAGTACGTCGTGTCGGCGTGGAGGTGCAGGTGCTCCGTGTAGTCGACGGGACGCGCACCGGGGACCCACTCCGCGAACGCACGCTCGCCGAGGTCGTACGCCCGCTCGAGGTCGCCGTCGTCGCCGCGCATCGCAAGCGCGTGGCTCTCCATGGCGACGATCGCGGGGCCGGCGGTGGGGTCGCCGACGCGGGCGGCGGTCTCGGCCGCCGCCGCCGCGGTCGCGAGGGTGTCGGCGTCGCGCTCCGTCCAGACGTAGGCGTGCCCGAGCGCGATCAGCGCGTCGAGCTCCTGGCGGCCCGAGAGCTCCGGCAGAAGCTGCTCGAGCTCGGCGGCCGCCCGCTCGTAGTCGGAGAGCTCGACGAGCGACTGGCAGCGGCGGAGCCGCAGGTCGCGGGCGAGCTCGTCGGTGTCGGCGAGGTCGACCGCCATCGCGTACAGGTCGTCGACGGTGTCCTGCGCCCAGCTCCGCCGAGCGGCGTCCGCGGCCGCGAGCAGGTAGGGGATGGCGCGGGCGGGCTCGCCGGCCTCCCGCCAGTGCCGGGCGAGCAGCGTCGGCAGGTTCGCCGCCGCGTGCCCCATCCGCTCCTCGAGCGCCGCCGCCACGACGGCGTGCCGCTCCCGTCGGACGGCTCGCGGGACGATCGCGTAGGCCGCGTCATGGACGAGCGCGTGCTTGAACGTCAGTTGCACGTCGCCCGCGAACTGGCTGTCGGCGTCCGTCCGGACGAGGTCGCGCTGCTCGAGCAGGGCGAGCGCGCCGTCCAGGTCGGGGACGCCGGCGACGGCTTCGACGACGCCCCGCCAGAACGTCCGCCCGACAACCGCGGCGGCGAGCAGGGCGGCGCGCGCCTCGGGGGGAAGCGCGTCGATGCGCGCGGAGATCGCCTCGCGAACCGTGACGGGAAGCTGGCCGCCCGCCTCCGCCTCGACGAAGGCCGCCGCCAGCTCCTCGAGGAAGAGCGGGTTGCCGCCTGCGGTCTCGGCGATGCGCGCCGCCGCCGCATCCTCAGCGCCCGACCGCCGGACGAGCTCCGCGGCGAGCAGCTCGGCTTCCTCGCCGGGCAGCGGCTCGAGGGACAGCGTGGTGTGCGCGGTGAGGCCGGCGCCCCAGCTCGGGTGCTGATCCAGGAGCTCCGGGCGCGCCGTCGCGATCAGCAGCACCCGCGACTCGCGAAGGTGCTGGGCGAGGTAGGTGAGGAGCGCGAGCTCGCTCCCCTCCGCCCAGTGCACGTCCTCGAAGACGAAGACGGTCGGCTGCTCGAGGCCGAGTGTCTCGACGAACCGCCGGGCGGCGAAGTAGAGCAGGTGCATCGCGGGGACGTCGACGTCGGCCGCGAGCCCGAGGAGGACGGAGAGATACCGGCACGACTCGTCGACCTCGGCGGGCGAGAACGCCCGCGCGACCGCCGCGCGGAGCTTCTCCTGCGCCTCCGAGGGCGAGTCGGTCTCGAGGATCCCGCTCGCCGACCGGACGAGCCGCGAGAACGCCTGGTAGCTGACCTGCACCTCGTACGGCTGGCACCGGCCGCGCAGGATCCGGCCGCCGTCCGCCGCCACCTGGGCGGCGAACTCGCGGCAGACGCGCGACTTGCCGATCCCGGGCGGGCCGAGCACCGTGACGAGGTGCGGACGCCGCGACGAGCACGCGGTCCGCCAGTGCGTCTGGAGGAGCGCGAGCTCGTTCGTCCGCCCGACGATCGGCACGAGGCCTCCGTCGGGCGCCCGCTCGCCGGCGACCGGACCGACCGCGAGCCACGCCTCGACGGGCGCGCTCTTCCCCTTCGCCTCGACCGGCGGCAGCTCCTCGTAGACGATCGCGTGCCTGGTCGCCCGGTGGGTGTCGGCGCCGACGATCAGCCCTCCGACCGGCGCGGCGGCCTGCAGCCGGGCGGCGGTGTTGACCACGTCGCCCGTCGCGAGCGGGTCGCCCGGCCGCGCCTCCACGGCCACGACCGCCTCACCGGTGTTCACCGCCGCCCGGGCGGCGAGCGCCAGGCCGTGCCGCTCGTTGAGGTCGCCGAGGCTCGCGAGGACGCGCAGGCCGGCGCGGACGGCGCGCTCGGCGTCGTCGCCGTGCGCGGTCGGGGCGCCGAACACCGCCATCACCGCGTCGCCGATGAACTTCTCCACCACCCCGCCGTAGGTCTCGACCTGGCGCTTCGCCTCGCCGTGGTACAGCTGGAGCGCCTCGCGCACGTCCTCCGGGTCGCCGCCGTCGGCGCCCGCGGTGAAGCCGACGAGGTCGACGAAGAGGATCGAGACGAGCTTGCGTTCCTCTCTCGCGCCGCCGGCGTCGAGCGGCGAGCCGCAGCTGTTGCAGAACCGCGAGGCGGGCGGGTTCTCGGCGCGGCACGCGCGGCAGACGACGACCGGGCTCTCGGTCATCCGCGCTCGGCCGCCCCGAGGAGCGGCCCGATCAGGCACCCGGACACGTCTGGGGAGATGATGCGTGATCTGGCTGCGCGACGGCGGCCCGGTCAGCGCTTCTTCCTGGAGCGGGTCTCGCGTTCGCGGAGCTTGTACTCGCGCCGGCGCTCCTGTCGCAGGAGGTGGTTGCGGCGGAGCTCGAGCGCCTGGAGCTCGCGCTGCAGCTTCACGTAGCTCCGCCAGCGCTCGTGCGGAAGCGACCCGTCGGCGAGCGCGTCGCGGATCGCGCAGCCGGGCTCGCGGTCGTGCGCGCAGTCGGAGAACCGGCAGCGGCGGGCGATCTCCTCGACGTCGCCGAAGGTCTGTCCGAGGTCGGCGTCCCAGAGCTGCAGCTCTCGCATCCCGGGCGTGTCCAGCACGACGCCCCCGCCGGGCAGCACGATCAGCTCGCGGTGCGTCGTCGTGTGGCGGCCGCGCTGGTCGCCCTCCCGCACCTCCTGCGTCGCGAGCAGCTCGTCGCCCGCCAGCGCGTTGACGAGCGTCGACTTGCCGACGCCGGACGAGCCGAGCAGCACGGCGGTCCGGTTCGGCTCGAGCAGCGCCCGCACCTGCTCGACGCCGTCGCCGGTGCGGGCGGAGACGGCGAGCACAGGGCAGGCGCCGAGGGCGACGGCCTCCGCCTCGGCGGCGAACGGCAGCGCGTCGTCGACGAGGTCGGTCTTCGTCAGCAGCACGACCGGCTGCGCGCCGCTCTCCCACGCCATCGCCAGGTAGCGCTCGAGACGGCGGGGGTTGAAGTCGTGCGGCAGCCCCTGCGTGAGGAACGCGACGTCGACGTTCGCGGCGAGCACCTGCTCGCGCGTCGCGTGCAGCGCCTCCTTGCGCGAGATCGCGGTGCGCCGCGGGAGCAGCGCCTCGACCAGCCCGGTGCCGGCGTCGTAGCCGACCCAGTCGCCGACGGCGGGCAGCTCGTCCGCTTTCACGAGGCGGTTGGCCGCGCTCGCGCGCAGCTCGCCGTCCTCGAGGGCGAGGTCGTAGGCGCCCCGATGCTGGATCGCGACGCGGGCGGGGCGCAGCCCGGCGGCGCGGTGGTCGGCGAACGCGGCTTCCCAGCCGTCGTCCCAGCCGAGGCGGTGCAGGGTCGAGTGCGTACTCGAGAGTGTCACCCAAAGCTCCTTCGTCCGTGTGAGCGGGAAACGGGCGGCCGCCCGCTCCGCGGGACGTCAGGAGACGGCGCGCGAGGCGGCGGCGCGAGCGGTGCGGGCCTTCTCCACGGTCTTCCTCATCGTCGCCACCTCCTCTGTCGGCTCGGGACGCGCCGATTCTACCGGGCTACACTGGCTTCGCCCGCGGCGCGGTGAGGTTCCGAACCGGGTCAGATCCGGGAGGAAGCAGCCCTAAGGATCCCTCACCGGTGCCGCGGCCCTTCCATTTTCCACGGGCCGTCCTAAGATCGACGGAGAGCCCTGTCCCGCCGCCTCGAGCTAGGAGCCACCCCGTGAGACGTATCGCCGCGTTCGCCGTCGTCGCGCTTGCCCTCGTCGTGACGCTCGGTGCGTCCGCGGATCCGAACGGCGGCGCCACCCGCGACCACGGACAGGGCAAGTGGTACCGGCACGCCTGCGACGCCCCGGGCGGGCACCGGGCGGCGTGCAACGCGTTCGTCGTCACCGACAGCGCCGGCAAGCCGCTCGCCTCCGGCGCTCCGCCCGCCTCGGCGCTGACGCCGGCGCAGTTCCACAGCGGGTACGCGCTGCCGACGAGCGGCGGCGGCGACCAGACGGTCGCGATCGTCGACGCGTACGACGACCCGACGGCCGAATCGGATCTCGCGACCTTCTCCAGCCAGTTCGGGCTGCCCGCCTGCACGAGCCAGTCCGGCTGCTTCCGCAAGGTGAACGAGAACGGCGGCACGAGCTATCCCGCCGTCAACGGCGGCTGGGCGCTCGAGATCGCGCTCGACGTGGAGACCGTGCACGGCATCTGCCCGAGCTGCAAGATCCTGCTCGTCGAGGCGTCGTCGAACTCGGACTTCGACCTGTACAAGGCCGAGAACGAGGCGGTCGCGCTCGGTGCGAACGTCGTCTCGAATTCCTGGGGCGGCGGCGAGTACTCCGGCGAGACGTCGGACAGCTCGACGTACTTCAACCACCCGGGCGTGATGATCACCGTGTCGTCCGGCGACAGCGGCTACGGCGTCGAGTATCCGGCCGCGTCGCGGTACGTGACGGCGGTCGGCGGGACGAGCCTGCACCTGTCGGGCGGAGTCTGGTCGTCCGAGTCCGCGTGGTCGGGCGCCGGCTCGGGCTGCTCGGCGTACGAGTCGAAGCCGTCCTGGCAGCACGACTCGTCGTGCTCGCGCCGCACGGTCGCCGACGTCTCGGCGGACGCGGATCCGAACACGGGCGCAGCGATCCTCGACAGCACGCCCTACAACGGCGGGACGGGCTGGTACCAGGTCGGCGGCACGAGCCTCGCCTCGCCTCTGGTCGCCGCCGTGTACGCGCTGACCGGGACGGCGTCGAGCGGCACCTACGCGTCGACGCCGTACGCGAACGCGGGCTCGCTGCACGACATCACGAGCGGCGGCAACGGCTCGTGCGGCGGCAGCTATCTCTGCACCGCGCTCTCCGGCTACGACGGCCCGACGGGTCTCGGCTCGCCCAACGGCCTCGCCGGCTTCACCGCCGGGTCGACGCAGCAGCCCGACTTCACGATCGGCACGTCGCAGTCGTCGGCGACCGTGACGCAGGGCACCGACGCGGTCTACACGGTCAACGTCGGCTCGATCGGCGGCTTCAACGGCACGGTCGCGCTGAGCGCGAGCGGCCCGGCGGGGGCGACGTACACGTTCACGCCGGCGAGCGTCACCGGGTCGGGCTCGTCCACCCTGGCCGTCCACACCGGGAGCGTCGCGCCCGGCGGCCCGTACACGGTCACGATCTCCGGGACGAGCGGCGCGACCCACACGACGACGGTGTCGCTCACCGTCCAGGCGAAGCCGGCCGGCGACTTCTCGATCTCCGTCAGCCCGTCGTCGGCGCGGATCGCCCGCACCGGAACGTCGACCTACAGGGTGACGATCACTCGTCTGAACGGCTTCACCGGCACGGTGAGCCTGTCGGCGAGCGGGTTCCCGATCGGGATGACGGGGTCGTTCTCGTCGATCGTCAACAACGTGGCGACGTTCACCGTGCACGCGAGCGGCCTGCCGAGGCGTCGCACGTACACGTTGACGATCACCGGCACGAGCGGGACGCTCGCCCACTCGGCGACGCTGACACTGTCGACCTGATCGCCGGCCGGCGGCGACTTCGCTCCCGGCGATGGCGATCGTTCGCCGGCTCGCCCGCGCGGCGCGGATCGTCGCCGTCGACGCGCGGATCCCGAAGCCGCTCCGCGCGCTCCTCGGCGTGAGCCTCCTCCCCATCCCCGGCCCGGTGGACGAGGCGCTGCTCGTGCTCGTCGCGATTCCGCTGCTCCTCTTCTACCGCCGCCCGTTCACGGACGCGTGGCGGGCAGCCGCGCCGGATCGACGAGGCTGACGCGGCGTGCGCGCGGCCGCGCTTTGGCTACAGTCCTCGTCTCAGGGCGCGTAGCTCAGCGGGAGAGCACTCGCTTCACACGCGAGGGGTCGCTGGTTCGATCCCAGCCGCGCCCACTGAGCTTGGCGGTGCGCAAACCGCCGCGCGCGAGCGGACGTGTCGTTTTCGGCCATCTGGTCGAGCTGAGTGAGGGTCGGTACGCTCGAAACGGGTATTCGTGCCGACGATCAGCGCCTTCTATGGCATCGTGATCAGGATGTTCGTCAAGGATCACCCGCCTCCGCACTTCCACGCCCTGTACGGTGAGCATCGAGCGCGCGTCGCCGTCGCCTCTGGTGAGGTGCTCGACGGCGAGCTTCCGCCCAGAGCGGCACGCCTCGTCCGCGAATGGGCGAGACTGCACCGGGACGAGCTCGAGGCGAACTGGGTGCTTGCCGAACGCATGGAGCCCGTCCGACCAATCGACCCGCTCCCGTGATCGCCCCGGCCGTCAAGACCGCCGTTCCCCTCGACCCGTATGTCGTGCGTGTCGTCTTCGCCGATGGAGAGGTACGAGACGTCGACATCGAACCTCTCCTCTGCGGTCCTGTTTTTGCGCCTCTCCGCGACCCGACCCTCTTCGCGCAGGTCGAGGTGGACGAGTTCTCCGAGACCGTGGTGTGGCCGAACGGCGCTGACCTGGACCCCGATGTCCTCTACGGATCCGCCGTACCGGCTACCGGGCCGGCACCGCTCGTCAGCATTCCGAACCGCGCTTGACAGCGGGGATTCCTGTGGAGATCGATCGTCGGTGCGCGGATCGAGGACTGGTTTGCGCAATGCCTGGTTCTGCCCACTGAGCCCAGCCTCCCTTTACTCATGGGTGATAGAGTAAAGGGATGAGCGTCATCTCTCGTAAGAACCAGGTCACGTTGCCGGTCGACGCATTGCGAGCAGCCGGACTCGAGGCCGGCGACGACGTTCGCGTCGAAGTCCGTGGTCCAGGCCGTCTCGAGCTGATCCGAGCCGACGACCTCGTCGAGGAGTTTGCCGGCGTCTTCGACGCCACCGTGTACCCGAACGGCTACCTGGACGAACTGCGGCGCGAGTGGCCGTAGCAGTCTTCAACGCCGATGTCTTGATCGCCTATCTCAGCCGCGACGACACGAATCATGCGGCGGCGGTCGAGCGGATGCGCAGGGCGCTCGAGCCAGGAACGCGGCGCGCGATCTCGGCGGTCAACTACACGGAAGTTCTGATCGGCCCGTTGCGCCGCGCCGGTACGGCGGGTGCCGACACGGTCGACGCGATGCTCGTTCGCTTCGGCGTCGAGACGATCCAGGTCGACACGGTCCTCGCACGACGCGCTGCCGCGGTGCGGCTTCGCACACGTCTCAAGCTGCCTGACGCGTATGCGTTGGCTACTGCTCTTCACGCAGAGAAACGAGGACACGGCGACGTTCGCCTCGAAAGCTTCGACGAGAAGGTCGTGAAGGCGTACGCGGCACTGCACCCCGTGCCGCCCGACCTCGGATAGCTCCTCTTGCCGGACCGAGGTCTCGAATTGTTCTCCGAGATCGAGCGCTCTCGCGATGCCGAGCTGACGCGGGCGATCATCGGGTTCGACGCGATCGTGGTCGCCGACACGCCGAGCGGCGTCGAGAGGATCGCCTCGTCGACCGGACGATCGACCGCGTGCACATGGTTGGTCGCATCGAGCCCGCCTGAGCCGCGGATCAGTCGACCGGCCGTCAGCGCGCGCCGTAGTGCAGCTCGACGTGCTCGGCGGTGACGTAGCCCTCGCGCAGATCCCGGTCGATCGCCTCCCTCGACCGCTCTTCAGGCGGGCCGAACCCGCCGCCGCCGCCGGTGCGCAGCTCGAGGCGCGCCCCCTTCGGGACGAAGACGCGCGTCGCCTTGCCGAGGGTCCTCGTTGTTCCGTCCGGGAGGTGCAGGACGGCCGAGTTCGGTCGCCCCTCGCGGCCGCCGCCGAGCCCCCACGGCGCCGTCTTCGTGCGCTCGAGCGTCGAGGTGAGCCAGGCGTCTTCGAGCATCCGGAAGACAAGGTCGATGCCCAGGCCTCCGCGGTGACGCCCCGGGCCGCACGAGTCGGACGCGAGCTCGATCTTCTCGATCAGCCACGGATTCTTCGCCTCCCAGACCTCGATCGGCGAGAAGCGGGTCGCGGCCTCCGAGATGTGCATGAGGCTGCTCGCGCCGTCGCCGCCCGCGTGCCCGCCCTGGCCGACCGGATGCGGCGCCCCGTCGGTCCATGGCTCGCCGGTCTCCTCCCGCGTGCCCCACCAGACGAGCGCGCAGATGTCGCCCCCGCTGCAGGCCGGGACGGCGTCCGGCATCGCCTGCGCCAGCGCCTGGTAGATCGCCTCGATCGCCTGGTCGCCCGGCCAGCCGTAGAGGAAGCAGGGCGACGGCGGCAGCGGATGGAACATCGAGCCCGGCCGGGTGACGACCTCGACCGGCCGAAAGTGCCCCTCGTTCGGCGGCTCGCCGGCGCCGGCGAGCATCGCGATCGCGACGCGGCTCGCCGACACCGTCGACGGCTGCGGGCAGTTGATCGGCCCGACCTGCGCCTCCGGCGCGTCCGAGAAGTCGATCCGCACCGTCGAGCCCTCGATCTCGACGACCACGTCGAACGGCACCGGGTCGGGCCGGATGCCGTCGTCGTCCATGACTCCGTGACCGACGTAGCGGCCGTCGGGAAGGCGCTCGAAGTAGCTGCGGACGATCGCCTCGCCGTGGTCGTACATCCGCTCCACGGCGGCGTCGAACCGCTCCAGGCCGTAGCGCTCGATCAGGCGCACGAGACCGGCCGCGCCCGTTCGCACGCCCGCGACCTCGGCGTTGATGTCCCCGGCCACCATCTTCGGCACGCGCGAGTTCGCGACGGCGATCCGGAACACGTCGTCGACGAGCTCGCCGCGGCGGAAGAGCTTGACGCCCGGGAAGATGGTGCCTTCCTGATGCACGTCGACGGTGTCGGTCGAGTACGGCTCCTTCCCGCCGATGTCGAGCCAGTGGCCCTTGATCGCCGAGTAGCCGACCAGCTTCGCGCCGACGAACACCGGCATGACGACCGCCGCGTCCTGCGGATGGGAGCCCGTGCCGTAGGGGACGTTGTAGAGGATGATGTCGCCGGGGTCGAGGGCCTCCTCGCCGCCCACGGCCTCGACGGCCGCCTCCACGCAGAAGCTCATCGTGCCCATGAACGTGGGAAGGCTCGGCGCCTGCGCGAGCAGGCGGACCTCGCGGTCGTACAGCGCGACGGCGAAGTCGAGGACCTCGTAGATCACCGGTGAGAACGCGGTGCGGATCAGCACGCGCTTCATCTGGTTCGCGGCCGAGTTGAGCCCGTTGCGGACGAGCTCGGTCGTGATCGGGTCGGCGTCGGCCGCCCCGGAGGCGCTGCCGGCGCGGGCGCGGTAGACGACAGGGTCGTGAGCCGCGTTCACCGCGACCCCGCCACCCGGTCGATCAGGAGCACGCCGCTCTCGTGGCGGCGCGCGCGGAAGCCCGCGTCGAGATACGTGGTCGCGGTCGGCTCGAGCACGATCGCCGGACCGTCGAGCCTGCCGTCCACGTCGAGCTCGGACCGGTCGACGACGGCGAACGTCCGCCACGCGCCGGAGGAGAACGAGAACGCCTGCCGCTCCTCGGCGCCGGCTCCGTCCCGCGACGACGGCCCGGAGTCGGTGAAGCGAAGCGGCGGCAGCGGCGTGACCGCAGACGCCCTGATCGTGACGATCTCGACCGCCTCGTCGATCGTGTGCCCGAAGCTGCGCCCGTACTCCTGCTCGAACAGCGCCCGGATGCCGGCCGCATCCCCCTCGATACGCCCGTCCGCGACGGCGAACGGAATCGTGAGCGAGTACTCCTGCCCGACGTAGCGGAGGTTCAGCTGCGCCTCGAGCCGCGCTCCCTCCCCGGCGGGCGGGCGCAGCCGGCCCCAGAGCTCGGCGAGCGTCTCCTCGACGGCCGGCAGGCTCTCGTCGGCGAGAGCAAGGATGCGCGTCCGCGCGACGACCTGCGTCAGGTCGGACCCGAGCAGGCCGTACGCCGAGAAGTTGCCGGCGTGCGGCGGGATCACGATCCGCTCGATGCCCAGCTCGTCCGCGAGCAGGCAGGCGAACAGAGGCCCGGCGCCGCCGAACGCGACCAGGCTCGCCGCGCGCGGGTCCTCGCCCTGCTCGACGGTGATCTCGCGAATCGCGTCGGCCATCTGGGCGGCGGCGATCGTGATCACGCCGCGGGCGACGGCGTCGTCGGAGGCGAAGCCGAGGCGGTCGCGGAGCGGCGCGAGCGACGCGCGCGCGAGCTGGGCGTCCAGCCGGACGCCGCTCGCGAGCCGGCCCGGCCCGAGCATGCCGAGCACGAGCGCCGCGTCCGTCGTCGTCGGCTCGACGCCGCCACGGCCGTACGACGCCGGCCCCGGGTCGGCGCCCGCGCTCCGCGGCCCGACGCGAAGCAGCCCACCGGCGTCGACGTGGGCGATCGAGCCGCCGCCGGCGCCGATCGTGCGCACGTCGACCCACGCCGTCTGCAGCGGCAGCCCGACGACGCTGCCCTCGTAGAGGAGCGGCGCCCGCCCGTCGGCGATCAGGCAGGTGTCGAAGCTCGTGCCGCCGACGTCGGCGGAGATCGCCCGGCTGATCCCGAGCTGCGACGCGAGCGCCGCGGCCCCGTTCGCGCCGGCGACCGGCCCGGAGAGGATCGTCTCGAACGGGCGCTGCTCCGCCTCGGCGAAGGTCATCGCGCCGCCGCCGGAACGCGTGACGAGCAGCCGGCCGCCGAAGCCCCGCCCGCGCAGGCCGTCCTGCAGCCGCTTCAGGTAGGCGCTCATCCTGCGGCGCACGAACGCGTCGACGACGGTGGTGCAGGTCCGCTCGTACTCCCGGTACTCGCCGGAGACGCGGTGGGAGAGGGAGATGTCGCCGGCGAAGCCGGCGGCGCGGAGGATCCGCTCCGCCGCGAGCTCGTGCTCCGCGTTCGCGTAGGCGTTGACGAAGGCGACCGCGATCGAGTCGACCCCTTCGCCCGCGAACAGCTCGAGCGCCCGGAGCACGTCCTCCTCCGCGAGCGGCGTCTCGACGGCGGCGTCGGCGCGGATGCGCTCATCGACCGGAAACCGGAGCCGTCTCGGGACGAGCGGAGCGGGAGCCTTCCAGAACAGGTCGTACATGTCGTCGCGGTCGCCGCGCCGGATCTCGAGGATGTCGCGGAACCCACGCGTCGCGAGGAGCCCGACGGTGGCGCCGCGGCGCTCGAGCAACGCGTTCAGGCCGACGGTCGTGCCGTGCAGGAAGAGCTGCGAGCGGTCGACGGGCACGCCTTCGACCACCGAGAGAACACCCTGCTCCGGCGCGGACGGAGTCGTCGACGCCTTGGCGACGACGATCTCGCCGGTCGCGTCGTCGTAGAAGATCAGGTCCGTGAAGGTGCCGCCGACGTCGACGCCGATGCGGGTCGCCATCCTCTAGCCCCCCGCCCCCGCCGGCCGCACGGCGGCCTCTCCGGCGAGCGCGTCCTCCGCGCGATGGCAGGCGACGTGCCGGCCCGCGACCTCCCGCAGCGGCGGCGCGTCGTCCCGGCAGAGCTCGACCGCGAGCGGGCAGCGGCCGTAGTAGGGGCAGGCCGCCGGCTCGCCGCTGCGCTCGACGGCCGCCGCTCCGATCCGCGGCGGACGCCGCGCGTTCTCGAGCTCGGGAACGGCGGCGCGAAGCGCCTGCGTGTAGGGATGGGCCGGCCGGAGCAAGAGCACCTCGGTCGGCCCGGCCTCCACGACCCTGCCGCGATAGAGGACGACCGTGCGCTCGCAGAGCCGCTCGACGACCGCGAGGTTGTGGGAGATGAGAAGGTAGGCGAGCGCACGCTCGTCGCGCAGCCGCGCGACGAGGTCGAGCACCCGCGCCTGGACGGTGACGTCGAGCGCGCTCGTCGGCTCGTCGAGCACGAGCAGACGCGGCTCGACGGCAAGCGCCCGCGCGATCGCGACCCGCTGGCGCTGCCCGCCGGAGAGCTGGTGCGGGAACCGGCGGCGGTGCCGTGTCTCGAGCCCGACCTCGTCGAGCAGCAGGTCGACGCGCTCGCTCACACGCGCGCGGTCGAGCTTCCGGTGCGCGGTCACGGCCTCGGCGAGCGCCGGCCCCACGCGCATCCGCGGATCGAGCGTCCCGTCCGTGTCCTGGAAGACGATCTGCGCCGCCTGCCTGAAGCGGCGAAGCGCCCGGCCGCGCAACGCGAGGACGTCGGCGCCCTCGAAGCGCACGCGACCGCCGTCCGCGTCGACGAGGCGCACGACGGCGCGCGCGATCGACGTCTTGCCCGAGCCGCTCTCGCCGACCAGGCCGAGGCCGAACGGGCCGGCCGCGACCGCGAACGAGACGCCGTCGACCGCGCAGACGGCGCCGAAGGTCACGCGCAGGTTCTCGACCTCGAGCAGGGGCTCTGCGGTCATGCCGCCCTCCCCGCGCCGATCCGCGGCACGGCGGCCAGTAGCTCGCGCGTGTAGGCCTCGGCGGGCTGCCGGAGGACATCTCGGGTCGCGCCCGACTCGACGATCCGGCCGGCGCGCATCACCGCCA
Organism: Gaiellaceae bacterium; assembly: GCA_035651295.1. Classification (GTDB taxonomy): domain Bacteria; phylum Actinomycetota; class Thermoleophilia; order Gaiellales; family Gaiellaceae; genus PALSA-600. The sequence continues at coordinate 64,691 of DASRGA010000020.1, read as the reverse complement.
CCCGGTCGCAGAGCTGGGCGACGACCGCGAGATCGTGGCTGATGAAGAGGACGCTCATCCGCTCCCGCTCGCGCAGCATGCGGAGCAGCTCGATGATCTCGGCCTGGACGGTGACGTCGAGGGCGCTCGTCGGCTCGTCGGCGAGCAGCACCTCGGAGCGGAGCGCGACGGCAAGCGCGATCGCGATCCGCTGCGCCTGCCCTCCGGAGAGCTGGTGCGGGTAGCGCCGCAGCAGGTCGGGCTCGAGCAGCACCTCGCGCAGCGCGTGTTCGGCGCGCGCCGTCGCCTCGCCGCGCGGGACGCCGTGAAGGCGCAGCGCCCGCACGAACACGTCGCCGACGCGGAACACGGGGCTGAACGAGGAGAGAGGGCTCTGGAAGATCGCGGCGATCCGCCGCCCGCGAACGTCGCGCAGCTGCCGCTCGTCGAGGCCGACGAGCTCCCGCCCGTCAAGGGTGATCGAGCCCGACAGGCTCGCCCCGGCCGCGCCGGCCAGCCCCAGCACCGCGAGCGCCGTCATCGACTTCCCGGAGCCGCTCTCGCCGACCAGGCCGACGATCTCCTGCTCGTCGACCCCGAACGCGTCGATGTCGACGACGACACGGCCGCCGAACGCGATGCGCAGCTCCCGCAGCGCGAGCTTCACGCGCGCCCCACCACCCGCCGCGGGTCGAGGACGTCGCGGAGCCCGTCCCCGAGCAGGTTGAAGACGAGCGCGGTGAGCAGGATCGCGGCGCCCGGGAACGTGACCAGCCACCACTGAGTGGTGAAGTACGCCTGCCCCTGGTTCACGAGCAGCCCCCACTCGGGCGTCGGGTCCTGCGCGCCGACGCCGAGGAAGGAGAGCGCCGCCGCCGTCAGGATGACGCCGCCCACGTCGGCGGAGGCCTGCACGATGATCGGCGTGAGCGAGTTCGGCAGGACGTGGCGCAGCAGCGTCCGCGCCGGCGACAGCCCGAGCGCGCGGCATGAGGCGATGAACGGCCGGCCGGCGACCGACGCGGCCTGGCCCCGCGCGAGCCGCGCATACCACGGCCACCACGTCACGGAGATCGCGATCGTCGCGTTCGTGACGCTCGGCGTGAGCACCGAGGCGAACGCGAGCGCCAGCAGAAGCGCCGGGAACGCGAGGAAGATGTCGGTGATCCGCATCAGGACCGTGTCGACGACGCCGCCGAGGGCGCCCGCGGCGACGCCGAGCGGCACGCCGACGACGATCGAGAGGGCGATCACCACCGCCGCCACGGCGAGCGAGATCCTCGTGCCGTAGAGAACGCGGCTGAACATGTCCCGGCCGACGGGGTCGGTGCCGAAGAGATGGTGGAGCGACGGCGGCAGGAAGGTGTCGAGCGGGTGCGTCGCGCTGCCGGCGTCGGCGGGATGCGGCGCGATCAACGGCGCGAAGAGCGCGAGGAGGACGAGCAGAAGCCCGAGCGCGGCGGCGGCGGCGAGCAGCGGGTTGCGGCGGAGGAGGGTCACGACCGAGCCGGGCGGGGCGAGGTCGGAATCGACGAGCACGGTGTCGCTCATCGCAGCTTGATCCTCGGGTCGAGGGCGGCCTGCGCGATGTCGACGGCGAGGTTCGCGGCGACGTAGACGAGAGCGATGAAGAGCGTCACGCCCACGATCGCCGGCGTGTCGAGCGACTGGATCGCGGCGGCGGCATAGCTGCCGAGGCCGCCCCAGTCGAAGATCGCCTCGACGAGGAACGTGTTGGCGAGCGAGTAGGCAAAGACGAGCGCGGTGACGGAGACCACCGGATTGAGGGCCGGCTTGAGCGCGTAGCGCGCGAACACGGTCCGCTCGGCGAAGCCGAGGGCGCGCACCATGCGCACGTGGTCCTCACCGAGCGTGTCGAGCACGGCGGCGCGCACCATGCGCGCGATGATGCCGCCCGGGTACGCGGCGACGACGATCGCCGGGAGGACCAGGTGCGTCAACGCGCTCGTGAACACCGGCCAGTTGCCGCTGACGAGCGAGTCGACCAGCGGCATGTGGACGTGCGTGGAGAGGGGATGGGTGGTGTCGAGCGCCGGGTCGTACTGCCCCGACACCGGCAGCAGGTGCAGCCGCTGGAAGAAGACGAGCTGCAGGATCAGCGCGAACCAGAACGACGGCATCGACACCCCGAAGACCGCTGCGAGGCGAACGAGCAGGTCCGGGGCGGCGCCGCGCCAGCGGGCGGCGAGGAGACCGGCCGGGACGCCGGCGGCGAGGGCGAGCAGGAGCGCGGCGCCGACCAGCTCGAGCGACGCGGGTGCGCGCGTCCCGAGGTCGGACAGCACCGGCCGGTGGGTGGTGATCGCCACGCCCCAGTCGCCGGTGACGACGCCGCGGAAGTAGCGCCAGATCTGGACCGGCAGCGGCCGGTCGAGCCCGAGCGTGTGACGCGCCGCCCGCAGCTGCGCTGCCGAGGCGTGCGGCCCGACCCAGCTGGACGCCGGATCGCCCGGGACAACCCGGGCGATCACGAACGTCAGGATGACCACGCCCGCGACGACGACCAGCCCGTGGGCTGTCCGGCGGACGAGGAACGGCGTCACGCGGCTGGCTTCAGGTCGTACACGTACACCACGTTGGGATAGGCGGGATTGTCGACGTAGCCGGACACGCCCTTCTGCATCGTCCGCTGGTACTGCTGAACGTACAGCGGGATCACGGGCGCGTCACGCAGCAGCGCAGCCTGCATCGACTTGTACAGCGACGTCGCCCTGGCCCGGTTGGTGGCGGCAAGCTGCTCGGCCTGCGTCATCTGCTTGTCGAGCGTCGAGTTCGAGTAGTAGCAGAGGTTGTAGTACGGCGTCTTCTCGCTCTTGAAGATGTTGACGAACCACGAGTACGGGTCTGCGTAGTCGGGCCACCAGTAGAAGAGGAAGATGTCCTGCCGCTTGGAGAGGTTGGGCGACTTGGCCTTCGCCCACTGGGTCGGCCACGCCATCGACTCGATCTGCACGTCGATGTTCAGCGGCGCGAGCTCGGACTTGATGAGGGTCGAGACGAGATCCTCGTCGGAGTCGCCGGGAACGTGCGTGAGCACGAGGCTGAGCTTCTTGCCGCCGGGCCCGTACCCTGCGGACTTCAGCAGCGAGGTCGCTTTCGCCAGGTTCGTGTCGTACTGGCCGGGCAGCGCGTCGAAGTGGCCCCAGAGGCCCGGCGGGACGACGCCGATCTGCCGGACGGAGTCGCCCTTGAGCGCGGCGATGATCCCGTTGTAGTCGACGGCGTACGAGATCGCCTGCCGGACGGTCTTGTCGGCGAGCGGGCCCGACTTCGTGTTCAGCAGGGCGAGCAGGTTCTGCCACGAGGGCGCCGCCGTCGTCTGGACGGTCGAGCTCGACTTGAACGACGCCCACAGCTGCGGGTTGAGACGCTCGACGAACGTGACCTTGCCGGCGCGCTGGAGCTGCGCCGCGGTCGTCACCGACGGCACCACCCAGTACTCGATCGCCTGGTAGTGGGAGCCGTTCCACCCGCGCCAGTACTGCGGGTACTGCTTCAGCCGCAGCTCGACCTCCTGGCCCTTGTGCCAGTAGTCGACGGTGTAGGGGCCTGTGCCGGCGTCGTGTCCCTGCGCGAACCAGGCCGCCAGGCTCGTGCCCGCCGGCGCCGCCTTCGTGTCGAAGATGTACGCCGCGTAGTCGGCCGACGCGTTCAGGTCGAGCGGCGCCGGATACTTGAGGTGGAAGACGAGCGTGTAGGTGCTCGGGGCCGAGATCGACTTGACCGGGTCCCAGATGTAGGCGGCGCCCTGCTTGAGCTGGATCGTCCGCTCGATCGCCGCCTTCGCCGCCTGCGCGGTCAGGGGCCGGCCGGTGTGGAAGGTCACCCCGTGGCGGAGGGTGAACGTCCACACGGTGGCGGCCTTGTTCGACTTGAAGCTCTGCGCGAGGTCGGGCTCGGCCTTCTTCGTCGCCGGGTTGTAGTGGGTGAGCGTTTCGTACATGTCGCTCATCGCGATGATCTCGTTCGAGTAGCTGCTGGAGGGGTCCCAGCCGATCATCACCTGGGTCGGCGTGACGTACGCGAACGTCTGGGGGGTCCCGGCTGCGGTGACCGAGCTCGCAGCCAGCGCGGAGAGGACGACGGCGGCGCAGGCCGCCAGAGCTGTCAGGCGGGCGAGACGCATGGGGCGCTCCTTCGTGGTCGGTCGACGGGTCATCCGGAGTCGAGCGGTCCGGCTGCCTTGGCCCGGACGCGCACGGCGGGGTTGTTGAGGTACGCGAGCGGCAGCTCCTCGAGCTCGACGATCTCGACACTGCGCGGGTTGGCGCCCGCGCGGATCGCATGCTCGGTTGCGAGCCCGCGGGCTTCGTCGAGCATTGCCTGCCTGCCGCCGGGCCCGATGTCGAAGATGCGGTCGACCTGGCCGCTCACCATGGCGATCGCGGCGCCGATCGCATTCGCGACGTCGAAGTGGTCGGGGCGGTGCACGTCGCTCGCGCCGGGCAGCTCGTCGGGGACGAGGACGCTTCCGCCGCCGACGACGATCAGCGGCCTGGCGGCGCGGGAGAGCTTGACCCGGTCGATCGCGTCGGCGAGCGCGGCGTCCGCCCACTCGAGGGCCGGGCCGAGGAGCCCGTTGCCGGAGGCGGCCGCGCTCCCCCGCCCCACGTCCGCACGGCCCGCCGCGACGGCGGCGTCGGTCAGAGTCGGCGTGTCGCCGCCGAAGACGAGCGCGCGCTGCTCGAGCTCGAAGCCGACGCTCTCGGGCCCGACGGAGACGCGGCCGCCGTCCGTCGCGCGGATCACGCTGCCGCCGCCGAGCGCGAGCGAGACGAGATCGGGCATGCGGAAGTTCGTCCTGATCCCGCCAATCTCGACGGGGGCGCTCGACTCGCGCGGGAAGCCGTTGGCGAGCACGCCGACGTCGGTCGAGGTGCCGCCGACGTCGACGACGATCGCGTCGCGGATCCCGGTCAGGTAGGCGGCGCCGCGGATCGAGTTCGCGGGACCGCTGCCGATCGTCAGCACCGGGAAGCGGATCGCCTGCTCCTGGGCCATGAGCGTGCCGTCGTTCTGGGCGAAGAAGACGAGCGCGTCGAGCTCGCGCGAGGCGAGCGCCGACTCGAGCGCCGCCGTGACTTCGTGGACGACGCCGGTGAGCGCCGCGTTCAGGACGGTCGCGTTCTCGCGCTCGAGCAATCCCACCGTGCCGATCTCGTGGCTGAGCGAGATCTCGATCTCGGAGCCGAGGGTCGAGCGGACGACCTCGGCCGCCCGCAGCTCGTGCTCCGCGGACACCGATGCGAACACGCTCGTGATCGCGACCCCCTCGACCTCCCCGGCCAGCGAGGCGAGGAAGCGCGTCAGGGCCTCGTCGTCGAGCGGCATGATCTCGCGGCCGTCGAACTCCGAGCCTCCGTCGACGATCGCCTCTCCCGCCGAGACGCACTCGCGCAGGTCGTCCGGCCAGCCGAAGAGCGGCCTGATCGAGTACGTGGCCGGCCCGCCGAGCCGCACGACCGCGACGCGCCGCAGCTTGCGCCGCTGCAGAACCGCGTTCGTCGCGTGTGTCGTGCCGAACATGACGTGGTGCACGCGCGCCCGGCTCTCTTCGGTCGCGGCGAGCACGCGGTCGAGCGCCCTGACGATCCCGGTCGTGACGTCGGGGGTCGTGGCGGCCTTCGCCTTCGCGAGCAGGCCGCCTTCCCGGTCGAGCAGCACGGCGTCGGTGTTCGTGCCGCCGACGTCGATGCCGAGGCGCAGGTCAAGCGCCCGCGGCATGCAGCTCCTCCACGGGCCGGTAGTCGAACTCGTAGCCGAACGTGCGCGGCCCCGCCGTCGCGATGCCGTTCTCGCTCCGCCAGATCTGGTGGCAGGGGAGCGAGATGACGCTGACGCGCTGGCCGTAGCGGAGCCGCTCGGTGGTGATCGCCGCACCCGACTCGTCGTCGAGGACGGTGATGATGTCCGGGACCGACGCGAGGACACGGCCGTCTTCGAGCGCGACCAGGTTCTCGTTCTGGATCTCGAGCCGCAGCGAGCGGCCGGCGTCGTCGCCGAGGCCCTCGACCAGCGCGGAGCCGCGCGCGAAGCCGCCGGTCGTCCGCCGTTCGACGTCCACGATCTTCCCCTGCACGAGCCGGAAGCCGCCGAGCTCGGCGAGAAGCTCGCCGACAGGATCCGCCTCCGCGGTGCGGAGCAGCTCGCCGATCCGCATCGCGAGCGTCACGGTTCCCGGCACGGTGGCCTCGCGGGCCTCCTCGACGGTGAGCAGGAACTCGGTGGTGGAGGCCCGCGCGCCGAACTCGACGGCGACCGCACGCACGACCCGCTCGATCCAGCGGCCGCCGATCGTCTCGATGACGAGGGTGTTGCCCCGCTCGTCGGTGAGCACGCACGGGTTGGGCGAGATCCCGGCCACGTACATCGACACCTGCTGCATCTCCGGGAACGCCCTGCCCATTCCGTCGGCGTCGAGCACGGGCACGCCGAGCTCGGACGCCCAGACGATCGGCACGAGGCCGTTCGAGCCGCCGATCTCCGCGGCCATCAGCGCGACCACCGGGCGCCCGTAGAGCTGCTCCACCCGGTCGCGGAGCCGCCGCCCCTCGCCGCCGTTGCCGAACTTCTCGATCGACACGGTGGGCGCGCCGACCCCGCCGCAGGGCATGACGATCCCGTCGGCCGGCAGGTCGTCGAAGGAGACGAGCCGGGCGGGCCCGTGCTCCTCGAGCGCCTGGAGCGCCATCAGCAGGCCGGTGCGCGGATCACCGCCTCCGCCGGCGCCGAGCACGGCGCAGCCGACGGCCAGATCCGAGAGCTCGGCCGCTGCGAGGGTGCGCTCGCGCACGCTCCCGGGTGCATCGTCGTCAGTCCGGGGCACGCGTCGATTGTCCCGCGAGGCGCGGGGACTGTCGTCGGCTTATCGCACGAAACACGACGCGGTCTTGTGCTCTGAGACCAACGACCTCAGCCTCCTGGCGCCGCGGAGCCGGCCAGCAGCCGCGCGCGGCAGGCGAGCTCGAGCGCGAACCGGTCGTCGGGGTCGTCGAGGTTCGCCTCGAGCAGCGCCGCGATCCGCCGGATCCGGTAGGCGACGGCGTTTCGGTGCAGGTGCAGGCGCTTGCCGGCGCGCACGAGCGAGCCCTGCTCGGCGAGGTACGCGGCGAGCGTCCGGATCGCGGCCTCCGTCTTCGCGCCCCCGAGGCTGTCGAGCGGCGCGAGCAGGTCGTCGATCGCCTTGCGCGCCGGCTCGGAGCCGCTCCAGACGACCAGCATGCGCCGCAGCCCGCCGGCGTCGAACCCGACGACCTCGCCGCCGGCCCGGCCGCCGGCGAGCGACGCCGCGGCCGCCGCCTCGGCCGCCGTCGCGTGGATCCCCTCGACCCCCTCGTGCGGGCCGCCGACGCCGGTCGCGAAGGTCAGCTCGGGCCAGCGGTCGCGGAGGCGGCGGACGACGCGCTCGAGCACGCGGACGAGCTCCGCCGTCGCGCGCACACCCGGATCGGAGCGCCGCGTGCAGACGAGGATGGCGGCCGAGCGAAGCTGGGCTCCCGACCAGCTCCCCGGCCCGAGCGCCCGCGCCGACCGCAGCGCGAGGTGGAAGGCCTCCTCCCGGAGCGCGTGCGATGCGATCGGGTCCGCCAGGGCCGGATCGCCGTCAGGGCCGATCTCGATCTGGGCCGCCACGTGCCAGCCGTCGACCGGGAGGCCGAGCTCGCGCGCGCGCTCCACCACCGTGCCCGTGCCGCCGCGGGCGTCGAGGAGCAGCTCGGCGAGGACGCCTGCCCGCGAGCGGATCGGCGCCTCCTCGGTCCGCCGGACCGCCTCGACGCGGCGTGATGCGACGTCGGCGCAGAGCGCCGCCGCGAGCGCCCCCCACGTTCCGTCGACCCGGACCTCGTGCAGCGGCCGCCCGCCGGCCGCGACGACCCCGGGGGCGAGCCCGCTCGTCGTGCCGTCCGCGGGCCGCAGCTCGATCTTCGCGTGGAGCAGCCGGGACGCGAGCGCGACGACCTCGTCGATCCCGGCATCGCCGGCGAGCTCGGCCAGTTCCGTCCGCAGCTGCTCGAGCCGGGCGAGCGCGAGCGAGGAGTCGCCGTCGATGGCTCGCTGCGCCGCGACGCAGAACGAGCCCGGGTCGAGCTCGGGAGGGACCGCGAGGAGCGCGATGCCGCTGCGGTCGGCGATCAGCTTGGCGGAGAGCGGCTGCCGCTCGCCGATCCCGAAAAGGGCGAGCGCGGCGACGTCGGCCGAGACAGCCGCCCGCAGGCACATGTCGAGCTGGTAGCCCTCGAGCCGCGAGGCCGCACGCGTCAGCAGGCAGACGGCCCCGGCCGGCGCCTCGCTGACACGGACCGGCTCCTCGAAGACGACGGCGCTCGAGAGCGGCCCCGCGTCACCCGGTCCGGCCACGAGGCGGACACGCTCCAGCCCGGGAGCACGGAGAAGCTCGGCCACCGACGCCGCCACCGCCCGAATCCTATGCTCGCGGCACGAGAATCCCCGGCGGATTGTGCTGCTCTCGTCCTGATAACGGCTGATGGGCGCACGGCGCCCTCGGCGCCTTGATCGCAGCCCGGTCAGGCTGCTGCGCGCCGGTCAATGAGCAGACATCTGGGGTCCTTACCCCCGGCGCCTCCCTTGGCACGCCTATACCAGCGCGAGCGGCGAGGCGCTCAACAGGGCCTGGTTTGCGCAATGTCTGGCTCCGCCCATCAGCGACACTGCGCAAACCGCGACGGGTCAGCTTTCGGCGCCGGCGAGTGGCTGGGCGATCTCCTTGGCGATCTCGACGATCAGGTCGTCGTCGGTGACGAGCCGCGTGCCGGTCGCCTCGGCGACGGCGACGTAGGCGCTGTCGTAAGCGGTGAGACCCTGGGCTGTCCAGTGGGCGACGCGCGTCAGGTCGGGCTCGGTGCGCTCGAAGCCGAGCTCGTCGAGTGAGGCGGCGAGATCGACGAGCGCCGCCTCCTCCCAGCGCCAGCGGCGGCCTGCGACGTTGACGATCTCGAGTCGTAGTAGGGGCGGCGTGAAGACAATCAGTTTCCCCGCCTCGAACGAGCGCCGAAGCGCTCGAGCGTCATCGACATGCCGCTCGCCCTCGGAGCGAAACCACTTGATGACGACAGAGGCGTCGAGAACGACCTCGGTCACCGCGCGTCGCGCTCTGCGCGGATCGCGTCGGTCGAGTCTTCGGAAGGCCCGTTCTCGAAAAGGGTGTCAAGCCTGGCGAGCGCGCGCCTCGCGGCGGGGGAGGTCCCGGGGCCCTCCGAACGTGCAGCGTCCCGCTCGGCGAGCTCGGCGAGGTATCCGCTTCTCGAGAGGCCGCGGGACTTTGCGATTCGGTCGACTCGCCGAAGGAGCGCATCGTTCAGCGACACGAGCACCTTGGCCATCGGCCCAGGATATCTTAGATATCCACGCTCGTCCAGGCGCCTCGGCGGAACCGCTCGGCACGAGAACGCCGTCCGGCGGTCAGCAGCGGAGCGCACGCCGCCGCAGGCGCTCGCCGAGCGCGGCGAAGGCGACGGCGCCGGCCGCGAACGCGGCGAGGAAGGCGACGCCGCGCGCCGCCACGCCGGCGTAGCCGTGCTCGGAGACGTCGACGAACGGATACGGGTACCAGTGCTCGGCGCTCCCCCGAGCGAGCGTGTAGGCGAACCAGGCGACGGGGTAGCCGAGCCACAGGAGCGCCGTCCTCGACCCGAGGCGGCTTCGCGGCGGATCGAGCAGCCAGTCGGCGACGACGACCGCCGGGATGACGTAGTGGAGCACGCTGTTCACGAACTCGTTGTGCGTGTCGAGCTGCTCCTGCAGACCCGAGAGGAAGACCGCGAAGACGACGCCGGTGATCGCGATGTAGAACGCAGCCGCTCCGCGGGCGGCTTCGAGCAGCGGCGTCCGTTCTCCGCGCCTGACGAGCGCCGCAACGGCGAGCATCGCCGCCGCCAGGATGTTCGACTGGATGGTGAAGAAGCTGAAGAAGTTGCCCGGGTTGAACCCCGGGTGCCCCTGCAGCCTCGCAAGCTGGTAGGTGATCGCGACGACCGCGAGCATCGCGAACGCGAGCCGGAGCAGAGCGTGCAGGAGCGCCCTCGGCCGCACGACGGCTACCTGAGAACTCTGACCGGCAGATCGAGGGTGGCGAACTCGTAGACGAGCGGCGCGTCGTCGCGCGGGACCCGGACGCACCCGTGCGAGGCCGGAGAGGCCGGCACGTCGGGCGACTCGTGGAAGGCGACGCCGCCGACGAAGTAGCTCGCGTGCGGCAGCCACACGCTGTAGGGATACGACCAGTCCTTCAGATGCTTGCGGTAGATCGTGTAGCTGCCGGTCGGCGTCTCGAAGCCGGGCTTGCCCGTGCTGACCTTGATCGCCCGCACGAGCCGGTCGCCGTTCACGAGCAGCGCGACCTGGGAGCTCAGGTGCACCTCGATGCGCTTGCCGGTTCCCGGCGACGGCTTCGGGGCGGTCGCCGTCCGGAGACGGGCGACCGTCCGAGGGCCGGGGACGGCGTCGCGGGCGAGCTTCTCCCAACCCTGGAACGCCAGCACCGCGCTGCGGGTGAACGGCCCGAGATGACCGGTGACGGCCGAGCTCGGCAGATACCCGAGCGCGACCAGCCGCCGCTGGATCCACGTCGTGCTCTCCCCGCCGGCCGATCCGGGCCCGGTCTCGTCGGGCACGACGGTCGTCGGCGGCAGCAGCTCCGGCCGCGGCGGGTCGACGTTGGCCCGCGTGAGCGTCCTGGCGACCGAGACGCCCTGCCCGAGCGAGCTCGCCTGCCGCCCGTCGATCCGGACGCGGACGCCCGTCACGTTCGGAACCGCGGTCGCCGTCCACACGAGCTGGGCGAGCCGCGCGACGAGCGACGCCTTCTCCGTGCCCTCGACGAACGGCCGCGTCAGATCGACGGTCGCGACCCCGCCGCGAACCGACACGCCGCGCAGCCGGGTCCCCTCCGGGATCTGGCTCCTCACGTCCAGCTTCGCCTCCGCCGCGGTCGGCCCCGCGAGCAGCGCCGTCACCGCCGCAGTGACCGTCCGGGCGCCGAGCAGCCGCCGCACGAGCTTCAGCCCCTCACCCTGCAGCAGGTAGACGTCGACGCGTGCCCGAGGGGCCGAAGCGGTCGGGATGGCCCCGCCGGCCGTCGTCGTCGGCTGCGCCGGGGCAGCCGCGTGGCGGCCGCCGCCGCACCCGGCGACGGCGAGGAGCGCGACGCCCGCGGTGGCGGCACGGCGAAACACGCACCGCAACGATACAAGCCGCGTCCGGCGGCAGACTCACGGCCCGCGGCGACGGCCGGAGCCGCCGTCAAGATCCGTCCCGGTGTTCTTCACGCTCGCCGACTGGGCGCTCGCGCTCGTCCTCGCGGGCGTGCTTGCCGCCGCCTCGCTTCTCGGCGCGATCGCGGGGAGACGGCTGCGGTCGCGCGCGGCGAGCTTGCGCGAGCCGCTCGGCATCGTCCACGGCACCGTCGTCGGCGTGGTCGGCCTCATCCTCGCGTTCGCGCTCACGCTCGCGGTCGGCCGCTACGAGAACCGGCGCGCCGCCGTCGTCGACGACGCGAACACGATCGGGACGACGTACCTGCGCGCGCAGACGCTCGCCGAGCCCGAGCGGGGCGCCTCGCTCGCCCTTCTGCGCCGGTATGCCGGCCTCGCCCTGCAGATCTCGCACGAGGTGCCGAACAGCGCCGCGATGAGAGACACGGCCGGCCGGCAGGCGGCCGTCCAGCGCCGCCTCTGGCGCCTCGCCGGCCGGTCGCTCGCCGCCGCGCCGGCCGCGAGCGCGCCGCGCCTCTACGTCGACAGCCTCAACGCGATGATCGACCAGCAGACGACCCGCCTGTCCGCGCTCAACAACCGCGTCCCCGCGGCGGTGCTGGCGCTCGAGCTGGTCGCCGCCGCGATCGGGCTCGCAACCCTCACCCTCTCCACGTCCGTCCTCGGCCGCGGACAGGTGACGAGCATCCTCGCCGGCGTCCTCGTCGCCGCCCTCCTGCTCGTCACCTTCGACCTGGATCGACCGACCCGCGGGCTGATCAGGATCCCGACCGGGCCGCTGCTCGCCCTCCAGGCGGCGATGGCGCAGCCGCCCGCCGCCTCCCCCTGAACGCAGGAGCGGCCCCCGGCGGGCGGGGAATCCGGCGACGCGCCGGCGCCGTATGTTCGGGCGAACGACCCCGCAGGCTGCGCCGCACCTTCCCGCCGGCGCCGCCGGCTCCCCCGGGCGCGGGAGCCGTCAACCCGCAGAGACGACGGCTCCCGCGCCCACATCGCCCCCGCTCCGTCCGGCCCAGGGCGGATCGTCTGACGCGTGGGCTCGCTCTCGACGCCGCTCCTGCTGCTCGTCTTCGCGGCCGGCGCCGCCGCGACGTGGGTCGCCGGCGTCGCGCTCTCCCGGACGACCGACGCCCTCGACGCGCGGCTCGGGCTCGGCGAGGAGCTCGGCGGCCTGCTCCTGCTCGCCGTCGCGGGCAGCCTGCCCGAGGTCGCGATCACCGTCTCGGCTGCGGCGCAGGGAAACCTCGGCCTCGCGGCCGGAAACCTGATCGGCGGCATCGCGGTGCAGACGATGGTGCTGCTCGTCTGCGACGTCGCGGTCGGGCCGGCGCGTCCGCTGACCTACCTCGTCGGCGCGCTCACCCCCGTCCTCGAGGGGCTGCTCGTCGTGATCGTCGTCTCGGGCGTCGAGATGGGCGCGCTGCTGAAACCGTCCGTCGCGATCGGCGGCGTCGTCAGCCCCGCGTCGCTTGCGATCGTCGCCGTCTGGGGGGTCGGCATCCACGTCATCAACCGGTCGCGCAAGTCGCCGCGCTGGCAGGTCGAGATGCCCGGCTCGAGGCCCGGCCGCCGCCATCGGCGCGAGCCGCACGAGCAGCAGACCCACCCGTTCGCCGGCCGGTCGACCGCCCGCGTCGCGCTCGTCTTCGGCGGCGCCTGCGCCGTCACGCTCGCGGCGGGCGTCGCGCTCGAGGAGACGGGCAACGCGCTCGCGAGCCATGCCGGGATCAACGGCGTCATCTTCGGCGCGACCGTGCTCGCGGCCGCGACCGCGCTCCCCGAGGTCAGCTCCGGCATCGCCGCGGTCAAGCTGGGCGACCACGCGCTCGCGATCGGTGACATCTTCGGCGGCAACGCCTTCCAGGTCTGCCTCTTCCTGCTCGCCGACCTGGTCGCCGGCAGGCCGGTGCTGCCCCACGCGGGCGCCACCAACGCCTGGCTCGGAGCGCTCGGGATCGCGCTCACCGCCGTGTACGGCTTCGGCGTGATCGGCCGTCCGGCGAGCTGCCGCTTCCGGCTCGGCCCGGACTCGCTCCTCGCGCTGACCGTGTTCGCGCTCGGCGTCGCCGGGCTGTTCGCCGTCCGCGGGTGACCGCTACGCCGGCTCGCCCACCTCGACCGGGTTCGAGGCCGGGTCGCGGCTCCACTCCCACCAGCCGCCGTCGTAGACGGCGATCCGCGGCCAGCCCTGGAGGTGGGCGTAGAACCACGTCTCGCTCGCCCGCCAGCCGGTGCCGCAGTAGAACGCGACCCACTTGTCGGCCGTGATCCCGGCGTCGGCCCAGTTCGCGGCGATCTCCGGGTACGGGCGCATCGTGTTGTCGATGTTGCGGTAGTGCTGCATGTGGTAGGCGTCGGTGCCGCAGTTGCCCCACACGTCTCCCGCGATGCGCCCGGCCGCGCCGATGTAGTTGTAGCCGCTCGTCTCGCCGATCTGCTCCCGCCACGTCCGGACGCTGACGAGCGCGGCGCCTTCGCGGTCGGCGAGGATGCGCTTCGCATCGTCGATGTCGACGATCAGCTCCGGGCGCTGCGGGATCGAGGCGCCGAACGCCGGCACGGACGCGGGCATGCGAGCGACGGTCTCGAGCGCGCCGCCGGCCTGCACCCACGCGTCGTAGCCGCCGTCGAGCACGCGCACGTCGCGCACCCCGCAGTACGAGAGGATCAGCGCCGCGCGCGTCGCCGCGATCTGCCCGGCCCGCCGGCCCGGCCACTTCTCGTTCGCGCCGCCCTCGGTGTCGCGGCCGTACAGGATCACGCACGTCTCGGTCGTGACGCCGAGCATGCGGAGCGCCGCGTCGAGGTCCTCGGGCGGGCGGCGGTTCCAGTCGCTCGGGCTCTCGAGCACGTTGGTGTCGAGGTAGATCGCACCGGGCAGATGACTGTCCGCGTACTCCTCCGGCGCGCCGAAGTTGACGTGGAGCAGAAGCGTCTTCCCGGTCGGCGCGGCTTCGGGCGTGCCGCCGGCGAGGAGCTCGGCGAGCCAGGCCGGATGCACGAGCTGCGTGTGGCGCGCGAGCCGCTCGACGGGCGCGGCCGGGTCTTCGCACCATTCCGTGTAGCCCGCGTCGTAGACGCGCACCGGCACGCGCGTGTGCTCGGCGACGCGGCTCCGGAAGAGCGCGGCCGCGTCGCGGCCGCCGTAGACGACCACCTCGCCGCTCGTGCTGATGCCTTTGCTCTGCAGGAGCACGCGCAGCTCGGCGTCGTCGAGCCGGGACAGCCAGCCGGCCGGGAACGCGACCGCACCCGGCACGTGCCCGCCGCGCGCATCGCCCTCCACGCGCCAGCCGTTGAAGGCCGGCAACGGGCGCGCGTCGACGACGCACAACCCCGGCTCGCCGAGCCGCGCCCGCAGCTCCGCCGTCGAGACGCGATCGCTCTGAGAGACCGTGGCCGTCATCAGTCCGCGCAAGACTATACAAAATGAAGTTACACGGAAAACCGTCTTTTGGCAAGGACTCGTACTACATTGCCCGCAGGCGCAACTCCGAGAGAATCGAGGTCGTACGTGAGGGCTGGACGCTGGCTCGTGTTGATCGCACTCGGGGCGGCGCTCGCCGCCCTCCCCGCCGTCGCGCTCGGGGGCGCGTCGCAGGCCGCGAGCAACTCGCAGAACTACCCCGACTCGACCGGCGAGGACACCACCGCCGCCTCGCCCGACATCACGAGCGTCGCCGTCTCGAACGACGACGCCGGCAACATCGTCTTCAAGGTGAACATCGCGAACCGCCCGGCGCTCACCTCCGACATGGCGGTGTTCGTCTACCTGAACACCGACCAGAACGCGTCGACCGGCGACCCCAGCCTGCTCGGCACCGACGCGATCATCCAGCTGACGCCCGGCAGCGTCTTCCTCTTCCAGTGGAACGGCACGACGTTCGCCGCCGCCCAGTCGCAGTCGTCGCTCACCTACACCTACGACGCGACCGGCGCGACCTTCCACGTGAGCGACGCCGACCTGGGCGGGGTGAAGGCGTTCGGGTTCATCGTCGAGGTCGACTCCGGGATCACGACGGACGCGAGCGGCAACGCCGACTTCACGAACGCGAAGACCGACATCGCGCCCGACCCGGGACACGGATTCTTCGCCTACAACGTGCTGACCAAGCTGACGCTGCACCAGACGGCGTTCACGACCTCTCCGAGCCCGGCCCGGTCGGGTGCGCGCTTCACCGCGAGCATCGCCGCGACCGAGAGCGACACGAACGGCCCGATCAAGGGCGCGACGATCACGTGCAGCGGGGTCGTCCGCGGTGTCAAGCTGCGCGCGACCCACTCGCTCGCAAACGGCGTCGCGAGCTGCTTCTGGCGCCTGCCGAAGACGGCCAAGGGCAAGACGCTCTACGGCCAGATCACGGTGGTCGTGCAGGGCGCCAAGCTCACGAAGAGCTTCACCGCGAAGATCCACTGACGAGCCGCGGGGCGGGGCGCGGCGAGCCCGCGCCCCGCCGGCCGCTCACCCGACCTGGGTGCCGCCGAGCGTGCCGCGGGCGCTCGCGCCCGTCACGCCGAGCAGGCCGTGCGCAGCCCCGGGGCCGCCGACGGTGATCGTGCCCTGGAACGAGAACGGCGGCCCCAGCCGCTTCAGCTGGAGCGTGCCGGTGAGGGCGATCCCGTGCGCGTCCGCGTAGCCGACGAGCCGGATCGTCTTGACGCCGGCGACGAGCTTCCCGCCGAAGACGCCGGGCAGGACGGTCGTGCCGCCGCCGAGGCCGCTCGTCATCAGCCACACCGCCTGCGCCTCCTGCAGCGTGGCCTTCGCGGCGGCGAGGGTGGCGCGCGGCGCTGCCGGCCGCTTCGGCGCCGCCGGGCCGGGCGGCGGCAGAGCGGCGAGCGGAAGCACGAGCGGCGGACGCCGCGGGCAGGTGGACGGGACCGCCTGCCCGAGCACCCACGCGTGCACGGCGTCCGCGGCGCAGCCCGACGGGTCGGCGGTCACCGTGCTGTGCCCCACGCCGGGGACGACGAGCAGGTGCCCCTGGGGAAAGCGCGCGACCACCGACGCCGCCCCGGCAGTCGGCGTGCGCATGTCGAAGCCGCCGCTGACGGCGAGCATCGGGACGTTCGGAAGCGGGCCGGCGCCGAGCGCGGCGCCGCCGGCCGGCGCAGGCCAGCCGAGGCAGAAGTCGGCGTTGCCGAACCCGGCCGACCACGCGCCGAACGGCCCGAACGTCCCCGGCGGCAGGGCGGCGATCGCGGCCTTCAGGATCGCGCTGCGGTCGGGGATCGGCGTGTCGGGCTGCCAGGGGAACGGGCCGTCCCGGCAGACCGTGGCGGCGTAGAGGCCGAAGCTCAGGTCGGACGACGACTCCTGCGAGGTCGCGTCGTGGAGCAGCGCGAGGCGCAGCAGCGGCTGCGTGTTGCCGGAGCGGGCGGCGTGGAGCGTGCCCGGCAGCTCGGCCGCGAGGCCGGGGTTGAGGTCGGCGTCGAGCACCACCGAGAGGAGCTCGAGCCCGTCGACGCGCTCGGACCGGGATCGCCCGCTTGCGAGCGCGACCTTGCCGACGAGCGGCTTCGCCGCATAGCGATTCGCGAGCGCGGCGAGGTCGGAGACGAGCGCCGAGCCGTTGCACCTGCCCGGCGCGCACAGCGTCTGCAGAGTCGTCGGCAGCGAGCGCAGCACCTCGTCGCCGTAGCTGTCCTGCAGGTCGGCCGGCAGGACCGAGTCGAGCAGCAGGCGGCTCACGTGGTCGGGATGCGCGAGCGCGTAGGCCATCGCGAGCTTCGTGCCGTACGAGACGCCGTACAGCGCGATCTGGTCGACGCCGAGCGCCTGCCGGACGGCCTCGAGGTCCTCCGCGTGGTCGGCGGTGCTGTAGAAGGGCGCGGACGCGCCGAGCGACGCGCCGCACGCGGCGGCGGCCGTGCGCTGTGCGTCCGCCGCGACCGCGACCTGCAGCGCCGGGCAGTCGATCAGCCCCGACGCGCCGGTGCCGCGGTCGTCGTAGGCGACGAGGTTGTAGCCCGGGAAGAGGAAGCGGTACAGGCTGTCGGCGGCCGGGTCGCCGAGCCCGAAGACGTGCGCGGAGCCCTGGCCGGGGCCGCCGGCGATCAGGAACACCGTGCCGACCGGCGTGCCGACCGCCGGCAGCTCCTCGACGTGGAACGTGATCGTCCCCGGCACGACGCCGGTGCGGTCGAGGGGGACGACGACCTGGGTGCAGACGAGGCCGTTCGTGCCGCAGGCGGCCTGGGCCTTCGCCGGCACGGCGGCCGCGGCGACGAGGCGGGCGGCGGCCGCCCGTGGCGCGCGCGGAACGACGCCCGCGCTGTGCGGCGCGGCGGCCGCGGCGGAAGCCGCGGCGGCGACGAGCGCCGCCAGGAGCACGCAGGCGAGAGACCTGGCCACCAACGCGGGCCACTGTAGCGATGTACCGTTTCGACGGTGGAGAGCCGCTCGAGGCTGCATGGGAGCGGTGTGCTGCTCATGCCGGCGGCGGCCCTCGCCGTGCATCAGCTCCGCTACTCGCTGACCTACGGAGCGAAGGCCGACGCACAGCTCGCCGCGCAGGGTCACTCGTACCTGCACTCGCTCGCCCCATGGGCGGCGCTGACGCTCGGGATCGGCGCGACGCTCTTCCTGCGCAGGCTCGCCCGCGCGCTCGCCACCGGCGACGCCGGCAGCCGCTCGCGGCTGCCGCTCGCCGCGCTCTGGGCGGCCACGGCGGGGGCGCTCGTCGCCATCTACGCCGTCCAGGAGGCGCTCGAGGAGCTGCTCGCCTCCGGCCACCCGGGAGGCATCGCGGGCGTGTTCGGCGACGGCGGCCTGTGGTCGCTGCCGGCGGCCGCGTGCATCGCCGCTCTCGTCGTCGCGGCGCTCCGCGCCGGCCGAGCCGTGCTCGCCGCCGCCGCGCGCCTGCGCCCGAGGGCGCTGCGGCTGCGGCCGCTCCCCGTGCTTCGCCCGGCGGCGGCGCGGCCGGCGGCCGCCCGGCCGCTCGCCCGCCGCGCGGCGGGCCGTGCTCCTCCGCGCCCGCTTCGCTCCCCGTAGCCGAACGCGAACGCAAAGGAGGTTCGTCCTGTCCAGGCGCTCGGTCGCGCCGCTCGTCGTGTGCATCGCGCTCGTGGCACCCGCCCTCGCGGCGGGCCGCACGCGGACCGGCCCCGTCTACCCGTGGCCGGTCGGCCCGGGGCCGCGCTACCGGCCGGCGGCGGCCAGCGCTGCCGTCGCCGCCGGCCGCCCGCTCGGCCCGCTCACCTGCCGGCGCGGCGGGCGGACGTTCGCGGTGCACGTCGAGCTCTTCGCCGAGCGGCGGGTGGTCGTCGTCCCGAAGGGCATCGGCAACGGCCCGTCGTGCCGCTACCCGGTCGCGACGGAGGAGCCCACGGGCGTCCTTCGCGTGCGGCGCGGCCGGCCGTACACGCTCGGCGACCTGTTCCGCGTGTGGGGCCGCCGCCTCGGCCCGCGGGCGCTGCTCTCGTTCCGCGGGCGCGTCGCCGTCTTCGTCGGCGGCAGGCTCGTGCACGGCGACCCGCGCCGCGTGCCGCTCCGCCGTCACGCGGAGATCGTCGTCGAGCTCGGCGCGCGCCTCGCCCCCCACTCCACCTACCTCTTCCCGAAGGGACACGGATGACCAGACGCCTGCTCGTGCTGCCGCTCCTCGCCCTCGTCGCCGCTGGCTGCGGCGGCTCGTCCGGCGGCGGCTTCCCGACGATCCAGGCTGCGCGCACCTACTCGCTCGCCGGCTTCGCGCCGGCCCGGCCCGTCCCGGCCGGCAGGCCGGTCCGGGTGTCGTTCACGATCCGGCAGCCGGACGGCAGGCCGCTCACGCGGTTCCGGCACGGCGCCGGCCCGCACAACGGCGTGCACCTGATCATCGTCCGGCGCGACCTCGCGACGCTCGTGCACGTCCACCCGCCGGTCGCCGCGAACGGCACGATCAGCACGGTCGTCTCGCTCGCCGACCCCGGGCCCTACCGGGTCGTCGTCGACGCCTACCCGCAGACGAACGGGCCGCAGCGGAACTTCCAGCTGTTCGGCTCGCTGCGCGTCGCGGGCGCCTACCGCCCGGTGAAGCTGCCGCCGTACCGCGCGACGGCCGCCGCCGGCGGCTACCGCATCACGCTGCGCGGCACGCCGGCGCTGCACGCCATCCAGGCCGGCTTCCTGCAGGCGGAGGTGACCGGCCCGAACGGCAGGCCGGCGAGGTTCCAGCCGTGGTTCGGCGCGCTCGCGCACGCGATCTTCTTCCGCGCCGGCTCGCTCGACTACTTCCACACGCACGTCTGCGCTCCGGGCGCCGCCGGCTGCACGAGCGTCCTCGGCGGCGCAAAGGTCACCGGCAGCTCGGCGACGCCCGGGAAGCTGACGATCGGCGTGCTCGTGCCCGCGCCCGGCACGTGGCGGCTCTTCCTGCAGTGCAAGGTCGCGGGCCGCGTGCTGACCGCCCCGTTCACCCTCGTCGTGAAGCCATGACCAAGGAGAGACACGTGAAGACGCTTGCCGCTGCCGTTGCCACTGCCGCGCTCGTCCTGCCGGCGAGCGCGTTCGCACACGCGGAGCTGACCCCGCCCGTCGGCCTCGCCGGAAGGCTCGAGCTGTACACGCTCGCGGTGCCGACCGAGAAGGAGGGCGCGGCGACGACGTCGGTCGAGCTGACCGTCCCCGCAGGCTTCGGGATCGACTCGTTCCAGCCGTCGCCCGGCTGGACGCGCAGGGTGCGGTCGAGAGGCTCCGGCGAAGCGGCCGTCGTGCAGAAGGTGACGTGGACAGGCGGCAGCGTCCCGACCGGCGAGGACGCCGTCTTCTCGTTCCTCGCGAGCGCGTCGTCGGCGCGGACGTACACGTTCTCCGTCCGCCAGACCTACTCAGACGGGTCGGTCGTCGACTGGAACGGCCCGGAGTCGTCCGACACGCCGTCGCCGTCGATCGAGGCGCGCACCTCGTTCGGCGGCGGCGGCGGCTCCACGCTCGCGGTCGTGGCGATCGCGCTCGCCGCCGCGGCGCTGCTGCTCGCCGGCCTCGCGCTCGTCTCCGGCAAGGGGCGCTCGCTCGCGTGAGAACGCGGCTCGCCGCGCTGCTTGCAGCCGCAGGCGCGCTCGCGCTGCCGGCGGCCGCGTCCGCGCACGCGGTGCTGCTGCGGACCGTGCCGCAGGCGAGCGTGGTCGTGAACACGCCGCCGGCCGAGCTGCGGCTCACCTACAGCGAAGCGGTCGAGCCGCGCTTCGCGGTCGTGTCCGTGACCGACGCGGCCGCCCGCCAGGAGACCGCGGGGCCGCCGCGCCGCTCGGCCGCCGACCCGAACACGCTCGTCGTGCCGCTCGACCGCGTGCGCGAGGGGTGGTACCTCGTCTACTGGCGCGCGATCTCGGCCGACGGCCATCCGGTTCGCGGCGCGTTCACCTTCGCCGTCGGCCCGAACCCCGGGCCGGCGCCGCAGTTCGTCATCCCGTCGACCTCGGAGACGGCCGCGACGCCGAGGCTCCTGGCCGCGCGCTGGCTGACGTTCCTCTCGATCATGAGCGCGGTCGGGCTCGCCGTGCTCCGGCTCGCCACGGCGCGGCCGGTCGCGCGCCGCGTCCCGGACGCGTCGCTGCGCGGCGTGACGGCCGCGTTCGCGGTCGCGGCGGCTGTCGGCCTCGCGGCGGCGCCCGTGTACCTGCTGCTCGCGACGGCGGACTTCGCGCTGCGCTCGTGGTGGCGGGTCGGCGCCCTCGTCCCGCTCGTGCGCGTCTCGGCGTTCGGGCGCGGGATGTTCGACCTCTGGGTCGCGTTCGCGCTCTTCGCCGCGGCGGCCGCCTTTGCGATCCGCATCGACCGCCCCGAGCGCGAGCGGCGGTCGGTCGCCGAGCTGGTGGCGGCCGCGGGAGCCGCGGCGGCCGCGGCGGCGGTGCTGCTCGTGCCCGGCCTCGCCGGGCACGCCGCACAGACCTCGCCGCGCGGCCTCTCGCTCGTCCTCGACTGGGCGCATCTCGCGGCGGGCTCGGTGTGGGTCGGCGGCCTCCTCGGTCTGCTCGTGCTCTGGCGCTCCGCGCCGCCCGCCTCGCGGGTCGCCTGCCTCGCGGCCACCGTGCCGCGCTTCTCGAACGCGGCGCTCGTGTCGGTGCTCGTGCTGATCGGCTCGGGCACGGGCGCGGCGGTGATCCACCTGCCGACGCTCGCGTCGCTCTGGCAGACCTCGTACGGGCGGGCGCTGCTCTGGAAGATCGGCCTGCTGGCGGCCGCGCTCGTCCTCGCCGCCGCGAACCTGCTGCGCACGCGGGGCCGGCTGCGGCGGCCCGCCACGGGCGAGCGCGCGGCCGTCGCGCTGCGTCGGCTCGTCGCCGGCGAGGGCCTGCTCGTCGCAGCAGCGGTCTTCGCGGCTGCGGTGCTGTCGTCGCTGCCGCCGCCGTCGAAGGCGCTCGCCGCGCTCGCCGGCGCGAGCGCGCACGTCGGCCCCGGCCGGATCGCGCGCACCGTCGAGAAGGGCGGCTACACCTTCGCGGTCGAGGTCGCACCGAACAGGGCCGCGATGCCGAACACCTTCGCGGTGCACGTCACGCACGACGGCAAGCCGGTGCGGGGCGCGGAGGTCGTGCTGACGTTTGCGATGCTGGACATGGAGATGGGCCGGCAGGCGTACAGGCTGACCGAGACCTCGCCCGGCACCTACGCCGCGGCGAAGCCGGCGCTCGTGATGGTCGGCCACTGGTCGCTCTCCTTCGACGTCACGCCGCCCGGCGGGCGGCAGGTCACCGTCCTCCTCGTCGACACCGCCCGCGGATGACGGTCCAGACGCGCCTGTTCCTCGCCGGGCTCGCCTTCGGGTGCGGCGTCGCCGCGGTGATCGTCGCCGCGCTGCTCGCGAGGTCGGTGCTTGGCTAGAGGCCTGCTGCTCGTCGCGCTCGCCGCCGCGCTCTGCGCGGCGCCCGCGGCGCGGGCCGACGGCGACCCGGCGAGCGACTACCTGCTCGGCCAGCGGATCTTCCTGCCGTACGACACGAAGATCCCGAAGGCGGACCAGGAGCAGCTCGGCGAGACGGTCGACGCCGCGTTCCGCGCCGGCGTCCGCGTGCGCGTCGCCGTGATCGGGAGCCAGTACGACCTCGGCGCGGTGACGGTCCTGTGGAAGCAGCCGAAGCGCTATGCGGAGTTCCTCGCCAAGGAGCTCTCGTTCGTGCACAAGGACCGGCTGGTCGTCGTCATGCCGGACGGGCTCGGCTTCTACTGGGTCGGGCACCGGGCGGCGCCCGGGCAGGCAATCGTCGCGTCGGTCGCCGTGCCGCCCGGGCCCGGCGGGCTCGCCCGGGCGGGCGCCGCCGCCGTCCGGCGCCTCGCCGCCGCGCAGGGCGTCCACCTGCAGGCGGTCGCCGCGCCGGCGTCGTCGAGCAGCACCACGACCGACCGCGTCGTCATCGCCGCGGCGGTCGCCGCCCTGCTGCTCGCCGGCGGGGCCGCGCGCCTGCTGCTCAGGCGCCGCCGTAGCGCGTCACGGCGCTCGTGACGTCGGCGACCGTGAACGGGTAGAGCAGGAGCGCGCGCACGTCGCCCTTCGTATCGACGATGTAGGACGCCTCGGTGTGCTCGATGTTGTGCACCGTGACGCCGTCGATCGTCTTCGGGACGTCGCGCACCCCGATCTGGTAGGAGCGCCACACGCGGGCGAGCGCGGCGCCGGGCCCGACCGCCCAGGTCCACCCGGAG
The DNA here is from genome assembly GCA_035651295.1 of Gaiellaceae bacterium. GTDB lineage: Bacteria > Actinomycetota > Thermoleophilia > Gaiellales > Gaiellaceae > PALSA-600. Next base: position 41,834 of record DASRGA010000020.1, on the reverse strand, counting down.
CGAAGGCCCCACCTGGAGTCGTCCTGGAGGAGGTAGCGGCGGGCGTTCCCCCACCGGTTGACGCTCACCGACACGATCGCCGGGCGCTGCGCGGCCGGCAGCGTCGACCACGCGCGCTCGAGGATCCGCGCTTCGAGCGGGCAGAGGTTGCGGCAGAGCGGGTCGATGAACGTGACGATCACCGGCCGGCCGCGGAAGCGCGCGATCGACACCGGCCGGCCGGCCTGGTCGGTGAGCCGGAAGTCCGGCGCCGGGCGCGCCCCGGCCGCCCACGTCGCCTGGGGGCCGACGGGCGCGGGCGGCGCCTGCACGCGCGCCGCCGGCCTGGCCGACGTCGCGCGCACGATCAGGACGCCGGCGCCGATCGCGACGACGAGCAGCGCCGCCAGCGCCAGGAGGACCGCCGTCAGTCCGGACGGTAGCTGCCGGCGGGCTCCCTGATCGAGATCAGCAGTCGGTTCCACGAGTTCGAGGAGATGATCGCAGCCAGCAGCGAGGCGAGCTCCGGCTCGTCGAACGCCGCCGCCGCGGCCGCCCAGGTCTCGTCGCCGACGCGCGACTCGCGGACGAGCGTGACGGCGTCGGTGAGCGCGAGCGCCGCGCGCTCCCGCTCGGTGAAGCAGTCCGCCTCGCGCCAGGCGCCGAGCTGGAACAGCCGCTCGCCGGTCTCGCCGTGGTGGAGCGCGTCCTTGGAGTGCATGTCGAGGCAGTAGGGGCAGCCGTTCAGCTGCGCGGTGCGCAGGCAGACGAGGTCGACGAGCGAGCGCTCGAGGCCGTCGACGGCGGCGCTCCAGAGGTCGTCCAGCGCCGTGTAGGCGCGCGGGAGCGTGCGGGCGAACTCGAGGCGGCGCCGGGTGGTGGTGTGCTCGGTGGTTGTCATGCGACGACCGTATCCGCACAATGGACCGGTGGCCAGAGCCAAACAAGAGCGAATCGAGGGGTCCACTTTCGGCGGCGACCTGTTCCTCGCGCTCGACCGCGACACCGGGCTGCGGGACGGCATCGAGGCCGCGCTGCGCGGCGCGATCGCCGACGGGCGGCTCGCGGCGGGGACGCGGCTCCCCTCGACGCGCGTCCTCGCCCGCGACCTGGGCGTCTCCCGCGGCGTGGTCGCGGAGGCGTACGCGCACCTCGCCGCCGGCGGCTGGATCGTCGGCCGGCGCGGCGCGGGGACGACCGTCGGCGCGATCGCGCCGGCGGAGCCGGAGGCGGCCCGCCCCGTGCGCGAGCCGCGCCACGACCTCCGGCCCGGCCGTCCCGACCCGTCGTCGTTCCCGCGCGAGGCGTGGCAGCGCGCGCTGCGGCGGGCGCTCCGCTCGGCGCCGTTCTCCGCCGTCGGGCTCGGCGACCCGCAGGGCGACCCGGGTCTCCGCACGGAGCTCGCGCGCTACCTCGCCCGCGCACGCGGGCTCCGGCTCGGGGCCGGCCAGATCGTCGTCACCACCGGCTTCACCCAGGCGCTCGCCGTCGTCGCCAGGGTCGCCGCCGCGCGCGGCGCCGGAGCCGCGGCGATGGAGGAGCCGTGCATGGCCTACCACCGGCGGATCGTCGCCGCGGCGGGCCTGCGGATCGACCCTCTCCCGGTCGACGCGCACGGCGCGCGGGTCGACGAGCTCGGCGGCCAGGGTCTGGTCGTGCTGACGCCGAACCGCCAGCATCCGCTCGGCATGCCGCTCGCGCCCGCGCGGCGCGCGCTCGTGCTCGAACGTGCGCGGGCCGCCGGCTCGATCGTCGTCGAGGACGACTACGACGGCGAGTTCCGCTACGACGCCGCCCCGCTCGTCTCGCTGCAGGGTCTCGACCCGGCGCAGGTCGTGTACGCGGGCACGACGTCGAAGGCGCTCGCGCCCGGCGTGCGCATCGGCTGGCTCGTCGTGCCGCCGGGGCTCGTCCGCGAGACGATCGAGCAGAAGCTGCTGCTCGACTGGCAACCGGGAGTGCTCGACCAGCTCGCGCTCGCCGAGCTCATGCGCAGCGGCGAGTACGACCGGCACGTCCGCCGCATGCGCCTTCGCTACCGCCGCCGGCGCGACGCGCTCGTCGCCGCGCTCGCGCCCCGCAGGCTCGGCGGCACGGCGGCCGGGCTGAACGTGCTGCTGCCGCTCGCGACGGTCGACGAGGAGCGGGCCGTGCTCGACGCGGCGGCCGCCCGCGGCGTGGCCGTCGAGGGCCTCGCCGCCGGCGGCTACTCGCACGGCGCGGAGGAGCGCGCCGGGATCGTGATCGGCTACGCCGCCGCCGCCGAGCATGCGTTCCCGTCCGCGCTCGACGCGCTCGCACGCGCAGTCGCTACAGCGGATCGCGCCGCGCGAGCCAGAGCCAGCACGCGAGCACGAGCACGAGCAGCGCGGCCGGAAGCACGAGCGTCAGGACGGACGCGGTCGTGAACGACGCGAGCATCAGGTCTCCCTCGGTCGAAGGTCGAGCGGCCGGCGCCGGGCCGCTCCCGGGTCGAGCCAGCGGTAGCAGGCGGCGAGCACGGCGATCGTCTCCGGCGCCGAGCCCGGCACCCACATGATCCCGGCGGCGAGCTGCTGGTCGCCGAGCGCCGAGAGGCCGAGCGGTCGGCTCGACAGGCCCGCGTAGGCGCTGTAGACGGCGTCGGGCGCGAGCGCGAGCACGACGGCGAGCACGAAGCCGGCGGCGAGCCCGCCCGCGCCGTAGGCGGCCCGCGCCGGGTCGGAAAGCGCCCTGGCCCGTCCGGCCGGTGCAAGGTGGCGCCAGAAGAGCAGGGCGGTGCCGAAGAACAGAGCGTGCTCGAGATCGTGCGCGGCCTGCGAGCGCAACGTCAGGTCGTAGAGCGCGGGCAGGTGCCAGCCGAGCAGGGTCCCGTTGAAGAGGACGAACGCGGGCAGCGGCGAGGCGGCCCACTCCGCGCCGCGGCGCGCCCGCGCGAGGCGGAACAGCCCGCCGACGGCGGCGCGCCGCGCGCCGCGCGGAAACGGGCGGAGGAGCCGCGGCCACGGCCGGCCGAGCAGGAGCAGCGGCGGCGCCGCCATCGTCAGCAGGACGTGCTGGACCATGTGGACGAAGAAGAGACGGTCGGCGTACGCGTCGACCGGCGAGCCCACCGCGAGCGCGAGCGTGGCGATGCCGGCGTAGAACGACGCGCTGCGGCTGAGGGACGGCCGCGTCTCGCGGGCGCGGCCGCCGGCGTGGTAGAGCGCGGCAGCGGCCGCGAGCGCCGCCAGCGGCCAGCCGACGGGCCAGTTGTCGGGCCGAAGCAGCGCCACCTCTAGTGCGGCCTCTCGAAACGTCTGACCGGAGACGCGCGCTGCGTGGAGGCCGCACTAATCGGCCGCTTCGCGGCCGCCGGCCGCAGAGCGGCCGGGGTCGTGCGGCGTCGATGCCACGCCCGTTTCGAGTGAAACGCTGGGAGACGCCGCACTAGAGGAGGTAGAGGACGATCCAGCTGATCACGCCGACCGCCGCCAGCACCGTCCAGTACTCCGTCAGCCCGGCGAGCTCCGCGACGTTGACGGCGACCGGGTCCTCGATGTCCTGCCCTTCCCGGTAGGCGTCGCCCGCGGCGTGGCCGGCCTCGACGGGGACGGGTGCGGCCATGCTGTGCGCCCGGTAGCGGAACGACACCGCGAGGGTCGTCTCGAGCCAGTAGAGCGTGGCGAGCAGGAACAGCAGGGAGAGCCCCGTCCAGCCGACGTACACCGAGGCGAACCCGCCGTCCGTCGGGCCGAAGCCGAGGCGCGTCCACGCGACGACCTGGAGCACGATCGCCGCGAGCCCGAGGGCGAGGGCGAGGGCGCCCTTCAGCCGCCATGCGGGCCTCCGGTCGGATCGCTGGTCGACGGCCGCCCAGTGCAGAAGGACGGCGGCGGCGACGAGGCACGCGACGATCGCGGCGCCGAGCCCCTGCGGCGGGTGGACGCCCTTCGGCTTCCAGAGGTGCTCCTGGTTGAGCGAGCGGAGGTAGAAGTAGGCGAACAGGAACGCGAAGAAGAAGAACACGGTCGCGCTCGACCAGAGCCGCGCAGCGGCCTTCAGGTTCTCCGCGATCACGTCCGACGGCTCGCGCTCGACGACCGAGTAGTCGGTGGCGTCGCTGGCAAGCTCGCTCATCGCGTCGGCCTCGCCGGAGAGACGATCGGGCGCTGCCCGGCGGCCGCGGCTGCGCCGTCCTGGCCGTACGGGTACGGGTCGGCGCCGAACGTCGGGATCCGGTCGAAGTCGTGTACCGGCACCGGCGACGGAAGCTGGAACTCGATCGACTTCGAGCCCCACGGGTTGGCTCCGGCCGGGACGCGCGCGAACGCGAGCGACCACACGAAGTTGCCGAGGAACACGAGCATCGAGGCGCCGAGCACGAAGGCGGACACCGACACCCAGTCGTTCGCCCCCTGGAGGTAGCCGGCGTACGTGACGACGCGGCGCGGCATGCCGAGGAAGCCGATCACGAGCAGGGGCCCGAACGTCGAGTTGAAGGCGACGAACATCACCCAGAAGTGGATCTTCCCGAGGCGCTCGTTCAGCTGGAAGCCGGTCATCTTCGGCACCCAGTAGTAGATGCCCGCGAAGAACGCGAAGATCAGCCCGCCCATGATCGTGTAGTGGAAGTGGGCCATCGAGAAGAAGCTGCCGTGCGTCGTCGTGTCGCTCGGCACGTCGGAGAGGAACACGCCCGAGAGCCCGCCGACGAGGAAGTTGAAGATCCACGCGAGCGCGAACAGCATCGGCACGGTCAGGCGGATCCGCCCCTGCCAGAGCGTGCCGAGCGCGCACACGAAGATGAATCCCGTCGGCAGCGAGATCAGCTCGGTCGAGAGCATGTAGAACGGCCGCAGGTTGGCGTTGATGCCGCTGACGAACAGGTGGTGCTGCCAGACGAGGAAGCTGAGCAGCATGATCCCGAGCATGCCGGTGACGGCGAGGCGGTAGCCCCACACGGGCTTGCGTGCGAACACGGGCAGGATCTCGAGCAGGATCCCCATCCCGGGCAGCGCGAGGATGTACACCTCGGGATGCCCGAAGATCCAGAAGAGGTTCTCGTAGAGGTACGGGCTGCCGCCGGCCTGGCTGTTGAAGAAGCCCGTCTGCGCGGTGCGGTCGAGGGCGAGCATGAAGAGCGTCGAGATGAGCACCGGGGCGGCGAGCAGCATCAGGACGCTCGTCGACACGGTCCCCCAGACGAAGAGCGGCAGCCTGCCCCACGTCAGGCCGGGCGCGCGCATGGTGATCACGGTTGCGAGCATGTTCAGCCCGAGCAGGGTCATCGACAGCCCGACGAGCGCGAAGAACGCGATGTACGCGTCGATGCCCATGTTCGCCTGCTCGTCCAGCGGCGCGTAGCCGGTCCACCCGGTCGGGAAGCCGCCGAAGGCGAGTGACGTCATCAGGATCGTGCCCGCCGCCATCAGCAGCCAGAACGTGAGCGCCTCGATCCGCGGGAACGCCATACGGCGCGCGCCGATCATCAGCGGCACGAGGTAGTTGGCGAACGGGCCGAGGATCCCGCTCGTCATCATCCCCATCATCATCGTGCCGTGGATGCCGACGAGCGTCAGGTAGTTGTTGCCGTTCCAGGCAAGATGCGTGGGCCGCAGGAGCTCGAAGCGGATCAGCATCGCGTTCAGCCCGCCGATGAAGATGAACGCGCCGATCCCCAGCAGGTACTGGATGCCGACGACCTTGTGGTCGGTGCAGAGGCCGAAGTACCGTCCGACTCCCTCCGTCTCCTTCTCGCGCAGCGACGGCGGCCGGCCGAGCATGCGCTGGACGGGATAGTTCGCGAAGCCGAGCCCCACGAGAAAGCCGACCACGCCGACGAAGTACGCGACGAAGAGGGCGACGTCGTTCTGGCCGGTGTCGCCGAAGTAGTCGAGGCTCGGGCCGGTCACCTGGCGGCCGAGCCACCAGCCGAGGAAGTAGCCGCCGACGCCGAGCACGACCGCGGTCAGCAGGTTGAACCCGATCAGGCGAGGGCGTCTCATCCGGCGCGGTAGGGCGGGTCGGGGGCGTAGGTCGTGCTGTACGGCGGCAGGTACTTCGCGACCGGCGCGAACTGCCGCCGGCGCGCGCCGATCCAGGCGGCGAACTGCGACCGGGTCACGATCTTGCCGGTGTCGAACATGTAGCCGTGCCAGAGGCCGCACAGCTCGGCGCAGCGGATCTGGAACGTCCCGAGCTTCTTCGTCTTCACGTAGGCGATGTTGTCGACGCCGGGATTCGCGTCCGCCTTGACGCCGAGCTCGTACGCCCAGAACGAGTGGACGACGTCGAGCGAGGTGACGTGAAACGCGATCTCGACGCCCTGCGGGAGCACGAGTTGGGCCGTCTCGACGCCGCCGTAGGTCGGGTAGCGGTACGTGAACTCCCACTGCTGGCCGATCACCTGCACCGGCAGCACGGTGCCGCCCGGCTTCCAGGCCGGGCTCGGCCCGCCGCCGCTCCCCGACCCGTTGTCGGCGAGCAGCTCCGCAGTGCCGAAGATCGCCAGGAAGAGCACCGCGGCGGTCGTCGTGACGAGCCAGGCGACCTGGGCGCGGAGGTGGCCGCGCAGCGGCGGGCCGTCGCGCAGCTCCGCCTCGCCCTTCGGCGCCCTGAAGCAGACGAGCGCGTAGCCGAGGTAGACGAGGATGAAGACCGTGAACGGCGTCATCACGACGAGCAGCACCGTGTTGTCGACGACCTGACCGGCCGCGACCTGCGTCGCCTTCCCCGGCGGCATGTTCGGGCCGAGCACGAAGACGACGAGCGGCAGCACGATCGCCGTCCCGATCACCGTCAGGGCGGCGAGACGGCGGCCGTGCGAGCCCCTAGACCACATCGACGTACCCGTCCATGTAGCCGATCGTCTGCATCGGCCCGCCGAAGCCGTACACGAAGCCGGCCGCGCACGGCACGAAGCACTGCCAGCGGTAGTGGCCCTTCTTGCCCGTGTGGAAGGTGAACGTGATCGTCTCGTGCGCGTTCGACATCGGGCACGGCGCGAAGCCGCACTGGTCCTTCGCGTCGTCGGCGACGCCGTAGATCGGCACGATCACCCCGAGCTGCGGGATCGCGAACGTGTGCGAGGCGTCGTCCGGCTTGATCGTCGTCTGCGGCGGGCCCCCATCGATCCGGAACGTCCCTCCATCGACCCCGCGCGCCTGCGCGAGGAACGGGTTGCGCAGCCCGCTCCGCCCGTCGAAGTTGTAGATCGTCACGTGCACGGTCGCGTGCGCGGGCAGCGTCCAGACGGTGCTCCGGCGCCAGACCCCGTGCTCGCGGACGAGATAGGACACCCAGTTCGCGTTCGGCGACAGCTTCGGCCCGATCGCCGCGACCGTCATCAGCTCGAGCTGCACGACCTTCCCGCTCGCGCCCTGCGCGACGGGAACGCGGTAGGGCGTCGGGCCGCCGGTGAGGAAGCCGATGTAGATCCCGATCAGGACGCCGGCGGCTGCGACGCCCGCGCCGACGGCGATCCACCTGCGCCCCGTTGACACGGCGCGTGTCTATCGCACCACGTTGCTCCAGAGGAGGTTTGTGACAGAAGTGTCATTTTCGCGTCATCTGCGGGTCATCCACAGGCCGTCGGGCGCTGGCCGCGGCGCTTCCTGCGCGTTATCGTCGCGCTGGGGAATGCCGGCATGAGGGTGCTCGTCATCGAGGACGAGCCTCGGATCCTGGAGTTCCTGCGCGACGGGCTTCAGGCCGAGGGGTTCGTGGTCGACGGAGCGGCGGACGGCGCCGAAGGGCTCCGGCTCGCCCTCGCCGAGCCGTACGACCTCGTCGTCCTCGACCTGCTGCTGCCGCGGCTGGACGGCTTCCGCCTCCTGGCCGAGCTGCGCCGGGCGCGCGCCGACGTGCCCGTCCTCATCCTCTCGGCGCGGGGCGACCTGCCGACGAAGCTCCGCGGCTTCGAGCTCGGCGCAAACGACTACCTGGCAAAGCCGTTCTCCTTCGAAGAGCTCGTCGCGCGCGTGCGCGTCCACCTCCGGCGCGGGCGCGACGTCGAGCCCACGACGATCCGGGTCGGCGAGCTCGAGCTGGACGTCGCGCGCCGCCAGGCCGTCGCCGAGGGCCTTGCGATCGACCTCTCCGACCGTGAGTTCCGCCTCCTCTACCACCTCGTCTTCCACGTCGGCGAGGTGATCAGCAGGGAGCGTCTCCTGTCGGAGGTGTGGGGCTACGGGTTCGACCCGGGGTCGAACGTCGTCGACGTCTGCGTGCGGCGGCTGCGCAAGAAGCTCGGGCCCTCGTGGCCGATCGAGACCGTGCGCCACGCCGGCTACCGGCTTGCGATCGCCTAGCCCCCTCGAGGTCGGCTGGGGCGCCCTGGCGGCCGGCTGCGTCGTCGCCATGGTCGCGTGGCCGTCGTGGGAGACGATCCCCTTCCACGTCATCTGGATCACGCTGACGCTGCTCTACGGCTTCCGGGTGTGGTCGCCGTCCGCCACCTCCCTCGCGCTCGGCGCGGTGATCGTCGCCACCGGCGCGTCGATCATGGCCGACGCATTCGAAGGCATCCAGCTCTGGGGCGAGCTCTTCGAGGTGCCGCTGATGTCGGCGATGTTCCTCGCCATGGTGTGGCACGCCCGGCGGCGCAAGACGGCGCTCGAGACAGCCGCCGCGCTCGCCGACGAGCAGGCCCGCGTCCTCGAGCTCGAGGAACAGCTGCTGCACGACGTGTCGCACGAGCTGCGGACGCCCGTTACGATCGCCCGCCTGCAGCTCGAGCGGCTCGAGCTCGACCTGCAGGATCGGCCGCGGCCGCTCGACATCGCGTTCGACGAGCTCGGCCGGATCGAACGGATCGTCGAGCGGCTCCTGCTGCTGGCGCGGGTCGAGGGCGAGCGCCCGCTCGCCGCGCAGCCGGTCGCGCTCGTCCAGTTCCTCGAGGACGTCTTCATGCGCTGGGCCGACCTCGCACCGCGCGCCTGGCAGCTCGGCGACGTCGCGGACGTCACGATCGTCGCGGACGAGATGCTGCTCCGCACGGCCCTCGACGCGCTGCTCGAGAACGCGGTCCAGTACACCGACGACTACGACCGGATCGCGCTCTCTGCCCGCGGCGAGCGCGACGAGATCGTGATCTCGGTGGCCGACGCCGGCGTCGGCGTGGAGCCCTCGGCGCGGGAGCGCATCTTCGACCGGTTCGCCCGGTCGGACGAGTCGAGGTCGCGCCACGAGGGCGGGGCCGGCCTGGGGCTCGCGATGGTGGCGGCGATCGCGCGCGCCCACGGCGGCTCCTGCCGCGTGGCGCCGTCCTCGCCGGGCTCCGTCTTCGAGCTGCGCCTGCCGCTTGCGCACGCGGCCAGGGCCGACCTGGAGTCGGCGCCCGGAGCGCTCGCCGCGCCGGCATCTGCTTGAATCGACGGGTGGCCGCCCTCTACCGCAAGTACCGCCCGCAGACGTTCCGGGAGGTGGTCGGGCAGGAGGCGGTCGTGCGGACGCTCTCGAACGCGATCGACCAGGGGAAGGTGCGCCAGGCCTACCTGTTCGCCGGCCCGCGCGGCACCGGCAAGACCTCGCTCGCGCGGATCCTCGCCAAGTCGCTGAACTGCGAGCACGGCCCGACGACGACGCCCGACAACACCTGCCACGCCTGCGTGGCGATCGCGAACGGCACGTCGCTCGACGTGATCGAGATGGACGCTGCGTCGCAGCGCGGCATCGACGACATCCGCGACATCCGCGACCGAGTCGTGCTCCAGCCGGTCGAGGGGACGTACAAGGTCTACATCCTCGACGAGGCGCACCAGCTCACGGACGCCGCGTGGAACGCGCTGCTGAAGCTGATCGAGGAGCCTCCGCCCCACCTGCTGTTCGTCTTCTGCACGACCGAGCTGCAGAAGGTGCTGCCGACGGTGCGCTCCCGCTGCCAGACGTTCGTCTTCCAGCGGCCGCGGCTGTCGGACCTCGTCAAGAAGCTCCGGCTGATCGCCGACGCCGAGGGGATCGACGTGCCCGACGAGGCGCTCGCGCTCGTCGCGCGAGGCGGCCGCGGCGCCTATCGCGACGCCGAGTCGACGCTCGACCAGCTCGCGTCGGCGACCGGCGGCACGATCTCGCTGCAGGACGTCCTGCAGCTCCTGGGCGCGGTCGAGGACGAGGTGCTGTTCCGGCTCTGCGACCTCGTCGTCGACGGCGACACGCGCGGCGCGCTCCTCTTCCTGGAGGAGCTGTCGGCGCAGGGGAACGACCTCGGGCGACTCGTCACCGACCTGCTCGAGCACCTGCGGCACCTGATGCTCGTCCAGCACATGCACGAGGTGCCGGACTCGCTGCCGGTGACCGAGGAGGCGCGCGAGCGGCTGCGGGAGCAGGCGAACCAGCTGCCGGCGGCGACGGTGGTGCGGCTGATCGACCTGCTCGCCGTCGCGGTCGACGACATGCGCCAGGGCGGCGACCCGCGCCTGCCGCTCGAGCTGGCGCTCGTCAAGGTGACCCGGCCGGGCGCGGACCTGTCGCGCGAGGCGCTCGCACACAGGCTGGAGCTGCTCGAGCAGGGGCGGGGCGCGCCGCAGGCGGCGGCCGCGGAGACGACCGAGCCTGCCGCGCGCGCCGCGAAGGCGCCGGCGACCGTCGAGCTCGGCCAGCTGCAGGAGGCGTGGCGGCGGGCGATCCTGCCGGCGGTCGAGTCGCGCTCGATCCCGATCGGGAAGACGCTCGCCGAGGCGCACCCGGCGGCGCTCGCCGGCGACACGCTGACGCTCGAGTTTCCGCAGACGGCGTCGTTCCACCTGAAGGTGGCGGAGGACCCGAAGAACGCGGCGCTCCTCCGTGACGCGCTCTACGAGGTGACGGGCCGCAAGCTCGCCGTCTCGTTCGAGCTCGGCGAGCGCGAGGCGGCGGCGCACGCCGAGGACGCGCCGGCGAGCGAGGAAGACGTGGTCGAGCTGATGAAGAGCACCTTCGACGCAAGGGAGCTGGACGAATGAGCTTCGACGTGAACGCGCTTCTGAAGCAGGCCCAGGAGATGCAGGCGCAGATGGCCCAGCTGCAGGAGGAGGCGGCGAAGGAGACCGCGGAGGCCTCGTCGGGCGGCGGCATGGTGACGGTGGTGGCGACGGCCGGCGGGGAGATCAAGGAGCTCCGGATCGACCCGAAGGTGATCGACCCGGACGACCCGGAGCTGCTCGCCGACCTGGTGCTGGCCGCCGCGAACGAAGCGCTGCGCGCCGCGCACGCGAAGGTGGAGGCGAAGATGAAGAGCATGCTCCCGCCCGACCTCGGCGGCCTCCTCCCCGGGCTGTAGCGCTCCCCGGGCTGTAGCGCCCGTCACGATCCCGGCACACTCGCGGTGCAGTTCCGTCACGGTGGCAGCCACCGTCGCAGAAGTGCAACGCGAGTGTCACGGAAGTGCGGCCGGAGCCTGTCCGGAACGGGCGGGCACAATGGCGGCGTGTTCAGTCCGTCCGTCGAGAACCTCGTCGCGCAGCTGCAGAAGCTGCCGGGCGTGGGGGCGCGGACTGCCCAGCGGCTCGCGTTCCACGTCCTGCAGCAGCCGAAGGACGAGGCGCACGCGCTCGCGGCCGCGCTCGAGGAGGTGAAGGAGCGCGTCCGCTTCTGCCGCGAATGCGGCAACCTCACCGAGGACGAGACGTGCGCGATCTGCCTCGACACGAGGCGCGACCACTCGCTGATCTGCGTCGTCGAGCAGCCGGTGGACGTCGTATCGCTGGAGCGCACCCACGAGTACCGCGGCCTCTACCACGTGCTCGGCGGCGCGCTCTCGCCGCTCGACGGCGTCGAACCGGCCGACCTGCGCATCGACGAGCTCTTCCGCCGCGTCGAGGCGACCGGCGTCCAGGAGGTCGTGCTCGCAACCAACCCGAACATGACCGGCGAGGCGACCGCCGCGTTCCTCGCCGACCGCCTACGCGGACGTGTTCGCGTCACCCGGCTCGCGAGCGGGCTGCCCGTCGGCGGGGATCTCGAGTACGCCGACGAGGTCACCCTCGGGCGCGCCCTCGCCGGACGCCGCGAGGCCTAGCTCCGCCTCGACCACCACCCAGCGCAGGAACCGCTCAGTCCGGAGCGCGATCCAGAAGCACACCGCGGCCGCCGGCAGCTCCGCGAGCACCGCGAGCAGGAGCGCGTAGCGCCGCTCGTCCCAGTGGCTCGAGAGGACGACGTCGAACCAGGCGTCGGTGACGAGCAGCGTGCCGAGCGCGGCCGCGAACGCGCCCACCCACGGGGAGCGGTAGTAGGCGGAGGCGGCGGTCGCGACGAACAGCACGGCGAGCCCTGTGTCGAAGCCGCCCCACGCCAGATCCCAGTGGCTGGACTCGTGCGTGTTCGACAGCGTCGCCGAGAGCCAGGCCGTCCACGGGAGCAGGCCGAGGCCCGTCGCCCCGAAGGAGACGATCACCCACTGGCGTAGCGTCTTCGGGAGGTACCTCACGCCCCGCCTACACTGTCGCAAATGACGACCGTCGAGTTCGAAGCCATCCCTGCCGTCGCAAACCGGGGACGCACCCCCGGTCTCGTCGTGATGAAGTTCGGCGGGACGTCCGTCGGCGACACCGACAAGCTGAAGGCGGTCGCCCGCCGGCTCGTCGCCGCGCGGGAGCACGGCGCGAAGGTGGTCGCCGTGCTGTCGGCGATGGGCAAGACGACCGACGAGCTGATCCGCCTCGCCCACGAGGTCTCGCCGTCGCCGCACCCGCGCGAGTACGACATGCTCGTCTCGACCGGCGAGCGCATCTCGAACGCGCTGTGCGCGATGGCGATCCACGACCTCGGCCACGAGGCCGTGTCGTTCACCGGCTCGCAGGCGGGGATCGTCACCGACGAGAGCCACACGAAGGCGAAGATCCTCGAGGTGCGCGCGAACCGCATCCACGACGCGCTCGCCGAGGACAGGATCGTGCTCGTCGCCGGCTTCCAGGGCGTCTCCACCTCGACCCACGACGTGACGACGCTCGGCCGCGGCGGCTCCGACACCACCGCGGTCGCGCTCGCCGCCGCGCTCGGCGCGGACGCGTGCGAGATCTTCACCGACGTCCCCGGCATCTTCACCGCCGACCCGCGAATCGTCCCGGAGGCGATGAAGCTCGACACCGTCACCTACGACGAGATGCTCGAGATGGCCGCGTCGGGCGCGAAGGTGATGATGGCGCGGTCGATCGAGATCGCGCGCAGCTACGGTGTGAAGCTCCGCGTCCGCTCGACGTTCGAGGAGGGCGACGGCACCTGGATCGGCGAGGAGGACGGCGTCATGCTCGAGAAGGCGATCATCTCCGGTGTCACCCACGACACCTCCGAGGCGAAGGTCTCGATCATCGGCGTCCCCGACCAGCCCGGGATCGCCGCGCGCGTCTTCCGCGCGCTCGCGGGGGCGGGCGTGAACATCGACATGATCGTCCAGAACGTCTCGCAGCACGGCGAGGCGACGATCTCGTTCACCCTGCCGAAGACCGACCTCGGGGTCGCCGGGCCGATCCTCGAGACCGTGGCGGGCGACATCGGCGGGCGCATCGAGACCGACCCGGAGATCGCCAAGGTGTCGCTGATCGGCGCCGGCATGAAGAGCCACCCGGGCGTCGCGGCCGACATGTTCGACGCGCTCGCCGAGGCGGGGATCAACATCGAGATCATCTCGACGAGCTCGATCCGCGTCTCGTGCGTGGTGCGCGCCTCGCAGGTCGAGGACGCGGTGCGCGCGGTGCACGCCCGCTTCCAGGCGTACGCGGAGGAGCGGATCGGTGCCTGACCGGCCGTCGATCGGCGTCGTCGGCGCGACCGGCGCCGTGGGGACGGTCACGCTCCGGCTGCTGCAGGAGCGCGGCTACGAGCGCGTCCGCGTGTTCGCCTCTGCACGGTCCGCCGGCCGGCAGCTCGGCCCGCACACCGTCGAGGAGGCGACGCCGGAGGCGCTCTCGCGCGGCGACGTCGACCTGTTCCTCTTCTCGGTCGGCACGAGCGCCTCGCGGCAGCTCGTGCCGCACGCGGTCGCCGGCGGCGCGGTCGCGATCGACAAGTCGTCGGCCTACCGGCTCGAGCCGGGGATCCCGCTCGTCGTGCCGGAGGTGAACGGCGCGCGCGCCGTCGAGGGAGGCAGCATCGTCGCCAACCCGAACTGCTGCACGATCCCGCTCACCTGCGTCCTCAAGCCGCTGCACGAGGCGGCCGGCCTCGTGCGGGTGCGCGTCGCCACCTACCAGTCCGTCTCCGGCGCGGGCGCGCAGTCGATGGAGCGGCTGCGCAACGAGCCGCAGGCCGAGCACGACCTGCGCATGGACTGGGAGTTCGACGGCGAGGAGTTCGACGAGGAGTCGAAGCTCCGCGCCGAGACGCGGAAGATCATGGAGCTGCCGGAGCTGCCGATCCAGGCGAGCTGCGTCCGCGTGCCGGTGCTGGTCGGCCACGCTGAGGCGGTCTGGCTCGAGACGGAGGACGAGCTGACGGCGGACCAGGCCCGCGCGATCCTCGGCGACGCGCCGTCGGTCCGGCTCGACGAGTTCCCGTCGCCGGGCAAGGCGGCCGGGATCGACGAGGTGCTCGTCGGCCGCATCCGCCGCGACCCGACCGTTGCGAACGGGCTCACGCTCTTCCTCGCCTGTGACAACTTGCGGAAGGGCGCCGCCCTGAACGCGATCCAGATCGCCGAGCTCGTGGCGCAGCGCGCACGGGCCGCGGCGGCGTAGCGCTACGGCCTGGGCGGGGCGGGCGTCGGCACCGGCTCCGGCACGCCGAACGCGCTGCGGACCGCCGACAGCACCTTCTCGCGCCTCCCCTCCTCCACCGGCTGCAGCCCGCCGAGCTCGAGCCGTGCGAGCCCGATGCGCCCGGACGCCCGCACGACCTGGAAGCCGAAGTCGGCGAGGAAGTCCTGCGGGAAGACGGTGCGGTGCACGCGGAACCGCTCGTACGCCGACTCGCCCTCGGCGTAGCGGTACGAGAACGCCTCGAGCGAGCGGGCGCCGCGGTCGCGCGCCTCGCCGATCGCCGCCAGGAAGAGCGACTGCAGCACCCAGGGGCTGGACGAATCGACGAGGTACGCGCACGTGACGAGCATCGAGTCCTCCGACGGCGGGCCGCCCGGGAGCTCGTACGCCCGCGGGAACGCCTGCGCCGGCCCGTACTGCATCGAGCCGAGCACGCGCCCGTCCGAGTCGTAGTACACGGTGCCGAACGCGCCGAACTCGAGCTCGACGCGCTCCATCCAGCGGTCCTTGTCGGGCGAGCGCCGGCCGCGCGACTGCCACCAGATGCAGTCGTGGCAGACGGTCGGCGCCGTCTCCAGCGTCAGCTTCGTGAGCCCGGCGAGGCGCGGCGGCACAGCGCTAGCGGGAGACGTCCTCGACGAGGACGTCGACCGTCGTCGGGGTGACGTCCGCCATGCGCTGCAGGTAGTCGACGACGCGCCGCTGCACCTCGGCCGCGACGCTCGGGATCGTGGCGCCGAAGTCGACGACGAGCCGCACCTCGACCTCGCCGCCGCTGACGCGCGCGGCCCCCCGTTTCGTCGGGTGGACGCCCGGCACCTCGGCGGCGGCGTCGACCGCGTAGCGCGCGAGCACGTCCGGGGAGATCACGCTGTGGCCGTCCATCTCCCACATCGTAGGACGATCTCCGTCGCCTCGGGGCGGGCGAAGAGGCGGAACGGCACGAAGGTGGTGCCGAGGCCAGGCGAGACGTGCATGGTCGTCGAGCCGCGGCGGAACACGCCGCGGGCGTACCGCGCCGAAGGATGGGCGAGCAGCAGGCGGCCGAAGCCGTACGGCAGCACGATCTGGCCGCCGTGCAGGTGGCCGGCGAGGATCAGGTGCCAGCGCCCCGCCGGCACCGTCTCGAGGACGCGCGGGAAGTGGCAGAGCAGGATGCGGAGGTCGGCGTCGCCCGGCGGGAAGCCGCTGCCGCGCCTGGCGAGGAAGGAGCGCGGGTCGACGCCGCCGAGCTCGACGCTGCGGCCGCGCAGCCGCACGAGCGCCGTCTCGTCGGCGAGCAGCGTCCCGCGCGCGAGCTCGGCGAGCGCGGCAGGCTTCGAGAACGGGTCGCGCGAGTGCGCCCAGTCGTGGTTCCCGAGCACGACCCAGGGATGGTCGAGCCGCTCGAGCAGCGTTCGCAGCTTCGGCTCGCCGCGGGGACGCGAGAGCAGGTCGCCGGTGATGCAGACGAGGTCGGGCCGGCGCTCCGCGACCCAGTCGACCGCAAGCCGGGCGGCGCGCTCGCCGCGCGAGGGCATGCCGAGGTGGAAGTCGGAGAGGTGCGCGATCCGCAGCCCGTCGAGCTCGGGCGGCAGGCCGGGGAGCGCGACCTCCAGCTCCCGCAGCCGCACCCAGCCGGCCTCGAACGCGCCGTACGCGGCGACAGCCGCCGCGAGGACGGCGACGGCGACCGCGGCGAGCAGGATCGTCAGACTTCGAGCTTCTCGAGGACCGGCTTGACCGACACCACGTGCCGCTTGAACTTCAGCTCCGCCTCGGTGAGCCCGGCGGCGACGCCGACGAGCTGCGAGAGGTGGAGGATCGGCATCTTGAAGTCGCGGCCCGTCTGCGCCTTCAGCTTCGACTGCCAGGCGTCCAGCGAGAGGTGGCAGAGCGGACAGGGCGTGACGATCGCGTCCGCCCCCGCCTCGTAGGCCTGCTCGATCGGCTGGATGAGCTCGCCGAGCGCGGTCTCCTCACGCGCCTGGATGATCGGGAAGCCGCAGCACTTGATCTTCGCCGGGTAGTCGACCGCCTCGCCGCCGCAGGCCTCGATGATCCGCTCGAGCGACCACGGCCGGTCGGGATCCTCGAAGCCCTGGATCTTCGACGGCCGCAGGATCTGGCAGCCGTAGAACGGCGCGATCTTCAGGCCCTTGAGCCCCTTGTGCGCGGCGCCCTTCAGGAGCTCGTAGCCCTCCCCGTCGGCGATCTCCCAGAGCAGGTGGCGCACGTCGACGTCGCGCTCGTAGGCGGGCACGCCGACCGCGACGAGGTTCTCGTTCACGCGGGCGCGCAGGTCGGCGTCGCCGAGCAGCATGAAGTTCGCCTGGCGGAGGTTGAGCGTGCAGACGTTGCAGACCGTGAGCAGCGTGTCGACGTTCTCGGCGGCGGCGTACGACAGGATGCGCGCGTTCAGGTGCAGGTAGTAGTCGGGGTCCGCCTCGTGGATGTCGCCCGCGCCGCAGCAGGTGACCGACTCGAGCTCGACGAGCTCCAGCCCGACCTTCGGGGCGAGCGCCTGCGTCGCCGAGTCGAGCTCCTTCGCCGACAGCGACGCCAGGCAGCCCTTGTAGTACGCGACCTTCTTCACGCGTTCTCCTCCTCACCGGCGATGAACGGCCGGTGGAAGGCACCGGGCCTCTCGTAGATCTCCTCGATCGTCTCGGCGCCGACGCCGTGGCCGTGCGCCAGCCGCCCCAGCGCGCGCTCGCCCTGCACGTGGCCGGCGTAGCCGGCGCGGCCCTGGTCGCGCACGAGGTCGTGCAGGCGGCGAGCCTCCTTCACGTCCTTGGCGACGTGCGGCGGGAACGGCGGCGGCACCTTGCCGTGCCGCGCGAGGTCGAGCGCGAAGCGCGTCTGCTTGATCGCCGCGACGATCCCCTGGGTTTTCGGCACGAGCTCGGTCTCGCGCAGCCAGCCCGTCGTCTTCGCGGAGGTGACGAACCACTTCGCGTGCTTCGCCCCCATGTCCCGGTCGATGCCCTCCTTCATCGACTCGGCGCCGAGCTTGGCGATCGCGTCGCGCGGGTCGACGCCCTTCGGGCAGCGCTCGTTGCAGAAGTAGCAGCGGGTGCATTCCCAGACGCCGTGCTCCCCGTTCAGCGCCTCGAGCCGCTCGACCTTGCGGCCGTCGCGCGGGTCGCCGACGAACCGCATCGCCTTCGCGAGGGCCTGCGGCCCGGTGAACTCGGGGTCCGACTCCATCGCGTTGCACTCGGAGACGCAGCAGCCGCAGTTGATGCAGAGCGCCTCCTTGTGGATGACGTTCATGCGCTCCGGCTCGATCAGGTACTCGCGGCCGTCGAGCGGCTCCTCGTAGCCGGGCTGCAGGTACGGGTCGACCGACTGGAACTTCCGCCAGAACGGCGCCATGTCGACGACCAGGTCTTTCACGATCGGCAGGTTCCCCATCGCCGAGATGACGGGCACGTGCCCCGCCTGTGCGATGTCGTACATGCGTGTCTTGCACGCGAGCACGGCGGCGCCGTCCATCCGCATCCCGCACGAGCCGCAGATCATCATCCGGCAGCTCTTGCGGTAGGCGAGCGTCCCGTCGTGGCGGTCCTTGACGATGTCGAGGCAGTCGAGCAGCGTCGCCTCTTCGGGCGCGTCGATCTCGAACTCCTGCAGCTCCCGCTCCCCCGTCTTGGCGTTGAAGCGCCAGACCTTCAGTCCGACTTGCACTCAGTACTTCCTTTCCATGGGCTCGAACCTGGTGACACGGACCTCCTTGTAGGAGAGCTCCGGCTTTCCGCCGACGAGCCGGCTGATCGAGTGCTTCATGAAGTTCTCGTCGTCGCGGCTCGGGTAGTCGTACGGGCGGGCGTGGGCGCCGCGGCTCTCCTTGCGCGCGATGCCGGCCTGCAGCATGCACTCGGCGAGGTCGAGCATGTTCCCGAGCTCGATCGCCTGCGTCAGGTCGCTGTTGAAGACCTCGCCCTTGTCCTCGACCACGACGCCGCGGCCGTAGCGCTCCTTCAGCTCGGCGATGATCTCGAGCTGCCGCGCCATCTGCTCCTCGCGGCGGAAGACGCCGAAGTTCTCGAGCATCGAGGTTCCGAGATCCTGGCGGATCTGCCACGGCCGCTCGCCGGAGTCGACGTCGAGCAGCGCGCGCAGCTCGCGCTCGGCGTCCGCCTCGGCGCTCGCCGGCACGTCGATCGTCGTGTTCGAGAGCGCCCACTCGGCGGCGGCGTGGCCGGCGCGCCGGCCGAAGGTGATCGTCTCCATCAGCGAGTTGCCGCCGAGCCGGTTCGCACCGTGCACGGAGACGCACGCGACCTCGCCGGCGGCGTACAGCCCGGTCAGCTCGGTGAGCCCGTCGTTGTCCGTCTCGACCCCGCCCATGTGGTAGTGCGCACCCGGCCTGACCGGCACCGGGTCGTAGATCGGGTCGACGCCCGCGAACGTCATCGAGAGCTCGCGCGACCCCGGCAGCCGCTCGATGATCCGCTCGGCGCCGAGGTGGCGCATGTCGAGGTAGACCGAGCCGTTGACGCCGCGCCCCTGGTCGATCTCGGTCTGCTCGGAGCGCGAGACGACGTCGCGCGAGGCGAGCTCCATCGCGTTCGGCGCGTAGCGCTTCATGAACCGCTCGCCCTCGCTGTTCAGGAGGTAGGCGCCCTCGCCGCGGCAGCCTTCCGTCAGCAGGATCCCGGACGGATAGAGCGTCGTCGGGTGGAACTGCATGAACTCCATGTCCTTCAGCGGCACGCCGAGGTGGAACGCCATCGCCGCCCCGTCGCCCGTGCAGGCGTACGCGTTCGTGGTCGTGCGGTAGATGCGCCCCTGGCCGCCGGTCGCCAGCACGACCGTCTTGCCGCCGAGCGTCTTCAGCCCGCCGCCCATCAGGTCCCAGCAGATGACGCCCTGGCAGCGCCCGTCGTTCTCGACGAGCTTCCAGGCGAAGAACTCCTCGTAGACGGTGATGTCGCGTTTGACGAGCTGCTCGTAGAGCACCTGGATCAGGACGTGGCCGGTGATGTCCGCCGCGTACACCGTGCGGGGCGACCCGGCGGCGCCGAACGGGCGCTGCGCGAGCCGGCCGTCGTCGCGCCGCGAGAAGAACGCGCCCCAGTGCTCGAGCTGGTAGATGTCGCCGGGCGCCTCGCGGGTGAAGATCTCGATCGCGTCCTGGTCGCCGAGGTAGTCGGAGCCCTTGACGGTGTCGAACGCGTGCGTCTCCGGCGAGTCCTCCGCCGCGTTCCCGAGCGCCGCGTTGATGCCTCCCTCCGCCGCGCCCGAGTGGCTGCGGGTCGGATGGAGCTTCGAGATCACACCGACGTTCGCGCCCGCGTCGTGCGCCGCGATCGCGGCGCGCATTCCTGCGCAGCCGGCCCCGACGACGAGCACGTCATGCGTTGCCTCCATGCGACGGACGCTAGCGGATGCGGCGGACCCGTCGCCTCGACTACACGCGCGGGCCCGCGGCGCGGATCCGGTCGTCGACGTCGGCGAAGCGCCGCGCGAAGTTGTCGGCGAAGAGCCCGGCGAGCTCGCGCGCCTTCACGTCGTAGGCGGCCGGGTCGCGCCAGGTGCCGCGCGGGTCGAGCAGCCGCGCGTCGACGCCGGGGGCCCGCAGCGGGACCTCGAAGCCGAAGAGCGGGTCGACCCTGGTCTCGACCTCGTCGAGGTCGCCGGAGAGCGCCGCCCGCAGCATCGCCCGCGTCGCCTGGATCGGCATGCGCCGCCCCTCGCCGAACGGCCCGCCCGTCCAGCCCGTGTTCACGAGCCAGACACGGGCCCGGTGCGCGTCGAGCTTCTCGCCGAGCAGGCCGGCGTAGACGGCGGGCGGCTGCGGCAGGAACGGCTGCCCGAAGCAGGTCGAGAACGTCGGCTGCGGCTCGGTGACGCCGATCTCGGTGCCGGCCAGCTTCGCCGTGAAGCCGGAGAGGAAGTAGTAGAGCGCCTGCTCGCGGTCGAGGCGGGCGATCGGCGGCAGGATCCCGAAGGCGTCCGCGGTCAGGAAGACGACCGAGCGCGGGTGCCCGGCGCGCTTCGCCGGCAGCGCGTTCGAGATCTGCTCGAGACCGTACGCGGCACGCGTGTTCTCGGTCTTCGAGTCGTCGTCGAGGTCGAGGCGGCCGTACTCGTCCATCGCGACGTTCTCGAGGATCGTCCCGAACGTGTGCGTCGTTGCGAAGATCTCCGGCTCCGCCTGCGCCGAGAGGCGGATCACCTTCGCGTAGCAGCCGCCCTCGATGTTGAACACGCCCTGGTCGCCCCAGCCGTGCTCGTCGTCGCCGATCAGGCTGCGCTCCGGGTCGGCTGACAGCGTCGTCTTGCCGGTGCCCGACAGGCCGAAGAAGATCGCCACGTCGCCGCCGGGCCCGACGTTCGCCGAGCAGTGCATCGGGAAGACGCCCTCGAGCGGCAGCCGGTCGTTCATCACCGTGAAGATCCCCTTCTTGATCTCGCCGGCGTAGAAGGTGCCGCCGATCAGCAGCTCGCCGCGGCCCGGGTGGAGGACGACGAACGTCCCGCTGCGCGTCCCGTCGGCGTCCGGCTCCGCCTCGAGATCCGGCGTGTGCAGCACGACGGCGTCCGGCTCGAAGCCCCGCTCGTCGCCGGGGGCGAGGTCGATGAACATCGTGCGCGCGAACAGCGCGTGGTAGGCATGCGCGGTGACGACGCGCACGCCGATGCGGTGCTCCGGGTCGGCGCCGGCCCACGCGTCGACCACGTACAGCGCATCGGCGAGCTCGAGGTGCGCGGTCACCTTGTCGCGCAGCCCCTCGAAGCGCGCCTCGGGCAGCTTCTGGTTCACCTCGCCCCACCAGATGCGGTCGGTCGACGACGGCTCGTCGACGACGAACTTGTCCTTCGGCGAGCGGCCCGTGAACCGCCCGGTGTCGACCGCGAGCGGCCCGCCCTCGGCGAGCCGGCCGTCACCGCGGCGCAGCGCGTGCGTGTAGAGCAGCGACGTGGATGGGTTGCGGTAGACGGGGCCCCTCGGGTCGATCCCGTGCCTGGAGAGGTCCACGGCGCCCGGTAGCTCGGTCGCGGTCATGCGAGGATGCACGGTAGCGCCTCGGATCCGAAGCGCGCGGGAGAACCGTTCGCCGCTGTCAGACGGCCGCGGCCGGCCGCACGCGTCCGCGCTCCTCGAGCGGCACGAAGCTCCGCTCGCCCGGCCCCGTGTACAGCTGGCGCGGGCGCGCGATCTTCTGCTCCGGATCCTGGATGCCCTCCAGCCACTGCGCGAGCCAGCCGGCCGTGCGCGGGATCGCGAACAGCACCGGGAACATCGAGGTCGGCAGGCCGAGCGCCTGGTAGATCAGCCCGGAGTAGAAGTCGACGTTCGGATAGAGCTTCCGCGACACGAAGTACTCGTCCTCCAGCGCGATCTTCTCGAGCTCGAGCGCGATCTCGAGCAGCGGGTTGCGGCCCGTCACCTCGAACACCTCGTCGGCCGCCTGCTTGATGATCCGCGCGCGCGGGTCGTAGTTCTTGTACACGCGGTGGCCGAAGCCCATCAGCCGGCCGTGCCCGGCCTTCACCTGCTCGACGAACGCCGGCACGTTGCGCTTCTCGCCGATCGCCTCGAGCATCTTCAGCACCTCTTCGTTGGCGCCGCCGTGCAGCGGCCCGTAGAGCGCGGCCGCCGCGCCGGCGAGCGCGACGTACGGGTCGGCCTTCGAGGAGCCGATCGAGCGCATCACGTTCGCGCTGCAGTTCTGCTCGTGGTCGGCGTGCAGGATGAACAGCACCTCGAGGGCGCGCTCCAGCGACGGGTGCGCCTGGAAGTGCGGCTCTGCGATCCGGAACATCATCGAGAGGAAGTTCGCGGCGAAGCCCAGGTCGTTGTCCGGGTACACGTACGGCAGCCCCTTCGAGTGCCGGTACGACCAGGCCGCGATCGTCGGCGTCTTCGCGATCAGCCGCACGACCTGCTCCATGCGCACCTCCGCGTCGTCGACCTCGCGCGACTCGGGATAGAAGGTCGAAAGCGCGGCGACGACGCTCACGAACATCCCCATCGGATGGGCGTCGTAGCGGAAGCCCTCCATCAGGCGCTTGACGTTCTCGTGGACGAAGGTGTGGTAGGTGATGCGGTGCGCCCACGCGGCGAGCTCGGCCTCGGTCGGCAGCTCGCCGTGGATCAGCAGGTAGGCCACCTCGAGGTACGACGAGCGCTCCGCGAGCTGCTCGATCGGATAGCCGCGGTACCGGAGGATGCCGAGGTCCCCGTCGATGTAGGTGATCGCGCTCTTGACCGACGCGGTGTTCAGGAACGCGGGGTCGTAGCTGACGAGGCCCGCCTGCCTGAGCTCGGTCGCATGGATCGCGTCGTGCTCGATCGGCGCCTCGAAGCTCGCGCCGCTCCGCTCGTCCACGAAATGGAGGATGTCCGGCATGGTGCTCGCTCCTTCGAGATCGGTAGGCGACAGATCGTCGTCGTGGACGGGGAGCGTGACATCCGCGCAACCCCGTATCTGTCCTCAGATTAGACCTGCCAGTCGCCCTGCCGCAGCACGGGCGTGCGCGAGCCGTCGGCGGCGATCCCGTCCACCTCGAGCTCCGGCGAGCCGACCATGAAGTCGATGTGCGTGCCGCTCCGGTTGACGCGGTCGCCGGCCGACTCGTCGACGGCGAACGGAAAGCCGCTCCCGAGCGCGATATGGCTGGCGGCGTTCTCGTCGAGCAGCGTGTTGTAGAAGACCGTCCCGAGCGGGCCGATGCGGCCGTGGCGGTCGACGAGCGCAAGCTCGCCGAGCCGGCGCGCGCCCTCGTCGAGCTCGAGCAGGGAGCGGAGGACGCCGCCGTTCTCGTCCGCCTCCACCTCGACGGCGGCACCGCCCTCGAAGCGCACCCGCAGCCCGCGCACGATCGTGCCGTCGCGCAGGACGAGCGGCTTCGTCGAGGTGACGTGCCCCTCGGTGCGGGCCGGGTCGGGCGTCGTGAAGACCTCCTCGCTCGGGAGGTTCGGCAGGTGGCGGAGGCCCTGGGCGGTGCGGAAGTCGGCCGCCTGCCAGCGGTGCGTCGGGAGCATCCCGACGCGGAGCTCGGTGCCCTCGCCGCGCAGCTCGATCGCGTCGAAGCCGCGCGCCGTCAGCCGCTCGGCGACGGCGACGAGCACCGCCATCCGCTCGTCCCAGGCGGCGACGGGATCGGGCTCGTCCAGCCGCAGGACGTGCTCGAGCTCCTGCCACAGACGCTCCTCCGCCTCCTCGGGCGGCAGCTCGGGGTGGACGAGCTCGGCCCACGCCCGGTGCGGGCAGGGGACGATGCACCAGTTGGTCGAGCGCTCGCCGACGACTGTCGAGAGCTCCTTGACGCGCGGCAGCATGTCGCGGCCCGCGAGCGCCGGGTCGAGCCCCTCGAACGGGTTCGCGACGGTGACCCCGGCGAGCGACACGCGGGCGCCGTGCTCGCCGGCGTGCGTCAGGACGCGCTCGCCGTACCAGGGCGGGACGAAGGCGAGCGTGTCCGGGTCGGCGTGCTCGATCCGGGCGCGCTTCAGCATCGGGTCGAAGTAGTCGACGTCGACGAACCGGGCGCCGGCGTCGTACGCCTGGGCGGCGACCGCGCGCGCGAGCTCCTCCTGCCCCAGCTCGGCCGTCACCATCACCGTTTGCCCCGGCTGCACGTTTGCCCCGTGCACGGCGAGGCGCGCGAGGCGCTCGAGACGGTCGCTCACGGCAGGCGATCGTAGACGCAACGCCGAAGTAGAGGGGTCGATGACCGTGGAAGCCGCCGCCGAGCGGTACCTGGCCGCGGCCGGCGTCGCCGAGTCGACGCGGCGCGCCTACGCCGCCGACCTGCGCGAGTTCGCCCGCTTCGTCGGGCCCGACTCGCCGATCGAGGACGTCGACCTGCGCGTGCTGGCCGACTTCGTCGCGTCGCTCGGCCGCGCCCGCTCGCGCGGCCGGCTCGCCCCGGCGACGATCGCGCGCAAGCTCGCGGCGGTCCGGAGCCTGCTGCGGCACGCGCTCGGCCCCGACCGCGTCCCGGACGCCTCGCTGGCGCCCCGCCGCGTCCGCCGCCTCCCGGACGTGCCGACGGCGCACGAGGTGGAGGGACTCGTCGCGGCGCTTCACGGCGACGGCCCGCTCGCGCTGCGCAACCAGGCGCTCGTCGAGCTCGTCTACTCGGCGGGCCTGCGGAGCGCCGAGGCGGTCACGCTCGACCTCGGCGACGTCGACTTCGAGCAGGAGCACGTGCACGTGCGCAGCGGCAAGGGCGCGAAGGACCGGGTCGTGCCGCTCGGCGAGGAGGCGGCCCTGCTCGTCGCCCGCTACGTGCACGAGGCCCGCCCGCAGCTCGCCCGCGGCGCCGAGAACGCCCTCTTCCTCTCCGCGAGGGGCCGCCGGCTCGACACCTCGACGCTGCGGCGCCTCGTGCCGCACCCGCACAGCCTCCGGCACGCCTTCGCGACCCACCTGCTCGAGGGAGGCGCCGACCTGCGCACGATCCAGGAGCTCCTCGGCCACTCGTCGCTGTCGACGACGGAGCGCTACAGCCATGTCGACGGCCGCCGGCTGCGCCGGGTGTACGACCGGGCGCACCCTCGCTCGTAGCGCCGTTCGGGTTCGCCGCATTAGGCTTCCGCGGGGCGGAGCAGGCGAATTCACGGGAGGAGTGCATGAAGCATCGGTTCGAGAACCACGACCTGGTCACCGACCGCGCTTCACAGCTGATCGACATGACGGACGACGTGCTCGACGTGGTCGAGCGGTCGGGGGTGAAAAACGGCATGGTGCTCGTCTACTCGCCCCACACGACCTGCGCCGTCGTCATCAACGAGCTCGAGGACGGCTTCGCGGAGGACTTCGCGGAGTTTCTGGACGAGCTCGCCCCGGCGGACTCCCGCTACTACCGGCACGACGACCTCGCGATCCGCACGCAGGGGATCGAGGACGACACGGCCGACTTCCCGAACGGGCACTCGCACGTCCGCGCGGGGCTGCTCTCGTCCTCCTCGCAGACGATCCCGATCGTCGACGGCCGCGTGATGCTCGGCACGTGGCAGCGGGTGTTCTTCTGCGAGCTCGACCGTTCCCGCGAGCGCAAGGTGTTCATCCAGGTCATCGGGGAATGACGGCGACGGCAGCGCACGCGATCCGCGCGCGGGCCGCAGGCGAGAACTTCAGCGTCGCGCCGCTCCTGCTCGGCCGCGCCACCGCCGCACGCCTGCACGCGATCTACGACTTCGCGCGGCTCGTGGACGAGCTCGGGGACAGCGCCGAGGGCGACCGGCTGCGGCTGCTGGACGACGCGGAGGCGGAGCTCGACCGGGCGTTCGCCGGCGAGGCGGCGGCGCCCGTCTTCCGGGCGCTCGAGCCGCTGATCGCCGACTGCTCGCTGCCGCGGGGCCCGTTCGTGCGCCTGATCGACGCGAACCGCCGCGACCAGCTGCACCCGGAGCTCGCCACGTACGAGGAGCTGCTCGACTACTGCACCCTGTCGGCGAACCCCGTCGGCGAGCTCGTTCTGCACGTGTTCGGCGCCGCCACGCCCGAACGGGTGGCGCTGTCGGACTCGGTCTGCACCGGCCTCCAGCTCGTCGAGCACTGGCAGGACGTCGCCGAGGACGCGCGCAACGGCCGCGTTTACCTGCCGGCCGAGGATCGCGAGCGCTTCGGCGTCGAGCGCGAGCAGCTCGTCGCGCCGCACGCCTCGGAGCGGCTGCGGCGGCTGCTCGCCTTCGAGTGCGACCGGGCGGACGAGCTGCTCGCCGCCGGCTCCCGGCTCGTCGCCTCGCTCTCGGGGCGCGCGCGGCTCGCGGTCGCCGGCTACGTCGGCGGCGGCCGCGCGAACCTCGCCGCGATCCGGCGCGCCGGGTACGACGTCCTGCCGGGCGCCCCGAAGGCGGGGAAGCTCGCGCGTGCGCGGCAGACGCTGCTCGCGCTCCGGGGGGCGGGATGACGGTCGAGCAGGCCTACGAGGAGTGCCGGCGCGTCGCGCGCGCGTCCGGCTCGAGCTTCTACGCCGGGATGCGGCTCCTGCCGCCGGAGCGGCGCCGCGCGCTGTTCGCCGTCTACGCGCTCGCCCGCCGCATCGACGACGTCGCCGACGGCCCGTTCCTCCCTGAGGAGAAGCTCGGCGCGCTCGCCCGGCTCCGCCTCGAGCTCGTGTCGATCCGCGAGTCGCGGGAGCCCGTCTTCGTCGCGGTGGCCGACGCCGCCGAGCGCTTCCCGATCCCCCTCTCCGCCTTCTCCGACCTGCTGGACGGAGCCGAGGCGGACGTGCGCGGCGTCCACCACGCGACCTTCGCCGACCTCGAGCGCTACTGCCGCCGGGTGGCCGGCTCGATCGGGCGGCTCGCGCTCGGGGTGTTCGGGACCGCCGACCGCGCGCGCGCCGAGCCGCTCGCCGACGACCTCGGCGTCGCCCTGCAGCTCGGCAACATCCTGCGCGACCTCGGCGACGACCTTCGCCACGGCCGCTCGTACCTGCCGGACGACGACTACGCGCGCTTCGGCTGCGCCGTCCGCGGCTCCACGATCGACGGCGACGCCGAGCTGCTCGTGGCCTTCGCGGCGGAACGGGCGCTCGAATGGCTCGAGCACGGGCTCGAGCTGGTGCCGCTGCTCGACCGGCGCAGCGCGACGTGCGTGCTCGCGATGACGACGTCGTACCGGGCGGTGATCGAGGCGATCGCCGCCGAGCCCTTGCTCGCGCTCGGCTCGCACGTGTCGCTCGCGCCCTGGCGCAAGCGCCTGCTCGTCGCGCGCGCGCTCGTCGGAGCCGTGGCATGAGCGGCAAGGGGCTGTCGGTGGCGGTTGTCGGCGGCGGCCTGGCGGGGCTGACCGCCGCGCTCGACTGCGCCGACGCCGGCGCGTCGGTGGCGCTCTTCGAGTCGCGGCCCCGCCTGGGCGGCGCCACCTTCTCGATCGTCCGCGACGGCCGCACGCTCGACAACGGCCAGCACATCGCGCTGCGCTGCTGCACCGAGTACCGGGGGCTCCTGCGGCGCCTCGCCGTCGAGTCGTCGCTCGAGCTGCAGCCGCGTCTCTCACTGCCCGTGCTCTCGCCGCGCGGCCGCCCGGCGTCGCTGACGCGCAACGGCCTCCCAGCGCCGCTGCACCTCGCCGCGTCGCTGCTCCGCTACTCGCACCTCTCGCCGCTCGACCGGCTGCGATCGGTGCGGGCGGTGGAGGCGCTGCGCGCGCTCGACCCCGGCGACCCCGCGCTCGACGGCGAGACGTTCGCGTCGTGGCTCGAGCGGCACGGCCAGTCGCGGCGGGCGGTCGACGCGCTCTGGAACCTGATCACGCTGCCGACGATCAACCTCCCGGCCGCCGAGGCGTCGCTCCTGCTCGCCGTCACGGTCTTCCGGGTCGGACTCCTCGACGAGTCCGACGCGTGCGACCTGGCGGTGCCGCGGGTGCCGCTGCAGCGGCTGCACGGCGACCCGGCCGGCGCCGAGCTGCGCCGCCTCGGCGCCGAGATCCACCTCCGCACCCGCGTGCGCGCGGTCGTCCCGGGGCCGTCAGTACAGCTCGCGGACGGCCCGCGCGCCTTCGACCGGGTGATCGTCGCCGTGCCGCATCAGGTCGCCCCCGCCCTGCTCCCGCCGGGCGTCGTCGGCGACGAGGTCGCAACCGGCCTCGGCGCGAGCCCGATCGTGAACGTCCACCTGCATTTCGACCGGCGCGTCCTCGAGCACCGCGTCGCGGCCGCGGTCGACTCGCCGGTGCAGTACGTCTTCGACCGCAGCGCCGCGGCGGGCGTCGAGCAGGGGCAGCTGCTCTCGATCTCGATCTCGCACGCGACCCGCGAGCTCGAGCTGCCGCAGGAGGCGCTCGTCGAGCAGCACGTCGCCGCGCTCGGCGAGCTGCTTCCCCGCGTGCGCGGGGCGGCGCTGCTCGGCGCCGACGTCACCCGGGAGCCGCGCGCGACGTTCGCCGGCGTGCCCGGCACGCAGCGCCTGCGCCCGGGCGCGCGCACCGAGCTGCCGGGGATCTACCTCGCCGGCGCCTGGACCGACACCGGCTGGCCGGCGACGATGGAGGGGGCGGTGCGCAGCGGGCACGCCGCGGCGGCGGCCGCGCTCGCCGAGCCGTCGCGGCACGTCCGGCGCACGGAGGCGGCATGACGGCCTCGGCGGCCCGCGACGTCGCGCAGCGGACGCTCGAGCGGGCGGTCGGGCGGCTGCTCGCGCTGCAGCAGCCCGACGGCCACTGGAAGGGCGAGCTCGAGACGAACGTGACGATCGACGCCGAGGACCTCTTCCTGCGCCACTACCTCGGGCTGCTCGACGAGCGCGCCGCGCAGGCGACCGCGCGCTGGATCAGGTCGCGCCAGCGCGAGGACGGCAGCTTCCCCACCTTCTTCGGCGGGCCGCCCGACCTCTCCACGACCGTCGAGGCGTACGTCGCGCTGCGTCTCGCCGGCGACCCGGTCGACGCCGAGCACATGGCGCGGGCGCGCGCCGTGGTCGCCGAGCTCGGCGGGCTCAACGCGACGCGCGTCTTCACGCGGATGTGGCTCTCGCTGCTCGGCCTCTGGAGCTGGGACGCCGTCCCGCCGCTGCCGCCGGAGCAGATGCTCCTGCCGGCGCGCGCGCCGCTCTCGATCTACTCGTTCGGCTGCTGGGCGCGGCAGACGATCGTCGCGCTGCAGATCGCGACGACGCACAAGCCGGTGCGGCCGGTGCCGTTCCGCATCGACGAGCTCGAGCCGGGGCGCCCCGCGCCCACCCATCCGCTCGACCGCGTCCTGCACGCGTACGCCCGCGTCGCGATCCGCCCCCTGCGCCGGCTCGCGCTGCGCAGGGCCGTGAAATGGGTGATCGACCGGCAGGAGGTCGACGGCTCCTGGGGCGGCATCCAGCCGCCGTGGGTCTGGTCGCTGATCGCCCTGCACGAGCACGGCTTCCCGCTCGACCACCCGGTGCTCGAGCGAGGGCTCGCAGGACTCGACACGTTCACGATCGAGGACGAGGCCGGCCGCCGGATCGAGGCCTGCCAGTCGCCCGTCTGGGACACCGCGCTGGCGCTGATCGCGCTCCTCGACGCCGGCCTGCCGCCCGGGCACGAGGCCGTGCGGCGCGGCGCCGAGTGGCTCGCCGCCCGCGAGGTCCGCGTCAAGGGCGACTGGGCGGTGCGGCGGCCGCGGCTCGCCCCGGGCGGGTTCCCGTTCGAGTACGCGAACGACAACTACCCGGACATCGACGACAGCGCGGAGATCGTGATGGCGCTGCGCCGCGCCGGGGTCGGCTCCGCGGAAGCCGACCGCGCGGTCGCCTGGATGCTCGGGATGCAGTCGAGGAACGGCGGCTGGGCGGCGTTCGACGTCGACAACACCTCGACGCTGCCGAACAAGCTGCCGTTCTGCGACTTCGGCGAGGTGACCGACCCGCCGAGCGCCGACGTGACGGCGCACGTGCTCGAGGCGCTCGGCCACGAAGGCCGCGCCGGCGAGCCGGCCGTCCGGCGCGGCCTCGACTACCTCCTCGCGGAGCAGGAGGCGGACGGCTCCTGGTTCGGCCGCTGGGGCGCGAACCACCTGTACGGCACCGGCGCCGCCGTGCCGGCGCTCGTCGCCTGCGGGCTCGGCGGCCACCCGGCGGTCGGGCGCGCCGTCGACTGGCTCGCGTCGGTGCAGAACGAGGACGGCGGCTTCGGCGAGGACCTCCGCTCCTACCGCGACCCCGCCTGGCGCGGCCGCGGCGCCTCGACCGCGTCCCAGACCGCCTGGGCGCTCCTTGCGCTGCACGCGGCCGGCGAGGACGGCCCCGTCGTCGAGGGCGCCGTGCGGTTCCTGGCCGAGACGCAGCGGCCGGACGGCGGCTGGGACGAGCCGTACTTCACCGGCACCGGCTTCCCCGGCGACTTCTACCTCAACTACCACCTCTATCGTTTGGTGTTTCCTGTGTCGGCGCTGGGGCGAATCGTTCGGAAGGGGGCGGATTCGTGACTGAACCGCGGATGCTCGTGTACGCGCCGCTTCGGCTCGAGGCGGCCTGCCTCGACGGCACGGTGCGGCGGCATGCGCGCGTGATCCGCACCGGCATGGGCCCCGGCCGCGCGCGCGTCGCCGCAGCCCGCGGGCTCGCCGTCGACGCGGCGGGCGTGGCGGTCGTCGGCGTCTGCGCCGCCGCCGTCCCCGGCCTGCAGGCGGGCGACGTCGTGCTCGGCTCCGAGCTTCGCCGGGCCGGCGCCGACCCGGTCCGCGTCCCGGGCAGCCGGATGCTCGCCGCCGCGCTCCGCCGCCGCGGCCTGCGCGCGCACGTCGGGACGATCGAGTCGGTCGCCGACCTGGCCGGCCCCACCGAGCGGCGCTACCTCGCCGGCCGCGGCGCGACCGCGGTCGACATGGAGTCGGCCTGGCTGGCCGCCGGCGCCGACGGCCGCCCGCTCGTCGTCCTCCGCACCGTCGTCGAGCACTCGACGCGCGAGCTCTACGACCCGCGGACGGCGCTCGCCGGCGCGCGCAGCCTGGCCGCGCTCCGCCGCGCGGCGCCCGTGCTCGACGAGTGGCGCCGCGCGCTGCGCCGCCGCCGGATCATGCTGGCGGCGCCGCGCTCGTTCTGCGCCGGCGTCGACCGCGCGATCGAGATCGTCGAGCTGGCGCTCGAGCAGCGCGGCGCGCCCGTCTACGTGCGCAAGCAGATCGTCCACAACGAGCACGTGGTCGCCGACCTCGAGCGCCGCGGCGCGATCTTCGTCGACGAGCTCGACGAGATCCCCGCCGGCGCGACGACGGTGTTCTCGGCGCACGGCGTCTCCCCCGCCGTCCGGGCGGAGGCGGCAGAGCGCGGCCTCGACGTGATCGACGCGACGTGCCCGCTCGTCAGCAAGGTGCACGCGGAGGCGCGGCGCTTCGCGGCGGCCGGCAACACCGTCTTCCTGATCGGCCACTCCGGCCACGAGGAGATCGAGGGCACCTACGGGGAGGCGCCCGACGCCACGGTGCTCGTCGAGAACGTCGCCGACGCCGCCCGCGTCGCCGCCCCCGACCCGGAGCGGGTGACGTTCCTGACCCAGACGACGCTCGCGGTCGACGAGACCGAGGAGATCATCGACACGCTGCGCGGGCGCTTCCCGGCGCTGCGCGGGCCGAGCTCGGACGACATCTGCTACGCGACGACGAACCGGCAGAAGGCGGTGCGCGAGGTCGCGCGCGAGTCGGACGTCGTGCTCGTCGTCGGCTCGCGGACCTCGTCGAACTCGCTGCGGCTCGTCGAGGTGGCCGAACGCGAGGGAGCCCGCGCCTACCTCGTCGACGACGAGACCGACGTCGATCTCGCGTGGATCGCGGACGCCGGCACGATCGGCGTCTCCGCCGGCGCCTCGGCGCCCGAGGAGCTCGTGCACAGCCTGGTCGCCTCGCTCGCGGCGCTCGGCGGCGCCGACGTGGAGCAGACCACAACTGCTACAGAGTCTCTGAGGTTCAAGCTGCCACAGGAGGTCAGGGGTTGAGCATCCCGCTGCGCCAGAGCGCGACGATCGGCAAGTACCTGCTGACGCAGAAGGTGAAGCGCCGCGAGCACTTCCCGCTGCTCGTCGAGCTCGAGCCGCTCTTCCAGTGCAACCTCGCCTGCTCGTTCTGCGGGAAGATCCAGTACCCCGACCACATCCTCCGGCAGCGGATGCCCGTCGAGAAGGCGCTCGCCGCGATCGAGGAGTGCGGCGCGCCGATGGTCTCGATCGCGGGCGGCGAGCCGCTCGTGCATCCCGAGGTGCACGTGATCGCCCAGGAGCTCGTGCGGCGCAAGAAGTTCGTCTTCCTCTGCACGAACGCGATCCTGATGGAGAAGCGGATGGACCGCTTCGAGCCGTCGCCGTACTTCACCTGGGTGGTGCACCTCGACGGCCTGCGCGAGCGCCACGACGAGTTCGTCGAGCGCGACGGGATCTTCGACAAGGCGGTGGCCGCGATCAGGGAGGCCAAGCGGCGCGGGTTCCGGGTCAACACGAACACCACGTTCCTCTCGACCGACACGCCGAAGACGGTGCGCGAGGTGCTCGACTTCCTGAACGACGAGCTCGAGGTCGACGGCATCCAGATCTCGCCCGCCTACGCGTACGAGAAGGCGCCCGACCAGGAGCACTTCCCCGGCGTGACGAAGACGCGCGCGCTCTTCAGCGAGGCGTTCGCCGACGGCGGCCGGAAGCGCTGGCGGCTCCAGCACACGCCGCTCTTCCTCGACTTCCTGGAGGGGAAGGTCGACTTCCAGTGCACGCCGTGGGGCATCCCGAGCTACTCGATCTTCGGCTGGCAGCGCCCCTGCTACCTGATGGGCGACGGCTACGCCCAGACCTACAGGGAGCTGATCGAGACGACCGACTGGGCCGCCTACGGCCGCGGCCGCGACGACCGCTGCGCGAACTGCATGGCGCACTGCGGCTACGAGCCGACCGCCGTCCTCGCCTCGACCTCGTCGGTCAAGGAGACGGTCCGCTCGATGCTCGCCTCCAGCCCGGTCAGCCCGACGGCGCGCCGGACGAGGCGGCGGCGCCGCGAGCGGGCCAGGAACTAGCGCGCCCCACGGCGAACCCGGGCTCGTGGAACGCGACCCGGAGCTCGACGGCTTCCTCGCGCTGCTCGCGGCGCGCCGCTCGCCGCGGACGGTCGACGCCTACGCCCGCGACCTCCGGGCGCTCGGC
The DNA here is from genome assembly GCA_035651295.1 of Gaiellaceae bacterium. Taxonomy (GTDB): domain Bacteria; phylum Actinomycetota; class Thermoleophilia; order Gaiellales; family Gaiellaceae; genus PALSA-600. Next base: position 8,680 of record DASRGA010000020.1, on the reverse strand, counting down.
GCCTTCCTCGGCGGGCCCGTGTCGCGGGCGACGGTCGAGGACCTCGAGCGCTACGGGGCGAAGCTCCGGGCGGACGGCCTCTCCGCTGCGACGATCGCCCGCCGCCACGCGGCGGCCCGCAGCTTCTTCCGCCACCTGCAGCTGCTCGGCGCCCGCGCCGACAACCCGGCGGCCGGCGTGCCGCTGCCGCGCCGCCCGAGGCCGCTGCCGAAGACGCTCTCGCCCGGCGAGGCGGAGCGCCTGATCGAGGCGGCGGCCGGCACCACCCCCCGCGCCCTGCGCGACCAGGCGCTCGTCGAGCTGCTGTACGGCGCCGGGCTGCGCGTGTCCGAGGCGGTCGGGCTCCTCAGAAGCGGCGTCGACCTCGAGAACCGGGTCGTCCGCGTGGTCGGCAAGGGGGACCGCGAGCGGGCCGTGCCGATGGGGCGCCCCGCCGCCGAGGCGCTGCGCCGCTACCTGGCCCGCGGCCGGCCGTACCTCGACGCGCGCCGCCGCCCCGAGGTGTTCCTGAACGCGCGCGGCGGGCCGCTCACGCGCGCCGGGGCGTTCCTGATCCTGCGGCGCATCGCCGAGCGGGCCGGGCTCGACCCGGCGCGCGTCCATCCGCACCTGCTCCGCCACTCGTTCGCCACCCACCTGCTCGAGGGAGGCGCGGACCTGAGATCGGTTCAGGAAATGCTGGGACATGCCGATCTCTCGACTACCGAGCTCTACACCCACGTAACCGACAGACGGCGTCGCGAGTTGTACTACCAGGCACACCCGCACGCCCGCAGGAGAACCAGCAAGGAGCCCAAGGTTGTCGATCGATCCGCACGTCGAACTGCTTCTCGCCCTCGCCTCGGCGGCGTTCCTGATGACGAAGGCGGGGCTGGCGAAGAACGCCCTCGAGCTGAAGCGCCGCCGCTCCGTCTGCCCGTCGTGCGGCAAGCGCGACGGCTGCACCTGCAGGTAGGCGCCTGGGGGCCGGCGTGGGCGACGCCTCCGGGCGCCGCCCTGCCAAGCCGTCCTTACGCCGTCGCGGGCACGCGGGCCGGGACGACGACCACCGGCACGTGCGCGCGGTGCAGCAGCTCGCGGGAGACGCTGCCGAGCAGCGCGCCCTGCAGGCCGCCGAGGCCGCGGGTGCCGCAGACGATCGCCTGCACGTGGAGCTCCTGCGCCGCCGACGCGATCTCCTCGGCGGGCGAGTGCGACGTCGAGGTCACGTGCAGCTCGGCGTCGATCCCGCGGTCGCGAAGCTCCGCGACCTGCTCCGAGATGCGGACGCGGCGATCGGTCTCGTCGGCGAGCACCGGCAGGCCGCCGGCACGGGTGCCGAGGAAGTGCTGGTCGCAGTGGAACGCGAGCAGCTTGCCGCCCGGCGCCAGGAGGCGGAGCGCCTCGTCGAGTGCCAGGTCGGCGTCGGGTGATCCGTCGGTTGCCCAGAGGAGTGTCGTGTACATGGGATCTCCTCCTTTCGCTCCGAGCGTCGCTCCGTCCGCTGCGACGTGAATCGGCGGAAGCGCCGAGCGTTCGTGCGGGAAAGCCGCAGTCAGCGCTGCTTGCGGCGAAGCAGCTGCGCGACCTTCGCCGCCGTCTCGCGCAGCTCGCGCGGCGCCTCGTCGTCGGCGCCGAGCGCCGTCAGGATCTGCACCGTGTCGGGGCGGGGCGAGCCGTTCTTCAGCGCCAGCACGGCCAGCCGCCGCACGGCCTCGTTGCCGTCGTGCGCGACGAGCTCGTGCAGGAGCGGCCGCACGTCGTTGACGTCACCCGGGTGGTCGCGCGACAGCCGCTCGAGCGAGAGCAGCGCCGAGCCGCGGACGGCGGGGCTGTCGTCGTCGAGACCGCGGCGGAGAAGCTCGCGCTTCGTCCGGAAGCGGAACTGCCCGATCGCGCGGAACGCGACCGCACGCTCCCGGAAGTCGGCCGTCCGCGCCGACGCCTCGAGCTCGTCGTCCCACTGCGTCCGCAGCTGTGAGAGCGAGCGCTCGTCCCCCTGCTCGGCGAGCGCGTCGGCCTGCGCCGCCGCGTCCGCGAGCGTGCTCACAGGTCCGAGACCGAGCGGGCGCCGGGGCCGACGTAGCGGGCCGACGGCCTGATCAGGCGTCCGGTGCGCTTCTGCTCGAGGATGTGCGCCGACCAGCCGGCGACGCGAGCGCAGCCGAACATGGCGGGCGTGAGCTCGGGCGGGATCTCGGCGATGTCGAGCACAACCGCCGCCCAGTACTCGACGTTGGTCTCGAGCTGCCTGTTCGGCGAGCGCTCGCGCAGCACCTTGAGCGCCGCCTCCTCGAGCGCCGCCGCCACCTCGACGCGCGGCGAGCCCAGCTCCATCGCGGTGCGCTTGAGCACGGTCGCGCGCGGGTCGTAGGCGCGGTAGACGCGGTGGCCGAACCCCATGATCCGCTCGCCGCTGTCCAGCAGGTCGCGGACGTAGCGCTCGGGGTCGCTCGCCTTCGCCGCGCCGTCGAGCATCGGCAGCACGCGCGCCGGCGCGCCGCCGTGCAGCGGGCCGGAGAGGGTGCCGACGGCGGAGCTCATCGCGGCCGCGCAGTCGGCGCCCGTCGACGCCGCGATGCGGGCGGTGAAGGTGGAGGCGTTGAGCCCGTGCTCGGCGGCCGAGATCCAGTAGGTGTCGAGGGCCTTCACGTGCCGGGGGTCGGCCTCGCCGCGCCAGCGGATCAGGAACTGCGCGGCGGCGTTCACGCCCTGCTCGACCTCGCGGTCGGGCACCGGCGCCTGCCGTCCGCGCGCCGCCTGGGCGACGATCGTCAGCGTCGCAGCGGAGAGGCGGGCGAGGTCGTCGCGGGCCTGCGTGTCGTCGATGTCGACGAGCTTGCGCATCCCCCACTTCGGGCCGAGCGTGGCGAGCGCCGCCTGCAGGTCGGCGGGCACCGATCCGCTCGGGTCCTGCAGCTCGATCTTCTCCGACGGCGGGAGCGGCGACTCGAGATCCTCGTCGACGAGGAGCCCCCACACGTTCTCGTACGGGTACCGGCCTACGAGCTCCTCGATGTCCACTCCGCGGTACCGGAGCGTCCCGCCGTCCTTGTCGGGCTCCGCGATCTCGGTCTCGAAGGCAATGACGCCTTCGAGGCCGGGCCGGAAGTCCGTGTCCGCGTCCGCGCTCATCGAGCGCGGACAGTACCGAATGAGGCTCGAGCGGCGGTCCGATCAACCACCGCTCGAGAAGCCGTGGCGGAAGTCGTGCATCGGGATGCCCTTCGCCCGTGCGAACAGCACCGCGGCGAGCAGCAGCAGCATGACGACCGTCGTCAGGTTGAGCTTGCGTCTCATGGTCTTCGACCCTCCTCTCGTCTCATCGGCTAGAAGTGGAAGTCCTGGAGGCGCTCGGCCGCGCCGCGGTAGAGGGCGGCGGCGAGCTCGAGGTTGCCCTGCCGCGCGTAGGCGTCGCCCTGCGCGACCCACGCCGCGGCGACGTGGCTGCCGGACTCGAGGCCGGCGAACAGCTCTTCGGCGGTGGCGAACTCCGCCAGCGCCTCGTCGACGCGCCCCTGGTCGAGCAGCGCGCGGCCGAGGACGAGGTGGACGTTGCCGCGCTCGTCGAGGTAGTCGCCGCGGTCCTCGAGAATCGTGAGAGCGTGCCGTGCCTGCTCCTCGGCGAGCTGCGGCGCGCCGCAGCGCAGGTGCACCTGGGCGAGCGACGACACGGCCTGCGCCGCGTCGGCGGTGTTGCCGAGCTCCAGCGAGAGCGCGAACGCGTCCTTCAGGTACGCGACCGAGACTTCCGGCTCGCCGAGCAGGAACGTCAGGCCGCCGAGGTTGTTCAGGAGCCGCGCCTCGGTCTGGCGGTCGCCCTCCTCCGCGGCGAGCGAGCGCGCCCGTTCCGCGTAGAAGCGCGCGAGGAGCGGGTCGCCGGAACGCTCGGCGACGAGCGAGCACTGCATCGTGGCGAGCGCCTCGAGCCTGCGGTCGTCGACGGCCTGCGCGAGCTCGGCGGCCAGCTCCGCGTCGGCCTTCGCCGCCTCCCAGTCGCGCTGGAGCTGGTAGCAGCGCGAGCGCCACTCGAAGGCGTGCGCGCGGACGCGGTCGGACTCGGGCGATCCGTCGCGGGCGAGCCGCACCGCCGCCGTGAACAGCGAGACGGCGTTCGCGACCTTGCCGAGCTTCAGCCGGCAGGCGCCGAGGCGGAAGAGCGCCTCCGCGCGGTGCACGTCGCGGAAGGCGGGCCCCTCCGAGAGCGCACGCGCACGCTCGCACGCCGAGGCGGCGAGGACGAGGTCGCCGAGGTAGAGCCGGGCCCAGCCCTCGCAGACGAGCGCGCGGAACGCGATGAACGGCGCGTCGGACAGGGAGACGTGCACGTGGGCGAGCGCGTCGATCGCCTCGCGGTAGCGGTGGTTGGCGATGCACCACTCGGCGCGCGTCAGGGCGGCCGCCGCGGTGCGCCCGTCGGGGCTCGGCTCGTCGACGAGGTCGACGCTGGCCGGGGAGAGGACGATCGGCGCCGCAGGCTTCACGCTCTGAGCCAAGACGCTCGCGCCCCGGGTGTCGATCCCCGTTCTGCGGTAGCCGTTTTCCCTCTCGTGTGTACGCTGCCGCGGCGATGACCCACCGCGTCACCCTGATCCCCGGCGACGGCACCGGCCCGGAGCTGACCGAGGCGACGAGGCGGGTGCTCGAGGCGACCGGGGTCGCGTTCGACTGGGATGTCCGCCAGGCCGGGGTCGACGTGATGGAGGAGGCGGGCACGCCGCTGCCCGACGAGACGCTCGCCTCCGTCCGCGAGAACGGGGTCGCGCTGAAGGGGCCGATCACGACGCCGATCGGGACCGGCTTCCGGTCCGTGAACGTGGCGCTGCGCCACGAGCTCGGTCTGTACGCGTGCCTGCGGCCGTGCAAGTCGTACCCCGGCGTCCGCAGCCGCTACGACAACGTCGACCTGGTGGTCGTGCGCGAGAACACCGAGGATCTGTACGCCGGCATCGAGTACGAGGCCGGCTCCGCGGAGGCCGGCCGGGTGATCGAGCTGCTGAACGGCCTGCAGGCGAGGCAGATCCGCGCCGGCTCCGGCATCTCCGTGAAGCCGATCAGCCGTGAGGCCTCGGAGCGGATCATCCGCTTCGCGTTCGAGTACGCACGAGAGCGCGGGCGCCGCCGCGTGTCGTGCGTCACGAAGGCGAACATCATGAAGTTCACGGACGGGCTCTTCCTCGACGTGTTCCGCGGGGTCGCGCAGGAGTTCCCCGACATCGAGCCGTGGGAGAACCTCGTCGACGCGACGTGCATGGGGCTCGTGCAGCGGCCGGAGGAGTTCGACGTGCTCGTCCTGCCGAACCTCTACGGCGACATCCTCAGCGACCTGACCGCCGGGCTCGTCGGCGGGCTCGGGGTCGCGCCGGGCGCGAACATCGGCCCGGACGCCGCCGTGTTCGAGGCGACGCACGGCTCCGCCCCCAAGTACAGGGGCCAGAACAAGGTGAACCCGACGGCGATGATCCTGTCCGGGAAGCTGATGCTCGAGCATCTCGGCGAGCAGGACGCCGCCGCCCGCCTCGAGGCGGCCGTCGCGGCGGTCATCCGCGAAGGCGAGCGCGTCACCTACGACTTGAAGCCGTCCCGCGACGACCCGACCGCGGTCGGGACGAGCGAGTATGCGGACGCGATCATCGAGAAACTCGAGTCCGGAGGTCTGGAGCAGTGAGCGAGAGGCGCAAGGTCACCGTCGTCGGCGCCGGGAACGTCGGCGCGACGTGCGCGCAGGTGCTGGCGCAGCGCGACTACGCGGACGTCGTGCTGGTGGACATCAAGGAGGGCCTGCCGCAGGGCAAGGCGCTCGACATCAACCAGATGGGCGCCGTGCTCGGCTACGAGCCGAACGTCACCGGCTCGAACGACTACGGCCCGAGCGCGGGCTCGGACGTCGTGGTCGTCACCGCCGGGCTGCCCCGTTCGCCGGGGATGAGCCGCGACGACCTCGTGACGACGAACGAGAAGATCGTGAAGGACGTCACCGAGAAGGTCGTCGCCGCGTCGCCCGACGCGATCCTGATCGTCGTCTCGAACCCGCTCGACGCGATGTGCCACGTCGCCAAGAACGTCTCCGGGCTGCCGAAGGAGCGCGTCTTCGGCCAGGCCGGGATCCTCGACACGGCGCGGCTGCAGACGTTCATCGCCTGGGAGACCGGCTCCTCGGTGAAGGACGTCAGCGCCGTCGTGCTCGGCGGGCACGGCGACCAGATGGTCTCGGTCGTCTCCGCGACGACCGTCGGGGGCGTCCCGATCCGCAAGCTCGTCTCCGAGGACCGCATCCGGGCGCTCGTCGAGCGGACGGCGAAGGGCGGCGGCGAGGTCGTGCAGCTGCTCGGCACCTCCGCCTGGTACGCGCCCGGCGCCGCCGCCGCGCAGATGGTGGACGCGATCATGCTCGACGAGAAGCGCGTGCTCCCGTGCACGGCGTACCTCGAAGGCGAGTACGGGATCGACGGCCTCTACATGGGCGTGCCCGTCAGGCTCGGCCGCGGCGGCATCGAGCAGGTGCTCGAGGTCGACCTCGACGACGAGGAGCGCGCCGCGCTCGCGAAGAGCGCCGACGCCGTCCGCGACGTGGTCGGCGTGCTCACGACCTAGTGCGGCGTCTCCCAATGTCTCACTCGAAACCGGCGTGGCATCGACGCCGCACTACTCCGGCCGCTCTGCGGCCGGCGGCCGCGAAGCGACCGATGAGTGCGGCCTTCACGCACCGCGCGTTCCCGGTCAAACGCTTCGAGAGGCCGCACTAGGCTACCGTCCCGCCGGATGGACCTCGGACTGCGCGGCCGCACGGCGATCGTCTGCGGAGCCTCCTCGGGCCTCGGCCTCGCCTCGGCCGAGGCGCTCGCCGAGGAGGGGGCGAACGTGACGATGCTCGCGCGCCGGCGCGACGAGCTCGAGCTCCACGCGAACCGGATCGGGGCGCTCGCCGTACGGGGAGACGTGACGAACGCGAGCGACCTGGAGCGCGCGGTCGAGCTGACCGTGCAGGCGTTCGGCGGCGTCGACGTCGTCGTCTGGAACTCCGGCGGCCCGCCCGCCGGATCGGCGAGCGCGATCACCGACGAGAGCCTCGAGGCCGCGTACGAGCTGCTGCTCCTCCCCGCCGTCCGCCTCGTCCGCGCCTGCCTCCCCCACCTCGACCGGAGCCCGGCCGGCCGCATCCTCTTCGTCACCTCGATCACGGTGCTCGAGCCGGTCCCGAACCTCGCGCTCTCGAACGCGCTGCGGCCCGGCCTGACCGGCTGGGCGAAGTCGCTGTCCCGCGAGCTCGGCCCGAGGGGGATCACCGTCAACTGCGTCGCGCCCGGCCGCATCGACACGCCCCGCATGACCGAGCTGTACGGGCCGGGCGGCCCGCCCGCCGACGAGCTGCAGACGATCCCGCTCGGCCGGCTCGGCACGCCGCGCGAGTTCGGCGACGTCGTCTGCTTCCTCGCGTCCGAGCGCGCCTCCTACGTCAACGGCACGACCGTCCTCGTCGACGGCGGCGCAGCGCGCGGGCTCCTGTGAAGCTCGTCACCTCCGGGCGGCTGGCGGCGCTCGGTCTTGTGCTGCTCGCGGTCGTGCTGGGCGCGTACCTGCTGCCGTCGAGCGAGTACGTGTTCCTGCCCGACAAGGCGCACCCGGTGACGCCGCTCGTGCGCGTGCCGGGCGGCCGCGAGCCGGCGCACGGCGGCATCTACTTCGTCGACGTGGTCGTCCGCAAGGCGAGCCTGCTCGAGCGGCTCTTCGGCGGCCTGCACCAGGGGGCCGACCTGTACCCGGCGAGCGCGGTCAACCCGCCCGGCGTCGGCGACGCGCAGCGGCGCCGCATCGACCTGCAGGACATGCGCCAGTCGCAGCAGGTCGCCGCCGCGGTCGCGCTGAGGGCCGCCGGCCGTCGCGTCGTGCTGCAGTCGGTCGGCGCCCAGGTCGCGGAGGTCGAGCCCGGCGAGCCGGCGGTGGGGAAGCTCGAGCCGGACGACGTGATCGTCGCGATCGACGGGACGCGGGTGCGCTCGCCGGGCGACGTGTTCACGATCATGCGCACGCGCCGCCCCGGCGACGTCGTGCGGTTCACCATCCACCGCGCCGCGCGCACGCTCGTCGAGTCGATCCGTGCGGTCGTCTCGCCCACGCCGCCGAGACGCGCGATCATCGGCGTGCTCCTCGTCCCGGCGCTCGACATCCACCTGCCGGAGCGCATCTCGATCGACGCGGGCGGCGTCGGCGGACCGTCGGCGGGGCTGGCGTTCGCCCTCGACGTCTACCAGCAGCTCGGGCACGACGTGGTGCACGGCCACAAGATCGCGGTCACCGGCGAGATCTTCGCGGACGGGTCGGTGGGCCCGATCGGCGGCGTAAAGCAGAAGACCTACGGCGCGTGCGAGGCGGGTGTGGATGCCTTCCTGGTCCCGGCTGGGGAGAACGCGGCCGAGGCGCGCAAGCATGCAGGCGGGCTCCGCATCATCCCTGTGAAGAGCTTTCAACAGGCGTTGCACGCTCTGGCAACAGCCTTTCCGGGCGCGTAGCCGGCCGGGCCGGAACCCTCCCCGAACTTGCCGGAAAGTGCACGTTTTCCGTTTAGACAAGCCCTTTTTCGGCCCTCGGGGCGGTCATAGGATGCGGCTCCCGATCCCCCAGAGCGGAAGGACCGAAATGAACCGAACGAGCGCGCCGACGTGCGACGACTGCTATTTCCGCAGGCGAGGGCTGTGCGCCA
>DASRGA010000019.1:0-2978 GCA_035651295.1 Gaiellaceae bacterium | reverse complement strand
CACATCGGCGCCACGTACGCCCGGCTCGCCGGCTACGCCGACGACGTCGCGCAGGCGATCGACGAGCACTACCTGCCGGACAGCTCGGGCGGGCCGTTGCCGTCGACCCGGCCGGGCGCCGTGCTCTCGGCCGCCGACAAGCTCGACACGCTCGTCGCCGTGTTCGGGCTCGGGCGGCGGCCGTCCGGCTCACGCGATCCGTTCGGGTTGCGCCGGGCGGCTATCGGGCTGTGCCGGCTCGCGCTCGAAGGCGGCGTCGTCGTTCCGCGCGACTTGATGACGGACGACGTGCGCGACTTCGTCGAGGAGCGGCTCGAAGGCCTGCTCGACGTGCCGGTGGAGTTCGTCCGCGCCGCGCGCGCGTCGGCCGCCGCCGACCTCGCGGGGGTTGCGCGGCAGGCGCAGCTGCTCGCGGCCGCCGAGCGGACGGACGAGTTCGACGCGGTGCACACCGCGTTCGAGCGCGCGCACCGCCTCGCCGGGCGGGCCGAGACGGAGGCGGCGCCCGCGCTCGACGACGCGCTGCTCGAGGAGGGCGCCGAGCGCGAGCTCGCCGCGGCCCTCGCCGGTGCGGCGATCGAGCCGGGAGGCGACCTCGGCGCCGCGGCGGCGCTCGCGCCGCACGTGAACCGCTACTTCGACGACGTGCTCGTCATGGCCGAGGACCCGGCCGTGCGCGCGAACCGCCTGCGCCTGCTGCTCGACGTTCGCGACGCGCTCCGGCGTCTCGGCGACTTCGCGCAGATCCCGCGGGCCGGCGGCTGACCCTGGTCCCGGCGTGAACACCGTCGAGCTCCACATGGTCTCCGACTCGACCGGCGAGACGGCGCAGCGGCTCGTCCAGGCGCTCGAGGCGCAGTTTCCCGAGCAGGAGTTCCGCGAGATCCGGCACCCGCGCGTCGATACCGTCGCCGACCTGCAGCTCGCGGTCGACCGGATGCGCGGCCGGCCGGCCGTGGTCGTCTACACGCTCGTGGCGCCGGAGCTGCGCGAGGCGATGCGGGCGATGTGCCGCAGCGCCAAGCTGCACTACTGCGACCTGCTCGGTCATCCGATCGAGGCGGTCGCCAAGGTCTCGGGCCAGGCCGCGCGCATGGAACCGCGCGCGCGCCCCCCGCTCAACGACGCGTACTTCAAGCGCATGTCGGCGATCGAGTTCGCGGTGAAGTACGACGACGGCGTGCCGGCGGGCCTGCACGAGGCCGACGTCGTGCTCGTCGGCGTGTCGCGGACGTCGAAGACGCCGCTCTCGATCTACCTCGGCTACCTCGGCTGGAAGGCGGCGAACGTCCCGCTGGTGAAAGGCATCGATCCCCCGCCGGAGCTGTTCCGCGTCGCGCCGGGCAAGGTGGTCGGTCTGACGATCGACGCGCAGCGGCTGTCGGAGATCCGCGAGGAGCGCATCCGGTGGATGCGCGGCGACCGAAAGTACGCGAGCCTCGTCGAGATCTACGAGGAGCTCGAGTACGCCGCGCAGGTGCACCGCCGCCTCGGCTGCCCGGTGCTCGAGGTGAGCGAGCTGTCGATCGAGGAGATCTCGCACCGGATCATCCGGCTCGTCGAGCAGCGGGCCGGCGACCGCGCGGCGCCCACCGTGCTGTGAAGCCGAAGCCGCCCGTCCCGCTGTGGCGCTGGATCGTGTGGTACGTGACGCTCGGCGTCGCCCTGATCGTCTTCTACGGCCTGTTCACGCCGTTCTGGTTCGGGCTCCGCGTGCTCGCCTGGGTCGCCGAGTACCGGTCCCGGCGGCGCCGCGCTCGATAACCTCCCCCTCCCGCGATGGCCACCCGCTACGTCTACGACTTCGACGAGCCCGCAGGCGGTGGGCGGGAGCTCCTCGGCGGCAAGGGCGCCGGTCTCGCGGAGATGACGCAACTCGGGATCCCGGTGCCCGCCGGGTTCACGATCACGACCGACGCCTGCCGCGCCTACCTCGAGTCGCGGCGACTGCCCGCCGGGCTGGAGGACGAGATCGACGCGCACGTCGCCCGGCTCGAGGAGCGCACCGGGCGGCGCTTCGGCTCGAGCGACGACCCGTTGCTCGTGTCGGTCCGCTCGGGCGCGGCGATCTCGATGCCGGGGATGATGGACACGATCCTCAACCTGGGGCTCGACGACGGCTCCGCGGCCGGTCTCGCGGCGCGGACCGGCAACCCGCGGTTCGCCTACGACTCGTACCGCCGGCTGATCCAGATGTTCGGCGAGGTCGTCGAGGGCGTCGACGCGCACCGCTTCGAGACGGCGCTCACGTCGCTGAAGCAGTCCCGCGGCGTGCAGCAGGACACGGAGCTCGACGGGGACGACCTGCGCGAGCTCGTCGAGACGTTCAAGGCGATCTACCGCGACGGAACCGGCAGCGACTTCCCGGCGGACGCGCGCGCGCAGCTCGTCCGCGCGGTCGGCGCGGTGTTCGCATCGTGGGACACGCCGCGCGCGCAGGTCTATCGCCGCGCGCACGAGATCCCCGACGACCTCGGCACCGCGGTCAACGTTGTGCAGATGGTGTTCGGCAACAAGGGCGAGCGATCCGGAACCGGTGTTGCGTTCACGCGCGATCCGTCGACAGGAGACCCGGGCCCGTACGGCGAGTTCCTCGCGAACGCGCAGGGAGAGGACGTCGTCGCGGGCATCCGCACGCCGCAGCCGATCGAGGCGATGCGCACGGCGATGCCGGATGCGTACGCGCAGCTGGTGGAGACGATGGGCCGCCTCGAGACGCACTACCGCGACATGCAGGACATCGAGTTCACCGTCGAGGACGACCGGCTCTACTTGCTGCAGACGCGCTCGGCGAAGCGCACGGCCGCAGCGGCGCTGAAGGCGGCCGCAGCGATGACGGACGAGGGGCTGATCACCCGTGAGGAGGCGGTCGCCCGCATCGATCCGGCGCAGCTCGACCAGCTCCTCCACCCGATGATCGACCCGCAGGCGCACCTCGAGCCGGCGGCGAAGGGCCTGAACGCCTCGCCGGGCGCGGC
>DASRGA010000018.1:0-92982 GCA_035651295.1 Gaiellaceae bacterium | reverse complement strand
CTTCGCCGGAGCCCGCTTGGCCGCCGTCTTCTTCTTCGCCGGAGCGCGCTTCGCCGGAGCCCGCTTGGCCGCCGTCTTCTTCTTCGCCGGAGCGCGCTTCGCCGGAGCCCGCTTGGCCGCCGTCTTCTTCTTCGCCGGAGCCCCCTTCACGGCGAGTTTCTTCTTCGCCGACGCCCTTTTCGCCGGAGCCCGCTTGGCTGCCGTCTTTTTCTTCGCACCCCCGCGACGGGCAAGCGACTCTTCCTTCTTACGAGCCGCCGCAGTGCCCAGCGGAGTCGGCATGAGGCTTCTGCTGATCGTGAATGCGCCCGAGAGAAGCGCGTTTAGAAGCCTTGTGAGGTCGCCATCAAAGTGCGTTTCCGCAAGAGCGCGAAGCTCGGCGACTAGCTCGGGAGGGAGCGCCAGCGTTGTTGCGTCTGCTTCTGCCATGAGCTTCTAGAGCGAATCCGACTTGCGTCGGTTGCAGTCTGCACAGAGAAGTTGGAGGTTTTCCCGCGTCGTTGCGCCGCCGAGCGCGACTGGCAACACGTGGTCATATTGAAGGTCGAAGTTCGAGCCACATTCGACGCATCGACCACCGTCGCGCTCGAACACCGCCCTCCGCAACTCAGACGGGATGGGAACCCGCGTCGGCCTTCCAGCAGCATCAGCGCGCATCAGGCTGTGAGCCGTCTGAAGCTTCTGCTGGTTGCGACGCTCACGCTGAAGGACGAGTGCCTTCACGTCCTCGGCGTCGAGCCCCTCGTCCTCCCAGTAGAAGCGATCGTGGAAGTGCCACAAAGTCCGACGATTGTCCTTCGCGAGCGGAACGGGCGTCTCTTTCTGCCGAAGGATCATCGCCTCGAAGGCAGGGCGCTTCCACCGCATCGGAAGCGCCTTCTTCCCTTTGGCGACTGCGTATCGGCCGCTGAACATCCCTCCGAAGCTCCAGCTCATCTGGACTCGCGTGACGCTGTTGTCAATCCGAAGCACGCGTTCAATATCGGCATCGGCTCGCCAATGGTCAAGTCCGACACTCCGGAGGTCGAAGCCGTGGGCCACCGCCTCCATGGCGCTTCTAACGGCACCGTGATTCAGGCGACCGTGTCAAGCAGCTCTTAAGGATTTCTCGCCAGAAGGTCCCTTGCAAGACAGACGATTCTGGTCTTCGAGTCCTAGAAAGATACGTATTTGCAGGGATTTTGTGTGCTGCAATGCTTCGAAGTGGGTGACCATCCTCTCCGAGGATGCCTCCAATGCAGTGCTCGACCACGCCGCAGGCGCACGACTGACGAGCGTCGCGTCGAGGCGCCGGCGGCAGCGGTGGGAAGTTCCCGTCCGCGGCGGCTACGTCATCTGCAACGACCTGCACGCAATCCCGTACTCAGGCTTCGAGCCGCGGCCGCGGAAATCACCGCCGTTCCCTCGGCTCAATCAGGCCGAGCACCGAGCGCTCGCCGAGCGTCTGGTCGAGACCCTCGAGCTGTAGCGAGCCGGCCCAAAGGTCGTCTTGTCACTACCCGTGAGGAGGCCTGCGGAATCTCCGGGCGTAGAGTGCGCGCGCCGCGTCGGTGACGCCGCGGATGCGGCGCCGCCGGGCCGGGCGGAGGACGAGTCAAGAGGAGGCGCACCGTGTCTCGTCGTCGAGCGCTCTTGGTGGCGGCCGCCGGCATTGTGGCCGCGGGCGTGCTGGCAGGGCTGCCGCGAGCGTCCGGCTCCGCAGGCGACGTCCGTGACCGCGACGGGATCGTCTACCGGTATTACGCGGGCTACGGCTACCGGTTCCAGCCGCTTCTGAGCTTCGCCGAGCTCAACCGCCTCGTCTCGACGCGCGACGCCGGCGCCGGGCGACGGCTCGCCTCTGCGCTCCTCGCCCGCGGCGTCCGCACCACCGGCGGGCTCGTCTGGCAATACGACTTCCCGTACGCCGGCGGCCCCAGTGTCTGGACGTCCGGATTCACGCAGGCTGTCGCGGCCGAGGCGCTCGCGCGCGCGGCGCTCCTCCTCGACGACGACTCGCTCCTGCCGCCTGCGAACGACGCCCTGCACGCGTTGCGGAGCTCGCTCGTCATGCCGCTCGGCGGCGGACTGTGGATCCGCGAGTACGGCTACACCGACCAGGTGATCCTGAACGCGCAGCTGCAGTCTGTGATCGCGCTCGAGGCGTACGCCCGGATCGCAGCGACCGCAGCGGCAGTCGACACGGCGGCGAGCCTGTACGTCGCCGCGGCGAACCTCCTCCCCCGCTTCGATCTCGGCTGCTGGTCGCGCTACTCCCTCGGCGGCGCGGCCGCAACCCGCAGCTACCACACCTACCACGTGGAGCTTCTCGCCCGCCTCTCGACGCTCCACCGCAAGGATCCGATCTGGCATGCCACCTACCTCGACTGGAGCAGCTGCCTCGCGTCGACGTCGTGACCCGGAAATGCACGAGACCCCCGTTTGCACGGGGGTCTCGCCCGCCGATGAGACCCGCGGTGTCCGTCTCCCGGGGGACACCGCGCACTGACTGTACGGCGCGCCGCGCCCCGCAACTACCCCCAAATCGGGGCGCCCGGTCGAGTGGCGCCGCGCCGTGCGACGCGGCCGCCTGATCCCCCGAGCAGGGACCGAACCGATCCCGCCCGGCGGGCGAATACCGACCAGGATGACGTCTCTCGAGGCCGCGTTCTCAGGAGAGCAGCAGGTCGAGGCCGTAGGCGACCGCAGCCCACACGGCCAGGTACCAGACGACGAGCGAGATCAACGGAAGGTCGAGCCGGCGATAGAGCCGCAGTCGTTCCGGGGTCGAGTGCATGCCGCGACGCTCCTTTCCCTGATCGTGGCCGTCCAGATCGCCTGGCTGGCCACCCTGTCCTATGCGGTTGCCCGCGTGCTCGGCTAGGGTCGCCCGGCGACCGCCGCCGTGCGACGGTAGTTTGCCGCATTCGCAACGTTTGCCTTCGTGCAAACTGCATGCTTGCGGCCATGCTGCTCGAACACGACCTCCGGATCCGTCTGCGCGAGCGCCGCGACCGCCTCTACCGCGCGGGCGCGCTCGAGTTCGAGCGTGAGCTCGAGCGGCTGCTCGGCTGGATGGAGAGCCGCCCGTACATCGCGGCGATCCTCGCCGAGCTCGAGGCCGCAGACGCCGACTACGACAGCTGGTCGCAGGGGCTGAAGGAGCAGCGCCGGCTCACGTTCCCCTCCGGCGAGGCCGAGCGCACGAAACTCTGCCTGGAGATCTGCCGGCGCGGCGACCCGGACAACCTGACGCGGCTCCTCACCTCGTCGCACTTCGAGGACCTCGACCGCATCTTCGTCGAGGCGTTCGTCGACCCGGTCGTCAACTTCGTCGAGGACCGGCTCGAGGAGGGCGGCTCGATCCTCGCGCTCCTCCTCCGCTACCAGCGGCGGGTCGAGTGGTTCGACGACGCACGCCTGCACGCGATCGCGAAGAAGGACCCCACGCTCGCCGCGGCCCGGCTCGACGCCGACCTGCGCCGCTACCTGCTCGACAGCGGCGTCGACTATCCGTTCTCCCGGCCCTCGACGCGCATCGACCCGCTCGTCGGACGGGAGCCTCCGCCGCTCGCGCTCGAGACGCGCATCTTCGACCCGGCCGCCGGAGCGGATCGGGCGCAGCTCCGCGACGGCTTCGAGCGGGCGGTGGCGCTCGCCCAGGAGCACGGCCGGCCCGCCGGCTACCTCGTCGTCTTCGCCCTGGCCCGTGCGCGGCTCGTCTTCGAGACGTCCTCGCCGCGCGGGCAGGTTCCCGCGGTCCGCGCCGACGGCAAGCGGATCTTCCTGATCTCGATCCACGTCAACCCGAACGTCGCGATCGACGAGGAGACGGGCCGGCCGGCCCGCGTCGCGGTCGGCGAGGCGTTCCTCTCCGGACAGGCCGCCGTCACGTAGGCGGGCCGCGACCGCCCAGGCGGGGGGAGGGAAAGACCCGGGCGACCGCGACCCATGCGAGCGATCCCGAGCATCTTCGCTCTTTCGCGGGTGCCACCTGCAACACCCGCCGACCTCCGCCGGCCGCGGGTCATGATGGCGGCGTGGAACGCCGCCGGATCACGGTGCACGGGGTCGTGCAGGGCGTCGGGTTCCGCCCCTTCGTCTACGGCGTCGCCGTGCGCCTCGGCCTCGCCGGCTTCGTCCTCAACGACGGCTCGGGCGTCCTCATCGAGGCGGAGGGGGAGCCCGAGGCCCTCGACGAGCTCGTCCGGGCGCTGCGCGACGAGGCGCCGCCGCTCGCGCGCGTCGAAGGGATCGGCTGGCAGGGGCTCCGGCCGACGGGCGCCGCCGGCTTCGAGATCAGGCTGAGCGTCCCGAGCGCGCGCACCGCGCTCATCCCCGCCGACGTCGCCACGTGCGACGACTGCCTGCGCGAGCTGCGCGACCCGGCCGACCGCCGCTACCGCTACCCGTTCACGAACTGCACGCAGTGCGGGCCGCGGTTCACGATCGTGCGCGGCGTCCCCTACGACCGGGCGCTGACGACGATGGCCGCGTTCGAGCTGTGCGCCGACTGCCGCCGCGAGTACGAGGACCCGCTCGACCGGCGCTTCCACGCCGAGCCGGTCTGCTGTCCGGCCTGCGGGCCGCGGCTGTCGCTGCCGCTCGAGGAGGCGGCCGCGCTGCTGCGCGCCGGCGGCATCCTTGCCGTCAAGGGCCTCGGCGGCTACCACCTCGCCTGCCTCGCCGCCGACGAGGACGCCGTCGCGCGGCTGCGCGCCCGGAAGCTCCGTGAGGACAAGCCGTTCGCGGTCATGACGAGCACGCCGCACGCGCTCGTGCTGCTCGACGACGAGGAGCGCGCGCTGCTCGAGTCGCGCGAGCGGCCGATCGTGCTCGCGCGGCGCCGGCGCGATGCGCCCGTCGCGGCGTCGGTCGCGCCCGGGACGGCGTGGCTCGGCGTCATGCTCCCCTACACCCCGCTCCACCATCTGCTTCTCGACGACGTCGGCCAGGCGCTCGTGCTGACGAGCGGCAACCGCTCCGACGAGCCGATCGTCTTCGACGACGACGAGGCGCGGCGGCGGCTCGGCGGGATCGCCGACGCGTTCCTCGCCCACGACCGGCCGATCCACCGGCGCTGCGAGGACTCCGTCGTGCGGCGCGCGTTCCCGGTCCGCCGCTCCCGGGGCTACGCACCCGGCTCCGTGCCGCTGCCGGTCGCGGCGCCGCGGCCTGTCGTCGCCGCCGGCGCCGAGCTGAAGTCCACGTTCTGCGTCGCCCGCGGCGGCGACGCGTTCCTGTCGCCCCATCTCGGCGACCTCGACACGGAGGACGCCTACCTCGCCTACCGCTCCGACCTGGCGCTCTACCTCGAGATGCTCGACGTGCGTCCGCAGGTCGTCGCTCACGACCTGCACCCCGAGTACCTGTCGACCAAGTGGGCGCTCGAGCAGGACGCGGAGCTCGTCGGCGTCCAGCACCACCACGCGCACGCCGCCGCCTGCCTCGCCGAGCACGGCGAGACGGAGCCGGCGCTCGCGCTCGTGTTCGACGGCACCGGCTTCGGCACGGACGGGACGCTCTGGGGCGGCGAGCTCCTCCGCTGCGACCTGGCGTCGTTCGAGCGCGTCTCGCACCTCGACCCGGTGCCGCTGCCCGGCGGCGAGGCGGCGATCCGGCAGCCGTGGCGCGTCGCCGCGTCGTACCTCGAGCAGGCCGGCCGGCCGGTGCCGTGGCAGCGCTGGGCGGAGGTGCGCGCGAGCCTCGCCGCGAACGCGCCGCTCTCGACCGGCATGGGCCGGCTGTTCGACGCGGTCGCGGCGCTCCTCGGAGTGCGCGACGAGGTGACCTACGAGGGGCAGGCGGCGATCGAGCTCGAGCAGCTCGCCGGCGACACGCATGCGGAGCCGTGGCCGTGGCGCTTCGGCGACGCTGCCGGGCTCGTCGCCCGGGTCTTCGACGACCTCGCGGCCGGCCGCGACCGCGCCGAGCTGGCGGCGATCTTCCACGAGACGGTCGCGGCCGCCGCGGCCGCCGCCTGCGCGGCCGCCGCCGAGCCCCGCACGGTGGCGCTGTCGGGCGGCACGTTCCAGAACCTGCGTCTGCTGCGCTCGACGACAGAGCGGCTCGAGGAGGCCGGGTTCCGCGTGCTCGCCCACCGGCTCGTGCCGCCGAACGACGGCGGCGTCTCCTACGGTCAGGCGGCGGTCGCGGCGGGGCGCTCGGCGCGCCGGTAGTCGACGCGGTAGCCGAGGCTCCGCGGCACCTCGAGCAGGCGCTCGAGGTCGAGGTCGATACGCGCGCCGGCCTTCTCGGTCACCTCGTCCTCGATCGGCAGGTCGAAGTCGTCGGCGCCGAACTCGAGCGCCCGGAACGCGTCCTCGTTCAGCGTCAGCACCGACGTGCGCACGTGCCGCACGTTGTCAAGGAAGATCCGCGAGAGCGCGATGTGCCGCCAGTACTCCCGCGGCGGGATCTCGGTGCCTCCGAACGCGGTGCCGTACGGCTTGTACGTCCAGCAGAGGAACGAGAAGAGCCCGTCGTAGCCGTCGCGGAGGCAGGCGTCCTGGAAGTCGCGCGTCCGCTGAAGGTGCTCGAGACGCTCGTCGAGCGTCTCGTCGAAGCCGATCACCATCGTCGCCGTCGTGCGCATGCCGCTCTCGACGATCGCGCGCTGGGCGGCGAAGTAGTCGCTGACGAGGTACTTGAACTTCGCGTGGCGCTTGCGGAAGTCCTCGGTGAGGATCTCGCTGCCGCCGCCCGTCACCCAGTGGACGCCCGCGTCCCGCAGCCGCACCGCGGCCTCCGCGTGCGTCAGGCCGGCGCGGTCGGCCAGGTACAGGAACTCCGCGATCGTCAGCGCGTAGAACTCGACCCGGTCGCCGTAGCGCTCGCGCACCGCCGAAAACAGGTCGCAGTAGTAGTCGAGCGGCAGCTTCGGGTTGAAGCCGCCGTTGAAGCCGACGAGGTCGCCGCCGGCGTCGAGCAGCTCGTCGATCTTCGCGAACACCGCGTCGCGGGACAGCACGTAGCCGCCGTCCTTCCCGGGCAGCACGTAGAACGCGCAGTAGTCGCACTGCGCGACGCAGACGTTCGTGTAGTTGATGATGCGCATCACCATGTAGGTCGCGCGGTCGGGCTCGTGGAAGCGGCCGCGCACCTCCTGCGCGCGCGCCTTCAGCTCGTCGTCGGAGGCCTCCAGCCACAGCCGGCGCGCCTCGGCGACGTCGATGCGCCCGCTCATGCCGCGGCGAGGGGCTCGGGGGCGAGCGTGTCCATGAACGAGCTGACCGAGAACACCGCGTTGCCGGCGCCCGGAGGGCCGTACCCGGGCGGCGGCTGCAGGCCGTGGCGCTCGAGCGTCTCGCGGTAGGCCTCGAGCAGGCGGATGTGGTACTCGAGCGGCGCGCCCTCGGGGTTGTCGCGGCCGAGCGGAGTCGCCGGCTCCGGGCACCACGTCGTGAAACGCGGCGTGATGCCGCGGCTCATGAAGTAGTCGAGCCCTTCGGTCGTCGAGGCGATCGCGGCCTCGACGTCGTCGAAGCCGAACGGCTTCGCCATCTCGACGCCGGCGACGAAGTTGGGGATGACGTACCTCGGCCCGAACACCTCGGCCGCGTCGAGGATCCTCCTGTGCCACTCGGAGCGGCCGACGTAGCGCTCCTTGCCGGGGCAGATGATCGAGAAGAGCCGCTCGTCCCACACCTCGTAGTTCGGGTGGTAGATGCGGATGCCGTAGTCGTGGTAGCGCTGCACCTCCGCCCGCGGCAGCGCCTGCGCCACGACCTTGCCGAGCCAGCGGCCGGGGAAGCGCGCCTCGATCGCCTCGGCGTAGCGGCCGTAGAAGTCGGCCTCGGCGAGCCCGTCGACCTTCGAGGTGACGGAGCCGCCGGTGAGCGTGTACGCGCGGCTCGTCCGGTCGATGTCGTAGCGGTCGATCAGCTCGAGCGCCTCGAGCACGTCCTCGACCGGCTTCACGCCGGTGTAGGGCCGGCCCGCCGCCTTGTGCTGGCGCCAGTTGTGGTTGATGTCGCAGAACCGGCACTCCTCCTTGGCGCCGAAGTACTGGCAGAGCCGCAGCACCGTGAGGTAGACGAGGTAGCCCCACTGGATCGTCGGCGCGGTCTCCATCACCGTCTTGCCGTTCGAGAGCGGGTGGCGGTAGTACTCGGGCATCGGCGGCAGGCCCACGTCGGCGAGGTGGCGGCCGTCCAGCTCGAGCACGAGCACGCCCGCCTCGTCACGCGCCGCCCGGTACGGCGAGTCGGGGTTCACGCGCACGGAGACGATCGTGCGGCGCAGCTCGTAGGGGCCGCCGGTGAGCGCGACCTCCTCGGGCGGCCGCCGCGTCGCGGCCTCGCCGAGCTCGCGCAGCGGCTTCTGGTCGAACGAGAAGATGAAGTACGACTTCGGCTTCACCTCGCCGTCGAGGTTGTCGGTGAGCGCGGCGTCGTCGAACGCGATCCCCGTCCGGAGCAGGTCTTCCTTCAGCACGGCCTCCCGCGGGATCCGCGGGAACCGCTCGATGAGGCTCTCGACGAGGGCCGTGCGGCTCACGCCGGCAGTGTAGAGGCCTCCGGTTCGGCGACCGGCTCGGGGCCGCGCCCGGTGGCGAGCACGCTCCCCGCCAGGATCAGGGCGAAGCCGGCAAGCATCCCGCCCGTGAGGTGCTCGCCGAGGACCGCGACGCCGAGGACGGCCGCGACCGCGGGGTTGACGTACGTGATCACGGTCGCCCGCACCGGGCCGACCTCGCGGATCAGCGCGAAGAAGACGAGGAAGGCGAACGCCGTGCACAAAGCGGCGAGCCCGAGCACCGACTCGACCACGTGCGAGCTGGGCATCGACGCCGGCCAGCGCACCGCCGCGAACGGCGCGTAGATGACGGCTGAGATGACGAGCGACGCAGCGACGATGCCGAGCGCGGGCACGCCGGCCATCCGGCGCGAGAGGATGATCGGGCCGAGCGCGTAGCAGACGGCGACCGCGAGCACCTCAGCGACCGGCAGGGCGCTGACCTGCCCCACGTCGAGCCCGACGAGCGCCGTCACGCCCCCCAGCCCGACGAGCAGCCCGAGCCAGCGCCTCGCGCCCTGCCGCTCGCGCTTCCCGGTGAGCGTGACGACGACGGCGCCGACGAGCGGCACCGCCGCGACGAGCAGGCCGGTGAGCGAGCTCGTGAGCCGCGTCTCGGCGCGCGCGAGCAGCACCCACGGGATCGCGACCTCGATCACGCTGTAGGCGAGCAGCGGCCACCAGTGCCGGAGCAGCGGGCGCAGGTCGCCGCGCGCCGCCGCGAACGGCAGCAGCAGCGCGGCGCCGATGCCCGTGCGCAGGAAGACGAGCGTCTCCGGCGCGAGCTCGCGCACGGCGACGCGGATCATGAGGTACGGCACACCCCAGATCACGCACATGGCGGCGAAGAGCAGCGCGCCGCGACGGCTCATGCAGTGTCGGCGTCGGTCTCGGTCAGCATCCTCACGATCGTCAACGCTGCAACGACCGTGATCGTGAGATCGTTCCCGAGGCACCACTGGCAGACGGCGCCGATCGGGCCCAGCTGGGCCCAGAGCAGGTAGCCGCTGAACGCCACCCCGACGAGCGCGACGAGCACGGAGGCGAACGCGTAGGCGACCCCCCGGCGAAGCGTGGTCACGATCAGCGCCGCGTAGGCGGCCAGGCCGAGGACGGCGACCGGGACGCCGGCCAGCTCCGCGTACTTCGAGCGCTGCACCTTCTCGCAGCCGCCGGTCGTGCAGATCGGCGCGACGTGCGCGTAGTGGACGTAGGTGAGGTACGCGGCGATGCCGGCGCCGACGAGGCACGCCGCGGCGATCGCAGCGCGCAGCCTCACTGCAGCGCGGCTTGCAGCGCCGAGGTGAAGTCGGCCGGCTCGAGCGACGCGGGGTTGACCTGCGTGGGCGTGCCGAGCTGCTTCAGCAGGACGAACGTCGGCGTTCCCGCCACCCCCCACTGCTGGGCCGTCTGCTGCGCGTCCCGCCACTGGCTCGTGACCGCGGGCGTGTTCATCGCGGCCTCGACCTTCGCCGGCGACAGACCCGCCTCCCGGGCGGCTGCCGCGATCACGTCCTTCGTGATCCAGCCGGATCCCTCCTGCCCCTGGCGCTGGTAGAGCGCTTCGAGCATGCTCCAGCCGCGGTTGTACCTCGCGGCCGCGTAGACGGCGCGGATCCCGGGCTCGGAGTCGGCGCCGATCACCTCGATCGGGCGGAGCACCAGATTCACCTTGCCGGTCTTGACGAGCTGCTCGATCGTCGCCGGGATGCTGTCGAGGCTCCACTGCTTGCAGTAGGGGCACTGCGGGTCCTCGAACACGTACAGCGAGGCGGGCGCGGAGGCCGGGCCGAGCTTGAGCCCCTGCTGCGCGACGCCCGTGAACGCGCTCTCCTGGTTGCCGCCGCCCGTCGACGTCGACACGGTCGTCGTGTCGCCCGCCGAGCTCGAGCCGCCGCCCGAGAGGGCGAGAACGACGCCGACCGCGATCGCCGCGACGGCGACCGCGACGGCGAGCAGGACGAGCCGCTGGCTCCCGAGGCGGTTGCGCACGGCCTCAGGATGCCCGAAGCCGGCGCGCTTCTGCTCAGTGGTTCCCCGCAGGTTCGACCGGCGCGTGGGCTCGGGGCGGCTGTCGCGCCCGACCGGCGCCCGCGGGCGCAGCCGGTTAGGCTCCGTCGCGGCATGACCCTCCTCGAGACGAGGCTCGAGCTGACGGAGGACGCGAGCCGCCGGCGGGCGCGCATGGAGGCGCTGGTGGCGGAGTTGCGTGACCGGACTGCGGCCGTCGCCGCCGGCGGCGGAGAGCGGGCGGTCGAGCGCCATCGGGCGCGCGGGAAGCTGCTCGCGCGGGAGCGGATCGACCGGCTGGTCGATCCGGGGACGTCGTTTCTCGAGCTGAACGCGCTGGCGGCCTGGGGCGAGTACGACGGCCAGGCGCCGAGCGCGGGGATCGTGACGGGGATCGGGGTCGTCGAGGGGCGCGAGTGCGTGATCGTGGCGAACGACGCGACGGTCAAGGGCGGCTCCTACTTCCCGCTGACGGTGAAGAAGCACCTGCGTGCGCAGGAAGTGGCCGAGCAGAATCGGCTTCCCTGCATCTACCTGGTCGACTCGGGCGGAGCGTTCCTGCCGCTGCAGGCGGAGGTGTTCCCCGACCGCGACCACTTCGGCCGGATCTTCTTCAACCAGGCGCGCATGTCGGCGAAGGGAATCCCGCAGATCGCCGTGGTGATGGGGTCGTGCACGGCCGGCGGGGCGTACGTGCCGGCGATGAGCGACGAGACGGTGATCGTGCGCGGCACGGGGACGATCTTCATCGGCGGCCCGCCGCTCGTGAAGGCGGCGACCGGACAGGACGTGAGCGCCGAGGAGCTCGGCGGTGCCGACGTGCACGCGCGCCGGTCGGGTGTCGCCGACCACTACGCGACCTCGGACGAGCACGCGCTCGCGATCGCGCGGCGGATCGTCGCGTCGACCGCGGGCCGCCGGCCGGAGCCGCCGTGGGAGCGCGCCGTCCCGGAGCCTCCCGCCGTCGACCCGCACGACCTCTACGCGCTCGTTCCGGACGACCATCGCACGCCGCTCGAGGCGCGCGAGGTGATCGCGCGCCTCGTCGACGGCTCGCGCTTCGATGAGTTCAAGCAGCTCTACGGCGAGACGCTCGTCTGCGGCTTCGCGCACCTCGAAGGCTTCCCGGTCGGGATCCTCGCCTCGAACGGCGTGCTCTTCGCCGAGAGCGCGCAGAAGGGCGCGCACTTCGTCGAGCTCGCGTGTACCCGTCGTATCCCACTGATATTCCTCCAGAACATCACCGGCTTCATGGTCGGCAAGGAGTACGAGGCCGGCGGCATCGCCCGCGACGGCGCCAAGCTCGTGACCGCGGTCGCCTGCGCAGAGGTGCCGAAGTTCACCGTCGTCACCGGCGGCTCGTTCGGCGCCGGAAACTACGCGATGTGCGGCCGTGCTTACGCGCCCCGCCAGCTCTGGATGTGGCCGAACGCCCGCATCTCGGTCATGGGCGGCGAGCAGGCGGCGACCGTGCTGAGCATGGTCGGCGACGCGGATCCAGCTGATATCCGCGAGAAATACGAGCGGGAGGGCAGCCCCTACTACTCGACGGCCCGGCTCTGGGACGACGGCATCATCGACCCGCTCGACACCCGCCGCGTCCTCGCCCTCGGCCTTGCCGCCGCGCTCAACGCGCCGATCCCGCAGACGACCTTCGGCGTCTTCCGCATGTAGCTCCGACTAGGCTGGCGCCGATGGGCTACTCGCTGCTCCACGTCGACGACCTCGATCCCTCGGGCCCCGGCGGCGCCGTCCGCTTCGTCCGCCGTGAGCTCGGCGTCGAGGCGTTCGGGATCAACTGGTTCGTGCTGCCGCCGGGCGCTCCCGGCCGCGAGCACGACGAATCCGGAACGGGCCAGGAGGAGGTCAACGTGGTCGTCGCGGGCTCGGGCGTGTACCTGGTCGACGGCGAGGAGATCCCGGTGCGGGCCGGCCACTTCCTCCGCTTCGACCCGGAGACGACGAGACAGCCGGTCGCCGGCCCGGACGGCATGACGCTGCTCGCGGTCGGCGCCCCGCGCGGCAGCTACGAGCCGCACGGGCCGTTCTAGCGCGGTGCTCCTGCGGATCGTCTTCTGGAGCCTCGCCGACTCGCCGGCCACGCCCGCCGAGCTGCGCGCGGCGCTGCGGGACGAGCCTGCGGCCGAGCCCGGGCTCCTCCTGCGCGCCTGGGTGTCGCACGAGGCGAGCGACCGTTTCGGCGCCGTCGAGCTGTGGGAGAGCCGCGACGCCGCCGACCGGCCGCTGCCGGCTCCCGTCCGCGAGCTGCTCGGAGTCGAGCCGACGATCGGCGAGGAGCTCGACGTCGAGGCGACGTCGTCGCTCGCGGCCGAGCTGCAGCGGCGGGGGCTCGCCTTCGAATGAGGGCGCTCCGCGTCGAGCGCGACGGCCCGCTGCTGCGCGTCACGCTCGCGCGGCCGGACGTGCGCAACGCGTTCGACGCGGCGCTGATCGCCGAGCTCACGAGCGCGTTCGCCGACGTCGGCGACGCGCGTGCGGTGCTGCTCGCCGGCGACGGGCCGTCGTTCTGCGCAGGCGCGGACGTCGAGTGGATGCGTTCCTCGGTCGACCTCTCGCAGGACGAGAACGTCGCCGACGCGCTGCGCCTGCGCGCGATGCTCGACGCGATCGACGGCTGCCCGGCGCCGGTCGTCGCGTCCGTCCACGGTCACGCCCTCGGCGGCGGCGTCGGCCTCGTCGCCTGCAGCGACGTGGTCGTCGCGCAGCGGGAGACGCAGTTCGCGTTCAGCGAGGTGAAGCTCGGGATCGTGCCCGCGGTGATCTCGCCCTTCGCGCTTGCGAAGATCGGGCCGTCGGCGGCGCGCCGCTACTTCGTGACCGGCGAGCGGTTCGGCGCCGAGACCGCGCTGCGAATCGGGCTCGTGCACGAGGTCGTCGACGACGCCGGCGCGGCGGTCGACCGGATCGTCGCCGAGCTGCTCTCCGCCGGCCCGGGCGCCGCCCGCGCGGCGAAGGAGCTTGCGCGGGCGCCGCGGCCGGCCGACGAGACGGCGCGGACGATCGCAGCGCACCGGACGGGCGCCGAAGGGCAGGAGGGCCTGCGCGCCTTCCTCGAGCGGCGGGAGCCGTCGTGGACGGCGCGCAGGGCGTGACGGCGCTCGCTCGGTCGCTCTAGTGCGTCTTGCACTCCCAGAAGTTGCGCGCGATCGGCGTCTTGTGTCCGTGCGCGTCGGTGAGCCACACCTCGATCCCGACGACGTAGCTCGACGTCGAGGAGCCGTTGCAGTAGTACCAGTGAGGTGTGACGAGCGGGTTCGCGGCGGCCGTGAACACGGTCGTCACGACCTTGCCGAATCCGTCGGCCCCGCGCGGGCCGCAGTTCACGCTCTCGGGGCAGAGGCCGCGCTCGTGGACGGTGACCGGGAACGTGGGGTGGCCGTCCCACGCGATCGACCTGGTCCCCCGGGCCCCGTTCTGGGTCACGGAGACGGGCATGTCGAGGCGCGTGATCGTGAACGCCGGCGCCGCGCTCCGGACCGACGACGCCGACACCGCCGTCGCACCGGACACGACGACCGCGAGTAGGGCAACCCAGACGAGGGTTGAGAGACGCCGCATTTCCTGCTCCTTCGACGGATGATGGAGACGGGACGATCATGACCCGCCTTCTGCGGGTCGGCAACCGCGCCCGGAGCTCGGCTACGCGCGCACGGTGACGGCGCGCGACACGGCCGTCGCGTACCCGTGGCCCGCGGGCACCGAGATGCGGTAGCTGCCCGGCGCGACGACCCGCGAGAAGACGCCGGTCGACGCTCCGACGGGCTTCCACTGCGCGTGCTGGAGCCGTTCGACGAGCAGCGGCAGGCGCGGTGCGACGAGCGCCCGCAGCTCGCCGTTGCGCTCGAGCAGCGACACGCGCGGCACGACCTCGAAGGAGACGGCGGTCCCGGCGATGCCGTTGTAGGCGAGCCGCAGCTCCGTCGACCGCCGTGCGGCGAGCGAGACGGCGAAGCGTCCGGTCGGGCTCACGTGCAGCGGCCGCAGCGTCACCCAGCCACGACCGCTCATGATCTGCAGCCTGGCGCGGCCGAGGCCGCGCACGAAGCCGGTCACCTGCACGCGCGAGCCGAACACGACGCGCGACGGCGGCGCGTCGAGCGTGAGCGCGTGGATGTCGAAGTCGTCCGAGCCGAGCTTGAACGCCGTCTCGACCGCGCGGCCGGCGAACCGCTTCCAGCCGTGCGACGTCAGCACGCGCACCGCGGCCGCGCGCCCGGACGAGTTCTCGACCACGCGAACGTCGGTGACGCCGGAGACGTGCAGCGCCGCGCCGACCTGCGCAGGCGTCAGCACCTGCGTCGGCCAGACGTGCTTCGGCGAGATGTAGTCGTACGGGTCGGCAACCGACACGAGGTACGGCACCTGCCTCGCCTTCGGGAACGCGTCGTGGATCGAGGAGGTGCGTCCGCCGGAGCTGGAGAAGTACATCGCCTCGACGATCCGGTCGCGCCACACGAGCACCTGGCCCGCGGTCGCGCCCAGCGCGAGGTTGGTCTCCGGGCGCTCGGCCCGGATCCCGCCGTACATCTGCGAGCGCGCGTCGGGATAGAGGTCGAAGTCCGCGCGCGGATGGAGCGTCGCCAGCGTGTACGACCGCGCCGCCACCGCCTGCGCCTCGTAGGTCGCCTCGTGCCAGCCTTTCGGCACCTCCCAGGGGACGACGCCACGCAGGTAGCGGTCGAGCGGCAGCTCGTTGACGACCATCAGCCCGTCCGGCTTCGCCTTGACGACCAGGTCGCCGCGGTAGCCGGCGAACGAGAGCTGCAGCGGCTGCGCGCCCGGCTCCACACGGAGGGGCGGCGTCAGCTTCACGCCGCGGAGCGTCAGCGCGCGGTTCAGGACGACCGAGCGCGCCTGGAGGTGCAGCCTGCGCCCGCGCGCGTCGACGACGAGAAACGGCGCGGCAGAGACGATCCGCACGCTCCGCTGGCGCTCCGCGAGCAGCACCCGCACCTCGAGGGGTTTCGCGATCCCGATGTGCGTGTTCGGGTAGTAGTGCGCGAGGATCTTCTCGTAGCCGTAGCCGTGGCGGGCGTAGCCCTCGGCCCCCCACTGGCTCATCCCGACCCCGTGCCCCCAGCCGCGGCCGTCGAGCAGGAAGACGGTTCCTGCGGTCGCGGCGGCGGGCAGGGAGAGAGCGGCGAGCGCTGTCACCAGCCAGAGCCTCATCTCCGCCGCGAAAGGGTAGCGTCGGCGGCGATGCGGCGGCTGCTGCTCCTGACCAGCTCGATCGTCCTCGTGGACACGGTGTTCTTCACGGCGCTGACCCCGCTCCTGCCTCACTATGCGCACGACCTGGGGCTCGGCAAGACCGGCGCGGGCGTGCTGTTCGCCGGCTACCCGGCCGGCTGCTTCGTCGGGGCGATCCCGAGCGGCCTGCTGGCGGGGCGCCTCGGGGCGAAGGCGACGGTGCTCGTCGGCGTCGTCACGGCCGCCGCCTGCATCCTCGTCTTCGGCCTCGCCGGGGCCCCGTGGGAGCTCGACGCGGCCCGCTTCGTGCAGGGGATCGCGAGCGCGTTCTCCTGGACGGGCGCGCTCGTGTGGCTGGTCGTCGAGACGCCCGTCGAGCGGCGCGGCTTCGTGATCGGCGCGGCCTTCGGAGCGGCGGCGGGCGGCGCGCTCGTGGGCCCGCTCGTCGGCGGGATCGCCTCGGTGGCCGGCATCGCCGCGACGTTCGTCACGCTCGCGGCGCTGTCGCTCGTGGTGGCGCTGTGGGCGGTGGTGACGCCGACGCAGCAGCCGGAGGGCCCGCAGCCGCTGATGAGCCTCCTCGACGCGGCGCGCGACCCCGACATGCGGCTCGCCGCGTGGTTCACCGTCCTCCCCGGGCTCCTCTTCGGCTCGCTCGGCGTGCTCGCGCCGCTGCGGCTGTCCGCGCTCGGCGCCGGAGCGGTCGCGATCAGCGCCGTCTTCCTCGGCGGGGCGGCGCTCGAGACGGTCAGCAACACGGTCCTCGGCCGCGTCTCCGACCGTGTCGGGCCGGTCGCGCCGCTGCTCGTCGGGCTGGCGGCCTCGATCGTCGTCGCGCTGCTCCTGCCGTGGCCCGGCGAGCGGTTCGGCCTCGCCGCGCTGATCGTCGTCGCCGGCCCCTGCTTTGCGGCGTTCTTCACGCCCGGGATGACGCTGCTCACGCACCTCTCCGAGCGGCGCGGGCTGAGCCTCGGCTATGCGTTCACGCTGGTCAGCCTCGCCTGGGCGCCCGGCGAGGCGCTCGGAGCCGCCGGCTCGGGCGCGCTGGCCGGGGCGACGAGCGACGCCGTCCCCTACCTTCTCCTCGCGGGCGCCTGCGCCCTGACGCTCGTTCTGCTGTGGCGGCGCCGGGTCTCGATCGGCTCGCTGGCCGTCGAGGAGCGTTAGCTTCCGCCGGTGCGCAAGCTGCTCGTGGCGAACCGGGGCGAGATCGCACTGCGGGTGTTCCGCGCCGCGCGCGCCCTCGGCGTCGAGACGGTCGCGGTCGCCGCTCCCGACGACCTCGGCTCGCTGCATGCGCGCTCCGCCGGCGAGCTCGTCGAGATCGCGTCGTACCTGGACGCGTCCGAGCACCTGCGCGCGGCGCGCGAGTCCGGCGCCGACGCGGTCCATCCCGGCTACGGCTTCCTCGCCGAGAGCGGCGACTTCGCCGAGGCGGTGCAGGGCGCGGGCCTGACCTGGGTCGGGCCGCCGCCGGCGGCGCTGCGGGCGGGCGGCGACAAGCTCGCCGCGAAGCGCGTGGCGGCGGACGCGGGCGTGCCGACGGTCCCGGCGGCGACCGAGCCGCCGCTGCTCGTCAAGGCGGCCGCGGGCGGCGGCGGTCGCGGCATGCGGATCGTGCGCGCCGCGGCCGACCTCGACGAGGCGGTGGCGGCGGCGCGGCGCGAGGCGGGCTCCGCGTTCGGCGACGACCGCGTCTACCTCGAGCGCTACCTCGAACGTCCTCGCCACGTCGAGATTCAGCTGCTCGCGGACGCGCACGGGAGCGTGCTCGCGCTCGGCGAGCGCGAGTGCTCGATCCAGCGCCGCCATCAGAAGGTGCTCGAGGAGTCCCCCTCCCCCGCCGTCGACGCCGGCCTGCGCGCGGCGATGAGCGACGCCGCGATCCGCTTCGCGCGGGCGATCGGCTACGTCGGCGCGGGCACGGCCGAGTTCGTCCTCGAAGGCCGCGAGTTCTTCTTCCTCGAGCTGAACGGCCGCATCCAGGTGGAGCACCCCGTCACCGAGGAGGTCAGCGGGGTCGACCTCGTGCAGTGGCAGCTGCGGATCGCCGACGGCGAGCCGCTCGAGCTCGCACGTAACAGTCTGTTACAAGCGCACGCGGTCGAGGTTCGGCTCTACGCCGAGGATCCGCGGACGTTCCTGCCGCAGGCGGGCCGGATCGAGACGCTGCGGCTGCCCGGATCGGTCCGCATCGAGACAGGCGTGGCCGAAGGCGACGAGATCGGCACGCGGTACGACCCGCTGATCGCGAAGCTGGTCGCCGGCGGCGCGACCCGCACGGAGGCGCTCGACCGCCTCGCCGCCGCTCTCGCCGAGACGCACGTCGGCGGCGTCGCGACCAACCTGCCGTTCCTCCGCTGGCTCGTCGCCCACCCCGCCCTTCGCGCCGGCGACACGACCACCGCGTTCCTCGTCGAGCATCCCCCGCTCTCGGCGCCGCCGGCGCGCCTCCCCGACCCGCTGTGGCGCGGCGGCTTCCGGCTCAACCTGCCGGCGGTCGCGCCGGCGCCGCCGCCGAACGTCGACGACGCCGCCCACGAGCACGGCGCCGGCGCCGAGTCGAGCAGCGTCGTCGCCCCCATGCCCGGCACCGTGCTGCGCGTCCACGCCCGCACCGGCGACCGCGTCGCCGCCGGCGACCCGCTCGTCGTGCTCGAGGCGATGAAGATGGAGACGCCGCTCCGCTCGCCGTACGACGCGACGGTGCGCGGCGTGCACGTCTCGGAGGGCGACACGGTCACCGGCGGCGCCCTGCTCGTCGAGCTCGAGGAGTGACTAGCCGAACAGCTTCTGCAGCTTCATGGCGGCGCCGATGTCGCCCTTGATCTTCAGCTTGCCCGTCATGTAGGCGGTGGTCGGGTTCTGCTCGCCCGCGACGATCTTGGCGAACGTCTCACCGGACGTCACGATCGTCGCGTCGGCCTCGCCGCTTCCCTCCGTCACCGTCACGGCGCCGTCCGCGACCGCGACGAGCCACTGGCCCTCGCCTTCGATGTCGAACAGGTAGGAGTTGTCGACGCCGGCCAGTTTCGTCGGATCGGCGCGCGCGCCGAGGCTGTCGAAGAAGTCCCTGGCTGCCATACGGCCAACCTACAGCACTTCGCGGTAGAGTCGCGCCGCCATGCGGGTCGAGACGAGGCAGCCGGCCGCGGGGGACGTGCGCGCGGCGCTCGATGCGCGCCTCGAGCCCGGCGAGCTCCGGCGGGACGGCGACGAGCTGCGCGTGGGCCCTTTCGACCTGCCGTACGGCGACGGTCTGCGCGCGGCCGCGGCGTGCGCGGCGCGGGCGCTGCGGCGCGAGGGCGGCGCGATCGCCTGGAAGGCGGCGGACGACGCCGAAGTCCGGTCGATCGTCGAGGGAGCCGCCTACGGCGCCTACGACCCCGGCCTCTACAAGGCCGGCTACGTCGACCGGCCCGAGCTCGTCCTCGCCCTCGACGCGCCCGCGGCGCTGCACGACCTCGCGCGCCGCCAGGAGATCGTGGCGCGGCACGTCGCGGTCGCGCGCGACCTCGGCAACCGGCCGCCCAACGACCTGACGCCCGAGGCGCTCGCCGCGCACGCCGTCCGCTACGCCGGCAGCCACGTCACGGTGGAGAGCCACGGGCGCGACTGGATCGAAGCGCGCGGCATGGGCGCGTTCGCCGCGGTCGCCGCCGGCAGCCCGCGCGAGCCGCAGCTCGTCGTCATGCGCTACGACCCGCCCGGCGCCGCCGCCGGCGTCGTCCTCGGCCTCGCCGGCAAGGCGCTGACGTTCGACTCGGGCGGGATCTCCCTGAAGCCCCATCTGCGTCTGCAGGACATGAAGGGCGATATGTGCGGAGGCGCGGCCGTGATCGAGGCGACCGCCGCGATCGTGGAGCTGGGCCTGCCCGTGCGCGTCCTGGCCGTCGTCGGCTCGACCGAGAACCTGCAGGACGCCCGCGCATACAAGCCGGGCGACATCGTCCGCGCCGCGAACGGGAAGACGATCGAGGTGGTCAACACCGACGCGGAGGGCAGGCTCGTGCTCGCCGACGTGCTGCACCACGCACGCGAGAGCGGCGCGACGCACCTCGTCGACCTGGCCACGCTGACCGGTTCGATGTCGGTCGCGCTCGGCGACCTCTACGCCGGCTACTTCACCAACGACGAGCCGCTCGCCGCGCGCATCGACGAGGCGGCGCGCACGAGCGGCGATCTCGCCTGGCGCTTCCCCCTGCATCCGCGCTATCGCCGCTACGTCGACTCGGACTTCGCCGACCTCCAGAACCTGTCGGAGTTCGGCGAGGCGGGCGCCGTGTACGCGGCGGAGTTCCTGCGCGAGTTCGCCGGCGACGGCCCGTGGGCGCACCTGGACATCTCCCCGGCGTACCTCGTCCGCCCGCGGCCTGACTACGTCCTCGACCAGGGCGCGACGGGCTACGGCGTGCGGCTGCTCGTCGAGCTCGCGGAGTCGTTCGCATGAACTTCGACCTGTCGCCCGAGCACGAGCTGCTGCGCGACACGGTGCGGCAGTTCGCGCTGGAGAAGGTGGCGCCGGTCGCGGAGGAGCTTGACCGGGAGAAGCGGTTCCCGTACGAGCTCGTCGCCGAGCTGGCCGCCCTCGGCCTGATGGGGATGACGATCCCGGAGGAGTACGGCGGCGGCGGCACCGACACGCTCTCCTACGCGCTCGCGATCGAGGAGCTGACGCGCGTCGACTCCTCGGTCGCGATCACGGTCGCCGCGCACCACTCGCTCGGGACGCTGCCGATCTACTTCTTCGGCAGCGAGGAGCAGCGGCGCGAGTGGCTGCCCGACCTCGCGTCCGGCCGCAAGCTCGCGGCGTTCGGGCTGACGGAGCCGAACGCCGGCTCCGATGCCGGCGCGACGCGGACGACGGCGCGGCTCGAGGGCGGTGAGTGGGTGATCGACGGCGCGAAGATCTTCATCACGAACGCCGGCACCGACATCACGGCGTGCGTGACGATCACCGCACTCACCGGCGACGGCGAGATCTCGAACCTGATCGTCCCGAACGGCACCCCCGGCTACGTCATCTCGCCGCCGATGCAGAAGCTCGGCTGGCGCGCGTCCGACACGCGCGAGCTGTCCTTCCAGGGCGCGCGTGTGCCCGAGGGCAACCTGCTCGGGCCGCGCGGCGAGGGCTTCCGCCAGTTCCTGCGGATCCTCGACGGCGGCCGCATCTCGGTGGCCGCGATGGGCGTCGGGCTCGCCCAGGGCTGCTACGACCTCGCGTCGGCGTACGCGCGCGAGCGGCAGCAGTTCGGGCGGCCGATCGCGTCGTTCCAGGCGGTGCAGGAGCGGCTCGTCGACATGGCGACCGAGATCGAAGCGGCGCGCCAGCTCGTCTGGAAGGCGGCCTGGGAGAAGGACCAGGGGCGCGAGTTCGCGCGGACGGCCGCGATGGCGAAGCTCTTCTCGGGCGAGCTCTCCCACCGGGCGGCGAACTGGGCGCTGCAGATCCACGGCGGCTACGGGTTCATGGACGAGTACCCGATCTCCCGGCTCTACCGCGACCAGAAGGTCCTCGAGATCGGGGAGGGCACGAACGAGGTGCAGCGCATGGTGATCGCGCGCCATCTCGGCCTCTAGATACGCTGAGGAGCCGTGCTGGTCTTCCGCCAGTTCGTGGACGACGATCTCGGGTGCGCTTCGTACCTGGTCGGCGACTCCGACAGCGGGTCGGCGGTCGTGGTCGACCCGGCGTTCGACATCGAGCCGTACCTCGCCGAGGGGCTGACGGTCGAGCGCGTCCTCGAGACGCACACGCACGCCGATCACGTCTCCGGGCACGGGCGGTTCGCGCTCGAGCACGGCGTGCCGGTGGCCATCTCGGGAATCGCGGCGCCCGACTATCCGTTCGAGGCGCTCGCGGACGGCGATGTCGTCCGGGTCGGCGGCGTGTCGGTGAGGGTGCTGCACACGCCGGGGCACCGGCCGGAGCACTGTGCGTTCGTCGTCGACGAGCGGCTCGTGCTGACGGGCGACTCGCTGTTCGTCGGCGACGCCGCACGGCCGGATCTCGCGGTCGAG
The DNA here is from genome assembly GCA_035651295.1 of Gaiellaceae bacterium. Lineage (GTDB taxonomy): Bacteria > Actinomycetota > Thermoleophilia > Gaiellales > Gaiellaceae > PALSA-600. Next base: position 71,244 of record DASRGA010000018.1, on the reverse strand, counting down.
GCCCGCGAGGGAGCGGCGCAGCTCTTCCATTCGCTCGAGCGGATCGCGGCGCTCGGCGACGGTGTCGAGGTGTTTCCCGGCCATGTCGCCGGCTCGCTGTGCGGCGGCAACATGTCGAGCGAGCGCTCGTCGACGGTGGGCCGCGAGCGCGCGGCGAACGCGGCGCTCGCGTTCCGGGAGGTGCAGGAGTTCGTCGAGGTGTCGGCGTCGGTGAAGACGCCGCGGCCGCCGACGACGGAACGCGTGGTGGCGCTGAACCGCGGGCCGTGGGTCGCCCGGCCCGCAGATCCCGTCGAGGTGGCGTCGGCGGGCGAGGCGGTCGTGCTCGACGTGCGCCCGTTCGCCGACTGGGCCGCCGGACATCTCCCCGGCTCGATCAGCGTGCCGGTGTCGGGGTCGTCGTTCGGCACGAAGGCGGGCTTCGTGCTCCTGCCGGGCGAGCGCGTCGTGCTGCTTGCGCGGACGCGGGACGAAGCGCTCGCCGCGGCGCACGGACTGTGGCGGGTCGGCGTGTTCGAGATCGACGGCTACCTGCTGCAGGCGGACCTTTCGGAGACGCTGGCGACGCTCGAGGCCGGCGAGCTTCGCGCGGTGCTCGACGCGGACGCCGCGCAGGTCGTCGACGTGCGCGAGGCGAGCGAGCGTGACGAGGGCTACTTGCCCGGCTCGCGCAACATCCCTTACCGGCTTCTGCGCAAGCTCGGCGCGGACGCGCTCGAGCGCTCGAAGCCGGTCGTCACGGTCTGCGAGAGCGGCCCGCGCGCTGCGATCGCGGCGTCGCTCCTGCAGCGCGACGGCTACGACGTGCGCGCCGTCTCCCCCGGCGGCATCGCCGACCTCGCGCCCGGCGACACCGTCCGTTTCCGACGGTGCGGCGCGTAGCCCGCGTCTCTGAGACGTCTCTGAGCCGAACCTGAGCCGTCTCTGACGCCGCGGCTCCGGCCCGGCGGCCTCGAGGGCTTCGACCTGCACGCCGTCTCTCCCGGCGGCATCGCCGACGTCGCGCCGGCGGCACCGTCCGTTTCCGACGGTGCGGCGCGTAGCCGGTGTCTCTGAGACGTCTCTGAGCCGAACCTGAGCTGTCTCAGAGACCGGGGCTCCGGCTCGTTAGCCGTTCGACGGGGTAGCCGGCCGACTCCAGAGTCGCGACGAGCTCGCGCGCATGCGCCTCGTCGCGCGTCGTGATCGTCAGCTCGACGCCCGTCTCGCTGACCTCGATGCCGATCCCCTCACGGCGATGGTGGATCTCGAGGATGTTGCCGCGCTCGCGCGCGACGAGCTCGAGCAGCTTCAGCAGCTCGCCCGGCCGGTCGAGCACACGCGTGCGGAGGACGAGATAGCGGCCGGCGTTCGTAAGCCCGTGGCGCACGACCGAGATCAGCAGAGTCGGGTCGATGTTCCCGCCGGACAGCAGAGCGCACGCGTCGTCGCCCGTCGCCTTCCCTGACAACAATGCCGCCATCGACGCCGCGCCCGCGCCTTCGACGACGAGCTTCGAGCGCTCGAGTAGCAGCGTGATCGCCTCCGCGATCTCCGCGTCCTCGACGTGGACGATGTCGTCGAGCAGGTCGTCGAGGATCGCCATCGTCAACGTGCCCGGATGCTTCACCGCGATCCCGTCGGCGATCGTGACGCCGTGCGTCTTGCCCGCCTGCACGCCGACGATGCGCACGTTCGGCCGCAGCGCCCGCAGGGCGATCGCGATCCCCGCCGCCAGCCCGCCGCCGCCGATCGGCAGCACGAACGTCTTCGCCGCCGGCACCTGGTCGGCGAGCTCGAGCCCGATCGTCCCCTGCCCCGCGATCACCGCCGGATCCTCGAACGCGTGCACGAACGTCGCGCCCGTCTCCTCCGCCCGGGCGGTCGCCTCGGCCAGCGCGTCGTCGAACATCGCGCCGGTCAGCACCGTGTCCGCGCCGTAGGCGCGCGTCGCCTCGACCTTCGCCATCGGCGCGTCCTGCGGCATGAACACCGTCGCGCGGATGCCGAGCTCGCGCGCAGCCCACGCCACCGCCTGCCCGTGGTTGCCGGCGCTCGCGGCGATCACGCCGCCGGCCCGCTCCCGCTCGCCGAGCTCGGTCAGCTTGTTGACCGCCCCACGGATCTTGAACGAGCCGGTGCGCTGCAGGTTCTCGGCCTTCAGCCAGACCTTGCGCCCGCACAGGCGCGACAGCGTCTCCGAGCCGTGCACCGGCGTGACGCGCGCGTGCGCCGCCACGCGCCCGCGCGCGGTCTCGATGTCAGCGAGTGTCGGTGCGGCCGTCGTCGCCAAGATGAAACACCTTCTCCAGGATCTCACGGACCGCCGAGAGCGGGTCGAGGCGACGCTCCTGCACGTCGGCGAGGAGCCGCGCCAGCTCGGGATCCTCCCGCACTGCGTCCTCGACCGCGCGCCGCGCGCGCGCCGCCGCGACGCCGAACACCTCGCTCGCGAGGTTCCGCCGCCGCCGCGCCTCGAGCTCGCCCTCGGACTCGAGCCACGCACGGTGCTCGAGCACCTTCTCCCACAGCTCCGCCGCCCCCTCGTCGCGCGTCGCCTCGGTGAGCACGATCGGCGGCACCCAGCCGTCCTTCGGCCCCAGCGACAGCACCTGCCGCACCTCGTGGAGCGCGGCACGCGCCAGCGGGTGGTCGCGCTTGTTGATCGCGATCACGTCCGGGATCTCCATGATCCCCGCCTTCAGCGCCTGCACCGCGTCGCCCGACCCCGGCTGCAGGACGAGGACGACGGTGTCGGCGATCGTGATCACCCCCACGTCGCTCTGACCGGTGCCGACCGTCTCCAGGAAGACGACGTCCTTGCCGGCCGCGTCGAGCACGAGCACCGCCTGCAGCGTCGCCTCCGCGAGGCCGCCGAGGTGGCCCCGCGTGCCCATCGAGCGGATGAACACCCCCGGGTCGAGGAAGTGCTCGGTGAGGCGGATGCGGTCGCCGAGCAGCGCGCCCTTCGTGAACGGGCTCGACGGGTCGACCGACACGACGCCGACGGTGTCGCCGCGGCCGCGCACGACGCGGATCAGCGAGCCGACGAGGCTCGACTTGCCGACGCCCGGCGATCCGGTGAGCCCGACGGTGTAGGCGCCGCCGGTGGACGGATAGAGGTCGCCGACGAGCTCGTAGGCGAGCGGGTCGCCGTTCTCGACGAGCGTGATCGCGCGGGCGAGCGCGCGGCGGTCGCCGTCGTGCAGCGCCTGCACGAGCGCCTCGCGCGTCCACTCGCGGCGCCGCGCCATCTACGCGCGCTGGAGTGCGTGCGAGAGCGCGCCCGCGAGGACGTCGAGCTCCTCCGGCGTTCCGACCGAGACGCGGATCGCGGTCGGCGAGCCGAAGCCGGCGAGCGGCCGGACGATCACACCCGACCGCAGGAGCCGGTCGAAGAGCTCGTGGGCGTCGCCGCCCGTGTCCGCGTAGAGGAAGTTGCCGACCGACGGGACCGGGTCGAGGCCGTGCTCGCGCAGCACGCTCTCGAGCCGCCCGAGCCCGGCGCGGTTCACCTCGCGGCGCCGTGCGAGCTCGGCGTCCTCGCCGATCGACGCGACCGCAGCGACCTGGGCGGGCGTCGTGATGTCGAACGGCCGCCTGACCTTCGCCATCGCCGCGCAGACGTCCGCCGGGCCGACGGCGTAGCCGACGCGCAGGCCGGCCAGACCGTAGATCTTCGAGAACGTGCGTAGGACGAGCACGCGCCGCCCCGCCCGCACGTAGCGCGCGATCGCGTCCGGGTAGTCGGGACGGTCGATGTACTCGAAGTAGGCCTGGTCGACCACGGTCAGGACGTGCGGCGGGACGCGGTCGAGGAACGCGTCCAGCTCGTCGACGGTGTTCATCGTCCCCGTCGGGTTGTTCGGATGGCAGACGTAGACGAGCTTCGTCCGCTCGTCGACGGCCTCGGCGAGCGCCTCCAGGTCGTAGCGGTGGTCGGCGAGCGGCACCGTGCGGACGTCGGCCCCCTGCTTGCGCCCGTAGATCACGTAGCTCGGGAACGACGGCCAGCCGCAGACGGCGCCGTCGCCCGCGTCGAGCGTCGCCTGGCTCACCATGTCGATGCAGCCGTCGGCGCCGGAGCCGACGCACACCTGCTCGAACGGCACGCCGTGGTGGTCGGCAAGCGCCGCGGTCAGGCGGTAGCAGCCGCCGTCCGGGTAGCGGTTCAGCTCGTGCGCCGCCCGCTCCAGCGCCGCGAGCGCGGCCGGGAACGGCCCGAACGGGCCTTCGTTCGAGGCGAGCTTGACGACGCGCTCGAGCCCCAGCTCGCGCTGCACGTCCTCGACCGGCTTGCCGGGCTGGTACGGCTGCAGCGCCTCGACGCTCGGGCGGAAGAAGGCGGGCACGTGAGGACCCTAGCTGGTCAGCGGTGCAGACCCGCCGCGGCACGTTTGGCGGCGGCGGCAGCGAGCGTCTGCAGGTCGGCGCGCGAGATCGTCATCGTCGGCAGGTCGACGATCGCGAGCATCTCCATCGTCGGGCCGACGCGGACGACGGCGATCGACTCGAGCACCGTCTGGCCGGTCGGGAGGCGCGCGAGCGCCGTCACGGCGGCGGCCTCGTCGCCGGCGTGGACCGGCACCGTCTTCAGGTCGGTGAAGGTCAGTCCGCCGCCGTAGGCGGCGAAGAGCGCCGGGCTGCGGATCCCGGACGCGAACGTGGCGAAGGTGAAGCTCGCCTCGGTGGCGCTGTGGAAGAGCGCGACCTCTTCCTGCAGCGTCAGGAAGACGCCCGCAGGGCTGTAGAAGCGCTTGTACGCGGAGAGCGGCGAGAGGTTCCGGTCGAGCGTGTACCCCTGCGTCTTGACGACGGTCACCTGGCCGAGGTCGGCGGGGGTCAGCGCGAGCGCCGCGAGGTCCGGCCCGTTCGGCGGCGGCCCCGCCTTCAGCCTTCCGGGCAGCGGTACCGGCGCGCCCCCGATCCGCCCGGCGAGCACGCCGGCGATGCGGGCGGCCAGCTTCACCGCGAGCCCGTCGGCGTACGCGCGCCGGCTGGCCGCGTCGGCGGCCGCGACCGACACCTTCCCGACGAGGTCGCCCTGCACGAAGTCGACGTCCACGCCGTAGATGGGCGGCTTGCCGCTCACGGTCGCGCTGCCGCTCATCCCGAAGCTCGGCCCGCGCAGGCCGGCCGGCGTGAAGAACCGCTCGGAGGCCTTCACGCCCGAGGCGCGCAGAAGCGTCAGGTCGGCCTCGTCGCGGCGCCAGAACGCGAGCGCCTTGCGCGCAGCTGCCGCGCTCCGGTAGCGCTCGACGCCCGTCTGCACCCGGAGCAGGCCGCGGCCCGCCACGAGCGCCTTCCCGGCCGAATCGCTGTAGTCGAGCGCGTAGCCCGTGACGCGGCCGAGGGCGGTCAGCTGCGCCGCCGTCACCTTGCCGTTCGCGTCGCGCGCGGCGTCGGCGCTCGACTGGACGCCGGAGTCGGGGTCGAGCGGCAGGGCGATCGCGTCGGGCCCCAGGTCGCTCTTCGCGAGCGGCATCAGCGCCAGCCGGGCGCTCCCTGACGCGCCGCTGCCCGGCGCCGGGACGGCGACCGCGGCGACGACGACGAGAAGGAACGCTGCCCGCCTCATCGCCTGAGCCTAGGCGACGGCTCAGGCGGGGGCAATTACCCCGTGAGGAGGGAGGCGTGCCGCCGTCCGTTCGGCGACGGCACGCCCGCCGAGGCGGTGAGGCGAGCCACGGCTGGACCGCCGATGTCGGTCCGGCCGCGGCGCGCCTCACCGGCCGCGTGCGTGTCCTCACGTGACGTACGGGCGCTGCCGAGGCCGCCAAAGGCGACCCCGACAGCGCTGCCGTGCGTTGGTTCCTTCATGTTGTTGTCCAGGTGATTCACCTTCCGTAACCCTCCGGGAGAAGGAGGGCCGACACGACCCGAGGATCCCTTGGGTTGATCCCCGCCGTCGCGCCGTGGCTTGGAGTGCACCCGTCCGCTCGTCAGCGGCCGGGCCTCGCCAACGGAAGGAGCGTCCGCAGCCTGCGGCCGGCCGGCCGTGCCCTTGGGCGGCACGGTGACCGGTGCTGCGCTGCTTCTGCTCGATCCGTTGGCGGTCATGCCTCTTCGTTTCCTTCGTGACGATCGTGGTTACGCCACGGCCTTGTTCCGCAGGTCGCCCAGGTGCTGGACGATCGGCTGGAACGTGGCCGACTGGTTGCCCTGCCAGACGGCGACGGTCGCGGGGCCACCCGCGCCGCCTGCGCCGCCCGCTGCACCCGCTGCGCCGTTGGCACCCGACGCGGTGTTGCCACCGTTGGTCGACTGCGCGGAGCCGCCGATGCCCGACGTGCCGCCCTGCGAGAGGCTGCCGCCCGCCGCAGAGGTGCCGCCGGTGGACGAGCCGCCGTTGGCGGTGCTGCCGGCGACGGCCGGCGCGCTCGCGCCACCGTTGCCGGTCGTGTTGCCGCCGGTGAAGTTGCCGGCGGTGTTGTCACCGGTGCTGCTGGTTGCGGACGCGTCGCCGCTCGTCGCAGCGCCCGAGGTGTTCGTGTTCGTGTTGTCACCACTGGTTGCATCGCCGGTGCTGCTGTCCGTGCCACCGGTCGTCGCGTCGGCGGTGTTGCCGCCGGTCGACTGGTCGCCGGCCTTGGCGTTGCCGCCCGAGGTGTTGTTCGCACCGCTCTCCGGGTTGCTCGTGGCGTCACCGGTGTAGTTCTTGGCCGGATCGGCCGAGCCGCCCGCGCCACCCGACGCGCCGCCGCTCAGGTTGCAGGAGACGACGATGCACTCGCCCTCGCCGCCGTTGCCGCCGGTCGAGTTGGCATCGTTGCCGCCCGTGCCCTGGATGTCGCCGGCAGGGCCGGTCGCCGAGGTGCCGGCGCCGCCCGTGGCGTCCGCGCTGTTGGAGCCCGAGTCGGTCGAGCCGCCGCTGGCGCTGCCGCCGCTCGTGTCGTTGTTGCCCGTGTCAGCCTTGCTCTTCTGGCTGCTCAGGTCAACCGCGACCGAGTTGGCGTCACCCGTCGTCGGGTTCGTGTCGTTCGCGCCGCTGTTCTGGAAGTTGGCGTTGCCACCGGTCTTGTTGTCACCGGAGCTGCCGCCCTTCGAGACAGCGATCGCCGCCGAGTCGCCACCGTCCGCGGACGAGTTGGCGTTGCCCGACGTGTTGTCGTTCGACGTCGAAGCACCGCCGTCCGCGGACGAGCTGCAGTAGGCGATGACGTTGCACGTCGGCGCGCTGGCGTTGGAGGACTGGTCGATCGTCCCACCGTTGCCACCGTCGCCGCCGCTACCGCCCTTGCCACCCTCGGACGAGGCGCTGTTGTCGCTGGACTCGTTGCTCTGCGACGTCGACGCGGTGTTGGTCGCGACCTGAGCCGCGATCTGCGCCGCGACGGGAACCGTCGTGTTGCCGTTGTTGTTGTTCGAGTCCTTGGTCGACGTGATCGTCGGGTTGCAGCTTCCGAAGAAGCAGCTCGAGCCGCCGTGGTTGTCCGCAAACGCTGCGGGCACCACGAACAGCGCCGAGATGACGACGATCAAGCCGACGAGCCACTTGATCTTGGGTTTCAACGTTCTCGATTCCTTTCGAGCTTGTAGGTACATGGGTTTTGCTCCGCCGAGGTCCCAAGCCCCCGGCGCACGTCAACTGCGTTGAGGCCCAGAGGGCCGAGCTACCCAGGTCGCTCGAAGGGATCCAGGAAGGCCGCCGGCGGCCCAAGTGCCGGCGCTGGCGTCCGCGGCCCGATGTGAGCGGGGGCCGCAAGCTTGGTGGAGCGGGTCAGTGACCCGACCGGACCGCCGCCCGAGGAGGGCGCGGACCCGGATGAACCGGCGCCCGCAACGCCGAGCGGCGTGCCGTTGCCGCCGGGCTGGAGGGGGGCCCCGCCGCGGCTGACGCGGCGCGGCGCTGCGGGCGCCGAGTGGCGGTGCCGGCGCGACGGAGCCTGAAGCCCTGTCGCAGCGAGCACGGTGAGCCCTGCCAGATGCCCACGGGAGACGAGGGCCCTCCGGGCGGGCACCGCCGGGACGAGAGATGCGGTGCGGATGCGTGCGCGGCGCGTGCCCTGCGTCGCCCGGTGCTGCGGGGCTGCGCGGTAGCGGCCGCCGTGGAGGGCGCCCGCGTCGGCGGCGGGCGGCGCCGGCGGCACGAGCGACGCGGCGAGCTGCAGCGGGGCCTGGACGCTCGGCGGGCTCGGGGCCGGCTCGACGGCGATCCAGCCCGCCCGGTTGACGAGGTCGAGCTGCGACGCCGTCACGTCCTCGTTGTTCGACTGGACGGTCGTCGACTGGTTGCCCGCCTGCGACAGCTCGTACTGGTTGGCGCCGTTCTGCGTCTGGCTGATCCACTGCTGGGTCTGGTCGACGTTGATCGAGCTCGTCGTCGCCGAGTCGACGTTGCTCTGGGCGAGCGACGGGTTCGACGCGCGGCTGCCGGCCGGGACGTCGAGGACGCTCAGGTTGAGCGCCTGGAGCTGGGCGGCGACCGCGAGGGAGAAGGAGGTCTGCACGTCGACCAGGAGGTTGACGGCGACCATCTGCTGGGCGACGGCGGTGCCGGCGCTCTGGAACTGCTGGATCCACTGGAGGGTGCCGGCCCAGTTGACCGACGTCGCGGTGCTCGACGCGCCGTTCCATTGGGCGACGTCGCCGACGGCGGCCCTGTTGCCGGCGGGCGCCCAGGCGAGCTCGACGTTGACGGCGCCGGCCTGGTCTGCGACGGCGGCCGCGCCGGCCGTCTGCTGGACGCCCGTCCAGTTCGCCGCCGCCGCCGACTGGTTGGTGCCGTCGGCCGCGCTGCCCTGCTGGATCGTGACCTGCGTGGCGTCGAGATGGTCGAACGCGAGGGCGTCGGCCTCGACGGTGTTCGCCTGCTGCAAGGTGCCGGTCGCGACCCCGAAGCCGAGGTTGGCGTTCTGCGGATCCGACTGGGTGACGCTCGCGTCGGCGACCGCCGACTGCTCGCTCAGGACGACCTGGCTGATCTCGCCGTCGACGCCGGTCTGCTGGTCGACGAGCTGCCCGACGAGGAGCTCGACGCCCGCGGCGGCGTTTGCCGCCGCCGAGTTCTGCTGGGTCACGTTGCCGGTGTCGTAGGTCGCGGCGGGAGCCGGCGGCGCCGGCTGCCCGGTCGTCGTCGACGGCGCGTCGGTGGGCGTCGAGGCCGGTGCGCCTGCCGTCCAGTCCCAGGTCCACGTCCACGTCCAGTTGCAGTTGCACGGCTGGACGACGGTGCGGGTCACGACGGTGCCGTCCGGCAGCGTCCACTTCCAGATCCACGTGAACGTGCCCGTGTTGTCGCCGGACGAAGCGCTGCCGGACGCCGTGTCGCCGGCGCTGCTCGTCCCCGACTGGTCGGCGGCCTGCCCGGCGGTGCCGGTCCAGTCCCAGGTCCAGGTGTTTCCGTCGGTCGGCGCGTCGGTCGGGGGCGTCGTGCTCGAGTCCCAGTTCCACGTCCAGCTCCAGTCGCTGCCCGGGGCGGCGGTTCCGTCGCCCGGGACGACGACGTGCACGTCGATGTTCGTGCCGCCGTCGGTGCTGCCGACCGAGAGGCCCGGCGTGCTGCCGGTCGCGGTGGCCGTGTTCGTCTGCGTCGCCGTTCCGTCGCTGCCGGCGCTGCCGACGCGAACCGAGACGTTCACGTTCGTCGCGCCCGTCTGCGTCGCGGTCGCCGTGCCGGTGCCCGTCGGATCGCTCGAGCCGGAGCCGAGCGTCGGATTCTCGCCGACGGTCGGCGCCGAGCCGTCCTGCTCCTGCACGATCGACTGGTCGGTGGTCGAGCCGTTCTGCGCCTGGACGTCGCCGGTCGTCGGCACCGACTGCTCGGTGGTGCCGCTGCCGGCGCTGCCGCCGGCCGTGACGGGCGCCGGGGCGTCCGACCCCGCCGTTGCGGTGGCGGAGTTCTGCTGGCTCACCGGGCCGTTGTCGCCGGGGCTGCCGACGCGGACGATGACGTTGACGTTGGTCGGCGAGGTCTGCGTCGTCTGCGCGTTCGCCTCGCCGGAGGGATTCCCGGAGGCGCCTGCGCTCGACTGCGCGTCGTTCGACTGGCTGACCGCACCTTCGTTGCCCGGGCTGTTCACCCGGACGACGACGTTCGAGTTGCCCGGCGACGTCTGCGTCGCCGTGGCGTCGGCTGTCGAGCTCGTGTCGCCGGCGGCCGGAGCCGTACCTCCCGACGTGCCGCTCGCTGCCGTCGCTGCATCGCTGTTGCCCTGCGTCACGGACCCACCGTCGCCGCCCTGGCCCGACCGGACCGTGGTGCTCGAGTTGTCCGCCCCCGTCTGCGTCGCCGACGCGGAGGCGTCCGACGCCTGCGTCGAGCCGCCGGTGGACGTCGGCGCCTCCGGCTGGGAGGCGCCCGTCGAGGAGCTCGCATCAGTCGAGCCGCTCGAGGCGTTGTCCGCGGACGGGGTGACGCTCGCGCCGTCCGTGGCCGTCGACGGCGCCGACTGGTCCTGGCTCGGGGCCGGCGTCCCGGTCCCGGCTGCGTCCGGCGTCCCGGACGTCTGGCCCTGGTCGGTGGTCGTCGTGTCGGTCGCGGCGGGCGGGGTGTCCGACGCTCCGGAGTCGGCCCACGCGGGAGCCGTCACCGCCAGCGCGAGGGTCGCGGCCGCGAGGGCGACCGAGACGCGTGCGCAGCGTGCGAGCCCGCTCGAGGGGGACGATCCGGCAACTGCGATTCGAGTCCGGTCATCGTGCAGCTGCACGCTCGACCACGACTCAGACGCCGCCACACCGATGCGGATGTCGACAGTCGCAAGACGAGCCCGGTCATCGTGCTCTCGCACGCTCGACCATGACTCCGCGATCCGCCGGTCGGTGGCAACGCGGGTTACGAAGCGGGTCCGGTCCTCGCGCGTTGGCGCGCTCGACCACGACTCCATCGGGCTTCGTGAGGATGCAACGGTGCTCTGCGCCGGCGTGAAGGCGAGGCTTCGGTCGACGGGAAGGAGGTTCTTCCCAGACCACTGCTCGAGCGTTTCTGCCAGCAGGAGAGCGATGTGCACAGGCGCATGCTGGGCAGCGCCTCTAGGGGTCTCTACACGAGTTGAGCGGGAAAACGCGGCCGGTTTGTAAAGCCTCGTTTTCGTTGTACTGCGCACACGGGTGTACAAGGAAAACGACCTGTACAACGAAAACCGCAAACCCGCATGGCGCCTGCGGATGCAGCGCATCGGCGCGCACGCCGCGACCGGCGCGTGGTACATCGCTCGGACGGCGTTCCGCTACTTGCAGAGGGGCTTCGGGCGCGGCACGGCGGGCGGCGGCGCGACCGGCAGCGAGGGTGTGACGGCGAGCGGGAGGATCGACTTTCGGATCGTGAGGCGGGTCGCTCCCGTCACGCTGACCGTCACCGTGAACGGCGCGGGGGCGGCGCCCGTGAAGGTGTCGGTCTCGGCCGCGTGGGCTCCCGGCGACCACCGGTAGGCGAGCGCCGTCGTGGTCGACCGCCCGTGCCGGACGAGGGGCCCGAAGACCGCGCCGCCGTCGTTGAAGACGTAGCGCTCGCCGGTCCCGAACGGCGAGCCCGACGCGGTCGACCGCCGCCAGCAGCGGGTGGTCGAGGTGAACACCGAGCTGCCCGCCATGAGGATGCGGACGGCCCGCGTCTTCGGCGCGCGCAGCACCGCGAGGTACGCCTCGATGCGGCCGTCGAGCAGCATCGCGTCGACCGTCGCGGTGGCGGCGCGGTACCCCCCGCTCGGCGGCCGCCCCCACGCGTAGCTGACGCGCGTCCCGCCGTCGGCGCGGACGGTGAAGAACCCCGTCTCGACGAGGTGGACGCCCGGCAGCGACGCGTACGCGTCGGCCTGGCGGGTGTAGTACTCGATCGCCCGCCGGTTGCCCTTCGGCGGCGTCAGCGCGACGGCGCCGGCGAACGCGACCGCGAGGGCGGCGGCGATTCCGGCAGGCGGTCCCATCGCCTCAGCGCCGGAAGAGCGCGTGCGCCTCTTCGAGCAGCTGCCGCTGGCGCTCGCACTCGTCGCGCAGGCGCGCGATCTCGTCGCGCAGCTGGTCGGCCTCCTGCAGCGACATGAGCGCGGCGATGAGACCTTTCTGCTGCGAGCCGTAGCGGGCGACCGCCGCGAGCAGCAGCTCCTCTTCCTGCGGGTCGACGTGGAAGTGCACCTGACGCCGGACCGCGCGCCCCTTCGGCCTCCCCCGCCTCCGCTTCACGGGCTGCGCGCCGTCGTCCTCCTCCGTCGCCGGCACGAGCCCCGGCCGCACGGTGCGCGGGGCGGAGCTCGACAACCCGAGACCGTTCGCGCGGCGCGACTCGATCTTCCGCACCGGCTCGCGCGCCGGCTCCTCGACGAGCTCGAGCTCCGGCTCGTCGACCGGGTCCTCGTCAGGCTCCGGAGCCCACGACAGGATGCGCCTGCCCGGGTTGGGCGTCGCCCCGCTTCGTCCCCCGTGCCGTCTGCTCACCCTGCACCCCCCTCGAGAGTTGCCGTGCTTCCCCTCACTCGATTCTAGGGGGGTGACACCGATCCGCAAGGCGAGGGATGGCCGACGACCCGAATCGGTGTACAGGATCGTGGGGAAATGCCGATGGACCCGTCCGGATGAGCGACTACCCTCTCGGTGTGCTGCAGATCCCGATCGCGTCGCTCGTCGTCGTGCTCGTGCTCGGCTCGATGCTCCTCGCGATCTGGACGGTGACCCGCTTCGAGCGGCTCGGCCCGCGCACGCTCGGCGGGACGCTGCTCGCCGCGGGGACCGCGCTCGCGCTGCTCACCGGGCTCGGCGACTTCGCGCAGGCGGTTGCCGCCGCCGGCGTTCCCGCGACGCGGCTCGTGGTCGCGATCGGCCTCGTCGTCCCGGTGCTCACCTACTGCTTCGTCGCATCGGTCTGGGTGATGCGCGCGGCGCGCGACCTGCTCGACGGGCTGCTCTGACGGTGTTCGTCGCGACGCTCGCCGTGGGCATCGCCGCGGTCGTCGCGATCGGCGCCGCGCCGCTCTACCTCGGGCGGCTGCCGCTTCGGCGCGAGCCGGGGCTCGGGTCGGCGCTCGTGCTCGGCGCCGTCGGGCTCGCGTGCGTCGCGACCGGCACGCACGACCGCCTCGTGGCGAGCGCCGTGCTCGCGCTCGGCGCATTCCCGCTCCTGCTCGCCGGCGCGCTGCTTCTGCTCGCGCCCGAGGGCGGCGACGGCCGCGGCGGCGGCGCGGACGGCGACCCACCCTGGTGGCCGGAGTTCGAGGCGGAGCTGCGGCGCTACAGCCGGCACGCGCCGGTCACGGGCCGCTCGTAGAACATACGGACAGCGATCGAAAGTCCATCCGGAAGTCGGGCGGCTTCCCAGCCAAAGGGCCGGTTACACGGACCCGCTGCCGGTATCTGATCGGACGAGGGTCACTCTCACTACGGCCATTGTGGAGGGGATGATGGTGCAGCTGGTGAACGTTGCGCTCCTGCGGAGCGCGTTGGCAGTCCAGGCACGGGTGTCGGAGGTGCTCGAACGGGGGGCGGAGCGTCTGCGCAGCGAGCGCGGTCAGGCGTTCGTCGAATACGCGCTCGTGCTCACGCTCGTGGCCGTCGCGGTTGCGCTGCTTGCGCAGTGGTCGGCGTTCACGAACGCGATCTCGGGCAGCCTCGGCAGGGTCATCGACGTCCTGAAGTCGAACAGCGGCTCGGGCGGTACGACGACGACGCCGTAGGCACGGCGCCCGCCCGGGGGAAGGGGCGGCATTCGACGATGACTGGGGGATGGAGAGCCGGGCGCGAACGCGCGCCTCGTCGGCGTGCCTCGCGCACGTGGACAGTCGCGGCGCTTCGGCGCGACGAGGGGCAGGCGATGGTCGAGTTCGCGCTCGTCCTCCCGGTCCTCGTCACGATCGTCTTCGTGCTCGTCCAGATCGGCCTCACCTTCAACAGCTACCTGCGCGTCACAGATGCCGCGCGGGTCGCGGCGAGGGCCGCCGCCGTCGCACGATTCAATGGCCAGGATCCGTGCGACGCCGCCCAGGCGGCGGTCCCCGCCGAGTTTCGAGCGTCGCTGCAGTGCTCGTTCCCGAACTCGTCCGAGCAGCCGGGCAACCCGGTGGAGGTCACGATCACGCAGGGCTGGAACATCGACCTGCCGCTGCTGCCGCTCTCGAAGAGCGGCACGCTCTCGAGCTCGTCCACGGAGCGGCTCGAATGAGAGGCGTCCGCCGCGAGGACGGCCAGTCGCTCGTGTTCGTGATCGTCGCGATGACGAGCTTCGTCCTGCTGATGGCGCTCGTCGTCGACGTCGGCCTCTGGCTGCAGACGCAGCGGAAGGTGCAGAGCGTCGCCGACGCCGCGGCGCTCGCCGGCGTCCAGTCGCTGCCGTTCAACCAGCCCCAGGCGGATGCCGACGCGCGCGCCTACGCGCAGCTCAACTCGCGCGACGCCGCGATCGACAGCGTCGACTTCCCGAGCGGCGACACGATCTCGGTGCAGGCCTCGGAGCGCGTCACGGGCTTCTTCTCGAGCCTCGCCGGGATCACGAGCGTGACGGCGAAGGCGCATGCCGCAGCGCGCACCGGCCCGGCGGAGCTGCTCTCGAACGCCGACCTCCAGAAGGCGGGGTCGACCGTGATCACGCCGCTCGTCGTGAACGAGTCCGCGGCCGACTGCCTGCCGGGCTGCCTCGGCATCGACGTGACGCTGCGCTTCGACGACGCCGACCATCGCGGCAGCGAGCTCGGAGTGATGTGCCCCGGCGGCTGCGGCTCCACCGGCGCGAGCCGCAACCGGCTGCGCGGCTGGATCAACTGCTCGCCGTGCCTGCCAGGCAGCTTCGGCCCGGCCGGCGGGACGGTCGACGTCGCGGCGGCCCCCGCCGGCGCGACGAACGGCGGCCAGGTGCGGGGTGCGCTGCAGAGACGCGTGGGCACGACGGTGATCCTGCCCGTCTTCGACGACGCCAACTCGGCGTCGTATCACCTCGCGGCGTTTGCGGCATTCGTGCTCGACGATGTCTCGTGGCGCAACGACAGCCCTTCCTGCCGGCCCGACTGCAAGGTCGTCACCGGCCGCTTCATCACCTACCGGGCGCCGGGAGCGCTCGCATCGACCGACACCGGGGCGCCCGACTACGGCGTCAGCGTCGTCGGGCTCACCACCTAGAGACAGGGAGAAAGAGAGACACGCATGCAACGGATGCTCGCGAACTACCGGCTGCGGAACACGCTGGTGGCGGGCGGCCTCGCCGCCGTCGGCGCGCTGCTCGTATTCGTCTACGTCTCCACGTACCGAAAGCACGTGCAGAGCGGCGCCGACCTCGTCAGCGTGTACGTCGCGTCACGCGACATCGCGGCCGGGACCGACGCGAGCACCGCCGCCGGCATGTTCAAGAAGGAGACGGTGCTGAAGCGGAACGTGGTTCCCGGAGCGATCTCGGCCGTCACGCAGGTCGGCGGCCTGGTCGTCTCGCGGACGATCCTTCAGGGCGAGCAGGTCACCGTGCGTCAGTTCTCCCCGCTCTCGCAGCAGGGCGTGCTGGGGACGATCGCCGGCAACGTCCGCGCGATCGAGCTCCCCGGCGACCCGAACCAGCTTCTGTACGGGATCGTCCACGACGGCGACCACGTCGACGTGATCGCGAACATCGGCTACTCCCTGCGGACGTCCAACGGCTCCGTGAACCTCGTCGCGACGCGAGTCGTGCTGCGCAACCTGCTCGTGCTGCACGCGCCGCAGTCGAGCGGCAGCCGCGGCATCGGCGACGTCCAGACGAGCGGCACGTCGATCACGCTGGCCGTCACCGACAGCCAGGCGCAGAAGCTCCTGTTCGCGGCGAAGAACGGCAGCTGGTGGCTCGTCCTGCGGCCGCTCTCGAAGCCGACCGATCTCCCGGACAGCGTCGAGACGATGCAGTCGATCCTCGGCGACGGCCTCGGCGCCGCGCAGATCGACCAGCTCACGAACGGGCGCGGAAGGGGGGCGATCGGCGGTGGCCAGTAGAGACGAGACCCAGGGCAGGCCGCGCGTCCGCATCGTCGTCCTCCTCTCCGGCGCCTCGGCCGAGGACCTGCCGCCGACGCTGATCTCCCGGCGCGACATGGTGTTCCGGGAGTACGCGACCGACGGGCGGACGCCGATCGAGAGCGCCGACGTCGTCCTCCACGTCACCCGTTCGCACGCGCCGATCGCGACCGAGGTCGCGGCGCTGCAGCGGCAGACGGAGGCGCCGATCGTCCTCGGCCTGGTCGGCCCGCGCGAAGGGCTCGTCGACGAGGCGCTCGAGGCGGCGCTCGCCGACGTCCTCATCCTTCCGCAGCCTCCGGACGTGATCGCGTTCGCGCTCCACAAGGCGGTGCGCAGCCGCTCGAGCGCCCAGGCGCAGTCGTGCCGCGTGATCACCGTGTCGTCGACGAAGGGCGGCACCGGCAAGACGTCGATCGCGGTGAACGTCGCCGTCGAGCTCGCGAGCCGCGGCGTGCGGACGCTGCTCGTCGACCTCGACGTGCAGTTCGGCGACGTCGGCATCGTGCTCGGGCTCGATCGGCCGGAGAAGACGCTGCACGACCTGGCCGTCGGCAGCGCGCTCGAGCTCGACGCGGAGAAGCTGCGCGGGTTCGTGATCAGGCACTCGCAGACGCTGCACATCCTCCCGGCGCCGCTCCGGCCGGAGGAGGCGGACGACATCGAGGCGTCGCAGATCGCGACGGTGCTCCAGATCGCACGGTCCCTCTACGACGCGATCGTCGTCGACACCGCCCCGCTCTTCGACGGGCCGATGCTCGCCGCTCTCGACCGCAGCCAGGAGCTGCTGCTCGTCTCCACCCCCGACGTGCCGGCGATGAAGAACATCCGGCTCGCCCTCCAGACGCTGAACATGCTGGGCTTCCCGGTCGACCGCGTGTCGCTTGTCGCGAACCGTGCGGGGATGGCGGGCGGCGCCTCGCTCGACGAGATCTCCCACACGCTCGGCCGCGAAATCCGCTTCGTGCTGCCCGACGACCCGCTCGTGCCGACGAGCATCAACGCCGGCCAGCCGCTCGTGCAGCTCGATCCGCGCAGCCGGTTCGCCAAGGGCGTGCACGAGATCGTCGAGACCCTGACGATGAACGGCCACGGCCCGCAGGCGAAGGCCTCCGGCAAGAAGTTCCGGCTGCTCGGAGCGGGCCGGTGAACCTCAACGAACGTCTCGCCCGCAGCAGCGACCCGGCGGCGACCGCGGCCCTCGGGGCGCTCAGCGGCCGGATCGACGACACGCTGCTCGACGGCGTCCGGTCTCGCCGCGGCGACCGCGCGCCCGATCCGCACGCCGAGCTGAAGGCGCGCATCCATCGCAACTGCATCGACCGGCTCGGGAGCGACCTCTACACGATCGAGTCGGGCGACGAGCTCGCCTCGCTCGTCCGCCGGACGGTCGCCGAGGAGCTCGTGCTCGACCGCACGCCGCTCACCCGCGAGGAGCGCATCAGGGTCGAGCGTGAGCTGACGGACGACATCCTCGGCTACGGCCCGCTCGAGCCGTACCTCCGGGACGACTCGATCTCGGAGATCATGGTCAACGGCGCGTACGACATCTACATCGAGCGCGCCGGCAAGATCGAGGAGCTCGACATCACGTTCGTCGACGACGCGCACGTCCTGCGCATCATCGACCGGATCGTGTCGCAGGTCGGGCGGCGCATCGACGAGTCCTCGCCGATGGTCGACGCGCGCCTTCCCGACGGAAGCCGCGTCAACGCGATCATCCCGCCGCTCTCGTTGCGGGGGCCGATCCTCACCATCCGCAAGTTCGCGCAGGACCCGTACTCGCTCACCGACCTCGCGACGTTCGGCACCCTGACGCCCGCCGCCGGCGAGTTCCTGGCGCACTGCGTCCGCGGCAAGGCGAACATGCTCATCTCCGGCGGCGCCGGCTCCGGCAAGACGACGCTGCTGAACGCGTTGTCGGCGTACGTCCCCGCGAACGAGCGCATCGTGACGATCGAGGACGCCGCCGAGCTGCAGCTGCAGCAGCGGCACGTGGTCGCGCTCGAGTCGCGTCCCGCGAACATCGAGGGTCAGGGCGAGGTTCGCATCCGCGAGCTCGTGCGCAACGCGCTGCGCATGCGCCCCGACCGGATCATCGTCGGCGAGGTTCGCGGCGCCGAGACGCTCGACATGCTGCAGGCGATGAACACCGGCCACGAGGGGTCGCTGACGACGATCCACGCGAACAACCCGCGTGACGGGCTTCACCGTCTGGAGATGCTGACGCTGATGGCGGGCGTCGAGCTGCCGCTGCGCGCGATCCGCGAGCAGATCGCGTCGGCGTTCGACGTCGTCGTGCACCTCGTCCGCCTCGTCGACGGCAGCCGCCGCATCAGCCGCATCACCGAGGTGGCGGGGATGGAGGGCGACATCGTGACGACGCAGGACATCTTCCTGGCGCGCGCCGAAGGCGACGACGGCTTCGGCCGCGGCAGCCGCTACTCGCTGCTCGGGCCGCTGCGCCCGACCGGCATCATGCCGGGGTTCCTGCAGAAGCTCGCGACGCAGGGCGTGGACGTCCCCGGACGGCTGTTCGAGGTCGGCGAGGAGTGACGCGGCGCGCCGTGACGCTGCTGGTCGCGCTCGCCGCCCTGGCGGGCGCCGGCTCCGCCGCCGCGGGCGGCTACACGGTGCGGCACGTCGACGCGAGCTCGTTCCCGACCATCCGGGTGGTCGTCGAGGGCAGGGGTGCGTCCGCGCCCACGCTCCGCGAGAACGGCGGTCCGGTCCAGCTCGCGAGCCGCGAGAACCTCGGCGCGAGCAAGGCGCTCGTCGTCGCCATCGACCGCTCGCAGTCGATGCGTGTCCGCCCGCTCGCCGACGCCGTCGCGGCGGCCGGCGAGCTGCTCGCGCGCAAGCGGCCCGCCGACGAGCTCGCCGTCGTCAGCTTCGCCTCGCACGCGGAGGCGGACACGGGGTTCAGCCAGGCGACGATCGACGGCGAGACGGCGCTCCGCGCGCTCTCGACCGACCCGGTTCCCGGCACCGCGCTCTACGACGCGGTCGTCCTCGCCTGCCGCGAGCTCGCGCGCCAGCCCCTTCCCGGCCGTGTGCTCGTGCTGCTCACCGACGGGGTCGACGTCGGCAGCACGGCGACGCTCGCCGACGCGGTCGCGGCGGCGCACCGGGCGGGCGTCGTCGTCCAGACGATCGGCGTCGGCGACGCTGACCGGGCGGCGCTCCGCCGCCTCGCCTCGCAGACGGCGGGCACCTTCTATGCGAGCCCGACCACCGCGTCGCTCCGGTCGATCTACCGCCGGATCGCCGGCGAGCTGGACAACACGTGGGCGCTGTCGTACGTGACCGCCTCGCGTCCGGGCGCGAACGTTGCGATCGCCGTGGACGGCGGCCGCGCGCTCGCCGTGCGCCTGCCCGGAACGTCCGCCTCGCCGGCGGCGGGCGGGCCGCACCTCTTCACCACGCTCGGCGGCGCCGTGCTCGTCAGCGCCCTCGCCGGGCTCGCGCTCTTCGGCGTGCTGCTGCTCGTGCAGTGGACGCCCCGTGCCGCGCGGATGCGGCAGCGCGTGTGGGAGCACACGGAGCTCAAGGAGCCGCCGCGCCGTAAGCGGCCGCTGCGGCGGCGGCTGCCGACGCTCCACACGCTGCTCGGCGCGCTGGACACGCGCCTGCGGAACCTGCCGTGGTGGACGGGCATGTCGGCGCTCGTCGAGCGCGCCGGCCTGCCGGTGCCGCCCGCCGCGGCCGTGGTCGCCTCCGGCGCGCTGGCGCTGCTGCTCTTCTTCGTCGGCCTCGCATCCGACGGCGCCGTGCTCGGCCTGCTGATGCTGGTGCTCGGGCTGATGCTCCCGTTCGTGGGGCTCCGCCTCCTCGCGGCGCGGCGGGTGCGCGCGTTCGACAACCAGCTGCCCGACCTGCTCGCCACGATTGCGAGCACGCTCCGCGCCGGGCACGGCCTGCGCGCGGCGCTCCAGTCGGTCGCCGACGACGGCGCTCCGCCCGCCAGCGTCGAGCTGCGGCGGGTGCTCGCGGAGGCGCGGCTCGGCCGGCCGCTCGACGAGGCGCTGGTGTCGATGTGCGAGCGCCTCGGCTGGGACGACCTGCTCTACGTCGCAACCGCGGTGCAGGTGCAGAGCCAGGTCGGCGGCTCGCTCGCCGGCGTCTTCACGACGGTCGCGGACACGGTGCGGCGGCGGCAGCAGCATCGCCGGCGGATCAGGGCGCTGACGGCGACCGGCCGCTCCGCGGCGACGATCCTCACCGTCCTGCCGTTCGTCTTCGCCGGGCTGATCACGCTGATCAACCCGAACTACATGCTCCCGTTCCTGCGCAGCCACCACGGCCACGTGCTGCTCGTGCTGTGCCTGATCTCGATCTCGATCGGCGCGGTCGCGCTGAACCGGATCGTCAACGTGAAGGCGTAAGCGATGCTGCTCGTGCTCGGCGTTCTCTTCATCGGCGCGGCGGGCGTGCTCGTGCTGCAGACGCTCTTCCGGCCGCGCATCGTCCGGCAGGCGGCGCTGAACCGTGCGAAGGAGTATGCGCTCGCGCCGAGCGAGGTGCGCGTGCCGTCGCGGGACTCGGAGCGCCGCCCGCTCGTGGAGGCGCTGGTTCCGGTGCTGAGCCGCGTCGCGCTCCGCTTCACGCCGCGGGCGCAGAGCGAGGAGCTCGCCGCCCGCCTGACGGCGGCCGGGCTCGGCGCGCGGCTGACGCCGCAGCAGTTCCTCGCCCTGAAGACGGTGCTGGCGTTCGTCGGGCTCGTGCTCGGCATCTCGGTCGCCGGCGCCGGGCCGAGCGGCGTCACGCTCTCGCTGCTGCTCGCCGCCGGCAGCCTCGTGTTGCCGGACTTTCTGCTCCGCCGGCGGGCGCTCGCCCGCGCCGAGCGGCTGACCGCCGACCTGCCGGAGGCGATCGACCAGATCGTCGTGTCGCTCGAGGCGGGCGTCAGCTTCGACGCGGCCGTGGCGTTCTACTCGCGGCGCGGGAAGTCGGCGCTCGCGCGGGAGCTGCAGCTGATGCTCGCGGAGCTCCGGATGGGCGAGACGCGCAGCGAGGCGCTGCGCCGGCTCGCCGACCGTGTGCCGTCCGCCGACATGCGGAACTTCGTGCAGGCGCTGCTGCAGTCGGAGAGCGTCGGTATGTCGCGCGCGACCCTGCTCGCAGCGCAGGCGGAGGATCTCCGGCACCGGCGGCAGTCGGAGGCGGAAGAGCTCGCGCAGAAGGCGCCCGTGAAGATGCTCTTCCCGATGATCGTCTTCATCATGCCGGTGATGCTCGTGATCATCCTCGGGCCCGCGCTCCAGCAGATGGGTCGGCTCCTCGGCCCGTAGTGGGCGCGTACAGTCCGGGGATGGACGCGCTCGGGCTGTTCCCGCTGCCGCTCGTGCTCGTGCCGACCGAGCGGCTGCCGCTGCACATCTTCGAGCCGCGCTACCGGGAGCTGATCGGCGAGTGCATCGACACGGGCGGCGAGTTCGGGCTCGTGCTCGCGACCGGCGACGGCGCGGTGCACGAGGTCGGCACGCGCGCGGCGGTCACCGACGTGATCGAGAAGCTCGAGGACGGACGGCTGAATGTCGTCGTCGAGGGACGCGAGCGCTTCCGGCTGCTCGAGCTGACGAGCGGCCGCGCTTTCGCGACCGCGCTCGTCGAGCCCGTCGAGGACGACGAGAGCGACCCGGCCGACCCCGACGACGTCGAGCGTGCGCTCCGCATCTTCCACGAGCTCGCCGAGACGGCGGGTGCGGAGATCGAGCTCTCCGGCGCGTCGCCTCAGCTCGCGTGGCAGCTCGCGGCGCACGTCGACCTCGGCGCCGACCCGAAGCAGGAGCTCCTCGCGCTGACCTCGCCGCGCGTGCGCATGAAGCGTCTCTGCGAGCTGCTCGCGCTCGCGCTGGAGGCGCTGCGCGCCGGCGCCGCGATCCGCGAGCGGGCGTCGGGCAACGGCAAGGTCGAGCCGCCCGGCTCCGTCTAAGAAGTGGCCCCTAAGTGAGAGGCGTTCGCCTCCTGAAGCAGACGAGGCAGCAGGCGAGAGCGAGGATTGCTTCGTGCATCTCGTGGCGGCGGTCGTAGCGGACGGGAAGCCGCTTGTGGTGGTGCAGCCGCGCGAAGGTTCGCTCGACGACCCAGCGCACGCGGCCGAGCCCGGAGCCGTGTTCGGTCTGGCAGCGGGCGATCTGGCTCTATCAACCGGGCTCGGGCCGGTCGCGGAGGCCCCTTTTTCGCCTGTACATGGCTGGAGTCCACGACCGCTCGCGACCAGTCGATCTCGCCCGAAGCGTGTAACTCCGCGAGCAACACCTCGTGCAGTCGCTCCCAGACGCCCGCCCGCTGCCACTCATGCATCCGCCGGTGACGGGTCGAGCCGCCACCGAAGCCGAGCTCGGCCGGCAGATGGCGCCACGCGATCCCCGTGTAGAGCACGAACAAGATCCCCTGCCGCGCCTGCCGATCCCGGCAGCCGCTTGCGGCCCGGGTCACGGAAGCGCCGCTCCACCTTCGGCAGAAGCGGCTCGATCCGAGACCACAACTCGTCCGACACGACCCACGGCGCGACAGCCATCGCCACCCCTCCAAGCTTGAACGGGTCCCTTCATTTCGGTGCGAGTTCTACGAGCCGACGACCAGTCCGGCGCCGCCGCGGCGGGCATCGCCGGCGGCGGCGAGCGAGCCGTCGGCGCGCACCTCGACCGCGTTCGTGCCGCCGAAGTACAGGTTGCGGCGGCGCCAGCGCACGACGTCGAAGCCGAGCTCCTCGAGCCGGTCGAGCTCCGCCGCCGCGATGCCGCCTTCGCAGTGCAGGTGCGCGCCCTCGGCGTGCACGCGCGGACGGTCGATCGCCTCGGCGACGCCGAGGCCGTGCGCGACCACGTTCGCGATCACCTGCGTGATCGCCCCGCGCAGCCTGATCGAGCCCGCGCTGCCGACGACGAGCCGCGGCCGCCCCTCCCGGGTGACGACGGTGGGCGCCATCATGCTCGTCAGCCGCACCCCGGGCGCCGACCGGCCCGCCGCCAGGTCGTACTCGCCGAGCATGTTGTTGAGCTGGATGCCGGTGCCGGGGACGAGCACGCCCGACCCGGACCCCGTCGACGAGGTCAGCGACGCGGCGTTCCCGTCGCCGTCGACCACCGACACGTGCGTCGTCCCGCCGGGCGGCGCCGGCTCGAGAACGGGCTCGGCGCGGAGCGCGGCGAGGCCGGTGCGGATCCCTTCCGGCGAGAGCAGCCGCCGGGCGAGGCCGCCGCGCTGGAGCGCCGACGTGAACGACGCGTCGCGCACCCGGGCCTGCTCGCGGAGCACGAGCGCGAGCGCCGAGATCGCGGCCGCGCTCCCCGGCGGGCCCTGCGGCATGCGCTCGAGCAGCGACAGGCCGTAGGCGATCAGGATCCCGCCCGACGACGGCGGCGGATTCGAGATCACCTCGTGGCCCAGGTACGGGACGCGCACCGGCCGCCGCCAGACGACGCGGTAGCGGGCGAGGTCGTCGAGCGTCAGGTGGCCGCCGCCGCCGCGCACGGTCTCGACGATCGCGCGCGCGACGTCGCCGCGGTAGATCGCCGCGGCGCCGTCGGCGGCGAGCGCGTCGAGCGTCGCGGCGAGGTCGGGCATGCGCAGCGTGTCGCCCGGCTGCAGGCGGAGCCCGTCCGGCCCGCTGTAGAGGCGTGCGCCCTCCGGCTGGTGGCGGAGGATCAGGTCGAGGATCGCGTGCAGGTGCGCCTGCTCGCGCGTCAGCTCGACACCCGTGCGCGCCAGCTCGGCGGCGGGCGCGAGCAGCTCCCGCCAGGGCAGCCGGCCGTAGGCCCGGTGCACCGCCTCGAGCCCGGCGGCGGCGCCCGGGACGGCGCAGGAGGGCTCGCCGATCCGGAAGACCTGCGTCGTCTCGCTGTCGCCGAAGCCCACGTCGACCGCGTGCATCTCGGCCCGCCGGCCCGCCGGCAGGCCGAGCCCGGGGACGGCCACGAAGAAGTCGGCGAGCCTGGCGCTCCGCCCGTCCGCCGGCAGGACGAGCGCGAAGCCGCCCGCGCCGGGCCCGGTGAGCGGGCTTTCGGCGACCCAGGCGGCGAACGCGGCGGCCACGCAGGCGTCGACCGCGTTGCCGCCCTCGGCGAGGACGCGCGCCCCGGCGGCGGCGGTCAGCGGGTGCCCGGCGGCGACGGCGCCCTTCATCCCCCTGTCACTTCTGCCGACAACTCTCCTGGGTAGCAGTGGGCCATCGCAGAATCTTCACCGTTCGTGAACACTCCAGCGTCGAGGATCGGCGTCTCAAGTGATGAACGCCGCCTCATGACGACGCGCACCAGCACCTATCTCGCCTCCGCCCTCGGCGTCGCGACGCTCGCCGTCCTGGCCGCGTTCCCGCAGCTTCTGCGCGGCCCGGTCGGCTCGGCGCTCGCCGCACTCGCCGGCGCGGAGCGCTTCTGGCTGCTCGGCGCCGCCGCGGGCTTCGTGGCCGCGTTCGCCTGCACGGTCGGCGCGTGGCGGGCGGCGCTCGCCGCCGCCGGCGGCCGGATCGGCTCCCGGCAGGCGGCGGCGCGGCTCGGCATCGGCGCCATGGTCAACTCGTTCGCGCCGGCGAAGCTCGGCGAGGCGGTGAAGCTCGCCCTCTGCGCCCGAGCCGTCGAATCGGAGTCGCGGCTGCGCACGCTCGGCGGCGGGTACGCCGCGCTCACCGCCGCCCGGTCGCTCGCGCTCGTCGGGCTCGTCGTCGTCGCCTCGCTCGCGGGCGCGCTGCCGATCTGGCCCGTGTTCGGGCTGCTCGGGATCGTCGCCGCGCTCGCCGCGCTGATCCGCTTCTCCGCGCGGGCCCGCTCGAACGGCCGCGTCGCCCAGCTCCTGCAGGGGCTCGCCGAGCTGGGGCGGGAGCCGCGCCGGCTCGCCGCCGTCGTCGGCTGGACGCTCGCGATGGCGTGCGCGCAGCTCGCCGCAACCGTCTGCGTCGCCGCCGCGCTCGGCCTGCCGCATCCCGTCGCGGCGGCGCTCGTGATCCTCCCCGCGCTCGAGCTCGCCTCCGCGTTCCCGGTCACGCCGGGCAGCATCGGCATCGGCAGCGGCGCGGTCGCCGTCGCGCTCGCAAGCCGCGGCATCGGGATGGCCGACGCGCTCGGAGTCGGCTTCGCGATGCAGGGCCTGCAGACGCTCGTCAGCCTGACCGCCGGGTCGCTCGGCGCGCTCTACCTTGTCCGCCCCGGTCCCGTCGTCCGGCGCTGGGTCGTCCGCGCCGCGACCGCGGGCGCGTCGGCCGCGCTGGCCGCGCTCGTGGGCATGCTCGTCGTGAACGCCGTCTAGGGCTCGTCGAGCCGCAGGAACGACGGCGCCTCGAGCAGGTCGCCGGAGCCGGCGGTCGTGATGCCGCCGCGCCGCGGCTGCCGGCCGCCGATCCCGGTGGCGACGACGGTGATCCACATCTGGCCGTGCAGCCGGTCGTCGATCGTCGCGCCGAAGATGATGTTCGTGTCGTCGGTGGCGGCTTCGCGTACCGCCTGGGCGGCCTCGTTCACCTCGTACAGCGTCAGGTCGTCGCCGCCCGCGATCGAGAGCAGGATGCCGCGGGCGCCCGTGATCTCGGCGTCGATCAGCGGGCTGCGCAGCGCACGCTCCGCAGCCTCCTTCGCGCGGTTCTCGCCGGTGGCGAAGCCGATGCCCATCAGCGCGGAGCCGGAGTCGGCCATGATCGTGCGCACGTCGGCGAAGTCGAGGTTGATCAGCCCCGGGTTCGTGATCAGGTCGCAGATGCCCTGGACGCCGTGGCGCAGCACGTCGTCGGCGATCCGGAACGCGTCGAGCATCGACGTGCCCTTGTCGAGCACCTCGAGCAGCTTGTCGTTCGGGACGACGATCAGCGTGTCGCACGCTTCGCGGAGCGCCTGCAGCCCTTCGTCCGCCTGCTTGCGGCGGCGCGTCCCTTCGAACTTGAACGGCATTGTCACGATCCCGACGGTGAGCGCGCCGAGCTCGCGCGCGATCCGGGCGACGATCGGCGCGGCGCCCGAGCCGGTGCCGCCGCCCTCGCCGGCGGTGACGAACACCATGTCGGAGCCGCGCAGCGCGCGCTTCAGCGTGTCGTAGCCGTCCTCGGCCGCGCGCCGCCCGATTGCGGCGTCGGAGCCGGAGCCGAGCCCCTCGGTGAGCTCGCTGCCGATGTGGATCTTCGTCGGCGCGTCGCTCATCTGGAGCTGCTGGATGTCGGTGTTGACGGCGACGAAGTCGACCTGCGTGATGCCGGCGTCGATCATCCGGTCGACCGCGTTCAGGCCGGCGCCGCCGACGCCGACGACGCGGATCACCGCGAGGTACGAGGCGCTGTCGCGGCTGCGCTCGAGGCGGGCGGGCTGGTCGGGCAGCGGCTCGAGCCAGCGGGCGATCGGCCGCGGCTCCTCGCGCGCCGCGGGCGCGGGCTCGGGTGCGGGCGCGACCGGCCGGATCGGGGTCGCCTCCGGCTCGGGCTCCTCGGCGCGCGGCTCGGTCTCGAGCTGCTGCTGGTGCGGGTCGGGCACGACCCCGGCCTTCTGGGCGGCCTCGGTGGCGCGGAACAGCTCTGCGAGCGGTCCCTCAC
Organism: Gaiellaceae bacterium; assembly: GCA_035651295.1. Classification (GTDB taxonomy): domain Bacteria; phylum Actinomycetota; class Thermoleophilia; order Gaiellales; family Gaiellaceae; genus PALSA-600. Next base: position 44,852 of record DASRGA010000018.1, on the reverse strand, counting down.
GCATGCTGGCGCGATTTCTTGCCACCGAGCACCTCCTTTGCGAGGTCGCGGTACATGTGCGCCGCCTCGCCGTCCGGCTCGTAGGCGAGCACGGAGCTGCCCTTCACGGGCGCCTCGGCGAAGCGAACGGTCTTGCGGATGCGCGTGTGGTAGACGAGGTCGCCGAAGTTCTCGCGGAGGATCTCGTCGGCCTCGCGCGAGTGCGTGAGGCGCTTGTCGTACATGGTCGGCACGATGCCGACGATCTCGACGCGCGGGTTCAGGTTCTCGCGCACCATCGCCAGCGTGTTCTCGAGCTGCACGAGCCCGCGCAGCGAGAGGTACTCGGTCTGCACCGGGACGATCACGCCGTCCGCGACGACGAACGCGTTGATCGTGAGCAGACCGAGCGACGGCGGCGTGTCGATGAGGATGTAGTCGTAGCGGCCCTTGATCGGGGCGAGCGCCTTCTCGAGCGCGCGCTCGCGGCCGATCTGGCTCGACAGCGCCATGTCGGCGCCGGCGAGGTCGATCGACGAGACCGCGACATCCACCTCGCGCGTCTCGATCACCTGCTCGATCGGCAGGCGGTGGACGAGCACGTCGAACATCGACTTGTCGATCGTGTCGGGGTTCAGGCCCTGCGACATCGTCAGGTTCCCCTGCGGGTCGAGGTCGATCAGCAGCACCTTGTGGCCGCGCTCGGCGAACGCGACGCCGAGGTTCAGCGTCGTCGTCGTCTTCGCCACGCCGCCCTTCTGGTTCGCGAGCGCGAGCACCTGCGTGTCGGCGGTCCCGGCCGCATGGGCAGGCCGAACGTTGGGACGCGGAAGCAGGCGTGCGAGACCCATGTCGCTCGCCAGTTCGGGTTGGCTCACCGCATTCCTTCACAGGGCCGGGGCATGAGGACACGGTAGCCCGACTGCCGGACGCGGCAGACTGGAGCGATCCGCCGGAGAACCGTCATCGGCCTGGTCGCGGCCGCCGTCTTCGTCGCGGTCGGCGCCGTCGACCTGGCGAGGCACCTCCACCGGCACGCCCACACCGTGCTCGGCTCGACGACGACCGAGTTCGTCCCCACCGCGCCGCCGAAGGCGAAGCCGCCCGCGCCCGGGATCGCGTGGCCGACGTACGGCTTCGACGGCGCGCGCACGCGCACCGCGTCGTTCGCGCTGCGGCCGCCGTTCCGGAGGCTCTGGGTCTTCCACGGACAGGCGCTGCTCGAGTTCCCGCCCGCGGTCGCCTACGGCCGCGTGTACCTGCCGACGTTCGACGGGCGCTTCTTCGCGCTCGACGCGGCGACCGGCAAGGCGCTCTGGCGGCACCGCTCCGGACGCTGCGGGTGGGCGTCTCCGGCGGTCTTCGCGCACACGGTCTACGTCACCTTCGTCGGCAGCGGCGAGTGCCGCTCGAGCAGGCCGGGCGGCGAGCTCGACGCGTTCGACGCGGCGACCGGGAAGCTGCGCTGGCGGCGCGAGCTCGGGCCGACCGAGTCGTCGCCGCTCGTCGTCGACGGCGAAGTCGTCGTCGGCGACTGGAACGGCGAGGTGTGGGCGTTCTCGGCGCGCAGCGGCCGCACGCTGTGGCGCACCGCGACCGGCGGCGCCGTGAAGGGCTCCGTCGCCGCCGGCGGCGGACGCCTCTTCATCGGCAACTACGCCGGCCGCGTCTACGCGCTCGCACCGCGCGGCGGGCGCGTCCTGTGGACCGCCGGCGGCCACGGGTCGTTCTACTCGTCGCCCGCGGTCGCCTACGGCCGGGTGTTCATCGGCTCGCTCGACGGCGGCGTGTACGCGTTCGGCGCGGCAACCGGGAACCTGCTCTGGTCGCGCGCGACCGGCGGCTACGTCTACGCGTCGCCGGCGGTCGACGACCGGCTCGTCCTCGTCGGCTCCTACGACCACCGCTTCTACGCGCTCGACGCCGGCACGGGCGCGGTGCGCTGGCGCTTCGACGCCGGCGGGCGCATCTCGGGAGCGGCGAGCGTCGTCGGCGGGCTCGTCTACTTCTCGACGTTCGCCGAGCGGACGTTCGCGCTCGACGTGAAGAGCGGGAGGCTCGTCTCGAGCTGGGCGGACGGGAAGTACTCGCCGGCGGTCGCCGACGCGACGCGGCTCTACCTCGTCGGCCTCGGCCGGCTGTACGCGTTCACGGCTCGCTCAGGTGCCGGATGAGGTTCGCAACCATCGTCCGCACCGGCGGCCACAGCGACGAGCCGCCGAAGTTCATCACGCCCGCGGAGAAGACCTTCGCGCCGCGCGGCGTCGAGTAGTAGGTCATCTCGGCGGACACGCCGGGCCCGAAGATGCCGGCGATGCGCGCGAGCACCTCGGTGCCGGGCGGCGACGAGGGCGCGACCGCGTCCACCTCGATGCCGTAGACGCCGAACGCCGACCCGTCGGAGAGCCCGGTGCCGGCGAAGAGCCACGGCGCGCGGCGGGCTCCGGTCACCCGGAACGGCCGGTTGGGGTAACGGTCGTGGTTCCAGTCGACGTACTGCTCGCCGACGAGCGCCGCCTCGGGGCGGCCCAGGTCGCGCCAGCGGCGGCGGCCCGTCATCGTGCTGCCGCGCTTCTCGACCTTGTAGAAGAAGTCGTTGGCCGACAGGAACGCGAGGTTGCCGCCGAGGTCGCGGTAGCGCTCGGTCGTGTCGAACTCGCGCCCGGTGACGTACTCGTCGTGGCCCGAGAAGACGACGAGGTCGTACGCGCGTGCGAGCTGCTCGCCGTCGAGCGCGTCGAGATCGTCGTCGGAGAGGAAGTCGGCGGCGACGTGGTTCAGCGCGAGCCAGCGGACGAAGCCGCGGTCGTAGCCGCGGTAGTGCGGCGGCACGCCGGCGTCGAGGTACGGACGCGCGAGGTCGACGTGCGTGACCGACGAGTCGAAGTACCAGGAGTCGCCGCCCTCGTCGTTGTACGCCTGCCAGGTGTTCGTCGGCAGGACGATCGCGATCCTGTTCGCGCCGAGCCGCGCCGGGCGCAGGACGAAGGGCGCGTCCCACGTGCCGAGGCCCGGGGTGACGACGCGCGCGTAGTAGAGGCCGCTCGGCCACGTCCCGAGCCGGAGCCGCAGCGGCCCGCGCGCGGCGACGGTGCGCTCGGCGGTGACGCGCGCGCCCTGCAGCACGCCGTCGCGGCCCCACCCGGCGCGGAAGATCGCCACGCGCACCCCCGCCGCGCTCCCGTCGAAGCGGAGCGTCGCGGGGTCGCCGGGCGCGTAGCTGCGCAGCGCGAACGCGGCCTGGACTGCGGCGGGCGCACTGCCCTGCGCGGCGCCGCCCAGGCCGGCGGCGAGCGCGAGCGGCGCGACGAGAACGGCGATGCGGGCCCCGGCCGGCATGGCGGCAACCTCCGGCCGTCCGCCAACGGCGCGCTAACGGCGGCCCAACGGCCGCTGGCCGCGCGCCCAGCGGCGCTGTAGAACCCTCGGTGTGCTCGAGTACCGGATCCTCGGCCCGCTCGAAGCGGCGGTCGACGAACAGGTCGTCCCGCTCGCCGGCGCGAAGCAGCGCGCCCTGCTCGCGCTGCTCCTCTTCGAAGGGGGCCGCGTCGTCTCCACCGACCGGCTGCTCGAGGCGCTGTGGAGCGGCGAGCCGCCCGCGACCGCGCACGCGTCGCTGCAGAACTTCGTCTCGCAGCTTCGCAAGGCGCTCGGCGCGGAGGCGATCGAGACCCGGCCGCCCGGCTACCGCGTCCGGCTCGACGAGGCGGAGCTGGATCTCGCGCGCGTCCGCCGGCTCGTCGACGAGGCGCGCAGCGCCGACCCGCCGCGCCGCGCGCGTCTGCTCGGCGAGGCGCTCGCCGCGTGGCGCGGCGACCCGCTGCCCGAGCTCGCCTTCGAGGGGTTCGCACGCGAGGAGCTCGGACGGCTCGAGGAGCTCCGCCTGACGCTGGTCGAGGAGCGGGCGGAGGCGGAGCTCGCGCTCGGCCGTCACGCGGAGCTCGTCGAGGACCTCGAGGCGGCGGTGCACGCACACCCGCTGCGGGAACGGCTGCGCGGCCAGCTGATGCTCGCGCTCTACCGCTCGGGCCGGCAGGCCGAGGCGCTCGACGTCTACCGCGTCGGCCGCGACCGGCTCGTCGACGAGCTCGGGATCGAGCCGAGCCCGCTCCTGCAGCGCCTGCAGGGGGCGATCCTGCGGCAGGAGCCGCCGCCCGGCCTGCCGGGCACGGCGCCGGCGCACGAGCAGTTCGAGGAGGTCGCCGCCGCGCTCGCCGCCGGGCGGGTGGCGGTCGTCGTCGGCGGCGGCGCCGAGCCGCTCGCGGCCGAGCTGGCGCGGCGCTTCGGCCTCGACGGCGAGCGCGCCGAGCTGGCGCGCGTCGCCCAGGCGGTGGCGACGCTCAACGGGTCCGGCCGCCTCTACGACACGCTGCACGGGCTGCTCGAGGACGGGCAGCCGGGCCCGCTGCACCGCTTCCTCGCCGGCCTGCCCGCGCGCAGCCGGGCGCGCAGCGTGCAGCCGCCGCTGCTTGTCACGACCGCCTACGACCTGATGCTCGAACGCGCGCTCGCCGACGCGGGCGAGCGCTTCGACACCGTCGTCTACGTCGCCTCCGGGCCCCACCGCGGCGGCTTCTGCCACGTGTCGCCCGACGGCGAGCCGACCGCCGTCGAGCGGCCGAACGCCTACGTCGTCCCGGGCGACATCGTCGTGCTGCACCTCCACGGCCGCGTCGACGACTCGGCCGCGCGCGCCTGGGAGAGCTTCGCGGTGACCGAGGACGACTTCATCCACTACGGCGACGCCGGTGCGCGCCTGCCGGTCAGCGTCGCCGCACGGCTGAGGCGGTCGCACCTGCTCCTGCTCGGGTACACGCTGTCCGACTGGACGCTTCGGCTCGTGCTCGAGCGGCTGTTCGGCGACGAGCCGCTGCCGTACCGCTCATGGTCGGTGCGCGAGGCCCCCGACCCGGTCGAGCGCGAGTTCTGGCGGCGCCGTGACGTCGAGCTCGTCGACGCGGCGCCGGCGGCGTTCGTCGCGGAGCTGGAGCGCCTGCTGTGAACGCGCGGCCGTACAAGGGGCTCGCGAGCTTCGACGACACGGAGCTCGACGCGCGCCTCTTCTTCGGCCGCGACCGCGAGCGGGAGACGATCGTCGCGAACCTGTTCGCAAGCAGGCTGACGGTCGTCTTCGGGCCGAGCGGCGTCGGCAAGAGCTCGCTGCTGCGGGCGGGCGTCGCGCAGGAGCTGCGCCGCCGGCACGCCGGGACGGTCGTCGTGCACGGCAGCTGGGCCGACCGGCCGGTCGAGGCGCTCGTCGACGCGATCCGCACGGCGTCGCCGCCGCTCGGGGCGACGGCGGGCCTCGCCGACACCGTCGCCGCCTGCGCGCTCCGCACGGGCGAGGTCGTGCTGCTGCTCGACCAGCTGGAGGAGTACTTCGCCTACCACGAGCCGGGCGGCCCCCTCGCCGACGCCCTGCACGAGCTGCTGCGGCGGCCGGGCCTCCGGGTGAGCGTCCTGCTGGCGCTGCGCGAGGACGCGCTCGGGCAGCTCGACGCCTTCACCGGTCGGCTCCCCGAGGTCTTCGCCAACCTGCTGCGGATCGAGCCGCTCGGGCCCGACGCCGCCGGCGACGCGGTGGTCGGCCCGCTGGGCGCGTACGCGGAGCTGACGGGTGAGCGGGTCTCGGCCGAGCCCGGGCTCGTGCGCGCGCTGCAGGACGAGGTGGGCGCCGGCCTCGAGGCCCCGTTTCTGCAGCTCGTCCTCGACCGGCTGTGGGACGAGGAGCGTTCGTCCGGGTCGTCGGAGCTGCGGCTCTCGACGCTCGAGCGGCTCGGCGGCAGCGCGTCCGTCGCGCGCGAGCACGTCACGGGCGCGCTGGGACGGCTCGGAGCGGCGGAGCAGGCGGTGGTGGCGCGCGTCGTCCGTCAGCTCGTGACGCCGTCGGGCGCGAAGGTCGCGCTCGGCGAGAGCGACCTCGCCGACTACGCGGACCTCTCGCCGGTGGAGCTGCGGCCGCTGCTCGACACGCTCGCCCGCGAGCGGATCCTGCGTGCGGTCGACCGTCACGGCGGCCGGGAGCCGCGCTTCGAGATCTTCCACGACGTGCTCGCCGAGCCCCTGCTCGCCTGGCGGCAGTCGTTCGTCGTCCACCGGGCGCGCGCGGCGTCGCGGCGCGTTGCCGCGCTCTCGCTCGCGGCGCTGCTGGTCGTCGCCGCGATCGCCGTCTACGCCCTCGCCCAGCGGTCGTCGGCGCGCGCGCAGGCGCGGCGCGCGCACGCGCACGAGCTCGAGGCGCGGGCGCTCGCCGCCGTCTCGACCGACCCGGCCGGCGCCCTCCGTCTCGGCCTCCAGGCGGCGCGCCTCTCGGCCGACGCGCAGGCGGCCGACGTGCTGCGCGCCGGGCTGCTCGCGCTGCGCGAGCGGCGCATCCTGCGCCTCGGCGCCGGCACCACGACCGCGTCCTTCGCCGGCGAGCGCCTGCTCGCAGGCGGCTCGTCGGGACGGGCCGCGGTGTACGACGCGGGCGGCCGCCGGCTCGCCGCGTTCGCGCCGCAGCCGGGCCTCGACGCGGCGGCCTGGAGCGCCGACGGGCTCCTCGCCGCAACCGGGACGAGCGCGGGCACGGCGACGATCTTCGACGCGCACACGGGACGGGCGCTGCGCACCGTCCGCACGCCCGCACCGGTGACGGCGCTCGCGTTCGACGGCCACACGCTGCTCGTGGGAAGCGGCGGGAGCCTGCGCGTCGTCCATGGCGCGCACGGCACGGTCGAGCGCGTGCGCGTCGGCGGCGTCGTCGTCGCGGCCGCGCTCCAGCCCGGCGGCCGGATCGCGGCGGTCGCCTGGAAGCACGGCGGGCGCGTCACGACGCAGCTGCTCGACGTTACGCGCAGGCGCGCCGCCGCCACGCTGCCGGAACGCGGAGTGACGGTGCTCTCCTTCTCGCCGGACGGGACGCTGCTCGCGACGGGCAGTACCGACAAGACGACGCGGCTGTGGCTCGCCGCGGGCGGGCGGCTCCGGCGCGTGCTGCCGCAGCGCGGCCACATCACCGGCCTCGCGTTCTCCCGCGACGGCGGCACGCTCGTCACGTCGAGCGACGACGGCACCGCCGCGGTCTGGAACGTGCGCACCGGTGCGCGCGACCTGCTGCTCGCCGGCGCCACCGGCGCCGTGCAGGCGGCGGCGATCGCGCCCGACGGAAGCCAGTACGCCGTCGCGTCCGCCGACCGGCTGGGGCGGCTCTACGACGGGACGGACGGGCGGCTGCTCGCGCCGCTCGCGGGGCACGCGGGCGCCGTGACCGGCATCGGCTTCGACGCGAGCGGGCGCGTCGTCGTGACCGCCGGCGACGACGGCACCGTCCGCCTGTGGGACGCGCTGCCGAGCGACCGCTTCGCGCCCTCCTCGCAACGGCTCGCCGCGAGCGCGCCGGCGCGGGTGGTCTCGCCCGCGGGCGGCGTCGCCGCGACCCGGAAAGGCCGCGACGCGTTCCTCGTCGACGTCGGCACCGGGCGCGTGCTCCACGTGCTCGCCGGTCATCGCTCGCTTGTCACCGACGTCTCCTTCTCACCCGACGGACGCCTGCTCGTCACCGCGAGCGTCGACCACGACGCCCGGCTCTGGGACGTGCGCAGCGGCCGGCTCCTGCACGTGCTCCGCGGCCACTTCTTCCCGGTCGCATCGGCGTCGTTCAGCCCCGACGGGCGCTGGATCGTCACCGCCAGCCAGTTCGCCGCGGGCCTCTGGGACGCGCAGACCGGCCTGCTCGTCGAGTACGTGCGCGGCGCGCCCGGCCCGCTCGCGGACGCGGCCTTCACCCGCGGCGGCGCGACGATCCTCGCCGTCACGACGGACGGCGCGACGAGCGTCGCTCGCTGCGTCGTCTGCCACGGGCTGGGCGGGCTCGAGCAGGCGGCGCGCGCCCGCCTCGCCGCGCTCGGTTAGCTCACGCGACGCGCAGCGCGGACGACGGCCGCGGCCGCAGGCCGAGCAGCGTGTCGTCGAGCGCCGCGACGAGGGCGGCGCGGTCGCCGCTTCGCAGCGCCTCGACGAGCGCGCGTCGGACGGCGTCGCGGGCGTCGCGGCCGAGCCGCTCCGCCGAGAGCGCGTCGACGAACGCGCGGCGCGAGCCCGACTTCTCGGCGAGCAGCACGGCGGCGCGCATCGCCGCCGCCCACGCGCCCCCGCTGCCGCCGAGCAGGCACGCGAGCGCCTCGCGCAGCTGCGCCGACCGGAACGGCTCCTCGGAGAAGAGCGAGAGCTCCCAGCGGTCGAGCGCCTCGCCGAGCGCGCGGTCTTCGTCGGCGAGCACGAGCCGCTCGCGCAGGTCGGCGGCGAGCGCGGCGCTGACCCGGTCGAGCCGCGTCGGCTCGCCGTGCGGCTGCGACGCGGCGATCGGCAGGAGCGGCGAGATGCGCAGCGGGCGGAAGTCGAGCCGCTCGAACACCACCGGCCCGGCGGCGACGGCGCCGGCGGTCGCGAGCCGCAGCGCGGTGACGGCGTCGGCGAGCTCGGCGGCGGCGTCCGGCGCGTCGGCCTCGTCGGCGCCAAGCTCGCGCTTCCACTCGAGCACGAGCAGGCGGTCGACGTCGCGGCCGAACTGGGGCGGCGCCAGCCCCTGCGCCTCCGGCCACAGCTGCGAGATCTCGCCCGTGACGACGGGGCGCAGCGAGATGTCGCCGCCGAGGTCGACCTGCGAGCTGCACGACAGGCCGACGACCGGTGCGAGCGCGACGTACGTGCGCGCGGAGCCGAACAGCGTCTGCTCGAGGTCGGCGTAGGCGGCGTCGAACGCGTCGTCGCGCCAGTCGAAGCCGCCGCAGCGCTCGGCCGTCCAGGTGAGCATCGGCAGCAGGATCGAGCGGAAGAGCGCGTCGTCGTCGGTGTCGGCGAGGCCGGCGTGCGCGCGGGCGAAGATCGCCGCGGCGGGCTCGCGGCGCAGGTCGTCGATCGCGTTGCGCGCGTCCGGCAGGCGGCGCAGCGTCGGCGCCTGCTCCTCGACGAAGCCGCGCACGAGCGGCCGGTACTCGTACAGCGAGGGGCCGCCCGCGGTCGCGTGCTCCTCGAAGGCGAACGGCACCTGCGCGCCGCGCTCGGCCGCGAACGCGGCAAGGCAGAACGCGCGCAGGGACTCGTACAGATGCGGCGCGCGCAGCACGGGTCTCAGTACGCGCCGCGCGGCTCCTCTCCTCTCTGGCAGACCGGACACCAGTAGGCCGTCCGGTTGTCGCCGCCCTGGCCGCGCGCCCGGATCGCCGTGCCGCAGCGTGGGCACGGCCGGCCCGCCTGCCTGTACACCCGGCGCGGGCCGTCCCGGCCGGTGTCGACGGAGGCGCGCATCAGCGCGGCCGCCGTCTCGAGCGCGCGCCGCCGGTCCTCGTCGGGGACGTCGCGCAGCCGCCGCCACGGCGAGAGCCGCGCCTGCCAGAGCGTCTCGGCGAGCCACGCGTTGCCGATGCCGGCGACGAGCGACTGATCGAGCAGCGACTCGCCGAGGCGGCGTGTGCCGTCTGCGCGGCGAAGGCGTGCGAGCATCTCGTCGATTCGCGGCGGTCGTTCGAGGATGTCGGGGCCGAGCCGGGCGAGCGCGCGAGCGTGCAGCTCGAGCACGGGGCCGTTCCAGAGGACGCCCTCGTAGCGCTCGCCGCGGAGCACGAGCCACGGCCGGCCGCTGCGCGCCTCGCCGCGCGGCCGCAGCGTCCAGCGCCCCGACATGCGCAGGTGCGAGCGCACGACGACGCCGCCGTCGAAGCGGAGCAGCAGGTTCTTGCCGTGCGCCTCGACGGCCTGCAGGACGCGACCGTCGATCCGCTCGGCGACGCGCTCGGCAAGCGCGCGTGGATGCGGAGAGCTCGCCTCGATGCGCTGGCCGACGAGCGCCTGCAGCCGGTTCGCCGTGCGATGCAGCGTGTCGCCCTCGGGCATAGGGGTCACGCTAACGTGGCCGGATCGTGCTCGAGCTCGAGCGACCGGTCGTGCTCGCGCCGCTCGCGGGCGGCCCGTCGACCCCTGAGCTCGCCGCCGCGGTGTCGGAGGCGGGCGGCCTCGGCTTCGTCGCCGCCGGCTACCTCTCCGCGGACGAGCTCGCCGCCCGCGTGCGGCGCGCGCGCACGTTGACGAGTGGGCCGGTCGGCGTCAATCTGTTCGTGCTCGCGGAGCGTCCCGTCGACCCGGCGGCGCTCGCGGCGTACGCCGACGAGCTCGCCGGCGAGGGTCCGCTCGGCGAGCCGCGCTTCGACGACGACGCGCTCGACGCGAAGCTCGAGCTGCTCGTGTCGGAGCCGGTCGACGTCGTCTCGTCGACGTTCGGCTGCTTCGCACCGGCGGCGATCGAGCGGCTGCGGCGCGCGGGCAGCGAGGTGTGGGTGACCGTGACCAGCGCGGCCGAGGCGCGCGCGGCCGCGGAGGCGGGCGCCGACGCGCTCGTCTGCCAGGGCGCCGAGGCGGGCGGGCACCGCGGCGCGTGGGACGACGCGGACGGGCCCGACCTGCCGCTCGCCGCGCTGCTTGCGGAGGCGCGCGCGGCGGGGCTGCCGCTCGTCGCCGCGGGCGGCGTCATGGACGCGGCCGGAGCGGCCGCCGCCCTGGCGGCCGGCGCGGCGGCGGTGCAGTGCGGGACGGCGTTCCTGCTCTGCCCGGAGGCGGGCACGTCGGCGCCGCAGCGCGAGGCGCTCGCGCGCGGCGGCGAGACGGCGGTGACGCGGGCGTTCACCGGCCGCCGTGCGCGCGGGATCGTGAACGGCTTCATGCGCAGGCATGCCGCCGCGCCGTCCGCGTACCCGCACGTCCATCACCTCACGGCGCCGCTCCGCGCGGCCGCGCGGGCGGCGGGTGACGCCGAGCGCATCAACCTGTGGGCGGGCACCGGGTTCGCGAAGGCGCGCGCGCTCCCGGCCGCCGAGGTGGTGCGGGCGCTCTCCCCGTAGGGACGTGCGAGCGGGCGGTCGGCCACGGTGGCAGCCACCCATACGGAACTGCCACGACTTGCGCGCGGAAGTGTGCCGGGGGTCGGCTCGTCGGGACGGGTCAGGGGCGCAGGACGGCCCGGCGCGGGCCGGCGAGGAAGCCGAGCTCGACGAGCAGCGGAAGCAGCTCGCTGCCCGCGATCGGCTCCCCGTCGAAGCGCTCGACGCCGAGCCGCTTCGCGCCGCCGCCGCGCACGTGGGCGACGAGCGCCTCGAGCGCCGGCCGCAGCCAGTCCTCCGCCGGGTCGCGCAGCGGGACGAGCGAGCGGCCGCCGCGCTCGACGTACAGGACCGCCTCGCCGCCGAGCAGCACGACGAGCGCGCCCGCCACCCGCGCCGCCCGCGAGCCGGCGCGCCGCGGCCACGGCAGCGCCGCCCCGTACGGCTGCGCCGGGTCGGCCGCCGCCAGCACGAGCGCGTCCGCCTCCTCCCCGCGCTCCCGCAGCTCGCGCAGCCGCTCGACCGCGCCGCCGAGCGCGAACTGCGCGCCGCCGAGCCCCTCGACGAAGTAGCCGCGCCGGCACAGCCCAAGCGTCTCGAGCGCACGCAGCTCCGCGTACACGGCGCCGTAGCCGCCCGCGATCCCCTCGCCGCGCACGCCGTCGCGCGTCACGATCCCCTGCCGCTCGAGCAAGAGCTCCGCGAGCGCACGCGGCTCCGGCGCCGCGGCGAACAGACGCCCCGTCAGCGACCAGCGGCCCGCCGTCGCGGACGGCGCCGAGACCCGCCGCCGCGAGAACCGCCGCGGCCGCCGCTCCGCCTTCGGCACCCCGAACCGGCGCGCCGCCCGCAGCGGCGCCCACGCGTCGTTCGTCACCTCGCCCGACCAGACGAGCTCCCAGAGCGCCGGCAGGAGCAGCTCCTCCTCGAGCCCCGTCGCCGCCGCGAGCTCGTCGAAGAAGAGCGCCGAGCCGAGCGCCGCCCGCACCGCGTCCGCCTCGGCGCCCTCCGGGGCGGGCGCGGCCGCGACCCGGCCGAGCGCCGCCGCGTCCTCGCGGAAGTAGAGCGCGACCCGGTCGGCGCCGGCGCCCACCCACACGACCTCGCCGGAGGCGCACAGCGCGTCCAGGTGCTCCGGGCGGTAGCCGGGCACGCGGCGCGGCAGCACGTCCGACTCCCACAGCGACACGGGCAGCGGCAGCGCCTGCAGCGGCACGAGCGCCTCGCGCAGCGACGCGCGCCGGTCGACGCCGTGCCACCCGGGCAGGAAGCGCGCGAGCGCGTCCCGCTCGACCGGCTCCACCTCGCGGCGCAGCGCCGCCAGCGACGCGCGGCGCAGCCGCCGCAGCACATCCGGCTCGCACCACTCCCGCTGCGTGCCGCCCGGCCGGAGCTCGCCGCGCACGAGCTGCTCGGCGGCCTCGAGCGCCGCCAGCTCGCCCGACACGTCCCGCCCGAACCGCGCCGACGCCTCCTCGGTCGTGAACGGGCCGCGCCCCTTGGCGTAGCGCAGCACGAGCTGCCGCAGCGACTCCGGCCCGCCCTCGAGGAACGCGTCCGGCAGCCCGGACGGCGGCATCACCCCGAGCGCGTCGCGGTAGCGCCCCGCGTCCTCGGCGGCGATCAGCCGCTCCTCCCCCGCCACCCGGACGAGCAGCGCGCGCCGCTCGGCGACGAGCGGCGCCGCGAGCGCGGCGTCGTACTCGCCGACCCTCAGGTCGCCGCGCAGCCGCAGCACGTCGTGCAGCTCGTCGGGTGAGCGCGGCGAGCCGCGGAGCGAGCGTTCCACCTCCTCCACGGCGTCGCGGTCGAGGAGGTCGCGCAGCTCCTCCTGCCCGAGCAGCTCGCGCAGCAGGTCGCGGTCGAGCGACAGCGCCTGCGCGCGCCGCTCGGCCGGCGGCGTGTCGTCCTCGTACATGTAGGTCGCGATGTAGTCGAAGAGGAGCGACGCCGAGTACGGCGACGCCGACGCCGTCTCCACCTCGACCAGGTCGAGCTCGTGCGTCCGCAGCCCCTGCAGCAGCGAGCGGAGCGCGGGCAGGTCGAACACGTCCTGCAGGCACTCGCGATACGTCTCGAGGATCACCGGAAACGAGCCGTACTTGCGCGCGACGCCGAGGAGCGACTGCGCCTTCAGCCGCTGCTGCCACAGCGGCGTGCGCTGGCCGGGCCGGCGGCGCGGGATGAGCAGGGCGCGCGCGGCGTTCTCGCGGAAGCGCGCGCCGAACAGCGCCGTCTCGCCGAGCTCGGCGACGACCAGGTCCTCCACCTCGCCCGGGTCGATCAGGAGCGCGTCGCTCGGCGGCGGCGCGTCCGCCTCCGGGAAGTGGAGGGCGATGCCGTCGTCCGACCAGATCGACTGCGCGTCGACGCCGTACGACTCGCGCAGGCGCGCGGCGATCGCCATCGCCCACGGCGCGTGCACGCGGCCGCCGAACGGCGTCAGGATGCAGACGCGCCAGTCGCCGATCTCGTCGCGGAAGCGCTCGACGACGATCGTGCGGTCCGACGGGACGGCGCCGGTCGCGTCGCGCTGCTCGTGCAGGAACGTGAGCAGGTTGCGTGCGGCGCGCTCGTCGAGATGGAACTCCTCCCGCAGCCGTTTCGCGGCCTTCGGCTCGGCGAGCGCCGACAGCTCGCGCGAGGCTGCGCCGATCTTCTGGCCGAGCTCGAACGGCCGCCCGATCCCCTCGCCCTTCCAGAACGGCACGGCGCCGGGGAGGCCGGGCGCCGGCGAGACGAGCACGCGGTCGCGGGTGATCTCCTCGATCCGCCAGGTCGACGCGCCGAGCAGGAACGTCTGCCCGGCGCGCGCCTCGTACACCATCTCCTCGTCGAGCTCGCCGACGCGGCCGCCGCCCTCGACGAGGAAGACGCCGAACAGGCCGCGGTCGGGGATCGTGCCGGCGTTCGTGACGGCGAGCCGCCGCGCCCCCTCGCGGGCGCGGACGACCCCGCCGGTGCGGTCCCAGACGATGCGCGGCCGCAGCTCGGCGAACTCGTCGGACGGGTAGCGGCCGGCGAGCATGTCGAGCACGTTCTCGAGCTGCGCCCGCGACAGCTCGCGGAACGGGTAGGCGCGCGTGACGAGCCGGTGCAGGTCGTCGACGCTCATCTCCTCCTGCGAGGTGATCGCGACGATCTGCTGCGCGAGCACGTCGAGCGGGTTGCGCGGGATCTTCGTCTCCTCGATCTCGCCGTCGCGCATCGCGCGCGCGACGACGGCCGACTCGAGCAGGTCGGCGCGGAACTTCGGGAAGATGCGCCCCTTCGACACCGAGCCGAGGTCGTGCCCGGCGCGGCCGATGCGCTGCAGCCCGCGGGCGACCGACTTGGGCGACTCGACCTGCACGACGAGGTCGACGGCGCCCATGTCGATGCCGAGCTCGAGCGACGAGGTGGCGACGAGGCACGGGATGCGGCCGGCCTTCAGGTCCTCCTCCACCAGCATGCGCTGCTCGCGCGCCAGCGAGCCGTGGTGCGCGCGCGCGATCTCGACGGGCGCGGCGTCCGAGCCGTCGTTCGCGAGCTCGTTCAGCCGCAGCGCGAGCCGCTCGGCGAGCCGCCGGTTGTTGACGAACACGATCGTCGAGCGGTGCTCGCGGACGAGGCGCAGGATCTCGGGGTAGATGGACGGCCAGATCGACTGGGTGCCGAGCTCGGTGCCCGCGTCCATCTCCTGGCCGTCGGCCGGCACGGGGTAGGAGAGCGACGCGGTCGAGCCGAGCTCGCGCAGATCCTCGACCGGGATCACCACCTCGAGGTCGAGCTCTTTGCGCGTGCCCGCGTCGACGAGCTCGATCTCGCGACCGCCGGCGACGAAGCGGCCGATCTCGGCGAGCGGCCGCTGTGTCGCGGACAGGCCGATCCGCTGGATCGGCCGCTCGACGAGCCACTGCAGCCGCTCCAGCGAGATCGCGAGATGGCTGCCGCGTTTCGTGCCCGCGATCGCGTGCACCTCGTCGAGGATCAGCGTCTCGACCGAGCGCAGCGTGTCGCGCGCCTGCGAGGTGAGCAGCAGGTACAGCGACTCGGGGGTCGTGATCAGGATGTCGGGCGGCTCCTTGAGCAGCTCGCGGCGCTCCTTCGCCGGCGTGTCGCCGGTGCGCACCGCCACCCGCAGGGTCGACTCGAGCCCGGCGAGCGGGCCGCGCAGGTTGCGCTCGACGTCGTAGTTGAGCGCCTTCAGCGGCGAGACGTAGAGCACGCGCAGCCCCTCGCCGGGGCTGCCGTTCAGCCGGTCGATCGCCGACATGAACGCGGTGAGCGTCTTGCCGGAGCCGGTCGGCGCCTGGATCAGCACGTTCGCGCCGGACGCGATCACCGGCCAGCCGAGCTCCTGCGGCGGGGTCGGCGCGGCGAACGTGCGCTCGAACCAGCGGCGCGTCGCCGGCGAGAAGGAGTCGAGCGCGGCCACCCGCCCAGGGTAAATGCACCCTTGACAGCGGCGCGGACGCAGCTACCGTTCCTATCCCCCATATGGGGGATAGCGGGGGTTCACACGCACACGAGGGGGTGCGTCCGAGTGCCGATCAAACCCGAGGAGATCACCGCCGAGAACCTCCCGCAGGGAGTTCGCGGCTACCAGAAGGAAGCGACCGAGAACCTGCTCAAGCTGGTCGCCTGGGACTACAGGCGCGTGCTGCGCGAGCAGGCGCTCGACGAGGAGGAGCTGCAGCGGCTGCGCAGCAAGGTCGACCAGCAGGAGACGGAGCTGCAGGCGCTGCGAAGCCTGCTCGACCAGCAGCCGGTGGACGAGGAGCGCCACGCGGCGCTGCAGGCGGAGGTCGAGCGGCTGCAGTCGGTGCTCGCGGCGCAGCGGCGCCGCGACGAGCTTCCGCAGGCGCTGCTCGACGCGGCGCTGCGCAGCGCGCGCGAGCAGCGGGAGCGGGCACGCGCCGAATGCGACGAGCTCGTGAAGGCGGCGAGGCGGCGGGCCGACCAGATCGAGCGGGAGGCGCGGTCGTCGGTGCGGCAGTCCGCGGCGGAGCTCGAGCGGCTCCACCGCATGGAGCGCGACCTCCGCGACAACCTGCGCCGGATGCTGCAGGAAGTGATCGACGGCGACGCGAGCCACCGGAACGGCAACGGGAACGGAAACGGCGCCGTCCCGAGCACCGTCGTCGAGCTGCCGGCGGCCGCGCCGGCCGCGACCGACTGACCTCGAACCTGGTTCGCACGGGCGGGCCAGGTTCGCGCGTTAGGATCGTGCGATGCCGCCGAAGGCGCTGTACTTCACCGACGACCCGAAGGCGTGCGCGCTTCTGGCCGAGGATCCGTTCGCGCTCCTCGTCGGCTTCGCGATCGACCAGCAGGTGCCCGTGCAGAAGGCGTTCGCCGGGCCCTACGTGCTCAAGCAGCGCGAAGGGACGCTCGACCCGCGGAAGCTCGCGACGCGCGACCTGACGGAGTCGTTCGCGGCGAAGCCGGCGATCCACCGGTTCCCGGGGTCGATGGCGAAGCGCGTGCAGGAGCTCGCCGCGGTCGTCGCCGAGGACTACGGCGGCGACGCCGCCCGCATCTGGTCGGAGGCGAAGGACGCCGACGACCTGCGCAGGCGGCTCGGCGCGCTGCCGGGGTTCGGCCCGATGAAGGTGTACGCGATCGGCTCGGTGCTCGGCGGGCAGCTGAAGGTCAGGCAGGCGAAGGAGCTCGTGCCCGACCATCCGTGCCTCGGCAAGGTCAACTCGCCCGAGGATCTCGAGGCCTACCAGGCGGCGAAACGGGCGCACAAGCGCGCGCTGAAAGACGCGGATGGACGCGGCTGACGCGCTGCGGCAGGTTCCGCTGTTCGCCGACCTGAGCGACCGGCAGCTGAAGAAGCTCGCGCAGCGCTTCCGCGAACGGACGCTCAAGCCCGGCACCTCCGTCGTGCAGGAGGGGACGATGAGCGGCGTCGGCTTCTTCGTCGTCACGAGCGGCGAGGCGAGCGTGAGCGTCGACGGCAGCGAGGTTGCGACGCTCGGCCCCGGCGGCCACTTCGGCGAGCTCGCGATGATCAGCGAGCGCGAGCGCTCCGCGACGGTGACGGCGAAGACCGAGCTGACCTGCCTCGAGATCCCGTTCTGGGACTTCCGCGAGTTCGCGCACGAGAACGGCGACGTGACCTGGAAGCTGCTCCAGCACGTGGTGGCGCTGCTCCAGCCGGCCTGAGCCGAATCCGTACGCGAGGCTCACACGGTCCGCACAGTCGAGGCGTACGTTCTGCTCGGCATGACACGCACCCGGGCCCTCGTCGTCTGCGGCGTGCTCGCCGTCTGCATGGTCGGCGCGGCCGTCGCGCGCGCCGGCTTCACCCCCGCCTGGAGCTACCTCCCCGCCCCGCTCCGCGCGCAGCTCGCGGCGAAGCTGGGCGGCAGCCTCTACCTGCCGGCGCGCACGCCGCTCTTCTACCGCTACCGCTCCGGCGCCACGGTCGTGAACCGCGTGCTGACCGTGCCGTTCACGAACCGGGTGCGCGTCAGGGCGGGCGTGTGGCGGTGGACGGCGGCGACGTTCGACTGGAAGGTGCAGCCGCTGCCGGCCGGCACCGCCTGCGTCGACTGGCAGACGAAGGACAGGACGCTGCAGCTCGACGGCAACAAGGTCTACTGGTCGGCGGCGACCGGCACCGCCTGGCGCTGCGTCGTCGACCGCAGGCACCGCAGCCTGGTGCTCTCGGCCGCGAACGGCGCGAAGCTCCCCGACGTCGGCCTCGGCATCGTCGTGGCGAGCGGCCTCGACGTCAGCGGCCGCCGCGCGCCGACGCGCTGACGCGGGCGACGAGCTCGCGCATCCGCTCGCCGAACCGCTGCTCCCCGAACGCGCGCGCGTGCTCGCGGATGGCGGCGGCGTCCCAGCTGCGGCGCTCGAGCTCGTGGACGGCGTCTGCGATCGCGCCGGTCGTGGGTGTGTCGAAGTAGACGCCTGTGCGCCCGTCGACGACGGTGTCGAGGTGGCCGCCGAAGCGCAGGGCGGCGACCGGCTTCCCGAACGACGCCGCCTCCACGGGGGTGAGCCCGAAGTCCTCGCGCGAGGCGCTCACGAGCCCGGAGCAGCTCGCGTACAGCCACCGCAGCCGGTCGTCGCCGACCTCGGTGAGCAGCGTCACGTTCGGCGGCAGCGCCGCTTCGAGCGCCGGGCGCTGCGGGCCGTCGCCGACGACGACGAGGCGGCGCGCGGGCAGCTGCCGGAACGCCTCGACGGTGTCGAGCACGTGCTTGTACGGCAGCAGGCGCGCAACCGTGAGCAGGAAGCCGGGCTCGAGGTCGGGCACGGGCTGCTGCGGGCCGTCGGCGTCGAGCCCGGCCGGCGGGAACACGATCTCCGCGTCGATCCCGTAGACGTCGGCGATCTGGCCTTGGACGAACGTCGAGTTCGCCACGTAGAGGTCGGCGGTGGCGGCGCCGCGCCGGTCGGCGGCGCGCAGCGCCGGTGCGAGCGCGGCGAGCGCGGCGCGCACCTGCCGTGGTGCGCGCGCGCCGAGGTAGTCGTCGGGGCGGTAGAGCCATTTTGCCGGCGAGTGGCAGTAGACGATCTTCGCGCCGCTCGTGCGGACGAGGTGCGCCCAGCCGCTCGAGCTGCAGACGACGACGTCGGCGCGGACGCGGTGCGCGGCGAACGCCGGCGCGAGCACGGGCAGCGCCGCCCGGCTCCGTCTGCGCAGCGGCCCGATCCGGTCGAGCGGCAGCGTCCGCACGTCGACCGCCGCGAAGCCGGGGAACGTGGTCGCCGGGTCGTAGAACGAGGTGAGGAGCGGCGCTCCGGGGAAGGCGCCCGTCAGCGCGAGCGCGACGCGCTCGGCGCCGCCGCGCTGCGTGAGGTAGTCGTGGACGAGCCAGACGCCGCTCATCCGCGCAGCTCGCGCAGCGCCGGCGCGAGCGTCTGCTTCGCGTGCAGGACGGGCTCGAACAGGTCGCCGCGCTCGGCGACCCGCTGCAGCGCGACCGTCATCGTGAAGTCGCGCGGGCGGACGTCCTCGGTCAGCTCGTCCCAGTCGAGCGGCGTCGAGACGGGCGCGCCCGGCTTCGGCCGCACGGAGTACACGGACGCGATCGTCTTGCCGTGGCCGTTCTGGCGGTGGTCGACGAGCACGCCGGCGCGCTTGCGTTTCAGCCATTCGGTCGTCACGTCGCCGGGATGCTCGCGCTCGAGCTTGCGCGAGAGCAGCTCCGCGAAGTCGTAGGTGTCCTGGTAGGTGGCGCGGCGCACGATCGGCACGAGCACGTGGATGCCGTCGGCGCCGCTCGTCTTCACCCACGAGTCGAGGCCGAGCTCCTGCAGCGCGGCGCGGACGAGGTGGGCGACGCGCACGCAGAGCGCGAAGGCGCCGTCCTCCTCCGGCGGGTCGAGGTCGAAGACCACCCAGTCGGGCCGTTCGGGCTTGTCGGTGCGCGAGTACCACGCGTTCATGTCGATGCAGTGCATCTGCACCATCCAGAGGAGCGCGTCGCGGGAGTCGACGAGCGGGAAGTCGACGAGCCGCGTCCCGCCCTCGCGCGGCCACGTTCGGAACTGCCTGGTCGGGATCCAGTCGGGCATGCCCTTCGGCGCCTGCTTCTGGAAGAACGACCCGCCGGCGAGGCCCTCGCGCCAGCGCTTCATCGTGAACGGCCGATCGCGCAGATGCGGCACGAGCGTGTCGGCGACCTGGTCGTAGTAGGCGAACAGGTCGCCCTTGGTGATCCCGTCGCCGGGGAAGAGAACGCGGTCGGCGGAGGAGAGCGTGACCCGCGTCATCGCCGTGAGTCTAGGCGGCGTCTTGCGGCCCGGGCCGGCTCGGGAGATCCCCCGACGCGGGCGGCGCGGGGGCGTGCGAGCCTGCGGGCATGCCCGACACGGACGCGGTCGTCGCCGTCGAGCACCTGACGAAGCGCTACGGCAGCCTCGCCGCCGTCGACGACCTCTCCTTCGCCCTCGCGCCCGGGACGATCACCGGCTTCCTCGGCCCGAACGGCGCCGGCAAGACGACGACGCTTCGCATGCTGCTCGGCCTCGCCGAGCCGACCGCAGGCAGCGCGCTCGTGCTCGGGCGCCGCTACCGCGAGCTTCGCGCGCCGCTCACGCGCGTCGGCGCCGTGCTGGAGGCGAGCGACTTCCACCCGGGCCGCCGCGGCCGCGACCACCTGCGGATGCTCGCGCTCGCCGCGAGCATCCCGCCGAGCCGCGTCGACCACGTCCTGCGGCTCGTCGAGCTCGACGCCGCTGCGCGCCGGCGCGTGAAGACGTACTCGCTCGGCATGCGCCAGCGGCTCGCTCTCGCCGCCGCGCTGCTCGGCGACCCGGAGCTGCTCGTCCTCGACGAGCCCGCGAACGGCCTCGACCCGGAAGGCATGCGCTGGCTGCGCGAGTTCCTCCGGTCGTTCGCCGCCGACGGCAAGACCGTCTTCGTGTCGAGCCACGTGCTCGCCGAGGTGTCGCAGACCGTCGACCGCGTCGTGATCATCAACAAGGGCAGGCTCGTGATCGAGTCGCCGCTCGAGCAGCTCACCGCCCGCGTCGCCGGAGCGGTCCGGGTGCGCACCGCGCAGCGGGCCGAGCTCGAGCGGCTGCTGCGCGCGTCCGGTCTCGCGCCGGCGATCATGGACGGCGACGAGCTGCTCGTCCCCGGCGTCGACACACGGCGCGTCGGCGAGATCGCCGCCGCCGCCGGGATCGCCCTCGTCGAGCTGGTGCAGGAGAGCGGCTCCCTCGAGGACGTGTTCCTCGAGCTGACCGCGGGAGCGGCATCGTGACCGCGCTCGTCCGCGCCGAGCTGTTCAAGCTGCGCACGACGCGCACGTCGCTCGCGATCGTCCTCTCCCTCGTCGGCCTCGTCGTGCTCGTCGTGCTCCTCAGCGGCCTCGTCGAGGACGCGGCGCCGCTCGGCGAACGGCAGACGCAGTTCCAGCTGCTCGCCAACGGCTCGATCGCGTCCGCGTTCGCGGCGCTCGTCGGGGTGCTGTCGCTGACGACCGAGTTCCGGCACGGGACGATCAAGCCGACGTTCCTGGCCGAGCCGCGCCGGGGGCGCGTGCTCGCCGCGAAGCTCGTCGCCTGCACGACCGCCGGCGCCGTGCTCGGGGCCGGCGGCGTCGCCCTCTCCTTCGGGCTCGGCCGCCTGACGATGTCGGTGCGCGGGATCCCGCTCGTGCTCGACCACCGCGACCTGGCGCTCGCCCTCGGCGGCTCGGTGGCGGTCTCGGCGCTCTGGGGCGCGCTCGGCCTCGGCATCGGCGCCGTCGTGCGCAACCAGGTCGGCGCGATCGTCGGCCTGCTCGTCTGGTCGCTGCTCGTCGAGAGCATCCTCTTCGGTCTGGTGCCGTCGGTCGGCCGCTGGCTGCCCGGCCAGGCCGGGAACGCGCTCGTCCAGGTCGAGGTGCCGCACCTGCTCGGGGTGCTGCCGGGCGCGCTCGTGCTGCTCGGCTACGCGGCCGCCGCCGCCCTCGCCGGCGCCGCCGTCACGGTCCGCCGCGACGCCGCCTGATATTTGATTTCGCGGCGGCGACGCGCGGGAGTAGGCTCGACGGAACCCCGCACAAGGAGAGAGGGCATGGTGAGGAACCGAAGGGCGCTGCTGGCCGTCGTCGCGGCCGCGCTCGTCGCGGTCGTGGCGACCGGCTCGTCGGGCGCGACCGCGCAGAGCCACCGCGGCGGCACGCTGAAGCTGCTCGCGAACGCGGCCGGCGGCACGCTCGACCCGCAGGTCAACTACACGCTGCAGTACTGGCAGCTCTACCAGGCCACCTACGACGGCCTGCTCGCCTTCCAGAAGGCCGGCGGCGCGGCCGCGTTCAACGTCGTCCCCGACCTCGCCTCGAGCTACACGATCAAGAACGGCGGCAAGAGCTGGGTGTTCACGCTCCGCAAGGGGATCAAGTTCTCGAACGGCCGGCCGGTGACGGTGAACGACGTCGTCGCCTCGTTCCGCCGCATCTTCAAGGTGAAGAGCCCGACGGCCGGCGGCTTCTACTCCGGCATCGTCGGCGCCACCGCCTGCCTGAAGACGCCCGCCACCTGCACGCTGAAGGGCGGCGTCAGCGGCGACGCGAAGACGAACACGGTGACGATCAACCTGACGGCGCCGGACGCCGAGTTCAAGTTCAAGCTGGCCGTCCCACACGCGTCGATCCTGCCGGCGAGCGCACCGTCGAGCGACGCCGGCACGAAGCCGATCCCCGGGACGGGCGCCTACTACTTCGCGTCGTACGACCCGAACAAAGAGCTCGTGATGAAGCGCAACCCGTACTTCCACCAGTGGTCGCAGGCGGCGCAGCCGGACGGCTACCCCGACCAGATCACCCAGTCGTTCGGGCTGACGGTGGAGGCGCAGGTGACCGCGATCGAGAACGGCCAGGCCGACTGGGGCTACGACTTCCCGCCGGCCGACCGCCTGAACGAGCTCGGCACGAAGTACGCGGCGCAGACGCACCTGACGCCGCTGACGGCGTTCTGGTACGCGCCGATGAACGTGAACATCCCGCCGTTCAACAACCTGAAGGCGCGCCAGGCCGTGAACTACGCGATCGACCGCAACGCGCTGATCAAGATCTTCGGCGGCTCGAAGCTGGCGACGCCGTCCTGCCAGGTGCTGCCGCCGGGCTTCCCCGGCTACAAGCCGTACTGTCCGTACACGAAGAACCCGGGCTCGACCTGGTCGGCCCCGGATGTGGCGAAGGCGAAGCAGCTCGTCGCTCAGTCGGGCGAGAAGGGCGCGAAGGTGGTCGTCATCTCGGCCAACGACGAGGTGCAGAAGGCGGTCGGCGTCTACCTGGCGAGCGTCCTGAACGAGATCGGCTTCAAGGCGACCGCGAAGGCGATCTCCGGCAACATCGCGTTCACCTATCCGCAGAACACGAAGAACCACGTGCAGATCAACGTGCAGCAGTGGTACCAGGACTACCCTGCCGCCTCCGACTTCCTGCACATCCTGTTCGGCTGCGAGTCGTTCCATCCCGGCAGCGACTCGTCGATCAACATGGCCGGCTTCTGCGACAAGGCGATCAACGCCCAGATGCACCAGGCGCTGAAGATGGAGGTGACGAGCTTCCCGAAGGCGAACGCGCTCTGGTCGAAGATCGACCGTGAGGTGACCGACCAGGCTCCGATGGCGACGATGTTCACGCCGAAGCACCTCGACTTCGTGTCGAAGCGCGTCGGCAACTTCGTCTTCAGCAAGCAGTTCTACTGGCTGGTCGACCAGTCCTGGGTGCAGTAGCCGCCCGCCGGAACGTTCGGTGAGCGATCTGATCGTCGAGGAGGTCCCCGCCCAGGCGGGCGGGGACCTCGCTCTCGTCGCCGCGTCCCCGTGGAGGCTGGCGCGCCGCCGGCTGCTGCGAAACCGGGTGGCGATGGCGATGGCGGGGCTGCTGGCGGTGATCGTCGTGCTCTGCCTGCTCGCGCCGGTGTACGCGCACGACGTCGCACACACCGACCCGTTCAGCTCGAACCTGGACGGCACGACGATCGTGAACGGCAAGTCGGTGCCGGTGATGGAGTCCTCGACGCAGGGGCTCGGCCTGGGCGTGACGCCGATCGGGCCGACCTGGGACCTCCACCACTACTTCCTGGGCGCCGACGGGCAGGGCCGCGACGTGGCGGCGCGGCTGCTCTACGGCGGCCGCAACTCGCTGCTGATCGGCACGTCGGCGGCGCTGATCACCTGCATCCTGGCGGTGCTGATCGGCGTCGTCGCCGGCTTCTTCGGCGGCCTCGTGGACGGCGTCCTCTCGCGGCTGCTCGATGTCGTCTGGGCGTTTCCGGTCTACCTGCTCGCGATCAGCCTCTCCACCGTGCTGATCTCGCGCGGCTTCTCGCTCGGCCCGCTGCACCTCACCTCGGGCAGCCTGCTGCTGCCGATCACGATCATCGGCCTCGTCTACATCCCGTACGTGGCGCGGCCGATCCGCGGCGAGGTGCTGTCGCTGCGGCGGCGCGAGTTCGTCGAGGCGGCGATCGGGCTGGGCGCGTCGAACTGGCGGCTGCTCTGGAGCGAGATCCTGCCGAACGTCGTCACGACGGCGATCGTGCTCTTCCCGCTGATGCTGGCGATCGACATGCTGACCGAGGCGGCGCTCTCGTTCCTGTCGATCGGCGTGCAGGAGCCGAAGGCGAGCTGGGGGACGATCATCCTCGACGGCCAGGACGTGCTGTACACGCGGCCGGCGGTCGCGCTGGCGCCCGGCATCGCGATCGCGCTCACGGTGCTCGCGCTGAACGTGCTCGGCGACGGCATCCGCGACGCGCTCGACCCGCGCGCGAAGCTGAGGCGCACCGACTGATGCTGCGTTTCGTCCTCCGCCGGTTCGTGTCGATGATCTTCGTGCTCTTCTCGATCAGCGTCCTCTCGTTCCTGATCTTCTTCGCGACGCCGGGCGTCGACCCGGCGGCGCGCATCGCGGGCCGCAACGCCGACCAGCGGACGCTGGCGGCGGTGCGCCACGACTTCGGGCTCGACCGGCCGCTGCCGATCCGCTACGCGCTGATGATGAAGAAGCTGTTCATCACCCGCGACCTGACGTCGTACGTGAACCGGGGCGCGAAGGTGATCCCGCAGGTGACGCAGGCGGCGCCGGTGACGCTGTCGCTCGTCTTCGGGGCGGCGGTGATCTGGGTGGTGGTGTCGATCGCGATGGGGATGCTGGCCGGCGTCTTCCGCGGCACCTGGATCGACACGGCGGTGATGATCGTCGGGCTGATCGGCATCTCGATGCCGGTGTTCTGGCTGGGCGAGGTGGTCAACCTGATCACGCAGAGCCGGCTGCACGGCAGCGTCTTCTCGTGGGTGCCGCCGCTCGGCTACATCCCGTTCTCGCAGTCGCCGTGGGGCTGGTTCAAGTCGCTGCTCTTCCCGTGGCTGACGCTCTCGATCCTCTACATCGGGATCTACGCGCGGGTGCTGCGCTCGGCGATCGTCGAGGCGCAGGAGGAGGACTACGTGCGGACGGCGCGCGCGAAGGGGCTGACCGAGCGGCGGGTGCTCTTCCGGCATGCGCTGCGCACGTCGCTCGTCGGCTTCGTGTCGCTGTTCGGGCTCGACTTCGGCGCGCTCGTCGGCGGCGGCGCCCTGCTGACCGAGGTGGTGTTCGGCCTGCACGGCGTCGGCAAGCTGACGTTCGACTCGCTGCAGAACCTCGATCTGCCGGTGATCCTGGCGACGGTGATCTACGCGGCGTTCTTCGTCGTGGCGGCGAACGCGGTCGTCGATCTGGTCTATGCGTGGCTCGACCCGCGGGTGCGCCGTGCCTGAGGCGCTGCTCGAGATCAACGACCTGCACGTCTCGTTCCGCACCGAGGCCGGGACGGTGCGCGCGGTCGACGGCCTGTCGCTGCGGGTCGAGGCGGACGACGTGGTCGGCGTCGTCGGCGAGTCGGGCTCCGGCAAGACGGTGTCGATGATGGCGGTGATGCGGCTGATCCGCGACCCGAACGCGGTGATCGAGGGCGAGGTGCTGCTGCGCGGACGCAACCTGATGGCGCTCTCGCCGGGCGAGATGCGCGCCGTCCGCGGCGGCGAGATCGCGATGATCTTCCAGGACCCGATGACGGCGCTGACGCCGGTCTACACGGTCGGCTGGCAGATCGCGGAGCAGCTGCGCGCGCACCGGCGGCTGTCGCGCGGCGAGGCGCGGAGGCGTTCGGTCGAGCTGCTCGCCGAGGTGGGCATCCCGAACCCGGACCGCCGCGTCGACCAGTATCCGCACGAGTTCTCGGGCGGGATGCGCCAGCGGGTGATGATCGCGATGGCGCTGTCGTGCAACCCGTCGCTGCTGATCGCCGACGAGCCGACGACGGCGCTCGACGTGACGATCCAGGCGCAGATCCTGGAGCTGATGAAGCGGCTGCGCCGCGACCACGGCTCGTCGATCCTGATCATCACGCACGACATGGGGGTCGTCTCCGACCTGGCCGAGCGGGTGGTCGTGATGTACGCGGGAGGCGTCGTCGAGGAGGGTCCGAAGAGCGCGGTGTTCCGCAACCCGCAGCATCCGTACACGTGGGGGCTGCTCGACTCGATCCCGCGTGTCGGCACGACCCGCGGGCGGCGGCTGACGGTGATTCCGGGGCAGCCGCCGTCGCTGCTCGCGCCGCCGCCGGGCTGCCGGTTCGCGCCGCGCTGCGCCTACCGCTTCGAGGCGTGCGAGGCGCGGCCGCCGCTCGAGGTGCGTTCCGGCCCGGGGCACGCGGACGCGTGCTTCCTCGAGCCGGCGGGGCGCGCGGAGCTTCGCCGGGAGCGGAGGAGCGCGTGAGCGACGTCCTGCTGGAGGCCCGCGACGTGGTGAAGCACTTCGCGGTGCGCGGCACGGCGTTCCGCGGCGGCGGCGAGGTGGTGCACGCGGTCGACGGGGTGTCGCTGGAGGTGCGGAGCGGCGAGACGCTCGGGATCGTCGGCGAGTCGGGCTGCGGCAAGTCGACGCTCGGCCGGACGCTCGTGCGGCTGCACGAGCCGACGGCGGGCTCGGTGACGTTCGGCGGCCGCGACATCACGAAGCTCTCGCGGCGGGCGCTGCGGCCGTTCCGGCGCGAGCTGCAGATGATCTTCCAGGATCCGTACGCGTCGCTGAACCCGCGCAAGCGGGTCGGCCAGATCCTCGAGGACCCGTTCCGCATCCACGGCCATCTGTCGCGCGCGGAAACGCGGCGGCGGGTGGCGCGGCTGCTCGAGACGGTGGGCCTGCAGCCCGACCATGTGAACCGCTATCCGCACGAGTTCTCGGGCGGCCAGCGGCAGCGGATCGGCGTCGCGCGGGCGCTGGCGTTGAACCCGAAGCTGATCGTCGCGGACGAGCCGGTGTCGGCGCTCGACGTGTCGATCCAGGCGCAGGTGATCAACCTGCTGGACGACCTGCAGGAGGAGTTCGACCTGACGTACGTGTTCATCGCGCACGATCTCGGCGTCGTCCATCACGTGTCCGACCGGATCGCGGTGATGTACCTGGGCGTCGTGGTCGAGGTCGGCCCGTCCGACGAGCTGTTCCTGCAGCCGGTGCACCCGTACACGGAGGCGCTGTTGTCGGCGATCCCGGCGATCGAGGGCGAGGACGAGGTGCGGCGGGAGCGGATCGTGCTGGAGGGCGAGGTGCCGAGCCCGGTCGCGCCGCCGTCCGGCTGCCGCTTCCATCCCCGCTGCCGTTACGCGACGGACGTCTGCAGGGCGGAGCGGCCGCCGCTCGTCGAGCACGGCGCGGGCCGTTTCGCCGCCTGCCACCATCCGCTGGACACGAAAGGAGCGTCATGAGCGAAGGCCGGATGATCCGCGACGGCAAGGAGACCTGGTATCGGGTCGTGGGCGACCTGGGGTCGGGTCCGACGCCGGTGGTGATCTGCCACGGCGGGCCGGGCGCGGCGCACGACTACGTGGAGCCGATCGCGGAGCTCTCGCGCTTCGGCCGCGGCTGCGTGCTGTACGACCAGGTCGGCTGCGGGCGCAGCTCGCACCATCCCGACGCGCCGGTCGACTTCTGGACGGT
Source organism: Gaiellaceae bacterium (assembly GCA_035651295.1). Taxonomy (GTDB): domain Bacteria; phylum Actinomycetota; class Thermoleophilia; order Gaiellales; family Gaiellaceae; genus PALSA-600. The sequence continues at coordinate 17,593 of DASRGA010000018.1, read as the reverse complement.
GGAGCTGTTCAAGGACGAGCTGGTCGCGCTGACGGAGCACCTCGGCGTCGCCGGCCGCTATGCGGTGGTCGGCCAGTCGTGGGGCGGCATGCTCGCGCTCGAGCATGCGCTCGACCATCCGGCCGGGCTGCGCGGCATGGTCGTCGCCGACTCGCCCGCCTCGATCCCGCTCTGGGTGGCGGAGGCGAACCGGCTGCGGGCGGACCTGCCGGCCGACGTGCAGGAGACGCTCGCCCGGCACGAGCAGGCGGGCACGACCGACGCGCCGGAGTACGAGGAGGCGACGCGCGTCTTCTACGACCGCCACCTGTGCCGTGTGCCGTGGCCGGACTGCGTCGAGCGGAGCTTCGCGCAGATGGCCGACGACCCGACCGTCTACCACACGATGAACGGGCCGAACGAGTTCCACTGCATCGGCACGTTGAAGGAGTGGGACATCACCGACCGGCTGCCCGAGATCTCGACGCCGACGCTGCTCGTCTCCGGCCGCTACGACGAGGCGACGCCGCATATCGTCGAGCAGATCCACCGGCGGATCCCGGGCGCGCAGTGGCGGCTGTTCGAGGAGTCGAGCCACATGCCGCACGTCGAGGAACCCGACGGGTTCCTCGACGTGGTGGAGGCGTTTCTGAAGACGCTCGACTGAGCGTGCTACGAGGTGGTGACGGGCGCGACGGTCGGCGCCGTCGTCGGCGGCGTCGGCACCGTCGGCGCCTGGCCGCCCGCCTGGTGGAAGCTCTGCCGCAGCTCGACGACGGCGAGGTGGGCTTTCGCGACCGCTTCGCGCATGTCGAGGTTGACGAGGCGGATCTCGAGGTTCGCCTGGCGGCGGAGGAGCCGCAGGTCCTGCTTGGAGGCGCCGGCCTGGATCGCGGCCTGGAAGTCCTTGCGGAGCTGCAGCCGGTCGGCGAGGCAGGTGGCGAGCAGCGACTTCCAGTCGCCGGTCAGCTTCGGCGCGTCGGCCTTGATCGTCTGCCGGGCCGCCTTCTTGTCGGTCGTGCCGACGAGCGACTGGGCGTCGGCCTGCAGCTTCGCCGCGTCGGCGACGACCGTGTCGTGCTTGGTCTGGACGTCGGTCTTCAGCTTCGCGATGTCGGCCTGCACGGCGGCGGTGCCGTCGTCGGCGAGCGCCGCGAGGGGAAGTGCTGTGGCGAGCGCGGCAACCGCGGCCGCCAGAACGAGGAGCTTCTTCATCGTCGATCACACTCCAGGGGGTTGGAACGGGGTTGACGGTCGGAGGGTGAGGCCCGCGCGTCAGGCGTGTGTCTTCTCGACGTAATCCGTCGGTAAGGCTCGTTCCCCCGCGCGAGGGACACGGCCGGGCGCGGCGCCGTCGGGTCAGCCGGCGCCGGCGGGCAGGTAGGCGCGGTTCTCGCGCAGCATCTCGCGGGCGATCACGAGCCGCTGGATCTGGTTGGTGCCTTCGTAGATCTGGGTGATCTTGGCGTCGCGCATCATCCGCTCGACCGGGTACTCGGAGATGTAGCCGTAGCCGCCGAGCACCTGCACGGCGTCGGTGGTCACCTCCATCGCGACGTCGGTGCAGAAGAGCTTCGCCATCGCCGAGAGCTTCGTCAGCTCCGGCCCCGTCTCGCCCGCGTCGATCATCCGCCCTACCTTGTAGAGCAGCCCGCGCGCCGCCTCGCACTTCGTCTCCATGTCGGCGAGCATGCCGGCGACGAGCTGATGCTGGGCGATCGGCTTGCCCATCGTCTCCCGCGTCCGCGCGTACTCGAGCGCGTAGTCGGTCGCCCCCTGGGCGAGCCCGAGCCCCTGCGCCGCGATCCCCGGCCGCGAGCGGTCGAGGATCCGCATCGCCAGCCGGAACCCTTCCCCCTCCGCCCCGAGCAGGTTCCCCGCCGGAACCCGGCAGCCGTCGAAGAACACCTCGCCGGTCGTCGAGCCCTTGATCCCCATCTTCGGCTCGATCCGCCCGACCGAGAACCCGGGCGTGTCCGCCTCGACCACGAACGCCGAGATGCCCGCATGCCCCGCGTCCGGATCGGTCTTCGCGAACGCCACGTAGACGTTCGCGACGCCGGCGTTGGTGATGAACCGCTTGCCGCCGTTCAGCACGTAGGCGTCGCCGTCCCGTTCGGCCGTCGTGCGCATCGCCGCGCTGTCCGACCCGGAGCCCGGCTCGGTCAGCGCATACGCCGCAAGCCACTCCCCCGACGCGAGCCGCGGCAGGAACCGCCGCTTCTGCTCCTCCGTCCCCGCCAGCTTGATCCCGAGCGAGCCGAGCTCCTGCACCGCGACGATCAGGCCGCTCGTCGCGCACACCTTCGAGAGCTCCTCGATCATCACCAGCGTCAGCAGCGCGCTCGCGCCGATCCCGCCGTACGCCTCGTCGTAGAGGACGCCGAACAGCTCGTTCTCGCGGAACAGCTCGACGACGTCCCACGGAAACTCGGCGCTCTTGTCGATCTCGGCGGCGCGCGGCGCGATCCGGTCGCGCGCGAGGGCGCGGACGAGCTCACGGATCTCGCGCTGCTCGTCGGTCAGCGGGTCGAGGGCGGTCATCGGCTGGAAGTCTAGGTGTGCGGCACGCCGTCCCTGGACGCGGCTCGGCCCGGGCGGGCCCGGGCCGAGCGGAGTTCCGTCGAAGTCAGGTCGGTGCTAGTGGTGGTGATGCCCGTTCGAGCACTGCCAGGGCGGGCCGGCCCCGTGCAGGATCCACCACACGATGTCGCCGATCGGCACGTGGATGATGTAGCCGTGGAAGCACAGCGGGATGCGATGCCCGTACTGGTGGCCGAACGGGTTGTGGTCGTCGTCGCCGTTCCCGTCGTCGCCGTTGCCGTTGTGGCCGTGGCCGTCGCCGCCGTTCGGGCCGCCGTTGCCGTTCCCGTCGTTCCCGCCGTTGCCGCCGTTGCCGTCGTTGCCGTTGCCGCCCGAGTGGTGGTCGTCGTGCTTGGAGCTCGAGAAGACAACCTGGCTCGACGACTGCTGCCCGTGGTTGTCGTGGCTTCCCGGCTCGACGAAGTGCGACACGTCGCGCGTGAACGAGTGCACCGATTCGCGTGCGTAGCCGAGCGCGCCCGCAACGCCGAGCGACGCCGCAAGCAGGCTCGTCACCGCGGCGACGAGCGCCAGCTTCGGCAGTGCGCTCCGGCGCGGACGCCGGCTTGCGACCATCCGGCTGATGCCGCGAACGAGCTCGTCGCTCGGCTGCGGCGCCCTCGCCCGTAGCGTCTGCTCCACCTCTGACTCCCGCAGCCTGCTCCAGAAGCTCATTCCGTCTCCCCCGCGTCGATGTCGGGCCTTCTACGGCCGGGAGGGCCGAAACCCTTACGGAGCCGGCCGCGCCAGCAGCTGCGCCTCGGGCCCGCGCGGATCGAGCGCCCGCACCCGCGCGGCCGCCCGCGCGCGCTCGGCGCCCGACGTGACCGCGGTGAGGTCGAACCACGCCTGCCAGTCGCCCGGGTCGCGCGCCGTCACCCGCCGCAGGTCGGCGGCGCCCGCCGCCGTCCGCCCCGAGATCAGCTCGGCCTCGCCGCGCGTCCGCAGCGCCTCCGTCGACCAGGGCGCCCACCGGTAGGCGGTGCGCGCCTCGGCGAGCGCGCGCGGCGCGCTGTCGCTGCGGATCGCCGTCTGCGCCCGCGCGAGCGCGATGTTGCCGATCAGGCCGACGAACGCCGCCGCGGCGGCGGACAGCGCGACCGCAGCGACGACCACCCGGCCGCGGCGGCGGAGCGGCGCCACCGCCGTCTCGCGCTCGCCCCGCGCCGCCACCACGAGCGTCGCGCCCGCGAACAGGCCGAGCAGCGTCACCGCCGGCAGCTGCCAGTCCCAGTCGACCACGTTGTGCACCAGGAACGCGGCGTACGCGCCGACCGCCCCCGCGGTGAGCGGATGCGGCCGCGCCCGCCACGCCGCCGCGAGCGGCGCGCCGAGGAACACCGCCAGCAGCAGCGCGCCCGCGAGCCCGAGCTCGCCGAGCGTCTGCGCGTACAGGTTGTGCGCGTCGATCACCGACAGCGTCGACGTCCGCTCCCGGTACCAGGTCCGCTGGAAGCTGCCGGCGCCCCCGCCGGCGAGCGGATGCGCCTGGTACTCGTGCCACGCCGACCGCCACAGCGCGATGCGGCCGTTCGCTGACAGCGAGAAGAGCCGGCTGTTCAGGTCGCCCGACGTGACCGGCGGGCCGGTGAACGAGTCGTAGGCGCGCGTCGCAAGCGTCGACGGCGACCCGACCCGCACGAAGAGGAGCGCCGCCGCCGCGACCGCGCCCGCGACGAGCAGCGCGAGCCCCGCCCGGCGGACGCGGGCCGGCACCTGCAGCCGCTCGACCGCCACCACCCACGCGAACGCCGCCGCCGCCTGGCCGACCGCCAGCACGGCGAGCTCGAGCGCCAGCCGGTGACCGGCGTGCGACGCGTCCGCGAGCGGCGTCGAGCGGTTCGTCAGCGCGAGCGGCCGCGACGCGAGCCACACCGCGAACGCGGGCAGCGGCACGAGCAGCAGCAGCCCCGCCGCGAGCCGCGCGCGCAGCGGGCTGCAGGCGAGCGCGGCGGCCAGCCCGACGGCGAGCGCGGCCCACGACCCGCGGCTGTAGGTGTAGTAGAGCGTCGGCAGCAGCACGACGAGCGCCGTCCCGGCGGCGACGCGCACGAGCAGCCCGCGGCCGAGGATCGCGAGCCCGAGCGCGAGCAGCGCGGCGACGGCCGCGAACACGCCGAGCCCGTTCCAGTAGCCGACCGGCGTGTAGAGCCGGTAGCCGGCGCCCGGGTTGAACGCGCCGAAGTGATCCGGGAGAAGCCGCGTGGCGAGCGCGTAGAACGACACGCAGGCCGCGCCGAGGACGAGCCCGGCCGTCCACAGCTCGAGCTCGCCCCGGCGCAGGACGATCAGCGCGCCCGCGACCGCGGTCGCGTAGACGAGCGCGCGCAGCCCCGCGTCGACCGCGAGGCCGGCGCCCCCCGCCCAGAGCGCCGACAGAAACGTCAGCCCGCAGTACGCGAGCGCCGCGAGCGCCCACACCGCGTCGAGCAGCCGCAGCCGCGGCGCCGTCGCAACGGCGGCGACGAGCACCACCCACGCGAACGCGAGCCCCGTCCAGCCGAACGCCGTCGGGAAGTAGCCGCCGTTCGCGGCCGCCACCGGCACGACGGCCGCCGCAGGCAGAAGCAGCGACAGCGCCGGCCGCAGCGGCAGCGGCCGCCGCAGCGACGTCACGGGCAGCGCCTGGCTCGTCATTCGGCGAGCCTCGGCGTCGGCTCGGCGACCGGGGCGTGGCCCTCGAGCTGACGGCGGACCGCCTGCAGCGCCCGGTGCAGCGCCACCTCGACCGCGTTCGTCTTCAGGTCGAGCAGCTCGCCGATCTGGCGCGCGGTCAGGTCGGCGCCGTAGCGCAGCGCGACGAGCTCCCGCTCCCGCTCGCTCAGCACCGAGAGCACGCGGCCCATGTCCACCCGGCCGGCGGCGTCGGCGGCCAGCTCGCCCGGAGCCGCCTGCTCGGGAATCGTGTCGACAAGCAGCGGGCGCCCGTCGAAGTGGTCGCTGATGCAGCGGCGCGCGATCCCGATCAGCCAGGCGGCCGCCTCGCCGCGCTTCGGGTCGAACTGGTGCTGCTTGCGCAGCGCGCGCTCGAAGACGTCGGACGTGATGTCGTCCGCGTCCGGGCCGTCGCCGACGCGGTACGCGACGTACGCGTAGACGCGGCGGATCAGCGGCTCGGGGTACTGCAGCGGCTCCCCCCGAAGCACGACAGGAAGCCTAGGTCCGCCGGCCGCGCACCGCGTCCTCAGTTCGAGGGAACTTCGTTGCGGTTCGTGCAGATCGCTCGTACGGTGTGGCGGCCGCATGGGGGCCCTGCAGCCGCCGCAGGGGATCGCAGCCACGGTCCCGTTCCTCGACCTCGCCCGTCAGCACGAGGCGTTGAAGGCCGCCGTGCTCGCCGACCTCGACGCGGTGATCGACGCGAACGCGTTCACGAACGGGCCGCACGTCGCGGCGTTTGAGGAGGCGTTCGCCGCAAGCTGCGGCGCGCGCGAGTGCGTCGGCGTGGCGAGCGGCCTCGACGCGCTGCGGCTCGGGCTGCTCGCCGCGGGACTCGAGCCGGGCGAGCCGGTCGCCGTGCCCGCCGCCACCTTCGCGGCGACGTTCGAGGCCGTCGCGCAGGCGGGCGGCACGCCGGTGCCGGTCGACGTGCGCGTCGACGACTACTGCCTCGACGCCGCGCAGCTGCCGGACGGGATCCGCGTCGTCGTGCCGGTGCACCTGTACGGGCAGCTCGCGGACGTGCGCGCGCTCGCCGGCCGCGTCGTCGTCGCCGACGCCTGCCAGGCGCACGGCGCGCGCCGCGACGGGGCCGGCGCCGCCGACGGCGCGCTCGCCGCGGCATTCAGCTTCTACCCCGGCAAGAACCTCGGCGCGTTCGGCGACGCGGGCGCGCTCGTCACCTCCGACGGCGAGCTCGCGGCCCGTGTGCGCGCGCTGCGCGAGCACGGCCAGACCGCCAAGTACCACCACGAGCTCGAGGGCTGGACGGCCCGGCTCGACACGCTGCAGGCGGCCGTGCTGCTGCGCAAGCTGCCGCACCTCGACGAGTGGAACGACAGGCGGCGCGCGGCGGCGGCGGTCTATGCGGAGGCGCTGGCCGGCGTCGGCGACCTGCGGCTCCCCGCGGCCGTGCCGGGCTCCGAGCCGGCGTGGCATCTGTACGTCGTGCGGACCGCCGACCCGGACGCGCTCGCCGCGTTCCTGCGCGAGCGCGGCATCGGCACCGGCCGCCACTACCCGGTGCCGCCCCACCTCTCGCCCGCCTACGCGCACCTCGGCCACCGCGAAGGCGCGTTCCCGGTCGCCGAGCGGCTGTCGCGCGAATGCCTCTCGCTGCCCATCTTCCCCGGGATCACCGAGGCCGAGCTGGCGCACGTCGCCGAGTCGGTCGCCGCCTACTTCGATGGCTGACGGCCCCGTCAACGACGCGCCCTTCCGGCTGCTCGACGGCGTGCGCTTCGGCGACGGAGTCGTCGTGCACGCGTTCGCGAACCTCTACGGCTGCACGATCGGCGACGGGACGCGCATCGGCACGTTCGTCGAGATCCAGCGCGGCGCCGTCGTCGGCGCGCGCTGCAAGATCCAGAGCCACACGTTCGTCTGCGACGGCGTCACGATCGAGGACGAGGTGTTCGTCGGCCACGGCGTCCTGTTCGTGAACGACAAGCGGCCGCGCGCGACCGCGAACGGCCGGCTTCAGTCGGAGGACGACTGGGAGCTGCTGCCGACGGTCGTCGAGCGCGGCGCGAGCCTCGGCTCCGGCGCGATCGTGCTCGGCGGCGTGCGGGTCGGCGCGGGCGCGCTCGTCGGCGCCGGCGCCGTCGTGACCGCCGACGTCGAGCCGGGCGCCGTCGTCGCCGGCGTGCCGGCACGCGAGCGGACGAGCCTGTCGAGCAGCGCCACGTAGCGCTCGGCGTTCCGCGCCCAGCGGTACTCCTCGTAGCGGGCCAGAGCCCGCTGCGCCTGCGCACGCGCGGCAGCCGGATCGGCGAGCAAGCGCTGCAGCGCGTCCGACAGCGACTCGGCGTCTCCCGCGGCGAAGTACGCCACCTCGTCCGCCGAGAAGTGCTCGGCGACGGCGGGCAAGTCGGCGCTCACGACGGGGATCCCAAGCGCGACGTACTCGAACAGCTTCGTCGGGACTGCCAGCAGGTTCCGCTCGATCGGCCGGTTGCAGACGACGCCGATCGACGCGCCTGCCACCCGTCGAAGCACATCGCCGAGCGGGAGATAGCGACCCTCGATCGCAAAGGCGTCGTCGAGCCCGAGGGCCTCCACCCGCTCGCGCACCCGCGGCAGGGCGTCGCCGTCGCCGTAGAGCTCGACCCGCATCTCTGGCTGGAGCGCACGGACACGGCGGACGGCGTCGACGAGGAGATCGAGCCCGTAGTGCTCGGTGATCGTCCCGTGCGAGACGATCCGCGGACCGGCGGCCGGCGGCCCGGGTCGATCCGGAGCGAACCGCTCGTCAAGGGTGTTCATGACCGTCACGAGCTTTCGCGGATCGACGCCGCGCCGGACGAGCTCACGCCGATACGGCTCGTGCACGGTCACAACGGCGTCCGAAAGGCGTGCCGCCTGCCGCTCGAGAGCCCGGAGGATCCGCTCTGCCGGCGCGGCGAGCCGGCGGCCCGCCATCCGCATCGCGAAGAGCTCGGGCGCGAAGTCGTGGACGTCGAGGATCGCCGACGACCCGGCGAGCTTGGGCAGCAGCGCAGCCGCGAAGAGAAAGTCCGGCGGGTTGTGCACGTGCACGACGTCGTAGCGCCCGCCGCGCAAGCGGCGCACGAGCTCCAGCGACGCGAGCGTCGTGAAGCGCGCGTACTCGGCCACGACCGACCGAAGCGAGCCGCCGCGCACGTGCGTCACCGGGAGCCGGCACACGCGCACGCCGTCGCAGACCTCCTCGGCAGCGGCGCCGGGAGTCGTGGCCGCGACGACGTCGACGCTCCAGCCGGCGGCGAGCGCCGCTTGCGCCTCCCGCTCGACTCGCGGCTCGGCGAGCGGATACGGCCCATGGACCACCATGCAGAGCCGGCGCATCACGAGAGGACCGCCTCGTACACGGCGATCACACGCCGCGCGAGCGCAAGCCGCTCGTACTCGAGCGCACGCGCGCGGAGCGCCTCGCGATCGGCCGCCTCGAGGGCTTCCGCCACGCCGAGGGCCAGGGCGGCGGGGTCGCGCGGACGAACCGAGCAGCCTGGCAGGCCGCGCACCACGTGCGGCACGTCTCCGACGTCGACCGTGACGACCGGGGTTCCGCACGCGAGCGCCTCCTTGACCGTCACGGGCGAGCCCTCCGAACGCGATGTGACGAGAACGACGTCGACGGCGTTCAGGACGTCGACCACCTCCGGCCGCGTGAATCCCTCGAGCGGGACGCCGGTCGCGCCCTCCAGCCGCGCGAGGGTCGCGTCGAAGAGCTCGGGGCCCTTGACGGGCTTCGTCCGCGAACCGGGCAGCAGGACGTAGCGGCCGTCGACGCGCCAGCCGAGCCTGCGCCGAGCGCCGTCTCGGGAGCCGATCACGAACATGCCGGTGTCGACCCCCGCCGGGATAACGGCCGCCTGGCCGAGTCCGAGCAAGCAGGCATGGACGCGGGCGACGAAGATCGGCGTCGTCGCCCTGGCGACGACCCACGAGATCGCCCGCTGCCAGGGGACGTAGCCGACGTCGCTGCCGTGGAACGTCGTGACCACGGGCACACGGCGCTGCGTCAGCGAGACGGCGCCCGTCAGGCCGTAGTGCGCGTGGACGAGGTCGACCTGCTGGGAGCGCAGCAGCTTCCGCAGCCGTTCGGCGGCGCGGGCGTACTCGAGCGTGCGCTCGCGGCCGTCGAATGCGAGCACGTCGACCTCGACGCCGAGCTCACGCAGATCCTCGACCTGGTCGTGCACGAACGAGCCCGCAGACGGCTCGCGTTCGGTCGGCCACATGTTCGTCAAGCACAGGACCCGCATCAGTCGAGCCAGGTCGTGCCGGGCGTGCGCGCCATCCCGCGTGCGAGGCCGATCAGCACCGCAACGGCGACCGTCGGCGACGCGAACGCGGCGTCGTTGAAGAGAGCGATCAGGACGTACGCGGCACAGCCGAGGAAGGCGAGCTGGCCGACGTCCTGCGCCCGGGGCGACTGCCGGGGGTCGCGCAGGAGCGAGAGCGCGGAGCGGAAGAGCCAGAGCACGAGCAGGATGTACGCCGTGAGGAGCACGACGCCGCCCGTGCCGAAGAGGTCGACGAAGTCGTCGTGGGACCAGATCGCCTCGTTCAGCGTCTGCTGGATCACGGCGAAGCTGTACGCCGGGCCGTGCCCGATCACGATCGCCAGAGGATCGGCGAGCGTGCCGTCGATCACCGGTCGCCAGAAGAGCACTCGCCCGGAGGCGTGGACGAGGCGCGTGGAGATGACGTGCTGGTAGCTCACGATCGCGACGAGCACCGCGCCGGCAACCACGCCGCCTGCGGTGACGACGGATCCGCGGCGGCGCTGAATTCCGCGCGCGAGCACACCGCCCAGCACGAGCAAGAAGGCAAGGAAGGATGTGCGCACGAGCGAGAGCACGACCGCTGCGCCGAGCGCCGCATAGAGGAGCAGCGGCCAGAAGGAGCGGCGGCCCCCGACGAGCGGGACGATTGCGAGCGACGCGCAGTAGACCGCGAACGCCGAGACACCCGACGGCGCCATCACGTCCAGCTTCGAGAAGGCGAGCGTCGACGAGTAGTAGGCGCGCCCGTACTGGTTCGTGTGCTCCATCGCGGCCACGACGAGCGTCAGCAGGAACGCCATCGCGAACCCGACTCGGACGACCCGCCGCTGCCCCTCCGCCGTCGATGCGATCTGCTCCACCACGTAGACCACCGCGAGCCAGGACACGAGCCGCAGCTCGTTGAGCGGCGCGTTCGCGACATTCGCTCGCGGCAGTGTCAGGAGCGGGTAGGCGAGAACCATGACGATCGGGGCCCGGTAGGCGGAGATCGGCGGAGCGCCCTCGCGGTCGCGCACGACGACCGCTGCCGCGGCGAGCAGCAGCATCCCGCCCCACATCTGCCCGAGCGACACTCCGGCGACGCGGTGGCGTACGAAGTAGTCGAGCACCGGCTTCGCGACGAGCAGTCCCATCACCGCAAGGTCGGGACGGGCGAGGGCCGCGACCGCGAGGAAGCCGAGCGGGAAGGCCAGCGCGGCGGCCGGCTCGACGGCAACCGCGGCTCCCGCCCCGGCCAGCAGCGCAATCGCGACTGCCGGCGCGAGCAGCGACCGCGGGCGCTCGGCGATCACGGTCACGCCGGCACCGCCGCTCCGAGCCGGAGCGCGAAGCGCCTCCGTCCGACCGCCAGCGTGCCGAGCCCGAGCACGCTCATCGACGCGGCGAGCGCGCACGCCGCGCCGACGACGTGGTAGGCGGGCACGAGCAGCGCCGCGCCGCCGAGCGCGACGGCGAGCGACACCGACGCGAGCGCGGCGTTCAGGCCGACGGCGCCCTCGCCCGAGATCGCGTTCGCAACCGGTGTCGCGACGAGCTGCGGCAGCGAGCCGAGCGCGACGATCACGAAGCTCGCCGCCACGTTGCGGTAGGAGGGTCCGAGCAGGAGCTCGACCACCGGCCGCGCGAGCAGCGCGAGCGGCAGCACGACCGCCGCCGAGCAGACCGCGACCGCCCGCACGAGCTGGCCCACGCGGGCGCTGTGGTCGGCGTCCGGCGCCCGCGCGACCGCGGCGAACGTCAGCATCCCGGCGGCCTGCGGGACGAGGAAGAGCGGCGTCACGATCGCGACGACGCCCGCGATCCCGGCGGCGTCGCGCGAGCCGGCGAGCGCGCCGGCGAGCGCCGTGACGAGCGGCAGCCGCGCCACGCTCGCGTAGGTGGCGACGGTCGCGAGCGCCGCGTAGCGGCGGAAGCCGCCGTCGACCGCGAGCCGCTCGCGCGCGCCGGCGAGGCGCCGCCACACCGCGAGCACGAACACGCCGTAGGCGAGCGCGAACACGAGCAGCGCCGCCCCGGGGGCGAGCAGCACGAGCAGCGCGAGCGCCGCGAAGAAGAGCCCGTCGGCGATCAGCTCCCAGCGTGCGTACAGCGCGACCTCGTCGAGCGCGAAGAGCACGCACTTGAGCGCGAAGTAGACGGCGTAGACGGCGGCGACGAGCACCGCCGGGCCGACGCTGCCGGGCCGCCACGGCGCGAGGCCGGCGGCGGCGAGCGGCACGACGAGCAGCGCCGCCGCCGAGCAGGCGGCGAGCGTCAGGGGTCGCGCCGCCGCCGCCCGCGCGCGGCGCCGCCCGTCGTCCTGTCCGCCCGCGACCGCCCGCGCGACGGCGGGCGCCAGCCCGGCCATCGTCAGCTGGGCCACCGCAAGCGCGAGGCTGAGCGACCGCGCCACGTCGCCGTAGGCGGGGCGCGAGAGCGCGTGCGCGAGCACGAGGTTGAACGCGAGCGTCGTCGAGCCGCTCGCGCCCAGCGCCAGCGTGGCGAGCCCGAGCCGTCTCAGCCCGCCGCCTCCACGCCGAGCGGCGCCGCGGGGCGCCCGCCGCGCTCCAGCGACCTGTCGACCGCCTCCAGCGTCCGCACCACGTCGAGGCCGAGCTGCGCCGACGAGCGCGGGTCGCAGACCTCGCGCACCGCGCGGCAGAAGTCCTGCAGCTCCAGCGCCAGCGGCTCCTTCACGTCGACGCGCGGCGAGACGATGTCGCCGGTGCGGTAGGTGAGCCCGTACTCGCCGAACGAGCCGGGGTCGGGGAGGTTCACGCCGGAGTCGAACACGCGCACCGGCTCGCTCGACGTGTCGTCGTACACGACCATCTTCTGCGAGCCGACGACGGCGGTGCGGCGCAGCTTGCTCGGCGCGAGCCACGACAGCTCCACGTGGCCGACGGTGCCGCCCGCGTGGCGAATGCTCACGAACGCCACGTCGGGCGTGCCGGGCACGATGCAGGCGCGGGCCGTCGCCGCCACCTCGACCGGGCTCTCCCCCAGCCAGTAGCGCAGGATCGAGAAGTCGTGCGGGCCGAGGTCCCAGACGACGCTCGCGTCGCTCTGGTGCAGACCCAGGTTCACGCGGCTCGTCGAGACGAAGTAGATGTCGCCGAGCTCGCCGGCATCGATCAGCCGCTTGACGAGGTTGACCGGCGGGCTGTACAGGAACGTGTGGCCGGGCATCAGCGTCAGCCCGAGCTCCGACGCCGTCTCGAGCAGCTGCTCCGCCTCGGCCGACGACGCGGCGAGCGGCTTCTCGACGAACGCGTGCTTGCCCGCCTCGAGCGCGGCGAGCGCCAGCCGGTGGTGCGTCGACACCGACGTCGCGACCGCGATCGCCTCCACGTCGTCGCGTTCCAGCAGCTCGTCGTAGCTGCGGGTCAGCGCGAGCGCCGGGTAGCGGCGGCCGATGCGCTCGAGCCGCGCCGCGTCGAGGTCGCAGGCGGCGACGATCTCCGCCTCGGGCAGCTCGTGCAGGACGCGGACGAGGTTCGGCCCCCAGTAGCCGAGCCCGAGCACGGCGATGCGGACGGGGTCGCCCATCAGCTCGTCGACTTCGGTCGCAGGAGCTGCGCCGGCGTGCGCAGCAGCAGCCGCAGGTCGAGCCACAGCGACCAGTTGCGCGCATAGGTGACGTCCATCTCGAGCGCCTCCAGGAACGTCGCCTTCGCGCGCGCCGACACCTGCCACAGGCCGGTGATGCCGGCGGGCACGTCGAACCGCTCGTGGTGGTGCGGCTCGAAGCGCTCGGCCTCGTACGGCAGGCACGGGCGCGGCCCGACGAGCGACATCTCGCCGCGCAGCACGTTCAGGAGCTGCGGCAGCTCGTCGAGGCTGGTGCGCCGCAGGAAGCGGCCGAACGGCGTCACCGCGTCCGGCTGCTCGAGCTTGAAGAGGCCGTGCCGCTCCGGCGTCTCCTCGCCGGCGAGCGCGCGGCGCAGGTAGTCCTCGTGCACCGACGGGTCTGTGTCGGCGCGCATCGTCCGGAACTTCAGGCAGGTGAAGGGCCGCCTGCCCTCCCCCAGCCGCTCCTGCCGGAAGAGCACCGGCCCCGGCGAGCTGCGGCGCACCCGCCACGCGATCCAGCAGAGGAGCGGCGCGAACAGCGTCAGCAGCACGAGCGAGACGACGACGTCGGCGACGCGCTTCGCCGCGCGCGCCGAGCGGCGGCGGCGCGACGGCCGCAGCGCGAGCAGCGGCAGGCCCTCGATGTCGTGCACGTCGACCGCCGGGCCGGTGATCTCGTACATCCGCGGGACGACGTCGATCTGCACGTCGCGGTCGCGCAGGTCGCGCACCAGCGCCACGAGCTCGCGGCTCGGCGTGTTCGCGAACGTGAAGATGACGCGCTCGACGTCGAACTGCTCGACGATCCTCGGCAGCATCTCGACCGTGCCGAGCACGGCGACGTGCTCGAGCCCCGGCTTCCACTCGCGCGGCTCGTGGTCGACGAACCCGACAAGGTTCAGCCCGTACTCGCGGTGCGCGAGAACCTTGCGCGCGACGAGCTGGCCGACGTTGCCGGCGCCGACGACGACGGTGTTCTGGAGGTAGGCGGGCGAGCGGCGCGCCGACACGCGCGCGAGCACGCGCAGGCCGGCGACGGCGGCCAGGCCGAGCGACCAGAACGCGAGCTGGCGCTGCCAGCTCGGATGCGCCGCGTGGGTGACGGACACGAACGCGTAGAGCAGCCAGCTGCCGACCGTCAGCAGGTGGAAGACGCCGCTCAGGTCCTCGGCGGTCGAGTGGTCGGTGCGCTCCTCGTCGCGCTCGTAGAGGCCGTAGGCCTGCGCGGCGACGACCCACACCGGCAGCGTCGCCGCGAAGACGGCGAGCTCGGCGGCGGTGCCGAGGCGGCCCGCGGAGCCGAACAGCGCCTGCGAGACGGCGAACGCGAGCACGAGCCCGGCCAGGTCGGCGGCGAGCAGCGCCCGCCGCACGACGTAGCCGCGGCGGCGCAGCGCTCCCCGCCGCCGCTGCAGGACGAGCTCGCGGGTGCGCTCGTCGACGGCGTCGAGCGTCGCCGCGGCGACCCCCGCCGCCACCGTCATTCCGTCTCCGCGCCGACCGGCTCGGCGACCGGCGGCTGCGCGGCCGGTGCGGCCGCCGCGTCGCCGTAGTAGGCGCCGTACCCGTAGCCGGCGCCGCCGTGGCGGGCGCCGGTGACGACGAAGCCGAGCTTGCGCGCCGGCATCGTGTGCAGGAGCCGCGCCAGCTCGCCGAGCATGCCGCGGCGCAGCACGTCGATGCGGGTGACGACGAGCACGCCGTCGACCTGGGCGGAGAGCGCGAGCCCGTCGCCCACCTGCAGGAGCGGCGGCGCGTCGATCAGCACGAGCTCTGAGCGGGAGCGCAGCTCGGCCAGGATCTCGCCGAGACGCGCCGAGGTCATGAACTCGCCGGGGTCGGGCGGGATCGCGCCGGCGGTGAGGACGCGCAGGATCGCGTAGCCGCCGCCGTTCCCGTTCCCGTTCCCGTTGACGTGGGCGTGCCCGGCGGGCCCGCCGGCCCGGACCGGCACGGGCGTCGTCGCGTCGTCGAGCGCGGCGTCGCGGAGCGCGACCTGCGTGATCCCGGGGCGCGCCGGGTCGAGGTCGAAGAAGCGGTGCAGGAGCGGCCGGCGCAGGTCGAGCTCGACGAGCGTCACCCGCTTCCCGGCGCGCGCGAGGGCGACCGCGAGGTTCGCGATCGTCGTCGACTTCCCCTCCTCCTCGACGGCGCTCGTCACCATGATCGTGCGCGCGTCGCCGGCGAGCGTCGTGAACTGCAGGTTGGTGCGCAGCATCCGGAACGCTTCGGCCTGCACGCCCGAGGGCTCCTCGAGCATCGCGAGCCGGTTCGCCTCGCGCAGCCTCCGCGGCGGCTCGGGCAGGTGCGCGAGCAGCGGCAGCGCGAGCCCGGCGGCGATCTCGTCGCTCGAGCGGACGCGGGTGTCGAGCGCCTCGTAGCCGACGGCGAGGAGCGCGCCGAGCAGCAGGCCGAGCACGATCCCGAGGACGGCGTTGCGGAACGTTCGCGGCGCGGTCTGCGTCGCCGTCTGCGCGGAGCGGACGACGCTCGCGTTCGCGGTCTTCAGCGCCGCCATCGTGCGCAGCTGCGTCGCCTTGCCGACGAGGCTCGCGCGCAGCGCGCTGCCCGGGTCGGCGGCTTCGATCTCCTGCCGCACGGCGCGCAGCGCGTTCTCGATCGGCGCCGTGTCGGCCGCGAGGCGGTGGCGGACGTAGGCGGTCGCGTACGCCGTCGCGAGCCGGGCGGCCAGGGACGGCACGTGGTTTCGCACCGTGAACGTCAGCAGGTCGGCGTTCGTCGCCACCGTCACCGACGAGCTGCGGAGGAGCGCGTCCGGCGTGAGCCGCGCGTGTGCGAGCGCGACGGCGGAGGCGGCGACGGCAGGCTCGCGCGCGAGGTCGGCCTGCGTCTGGGCGCGCCGGTCGGCGGGCGTGTAGGCGGCGGCGTCCGGCGTGCCCGAGAGCTCGCTGGCGAGATCCTGCTGGGCGAGCGCCACCTGCGCCGTCGCCTCGTACATCGCCTGCTCGCGCAGCGAGACGGCCGTGGCGGCGGCGGGCACGACGACGAGCGCGAGCGCGATCAGCCGCCAGCGGCGGCGAACCACACGCAGGTACTCGCGCAGCGTCGACCCGTGCTGCGCGGTCGCGCGCTGCGCCGTCGAGTCTCCCGTCAAGCGGCGGCTCCCCCCTGAAGTCGCTCGACGCCGTGCGGCCGGCGCCGATGTGCGCGCAACCTAGCCGGAGGTCCCGGTGGTGCCTATCCCTCGGCCCAGGGAATGTGGCCGGACGGGCGGGTCAGCTGAAGGACGGCGGCGGCGCGTCGGCCGGCAGCGGCCGGTGCCGGAAGCCGAAGCCGAACCCGAAGCCGCCGTGGCCGGGCCGCATCAGCGGTCCCATGCCGGGCGCGGCGGGAAGCCCCTGCGGGACCGGGAGCGTCCCGTTCACGATCGACTGCAGGAGCGTCTTCGTCCGCGCGAGCATCGTCTGCTCCTGGTCGGAGCTGAGGCGGCCGTCGGCGACCGCCTGGTCGAGGCGCTGCTTGGCGGCGGCGAGGAGCGCGTCGACGAGGCCGTCCGCGGTCTTGCCGTGGGCGGTCGCGATCTGCGCGAGCGTCTTCCCGGACCGCAGCTCGCTGCGCAGCTCGTCGGTCGAGATGCCGAGGTAGGAGGCGGCGGCGCTCGAGTCGGCGCGGAACAGGCCGAAGCCGCCGTGACCGCGGAGGCCGAAGCCGAAGCCGAAGCCGCCGAGGAGCGGATACTGGCCGGAGTCGACGCGCTGCTTCAGCGCGTCGCCCTGCGCCTTCGTGATCGTGCCGGCCTTCACCTCGGCGTCGATCTGGTCGTCGATCGCCTTCTGCAGCGCGCTCGTCAGCTTCGACGGGTCGATCCCGAGCTGGCCGGCGGCGTCGGCGATGATCGCCTGGCTGCGCGCGGTCGGCGAGTCGAGCTTGGTCGCCGCGAACGCGCCGCCGCCGGCCGCGACCGCGGCGACGGCGACACCCACGACGACCCAGTGGCGGCGCTGCATGCACGAATCGAAGCAGCGCCGGCTAAGAAGCGGCGAAGAGTCACGCGCCGCCGCGCGGACGCCGCCGCCCCGCCCACGCCCGCAGACGCGCGGCGAGGGAGGGCCGCTTCGGCGCCGCCCGCGCCTGCTGCTCGCGCCGCAGGTCGGCCGCGGCCCAGGCCCGCTCGCGCATCCGCCGGGTCGCGTAGCGCGGCTTCCAGATCACGGGCCTGCGCTGGGGCATCGTCGCATGATGGCAGCCAAGCGCCCCTGTCGCGTGCGCACGTGGCTTCTCTTAGAAGTGGAAGCTCGTTCCGGTGCTTGTGTCGCTTGCGGTGCCTGCCGCCGCGTTGCCAGCGATGTCGGTCATTGCGGAGTCAACTGCGTAGGTGGCCGTCAAGTTCTGAGCCACCGCGGCGGGCGACCCGGACGTCGTTCCCAGCGTGAAAGTGAGCTGCAGGCTGCTGAAGGTCCAGTCCACCTCAGATGCGTTGCCACCGTTGCCCGTGCCCTTGAAGTCGATGTTCGCGCCGGAGGTGTTGTAGCTCTTCGAGCCAAGATCCACAGTCCCGAAGTGAGGGCTCCCGCCACAATGCGTCGAAT
>DASRGA010000017.1:0-8284 GCA_035651295.1 Gaiellaceae bacterium | reverse complement strand
GCGGTTCGAGCGGATCGGCTTGGGCACGTCGACGGTGATTCCGCCGATCGCGTCGATCAGATCCTTGAACGCGGCGAAGTTGACGACGATCACGTGGTTGATCTCGAGCCCGGTGAACCGGTGGATGGTCTTGATCGCGAGCGCCGCGCCGCCGATCTGGTAGGCGGCGTTGATCTTCTGGGTCGCCGCGCCGGGGATGGGGACGACGATGTCGCGCGGGATCGAGAGGTAGTAGAGGCGGTGGTGCGACGGGTCGGTTCGCAGCAGCATGATCGAGTCGCTGTGGTTGTCGGTCGTCCTTCCCGCCACGTCGGCGTTGTCGGTGCCGAGCAGCAGGATCGTCGTCGAGTGCGACACCAGCAGTCCGTTCTGCTTCGTCAACGCCGCCCGGGCGTCGGGATCGAGCCGGTTGTTCGCGTCGCTGACGCCGTGCGAGACCGACACGTAGCCGAGCACGGCCCAGACCACGAACAGCACGACCAGCAGGACGAGCCCGAGCGCCACCCAGCGGCCGATCCTGCGCCCCCTGCGCACCGGCCGCGCGCCGGGGCCGCGATACACGGGCGGCGCGTCGCCGCCCCCGCTGCCGTCGGCGCCGCGCCCCGAGAGGACCCGCCGGCCCGTCGTCGGCACCTTCCCCTTGACGCGGCCTCCGCGGTAGACGCGATAGGGCTTCTCTTCCCGCGCCATCCGGCGGGGTAGGTTACCGGCCGTCCGTGAAAGCGAACCTCGTCATCGGCGTCGACCTCGGCGGCACGAAGATCCTCGCCGCCGTCCTCGACCGGGAGGGGCGGATCCACGAGCGGCTGGAGCGGCCGACGGTGACGACGTCGCAGTCCGCGCTCCTCGACGAGCTCGCGGACGTGGTGCGCGGGCTGCCGCACGACGGCGTGACGGGCGTCGGCTTCGGGATCCCGTCGCGGATCGACCACGAGCACGGCATCGCGCTCGGCGCCGTCAACATCCCCATCCGCGACGTGCGCTTCGCCGACGAGATGCAGCGGCGGCTCGGGCTGCCCGTCGCGATGGAGAACGACGCGAGCTGCGCCGCTCTCGCGGAACACCAGCTCGGCGCCGGCCGCGGCGTGCGCGACCTGGTCGCGCTCACCCTCGGCACGGGTGTCGGCGGCGGCGTGATCTCGGGCGGCAGGCTCTTCCGCGCCTACACGGAGCTCGGCCACATGGTGATCGTCGAGGACGGCGAGCCGTGCCAGGGCGCATGCTCGGGTCACGGGCACGTCGAGTCGTACTGCTCCGGCCGTGCCGCCGACAAGCTCGCCCGCCGGCTGCTCGGCGACGGAGCGACCGCACGCGACCTCGTCGAGCAGCACCACCCGGTGCTGACGGAGGTCGGCCGCCATCTCGGCGTCGCGATCGGCTCGCTCGTCAACATCTTCGGCTCGACGAGGGTCGTGATCGGCGGCGGCTACGGCGTCGCGGCGTTCGACCAGCTCGTGCCGGCGGCGCGCCTCGCCGCCCGCAGCGAGGCGCTCCCCCCGTCGGGCGAGCTGCTCGAGATCGAGCGCGCCGAGCTCGGGGCCGACGCCGGCGTGATCGGGGCCGGGCTCGTCGCCTTCGAGGATCTCTTCCCGGAGAGCTGACCGTGGGCCTCGCCGTCTGCGCGACGCCGATCGGGAATCTCGACGACGTCACGCTGCGGGTGCTCGACGAGCTGCGTGCGGCGGACGTCGTGCTCGCCGAGGACACCCGCCGGACGCGCGGGCTGCTCGACCGGCACGGGATCACGGCGCGCCTTCTCTCCTACCACGAGCACAACGAGGCGGCGCGCGCCGCCGAGCTCCTGCCCCGCCTGCGCGCGGGCGAGCGGATGGCGCTCGTGAGCGACGCCGGGATGCCGCTCGTCTCCGACCCCGGCGGGCGGCTCGTCCGCGCGGCGCTCGAGGCCGGCGTGCCGGTGACCGTGCTGCCCGGGCCGTCGGCCGTCGAGACGGCGCTCGTCGCGAGCGGGCTCGCGGGCGAGCGGTTCGCGTTCGTCGGCTTCCTGCCGCGCCGCGCAGGCGAGCTCGACGCCTTCTGGCGCGAGTCGGCGGCGTGGGGGACGGCGCTCGTCGCCTTCGAGTCGCCTGCCAGGCTCCCTGCGACGCTCCGCTCGCTGGCCGCGTTCGACCCCGGGCGGGAGGTCGCGGTGTGCCGTGAGCTGACGAAGCTGCACGAGGAGGTCGTCCGCGGGTCGGCCGCCGAGGTGGCGGGGCGGTTCACGGAGCCGCCGAAGGGCGAGATCACGCTCGTGCTCGGGAGCGTCCGGGCGGCGCCCGACGTGGCGGGTGCGCGCGCGTCCGTCGCGGAGCTCGTGGCGGCGGGGGCGCGGCGCGGGGTCGCGGCCGAGGTCGTCTCGCGCCTCTCGGGCGTCGCGCGCAACGACCTCTACCGGTCGACTCTGTGACAATTGTGGAACCTCGTTTGACAACGGCGTGCGCCCGCCCCTACGGTGAGGACATCGCCGCCCGAACACCCGTTCGGGCCAGTCCGTAGTCATCCGGAGGTCTCTCTATGCGCCGCCTCGTCGTGCTCGCGGCTCTCGCCGCGCTGCTCATCGCCCCTGCCTGCCGAGCGTGGACCTGGCCCGCGTCAGGCGACGTGCTCCGACCCTACTCGTTCGACCCCGGGCATCCCTACGCCGCCGGCGAGCACCGCGGCATCGACGTCGCCGGCGAGCGCGGCGCCGACGTGCTCGCCCCGGCGGCGGGCCGGGTCACGTTCGCCGGCACCGTCCCCGGCTCCGGCCTCAGCGTCACGGTCACGACCGGCGACGGCTACGCCGTCACGCTCACGCACCTCGGCACCGTCACGGTCGGGCAGGGCGCGACCGTCGCCGAGGGCTCCGTCGTCGGGACGATCGGCCCGAGCGGCGACGCGGAGGAGCAGGCGCCCTACGTGCACCTCGGCATCCGGGTCGCCGCCGAGGAGCAGGGCTACGTCGACCCGCTCTCGCTCCTGCCGGCGCGGGCGGCCCCCGCGCCGCCGGTCGCCGTCTCCGCAGCGCAGCCTGCGGCGCAGCCGCCGCCCGTCTCGGCGCCGGCGCCCGCTCCCGCGGCCGCCGCCGCCGTGAGCCCCGCCGCGCCGCTCCCCGCCGCTTCGGCTGCCGCCGCACCGGCGCTCCCGGCTCCTGCGCCTGCTCCCGCTGCGACGCCCGCGCCAGCTCCGTCCGCGCCGCCGCCGCCGGCCGCCGGGCTTCCGCCGGCCGCGGACGGAGGCGGGCTGACGGTTCTCGCCCCCCGGCCGGCCGCCGTCGCGCACGCGCCGCGCCCGCACGCCCGGCTGTCGCCGCCCGCGCCGGCCGTGCCGACCGCCGCGGCGAGCCCGCGCGCCGCCGCCGCCGCCGCGACGGCCGCGGGGCGGACCGGCGCCGGCATCGCGCAGCGTCCGCGCGCGCCGCGCGCTTCCCGGCCCGGGCCCCCGACGCGGCCTGCGGCGCTCCTCGCGCCCCGTCCGGTGGCGCGCCGGTCGACGTGGGCTCCCGTCCGTATCGTCGTTCCGCGCGTTCGCGCACACGACGCCGCCGGCGGTCCGGCGCGCGCTCCCGGGCGGCGCTCGGCCGTGCCGGCCGCCGCCCTGCTCGGCCTCGTCCTCCTCGGCGGCCTCGCCGCCGGCGTGCTCGCGGCACGGGGTGCGCGCAGGGGCGTCCCTATCATGGGCGCCGATGCGCTTCTACGTGACGACGCCGATCTACTACGTGAACGACAAGCCGCACATCGGGCACGCGTACACGACGATCGCAGCGGACATCCTGGCGCGCCACCACCGCCAGCGTGGGGAGGAGACCTTCTTCCTCACCGGGGTCGACGAGCACGCGACCAAGGTCTGGCGGGTTGCGGAGGAACAAGGGCTCGGCGCCCAGGAGTACGTCGACCGGATCGCGGAGGCCTGGCGCGCATTGCCGCCGAAGCTGAACGCCGCCACCGACTTCTTCATCAGGACGAGCGATGAGGGCCACAAGACATTCGTCCGCGACTTCCTGCAGCGCATCTACGACAACGGCGACGTGTACGAGGACGTGTACGCCGGCCTCTACTGCGTCGGCTGCGAGGCGTTCAAGTCCGAGGACGAGCTCGTCGACGGGAAATGCCCGCTGCACGGCACCGTTCCGGAGTGGATCGAGGAGAAGAACTACTTCTTCCGCCTCTCCGCCTACCAGGACCGGCTGCTCGAGCTGTACGACGCCCGCGAGGACTTCATCCAGCCCGCGTTCCGCCGCAACGAGGTTCGCAGCTTCGTGGCCGGCGGCCTGCTCGACTTCTCGATCAGCCGGGCGGGCCAGCCGTGGGGCATCCCGCTCCCCTGGGACGAGAGCCAGGTCGCCTACGTCTGGGCGGACGCCCTCGTCAACTACCTGAGCGCGCTGACCTACGCGCGGCCCGGCGAGGACCTGCGCGAGGCGTACTGGCCGGAGGTGCGCCATCTCATGGCGCAGGACATCCTCCGCTTCCACTGCGTCTACTGGCCGGCGATGCTGCTGTCGGCCGGCTACGAGGTGCCGAAGCAGATCTTCGTCCACGGCTACCTGCTGCTCGACGAGCTGAAGATCTCGAAGTCGCTCGGCAACGCGATCGATCCGCTCGAGCTGATCGACATGTACGGCGCCGACGCCGTGCGCTACTGGTGCGCGCGGGCGATCTCGTTCGGGCATGACGGCAGCGCGTCGCTCGCCGGGATCGCCGAGCGCTACGAGCGCGAGCTCGGCAACGACCTCGGCAACCTCGTGTCGCGCACGACGGCGATGATCGAGCGCTACCGCGACGGCCGGATCCCGGCGGGCGTCACCACGTCGCCCCAGATCGCCGCCGCGATCAGGGAGGTGCACGACCGCGTGCCGGCCGACCTCGACGCCTTCGACCTGACCGGGGCGATCGACCGCGTCTGGTCGCTCGTCCGCGAGCTCAACCGCTACGTCACCGACCGGGCGCCCTGGACGCTCGCCAAGGACGAGGCGAGGGCGGGCGAGCTCGACCAGGTGCTCGTCGACCTGCTCGACGGCATCCGGGCGGCGGCCGTCGCGCTCGCGGCGTACCTCCCCGAGACCGCTCCGAGGATCCTCGACGCGCTCGGCCAGGAGCCCGACACGAGCTGGGAGCGCGTCGCGGCCGGTCTGCTCGACACCTCGCGTCCCGTCGCCGCTGCGGCGCCGCTCTTCCCGCGGATCGAAGCGGGGGCCGCCGCGGGCGCCGACGCTGCGTGATCGACACCCACGCGCACCTCGGCGACGACGCCGACGACGTCCTCGCCCGCGCCCGCGCCGCCGGCGTCGACCGGGTGCTCGACGTCGCGACGAACGTCGCCGCGGCGCGGCGCGCGCTCGCCCGCGCCGAGCGGGAGGACGGCGTGCACGCCATCCTCGGCGTCCATCCGCACGAGGCGGGATCCCCCGCCGGCCTCGACGAGCTGCGCGAGCTGCTCGCCCATCCGAAAGCGGTCGCGGTCGGCGAGACCGGGCTCGACTACTTCCGCGACTACGCTCCCCGCGACGCGCAGCAGGAGCTGTTCGACGCGCAGCTCGCGCTCGCGCGCGAGACCGGCAAGCCCGTCGTAATCCACACCCGCGCGGCCGACGACGACACGCGCGCGAGGCTCGTCGCCCACGACGGGCCGGTGATCCTGCACTGCTTCTCGTCGCCGCCGCTGCTCGACGCCGCGCTCGAACACGGCTGGTACGTGTCGTTCGCCGGCAACGTCACCTACAAGAACGCCTACGACCTGCGCGACGCGGCCCGACGGGTGCCCGCCGACCGCCTACTCGCCGAGACCGACAGCCCGTACCTCGCTCCGCAGGCCGTGCGCGGCCGGCGCAACGAGCCGGCGTACGTCGCGCACACCTACGCGTTCCTGTCCGAGCTGCGCGGGCGGGACGTGACCGCGCAGATCGACGCGAACGCGTCGGCCGTGTTCGGCCTCCCGTCATGAGCGTGCAGCCGCGGAAGGACCTCGGCCAGCACTTCCTCGTCGACGAGAACATCGTGCGCGTGATCGGCGGGCTCGCCGAGCTCGCGCCGGGCGACGTCGTGCTGGAGATCGGCCCCGGCCTCGGCATCCTCACCCGCTTCCTCGCCGAGCGGGTCGCGCACGTGCACGCGATCGAGCTCGACACGCGGCTCGCCGGCGAGCTCGCCGGCATCGAGCGCACGACGATCCACTGGGGTGACGCGCTGGCGATCGACGCGACGGCGTTCGAGCCGCCGCCCCGCAAGCTCGTCGCGAACCTGCCGTACAACGTGGCGACGCCGATCGTCGCCGAGAGCCTCCGCGTGGCGCAGCTCGAGCGCTGGTGCGTGATGGTGCAGCGCGAGGTCGCCGACCGCTTCTTCGCCGGCTCGAGCACGAAGGCCTACGGGGCCGTGTCGGTGCTCGTGCGGCTCGCCGCCGAGCGCACCGGCTTCCACGCCGTCTCGCGCGAGGTGTTCAGGCCGCGGCCGAACGTCGACAGCGCGCTCATCGCGTTCCGGCGGATCGCCCCCGGCGCTGCGCCGGAGGTCCGCCGCGTCGTGGAGGCGGCGTTCGCCCACCGGCGCAAGACACTGGCGAACTCGCTTGCGCTCGCAGGAGTCGCCCCCCGCGAACGCACGGCCGGCGCGCTCGCGGCGAT
Organism: Gaiellaceae bacterium; assembly: GCA_035651295.1. Classification (GTDB taxonomy): domain Bacteria; phylum Actinomycetota; class Thermoleophilia; order Gaiellales; family Gaiellaceae; genus PALSA-600. The sequence continues at coordinate 1,686 of DASRGA010000017.1, read as the reverse complement.
CGGCCGGCGGGCGGACGTGCGTGCCGAGGCGCTCGAGCCGCCCGAGTTCGTCGCGCTCACCGAGGCGCTCCGGTGAACGCCGCCGCCCCGGCGAAGATCAATCTGGCGCTCGTCGTCGGGCCGCGCCCGCCGGGCGCCGACCGGCACGAGCTGCTGACCGTCTACCAGCGCGTCGACCTCTGCGACCGGATCTCGGTCGAGCCCGCCGGCGAGACGACGGTCACCGGCTTCGCCGAGGACACGATCGTCCGCCGCGCGCTCGCCGAGCTCGACGCGCCGCACGGCTGGCGCGTCGGGATCGACAAGCGGATCCCGGTCGCCGCCGGCCTCGCCGGCGGCAGCTCCGATGCGGCGACCGCGCTTCGGCTTGCGAACCACCAGCTCGCCGCGCCGCTCCCGCCGCAGCGGCTGCACGCGCTCGCCGCCCGCGTCGGCGCAGACGTGCCGTTCTTCCTCGCCGAGGGTCCGCAGCTCGGATCCGGCGACGGCACCGTGCTCGCGCCGCTCGAGCTGCCGCAGCCGTTCGCGATCCTGCTTCTCCTGCCGGACGGTGCGGCGAAGCCGTCGACCGCCGAGGTCTACGCGGCGTTCGACCGGCGGGGCGGCGAGGCGGGCTTCGCCGGGCGTGCGAGCGCGCTCCGCGAGGCGCTCGCGGCGCTGCGCGAGCCGCGCGACCTCGCCTCCCTGCCGCCGAACGACCTCGCGGCGTCGCCGCTCGCCGCGGAGCTTCGTGCAGCGGGCGCGTTCCGGGCCGACGTCAGCGGCGCCGGCCCGGTGCTCTACGGCCTCTTTGCGACGCGCGACGAGGCGGCGCGCGCGCAGGCGCGGCTCCGCCGGCACGGCCGCACCTGGCTGACACGCCCGCTCTGACATCTCAGGGCGTCCAGAGCCGGCGCTTGGGCCGCTCCTAGGTCCGCGTTCCAGACTGCGCCCACCACGAACGAAGGGAGCCGACCGTGACGATCACCGGGCAGCACGTTCAGACGGCCACCGTCCTCGTCGTCGACGACGAGCCCGCGCTGCGTCAGCTGATCGCGCTCGCGGTCGCGCGTGCCGGGGCGCGCCCCGTCCTCGCCTCGGACGTGCCGGAGGCGCTCGAGCTGGTGGAGCGCGAGCCGGTCCACCTCGTGCTCACCGATCTGACGATGCCCGGGCTGGGCGGACTCGACCTGCTCGCGGCGCTCTCGGCGCGGCGCTGCACGATCCCCGCGGTCGTCGTCACCGGGTCGAACGACACCTCCACGTTGCGCGCGTGCAGGCTGCTCGGCGCGCAGGTCGTGGCAAAGCCGTTCGGTCTCGAGGAGCTCGCGCGGCTCGTCTCGCACGAGCTCGGCCGGGAGTGTCTCGCCGCCTGAGCCGGTGGTACCGTTGGCGGGCTCATGTTCGAGTCGCAGGCGATCGAGCACGGTTCGTCGCGCTCCAGCCGCTGGCTGCGCGAGCGGCGTCTGCGCATCACGCTCGCGATCGCCGCCGTCGAGGGCCTCGTCTACCTGCTCGGCGCGCTGTCGTGGTGGCTCGTCGTCCTGCTCGCGGCGGTCGCGGTGCTGCTGTGGCTGTACGCGGGACGCACGACCCGCTCCGACAGCCTCCGGCAGCTCACCTGGATCTTCGCCTGCTCCCAGGTGCTCGTCCTGCTCGTGCCGGCGGCCTTCACGGTGCTGAAGGCGATCGCGATCGGCGTCGTGG
>DASRGA010000016.1:0-8982 GCA_035651295.1 Gaiellaceae bacterium | reverse complement strand
TCCACCCAGGCACGCTGCCGGCAGTGGCCCGGGTGGCGCTTCGAGAAGGGGCCGCAGCACATGGACGGAAAGCGGGCCCTGATCTACTCGCGCATCCGCGAGAACATGCTCGACCCGGCGGAGACCGACATCACGCGCGGCGCCCGCCAGCAGGCGGTGATCGACGCGGTGACCTCGAAGCTCGCGTCGTTCTCCACGTTCCTGAAGAGCCCGTTCGACGGAGCGTCGTACGTGAAGCCGCTCACCACCGACCTGACGACCGCCCAGCTCCTGCAGCTCGGCTGGATCAAGTTCCGCTCGTCGTCGTCGTCCGCCGTCCACTGCCGGCTCGGCGGCGACCTCGGCGGCGGCGGCAACGGCAGCCCGAGCGAGGACAACCCGGCGACGCTCGCGATGTTCATGGGCACGTCCGCGCCGCAGCCGCCGACCGACCCGTTCGGGCCGGGCTGCGTGACCGGGCACACCCTGCAGTAGGGTCCGCCGCCGTGGGCATCGTCTCGTTCCTCGTCTTCGGCCTGCTCGCCGGGCTCGTCGCGCGCGCGCTCACGCCCGGGCGGCAGGCGATCGGCTGCCTGCCGACGATCGCCGTCGGCGTCGTCGGCTCGCTGCTCGGCGGCCTGGTCGGGGATCTCGTGCTCGGCCACAAGGTGCACGCCGGCTGGTCGTTCGGCCCGTTCGTGCTCGCCGTCGTCGGCGGCGTCGCGCTCCTGCTCGTGCTGGAGGCGATCTCGGGACGGCGGCGCGGGCCGCTCGACCGCTTCCTACGGTAGGAAACGCAGACGCCGCGCTCCGAAGTCGACGAGCAGCGTCACCGGCGATGCGCGAGCAGCTCGTCGAGCTCCAGCCGGCCGTCATTCGGGGGCGCCTCGCCCGAGCCGTAGCGCCGCCACTGCTCGAACGGCCGATCCCAGGCAAGCTCGAGGTCGTTCCCGTCCGGGTCGCTCAGGTAGACGGCGAGGTGCGTGCCGTGATCGGTGAGCGCGCGCAACGGGACACCCGCGTCGACGAGCCGGCCGACGGTCTCCGCAAGCTCCGCCTGCGAGGAGAAGTTGAGCGCAACGTGATGCAGCCCCGCGACGCCGTCCGGCTGCGGCGGTCCGTCGGCCGACTTCCACGTGTTGAACGCGAGGTGATGGTGGTAGCCGCCGGCCGACACGAAGAGGATGTCGCCGGTCGTTCCCCAGCCCGGCACGCCGCGCGCCTCGTGGACGACGTCGAAGCCGAGGATCCCGACGTAGAAGTCGCGCACCCGGTCGACGTCGGCGGTGCGCAAGTGCACGTGGCCGATCCGCACGTTCGGGTCGATCGGCCGCTCCGCGCGCAACTCGGGGTCGATCGACCCCTGCGGTCCGCTCACCAGACGGACGCTATCCCGCTGACCGCGTCATGACAAGCCGTCGGGACACACACGCGCGGGGGCGCGCTAGTTGGACTCGGCGGCCTTCTTGCTCTCGCCCGAGCCCGAGCCGGCGCTCGACGAATCCGACGAGCCGGCCGGCGACTTGTCGCCCGACGAGTCGGAGGAGGAACCGCCGTCCTTCGCCGCCGCCTTCGACTTGCGCCCGTAGTCCGTGCTGTAGAACCCGGAGCCCTTGTAGTGCACCGCCACCGGGTGCAGGACGCGCTGCAGCGGCGCGGCGCCGCAGACCTCGCAGGCCGAGGGCGACGGGTCGGTCATGCCGTGGATCACCTCGAACAGATGCCCGTTCGGGCACTTGTACTCGTAGATCGGCATGGAAGCGGCAAGGCTACCAGCGCCTCCGGCGCCGACTAACGTCGTCAACCGTGAGGCTCGCCCTTGCCGTCGCCGCGTCCGCCGCGCTCGCGCTGCCGGCCGCGGCAGCCGCGCACGCCACCCTCCGCGCGACCACGCCGGCCGACGGAGCCGTGCTCGCGCAGCCGCCGCGCACGGTGACGGTGCGCTTCGACGACGTCGTCAGGGTCGGGTCGGGCAACGCCGCCGTCGACAACGCGACGGGCCGCTCGGTGCTCGCGCACGCGGCGGCCCGCGGCGACGTCCTGACGCTCACGCTCCGGCCGCGGCTGGCCCACGGCGCCTACAGCGTGCGCTGGGGCATCGTCTCCGACGACGGCCACCTCGAGCGCGGCGTGCTCGCCTTCGCGGTCGGCGCCGGCAGCCCGCGGCCGCGGTCGATCCTCGGCGCCGCCGTGCCGCTCACCTGGAGCGACATCGCGCTCCGCTCGCTGTACTACCTGGGGCTCCTGACCGCCGGCGGTGCGGCGATCTTCGGGCTGGCGGTGCGCGAGGCGGTGGGACGCGCGCTGCTGCGCCCGCTCGCCCAGCTCCTCTTCTTCGGGCTGCTCGCCGCGTTCGTCGGCGGGAGCGGGATCGTCCACACCGCCGCGCCCGGAACGCGGTACGTGCTCGTCGTCGAGGCCGCGCTCGGGCTCGCGGTCGCCGGAGGCGCCGCCGCGGCGCTCGCGCCCGCGCGGCCCGCTCTCGTCGTCCCGGCCGGCGCCGCGTCGCTGGCGCTCCTCGCCGCCCCCACGCTCGCCGGCCACGCGCTCGACCCGGCCGAGCCGCGCTGGCTCGCCGCGCCCGTCGACGTCCTCCACCTGACGGCGGCGGCCGCTTGGCTCGGCGCGCTGCTCGGGCTCGCCTGGGTGCTGCCCCGCGCAGGCCGCCTCGCCGACGGCTCGAAGCGCGCCTCGGCCCTCGCGCTCGGCGCGGTCGTCGTGCTCGGCGTGACGGGGATCGTCCGTGCGGCGACCTCGCTGTCCGCGGTGTCACAGGCCTGGTCGACCGCGTACGGCCGCACGCTGCTCGTGAAGACCGTCCTCTTCGCGCTATTGCTCGCAGCCGGCTACGTGAACCGGCGGCGGCTCGTGCTCGTGCGCGCCGAGCTCCTGCTGCTCGCCGCCGTCGTCGTCGCCGTCGCCGTGCTGACCGAGCTCCGGCCGGGGCGCGGCTACTCGGCGCCCTCGGCGCCCGCCGTCGTCTCGCCGTCGCGAGCGGGCTGAGGCTCCTCGCCGACCGCCTCCAGGAAGCACGGCGCGTCCTCGAAGGCCGCGAGACCGCTCGGCCCCTCGCGTCCGCGCCTCGGGCGGGAGCGCCGGCGCACGGCCGCGATCGTCCCGGCGGCGCCCAGCGCGCCGCCGATCGCGAACGAACGGAGCCTGCTGCGGCGCGAGTCTCCGTCCATGAGACGATCGTACTCGTGCGGCTGACGACGCTCGGCGACCTGCTGCTCGACGTGATCGTGCGCCTGGACGGGCCGCTCGCCCCCGGCGACGACCGGACGGCGGCGACGGTCGCCTCCCCCGGCGGCCAGGCGGCGAACGTCGCCGCCTGGGCGGCGACGCTGGGAGCCGCCGCCCGCTTCGTCGGCCGGGTCGGGGACGACGCCGCCGGCGAGCTCGTGCTGCGCGCGCTGCGCGGCCACGGCGTCGACGTCTGCGGACCCGTGGCCGGCCGCACCGGCGTCGTCGTGTCGATCGCCGCGGGCGGCGACCGGACGATGGCCTCCGACCGCGGCACCGCGACCCTGCTCGAGCCGCGGGACCTCGAGCCCGCGTGGTTCGATTGCGACGTGCTCCACGTCTCGGGCTACGCCCTCCTCGAGCAGCCGCTGGCCGACGCGGCGCTCGAGGCGGCGAGGCTCGCCCGGGCGGCCGGCGCGCGCGTGTCGCTCGACGTCTCGTCGGCGGGCCTGCTCGACGACGAGGCCCGCGCGCGCGTGCGCGAGCTGGCGCCCGACCTGACGTTCGCAACCGAGCAGGAGCGCGCCGCCGCCGGCGAGCTCGCGACCGACTGGGTGCTGAAGCGCGGCGCCCGCGGGCTCACCCACCGCGGCGTCGACTACCCCGCCGTTCCCGTCGACGTGGTCGACGCGACCGGCGCGGGCGACGCGCTCGCCGCCGGCTTCCTCGTCGGCGGCCCCGAGCTCGGCGTGCGCACCGCCGCGCGCTGCTGCGCCAGGCCGGGGGCGATGCCGTGATCCGCATCGCCGACGAGGTGCGCGACGCCGGCGCCGTCGTCGCGCTCGAGACGACGCTGGTCGCGCACGGGTTCCCGCCGGGCGAAGGCGTCGAGGTCGGGCTCGCGTCCGAGCGCGCCGTGCGCGAGTCGGGCGCCGTGCCGGCGACGATCGGCGTGCTCGACGGCGAGCTCGTCGTCGGCCTCACCGCGGACGAGCTCGAGCGCTTCGACGCGTCGGCGCGCAAGCTCGGCCCGCGCGACCTCGCCGCCGCCGTCGTCCAGCGGGCGGTCGGCGCGACGACGGTCGGCGGCACGCTCGCCGCCTGCGCCGCGGCCGGGATCCGGGTGCTGGCGACCGGCGGGCTCGGCGGCGTCCACCGCGGCTGGCCGACCCCGCCCGACGTGTCGGCCGACCTGCAGGCGCTCGCCCGCGCGACGGTGCTCGTCGTCTCCTCCGGCGTGAAGTCGCTGCTCGACGTGCCGGCGACGGCCGAGCTGCTCGAGTCGAGCGGCGTGCCGGTGCTCGGCTTCCGCACCGGCGAGCTGCCGCTCTTCTACGCGGCGACCGGCGGGCCGCCGGTGTCGGCGCGCGTCGAGTCGGCCGCCGAGGCGGCGGCGATCGCCGCGGCGCACTGGCGGCTCGGCGGGGGCGGGCTCCTGCTCGGCCGCCCGCCGGTGGACAGCCTGGACGACGTCGAGCCGCTGATCGAGCGGGCGCTCGCCGCGGCCGAGGCGGACGGCGTACGCGGGCCCGCGGTGACGCCGTACGTCCTCTCCTTCCTCCACCGCGAGAGCGGCGGGCGCACGCTCGCCGCGAACCGCGACCTGATCGTCGACAACGCGCGGCTCGCCGGGGAGATCGCGGCCATCCTGTAACAACCACGGAATCCGCTCGTGTTGCCAGGCGAGAAGTCCTACACTCGACCGCAACCACGAGGGGGTACTCATGACGGCTATCGCCGACCCGTTCGAGACGCTCCGGCAGAGCTTCTCGGGCGAGCTGCTGACATCCGCCGACGACGGCTACGACGCCGCGCGGCGCGTCCACAACGGCCTCGTCGACCGGCGCCCCGCGCTGATCGCGCGCTGCCGGAACACGGCCGACATCGTCGACGCGGTCCGCCACGCCCGCGCGGAGGGCCTCGACATCTGCGTCCGCGGCGGCGGGCACAACGTCGCCGGGCGCGCGGTGATCGACGGCGCGCTGATGATCGACCTCGCACCGATGAAGGGCATCCACGTCGACGCCGCGGCGAAGACCGTGCGCGCACAGGGCGGCACGCTCTGGCAGGAGCTGAACCGGGAGACCGCCCTCCACGGGCTCGCCGTCACCGGCGGCGCGATCTCGCACACCGGCATCGGCGGGCTGACCCTCGGCGGCGGCCTCGGCTGGCTGATGGCGAAGCACGGCCTCGCCGCCGACAACCTGATCTCGGTCGAGCTCGTCACCGCCGACGGCGGCGTCCTCGAGGTGAACGAGCAGAGCGACCCCGACCTGCTCTGGGCGCTCCGCGGCGGCGGCGGCAACTTCGGCGTCGCCGCCTCGCTCCAGTACCGGCTGCATCCGCTGCAGCTCGTGACGGGCGGCCTGATCGCTCACCCGATCGACCGTGCCGGCGAGCTCCTGCGCTTCTACCGCGACGCCGTCGCGGACGCCTCCGACGACCTGAACGTGTTCGCCGCGCTCGTGCACGCGCCGGACGGGTCGGGGATGAAGCTCGCGGCGATGATCGTGTTTCACACCGGAACCGAGGAGGAGGCGGAGCGCGACCTCGCCCCCTTCAAGGAGTGGGGCCCGCCGATCGTCGTCGACGTCGGCCGGATGCCGTACCCGGCGATGAACACGATCCTGGACGACGCCTACCCCACCGGCTCGCTGAACTACTGGCTCTCGAACTTCACGACCGGCCTCTCCGACGGGCTGATCGAGACGATGATCGAGCGCTACGCGACCGTGCCGTCGGAAGGGACCGTCCTGCTGCTCGAGCACTTCCACGGGGCGGTGTGCCGCGTCGGCGCGACCGACACCGCGGTGCCGCACCGCGCGGAGGGCTGGAACCTCGTCATCCCCGGCACCTGGTTCGACCCGAAGGAGACCGACGCCAACGTCGCGTGGGTGCGCGAGACGCACGCGGCGCTGAAACCGCATCTCACGGAGGCGAAGTGGCTCAACTACCTCGCCGACGACCAGGGCGAGGACGCGGTGCGGGCCGCGTACGGGCCGAACTTCGAGCGGCTCCGCGAGGTGAAACGCCGGGTCGACCCCGAGAACGTCTTCCACCACAACCACAACATCGCTCCGTAGGGAAACGACCGCTCGCGCTGCGGCCGGACGCGCGGATCAGACGAGCCAGCGGCCGTCCTCCTGGACGAGCCGGCCGTCCGCGTAGATCCGGCCCTGCGCGCGCAGGTCCTTGACGATGTCCCAGTGGATCGCGCTCGCGTTCACCCCGCCGGTGAACGTGTAGGAGCTGCCGACGGCCAGGTGGACCGTGCCGTCGATCTTCTCGTCGAAGCCGACGTTCTTCGTGAAGCGCTGGATGCCCGCGTTGCAGCCGATCCCGAACTCGCCGAGGCGGCGCGCGCCCTCGTCGGTGTCGAGCGTCGCGATGAGGAACTGCTCGTTCACCCGTGCGCTCGCGTCGACGACACGGCCGTCCTCGAAGCGGAGCCTCGCGCCTTCGACCTCCGTGCCGTAGTAGACCGCCTGGAACTCGGAGAACTCGACCACGCCCTCCGTCGCGTCCTCGACCGGCGAGTAGAAGACCTCGCCGCCCGGCATGTTGACGCGGCCGTCGTCGACGGAGCCGCCGCGGCCGGCGAGCGACAGCGTGAGATCGGTGCCGGCGCCGACGATCCGCACCTCGTCGGCCGCGTCGAAGACGTCGGCGATCCGCCGCATCCTCGCCGCCTCGGCGTCCCAGTCGCGCAGCACCGCCTCGTAGACGAAGTCCTCGTACTCCTGGAGCGTCATCCCGGCCTCGTCGGCCAGCGACGGCACGGCGAACTCCGCGATCACCCACGGCACGTCCATCGCCATCGTCCGCTCGCGCAGCGGCGACAGCGCCTCCTGCACGGCCGCCAGCCGCTCCCTGGGCAGGTCCGAGCCCTCGTGGGCGTTCTCCGGCGACCAGATCGAGATGATCCCGTCGCACTCCTCCCACAGCGCCCGCTGCAGCGGCGGCGTGACGCGCAGCAGCCCGAGCGGCGCCTCCCGCGCGAACGGGCCGCCGATCTGCTCGAAGCTGACCTGCAGGATCGGGTAGGCGCCCTTGCGGGCGATCTGCTCGCAGACCGCCTCGATCAGGGGGCGCCCGAGATGGTTGCCCCGAACGAGCACCTGCCAGCCGGGCTGCACCGGCACGGACCGCTCGACCAGAAGGCGCGCGTACTCGTCGGTCCTGGAGTCGCGCCGCACAAGCCGCAGTTGTACTCCGTGCTCGTCCGGCTGACAACTGTCCTTTTGGGCTATTCGAGCGTGCGGAGGAAGTCCTCGATCTCGAGCGCCGGCAGGGTCTCGATGCGCGTCGAGCCTCGGGCGCCGAGCGCGACGGACACCCGGGCCACGGCCGCGATGTCGGGCGCCTCGACCACGTTCACGAAGTCGAACTCGCCGAGGGTCGCCCACTGGTGCAGGACACGGCAGCCGAGCTCCTCGACGTCCTGGTTCACCTGCCGCAGCCGCTCAGGGTTCGACTTGAGGGTCTGGACGCCCTGCTGTGTCAGCGTCGAGAGGAGGATGAAGATCGGCATCGCGTCGGCTCCTTCGGTGTGGACGCGCGGACCCTACCCGGGCCGCCTGGTCGAGATACAGGAGAGCGCCGCCGAGGAAGAGGAGCGGCGAGAGCACGAGGTCGGACAGCGACACGGCCGCCCGCGCGCCGTTGTCGCCCTGCGTGTGCAGGAGGGCGCTCAGGGTGTTCGCCGCGACGCCGACGACGACCACGAGCGCGGCGAGCGAGCCGAGCGCGTGGGCGTAGTCGGCGGTGGCGAGCTCGCGCCCGCGCGCGAGCGCGTCGCGAAACCCGCGCCGTTCGACGCAGGCGGCCGGCACGGACAGCCCGGCGAAGGCGAGCCAGGCCACCGCCGGGAGGATGTAGAGGGCGCGGAGCGCGGGGAACGGGAGCCAGACGAGGGTCGCGACGAGCACCGCCGGCCGCGTCGGCCGCGCGTCGAGCACGAGCCTGATCGCCCACAGGTAGCCGGCGACGAAGAGCGGCGCGGCCGCGACGAACACGGCCATCTGCACGCCGATCGACCGGTGGACGCTCGCCTGGTCGGCGGCCGCGAGCGGCGCGCCGAGCGGCAACGCCGCCCAGAACCGGCTGCCGTACAGCCGGATCGACTCGGCGACGAGCTGCCCCATCGTGCGCTCCGCGGGCGGCAGCGGCGCGGGCAGCTCAGGCACGTGCGAGCTCCTCGAGCAGCGGCGGCAGCGCGTCGCGCAGCGCGGCGAGCGCGTCGTCGACCTGCCACCGGCCGCGGTCGCTCTCGGCGACGGGGTTCGAGATCGAGCGAACCTCGAGCGCGGGCACGCGCGCGAGGGCGGCGGCGCGGAGGACGGCGAAGCCCTCCATCGCCTCGACCTCGCAGGCAACGCCGCCGCCGACCCGGCCGGTCGTGCCGATCGGCAGCACGTGCGCGTGAGGGAGCGCACGCCGCGCGGCCTCGAGGAGCCGCAGGTCGGGGGCGAGCCGCTCGACGCGCGGGATGCGGGCGTCCGGGTCGAGCACGTCGCAGTAGACGGCTTCGCAGCCGAGCGCGAGCGAGCCGTTCGGCAGGCTGCGCGCGCCGGCGAGGCCGACCTGCAGGATCGCGTCGGGGCGCTCGTCGACGATCGCCGCGGCGGTCGCGAGCGCCGCCTCGACGGGCCCGACGCCGCACACGACGACCCGGGCGCGTCCTTCCGGCACGAGCGCGGCCTCGAACTCGGTCGCGGCGACGACGAGCAGCACGGCAGCACCGTACCCCCTGCCGGGGACTGTCCCCGGTCACGGCCCGAGCAGCCGCGCCGCGATCAGACCCGTCCAGGGACAGTCCCC
>DASRGA010000015.1:0-7754 GCA_035651295.1 Gaiellaceae bacterium | reverse complement strand
CTTCCGCAGGCGGGGGCTGTGCGCGATGAGCCCGGAGCGTCCGTGTCCCACCTTCCGCGCGGCGGCGCGCACGCTGCAGCCGCCGCGCCAGCCGCGGCTCGTCCCGCTCGCGAGCTCAGCCGCGTAGCGAGACGGGGAGCGCGGCCTTCAGCCGCGCGACGCCCTCGTCGATCTCCTCGAGCGACACGAAGCTGAACGCGAGCCGGAACGTCGAGGCGGGGCCGCCGAAGTCGGTGCCCTTCACGAAGGTGACACCCGCCTCCTCGGCCCGCGCCAGAAGCTCGCCGGCGTCCAGGCCGTCGAGCTCGCCCCAGAGGAAGTAGCCGCCCTCGGGGCGGCCGACCGCGAGCTCGGGCAGGTCGCGCTCGAGCGCCGTGAGCATCGCGTCGCGGCGGGCGGCGAGCAGTCCGCGCACCCGCTCCACGTTCGCGTCGAACAGGCCGCGCTCCAGGAACTCGAACACGGTCGCCTGCCCGAGCTGGACGGGCGTGATGTACGTCGCGCCGGCGGAGGCCTCGATCTCCCGTGCGAGCGCGTCCGGCAGGACGAACCAGCCGACGCGGAGGCCGGGCGAGATCGTCTTCGAGTAGGACGAGCTGTAGCCCGTCGCGCCCCCCGACAGCTCGAAGAGCGACGGCAGCGGCTCGCCCTCGTAGCGGACGAGGCCGTACGGGTCGTCCTCGAGCACGAGCAGGTCGTGCTCGGCGGCGAGCTCGACGACGCGGCGCCGACGCTCGAGCGTCAGCGTGCGGCCGCTCGGGTTCTGGAAGGTCGGGATCAGGTAGAGGAACGCCGGCGGCGGGCCCGCGGCGAGCGCCCGCTCGAGGGCGTCCGGGTCGAGGCCGTCGCCGTCGCCGTCGACGTGGACCACGTCGGCGCCGAGCTCGCGCAGGATCTTCAGCGGCCGGTCGTAGGTCGGCTGCTCCACGAGCACGCGACGGCCGGGCGCGAGCCGCTGCGCGAGGAAGACGAACCCCTGCAGGCTGCCGTTGGTCAGGAAGATGCGCGACGGGTCGACCCCGTGCTGCTCGGCGAGGAGCGCCCGCAGCGGCCCGTAGCCCGCGGCCGGGCCGTAGGAGAGGATCGTGCGGCCGTCGCGCTCGAGCGCCGCACGGGCGCAGTCGGCGAGCGCCTCGACGGGCAGGCACTCGGGCGCGGGCACGCCGCGCGCGAAGGAGATGACGGCCATCCGGGCAGGTTAGCGGCACCCGCTCTAGACAGAGGGCAGCTCGAGAACGAACCGCGCGCCGCCCTCGTAGATCAGGTCGCCCCGGTGCGCGCGGGCGTAGGCGCGGGCGATCGCCAGCCCGAGCCCGGTCCCGGCCACGCGGTCGCGCGACACGCCGGCGCGGGTGAACCGGTCGAAGAGCGTGTCGGCGAGCTCGGTCGCCACACCCGGCCCGGCGTCCTCCACCGTGAGCCGCACGTGCCCGTCTGCGAGCGCCGCGGACACGCGGATCGGGGCGGCGCCGTAGCGCAGCGCGTTCGTGACGAGGTTCGAGACGATGTGGTCGAGCACGTCGGGGTCGACGACGACCTCGCCCGGCTCGACCATCACCTCGACCTCGTCCGCGCGGGCGCCGGCCGCGACGGAGACGAGCTCGCGCAGCCGCGAGGCGAGCTCGAGCCGCTGCGGCCGCACGTCGATCGCGTCGGCGTCCAGCCGCGAGAGGTCGAGCAGCTGCTCGACGAGCGCCGCCATGCGCGCCGTCTGCTGCTCGAGCGCGCCGCGCAGCTCCTCCTTCCGGGCCTCGTCGAGGCGATGGCCGAGGTGGTTCAGCGTCTGCACGAACCCGTGCACCGTCGTCACCGGCGTGCGCAGCTCGTGCGCCGCGAGCGCGACGAAGTTCTTCATCACCTCGTTCGCGCGCTCCAGCGCGACGCGCGCCTCGTGCTCCTGCTCGAACAGCCGGACGCGGTCGAGCGCGATCCCGGTGAGCGAGGCGATCGTCTCGAGCAGGCGGAGCTCGTCGTCGCCAAAGAACGGCGCGTAGGGCGACGTCCACACCGTCAGCACGACGCCGGGCTGCTCGACGCGGATCTCGCTCGGGCCGTCGGTCTCCCCGATCGCAGCCAGCAGCTCGCCGTCGCCCGCGCGGATGCTGGCGCCGCGTGCGCCGACGACGGCGACCGCCGGACCGAGGACCCGTGCGGCGATCTCGCGCCGCGTCATCGCGAGCGTCATCAGGTTGCGGACGGCTTCCTGCAGGCGTTCGACCTCGGCGTGGCGCCAGTGCGCGCGCAGCAGCCCGGGCGGCTCGACGCCGACCAGGAAGGCGGCGCCGGCGCACAGCCCGAGCAGCTGCACGGCGAGGGCGCTGCCGCCGTGCGCGCCGTGCTGGAACGCAAGCCCGACGATCGCGAGCGTCAGCGTCGCCGCGGCGAGCGAGAGCAGCTCCATGCGGTTGCGCGCAACCGCCGGCTGCTCCTGGCCGGCGCGCCACAGCCGCCCGGTGACGGCGATCGACAGCACCGACCAGTGGACGAGGAACGCGACGAGGTAGGCGAGGAACGCCCCCGACCGGTGCTCCCCGGCCGCCGGAACGTGCGGAAGCGCGAACGTCCAGACGGTGAGCCCCGCCGTCAGCGTCGAGACGAGGGCCTGCAGACCCCGCCGCTGCGGGGTGAACGCGGTCGCGAACCGGTAGAGCAGGTACGGGAAGAGGACGAGCAGCTCGATGTCGAGCCGCTGCGCGAGCACCGGCCCGACGCCGTGCGGGTGCTGCGGCACGAGGCGGCCGACCGTCGTCAGCACGGTGAGCATGCCGAACGCGGCCGCGAGCCACACGGAGGCGGCGCCCCCTCGCAGCAGTGAGCGGCGGAGAGCGAGCAGCGTGACGCCCACGAACAGGACGCTGTTTCCTATCCCGATCGCCGTGACGACCGTGCCCAGTTCAGAACCCCCGGTTCGACGCCGCGGGAATCCTACGCTTAAGCAGGTTCTTAGGCGCACAGGCGACAATCCCTGCATGACGGCGCGCGTTCTCGTGGTGGACGACGACCCCTCGGTCCGCTCGGCGATCTCGCGCGCCCTGCGAACCGACTACGACGTCGACGAGGCGGCCGACGGGGTCGAGGCGCTCGCCCAGCACGCCGCGCGGCCGGCGGACACGATCGTCCTCGACCTGCTCATGCCGCAGCTCGGCGGGCTCGACGTGTGCCGTTCCCTGCGCCGGCGCGACGACCCGGTGCCGATCCTCGTCGTGACGGCGCGCGACGCGGTCGACGACCGGGTCGAGGGGCTCGACGCCGGCGCCGACGACTACCTCGTCAAGCCGTTCGCGGTCGAGGAGCTGCGGGCGCGGGTGCGCGCGCTGCTTCGCCGCGCCGGCGCGGGCGACGGCGCGCTCCGCTTCGCCGACGTCTCGCTCGATCCCGCCACGCGCGAGGTGTTCCGCGGCGGCCGGCGGCTGCAGCTCACCCGCACCGAGTTCAACCTGCTGGAGCTCTTCCTGCGCAACCCGCGTCAGGTGCTGACGCGCTCGCAGATCTACGAGCGGGTGTGGGGCTACGACTTCGGCGCGACCTCGAACGCCCTCTGGGTCTACATCGGGTACCTCCGGCGGAAGCTCGAGGAGGGCGGCGAGCCGCGCCTGCTGCACACCGTGCGCGGTGTCGGCTACGCGCTCCGCGAGGAGCCGTGAGCCGCCTGTCGTTCCGGCGGCGCGTCGCCCTGCTCGCGGCGGCCGCGATCGCGGTCACCGTCACGGGGGCGTCGGTGGCCGTCTGGTTCGTCGCCAAGCACGAGCTCTACGACCAGCTCGACTCGGCCCTTGCGCTCCAGGCGGGGACGCAGAGCGGACCCTTCGGCGGGGTGAACAGCATCGTCATCCACGCCGACGGGGAGATCACCGGCCGACTCGCCGGCGCGATCCCGATCACGAGCCGGATCCGCCAGGTCGCGAGCGGCTCCGGCCCCGCCTACTTCTTCGCCAACACGGTCGTCTCGGGCGAGCCTGCGCGCGAGGTCGTGCTGCGCAGCGGCGACAGCGTCGTCGTCGCGGTCGCCCAGCTTTCGCCGACGACGCATGCGCTCGCGCGGATCCGGTTCTGGATCCTGCTGATCGGCGGGCTGGGCGTCCTCGGCGCCGCCGCCCTGGCCGCCGGCGTCGCGACGCTTGCGCTCCGGCCTGTCCGCCGGCTGACCGCGGCCGCCGAGACGGTCGCCGCGACGGGCGATCTGAGCGAACGCGTCGACGTGGGCGGCGAGGACGAGCTCGGGCGGCTCGCGGTGCGCTTCAACTCGATGCTCGCGGCGCTCGAGGAGTCGGTCGGCCGTCAGCGGCGGCTCGTGGCGGACGCCTCGCACGAGCTGCGGACGCCGTTGACGGCGGCGCGGACGAACGTCGATCTGCTGCGTGAGGGGAAGCTGCCGCCGGACGAGGCGCGGCATGCGCTCGACGACGCGGCGGCCGAGCTCGACTCGCTGACGACGCTCGTCGCCGACCTGGTCGAGCTGTCGCGCGGCGAGGAGCGAAAGCTGCGGATCGAGGAGGTGCAGCTGGACGACCTCGTCGCCTCGGCGGTCGAGCGCGCGAAGGCGCGCTCGCCGGAGACGATCTTCGTCACGTCGCTCGCACCCACCTCGGTTCACGTCGACGCGACGCTGGTCGAGCGCGCCGTGCAGAACCTGCTCGACAACGCGGTCAAGTACTCGCCGGCGGGCGCGCCGATCGAGGTGACGGTGCGGGGCGGCGACGTCGTGGTCGCCGACCACGGCCCCGGCATCGCCGAGGAGGACCTGCCGCGCGTCTTCGACCGCTTCTACCGTGCGGCCGCCGCGCGCGCGAAGCCGGGCTCCGGCCTCGGCCTCGCGATCGTCCGCGAGGCGGCCGAGGCCCACGGCGGCCGTGCGACCGTCGAGAGCACCTCCCGCGGCGCCCGCTTCAAGCTCTCCCTCCCGGCGACGGTGTAGCCACGGCGTCTGAGCCGGCTCAGACTCGTCTCAGAGCCGGCTCACCTCTGGACCGTGACGCGTGTGTGACGGAACCGTCACCGCAGCCGCTCGATGCGGCTCCGCCGCAGGCGAGAAGGCGGCCCCGCCGTTTCGGCCCCGTCCGCCCGGACGGCCGTGGCCCCCTGCAGGGGGGCGCCGCACCCCGGCGTCAGAGACGTCTCGGAGACGTGTCCGAGACGCGTCTGACGCAGCTCAGAGCGGCGTCAGACGCCGGCGACGAGGTCCGCGACCTCGGTCGGCGTCGTGCCAACCCGGATGCCAACCGCCTCGAGCGCGTCCTTCTTCGCCTGCGCGGTGCCGGAGGAGCCCGAGATGATCGCGCCAGCGTGGCCCATCGTCTTGCCCGGCGGCGCAGAGAAGCCGGCGATGTACGAGAACACCGGCTTCGTCATCCGCTCGGCGACGTAGCGCGCCGCCTTCTCCTCCTCGTCGCCGCCGATCTCGCCGACGAGCACGACGGACTCCGTCTCGGGATCCGCATCGAAGCGCTCGAGCACGTCGATGAAGCTCGAGCCGACGACCGGGTCGCCGCCGATGCCGACGATCGTCGAGTTGCCGAGCCCGCGCTGCGCCACCTCGTGCCCGATCTGGTAGGTCAGCGTCCCGGAGCGGGACACGAGCCCGATCGAGCCGGGCCTGAACACCTCCGCCGGGATGATCCCCACGTTCGCCTTCCCCGGCGAGAGGACGCCCGGACAGTTCGGGCCGATCAGCGTCACGCCCTTCGGGCGCGAGTACGCGTACACGCGCAGCATGTCGTGCGCCGGGATGTGCTCCGTGATGCACACGACCGTCGAGATGCCCGCGTCGACGGCCTCGTAGATCGCGTCCGGCGCGAACCGCGCAGGCACGAAGATCAGCGAGGTGTTCGCGCCGGCGTCGCGCACCGCGTCGGCCACCGTGTCGAAGACCGGGATTCCCTCCACGTCCTGGCCGCCCTTCCCCGGCGTCACCCCGGCAACGACCTGCGTGCCGTACGCCCGGTTGCGCAGGCCGTGGAAGCGGCCCTCCGAGCCGGTCAGCCCCTGGACGACGACCTTCGTGTCGTTGCCGACGATGATCGCCATCAGCGAGGCACTCCCTTCAGCACGAGGGTCGGCAGATCCATGCGGCCGTCGACGATGCGGTCGGCGAGCAGCTCGCGCACACGCTCGGCGTCGTCGCCGACGCAACCCGCCCGGGCAAGCCACGGCTCGATCTCGAGCGGGCGCTGCATGAACCGCTCGTCGGCGACCTCGAGCCCCGCGCTCTCGAACAGCACACGCCACTCCTCGACGGAGTAGTTGCGCACGTGGCTCGGGTCGCGCAGGCGGTCGGCCTGCTCGGAGAGCACGCTGACGAACGTGTTGTCACACACCACGACCCGCTGCTTCGCGACGCGCGCCAGCTCGCGGACGGCGGCGTTCACGTCGGCGAAGTGGTGGGCCGCGAGCCGGCAGGCGGCGACGTCGAAGCTGTCGTCGGCGAACGGAAGGCTCTCGGCCGGGGCCGTCGTGTCGGCCTGCATGCCGGGAGCCGGATCGACGGTGACGACGGTCGCGCCCGCCTCGCGGAGCCGCCGCGCCACGTGGCCGCCGCCTGTCGCGACGTCCACCGCCGTCACGCCGGGCCCCGGCTCGCACCACTCGACCAGCAGGTCGAGATCCTCGCCCGCAGCGTGGACCGCGCTCGTGCGGTACGCCTCCGCGCGCGTGCTCCACACGTCGCTCACGCTGCGAGCTCCACCGCCTGCCTCGCGGCGTCGAGCATCGTCTCCGCCACGCGCACGTTCGGCCTCGCGGCGTCCGCCAGAATCCGCCGGCCGTCCTCGGCATTCGTCCCGTCGAGCCGCACGACGATCGGCGTCTCGATGCCCATGCGGTCGAGCGCCTCGAGGATACCGCGGGCGACCTCGTCGCAGCGCGTGATCCCGCCGAAGATGTTGAAGAGGATCGAGCGCACCTGCGGGTCGCGCGTGATCACCTCGAGCGCGTCGACGACGCCCTGCGCGTCGCCGCCGCCGCCGAGGTCGCAGAAGTTCGCCGGCCGCCCGCCCGCGACGACGACGACGTCGACCGTCGACATCGAGAGCCCGGCGCCGTTGCCGAGGATCCCGACGGAGCCGTCGAGCTTCACGTACGTGACGCCCTTCTCGCGCGCGAACGCCTCGAGCGGGTCGGCGGCGCTCGTGTCGCGCAGCTCGGCGATGTCGGGATGCCGGTAGAGCGCGCTGTCGTCGACCGTGAACTTCGAGTCGAGCGCCTTCACCTCGCCGTCGGGGGTGACGATCAGCGGGTTGATCTCCGCCAGCATCGCGTCCGACTCGACGAAGCAGCGGTAGAGCTTCCCGACGATGTCGGCGATCTGCTTCTGCTCGGACGGGTCGCCGACGCCCGCCCCGTAGACGAGCCGCCGCGCCATCCACGGCTGGAAGCCCTCGAGTGCGTCCACGTGGAGCCGCACGAGGGCGTCCGGGTCGTTGGCGGCGACCTCCTCGATCTCGACGCCGCCCTGTGTCGTGAACATGAACAGCGGCTGCTTCGCACCGCGATCGAACGTGACCGAGAGGTAGTACTCCTTCGCGATGTCGGAGGCCTTCTCGATCCAGAGCTTCTCGACGACATGGCCCTTGATGTCGAGGCCGAGAATGTCGCGCGCCTTCGCCTCCGCATCGGCGGGGTCGTCGGCGAGCTTGACGCCGCCGGCCTTGCCGCGCCCACCGGTGAGCACCTGAGCCTTGACGACGACGGGGCCGCCGAGCTCCTCGGCCGCCGCGCGCGCCTCCGCCGGAGTGGTCGCGACGCGGCCGTCCGACACC
>DASRGA010000014.1:0-6007 GCA_035651295.1 Gaiellaceae bacterium | reverse complement strand
CGAGCAGCGCGTCGCTGCGGACGAGGAGCAGCAGCAGGTAGCGCTCCGGCGTCAGCCCGTGGCGGGCGGCGATCTCCTCCATGCGCCGCTGGAACCAGAGCAGCTGAACGCGGAGCCGCGCGGCGGCGACGTACGCCCGGTCCTGCGGTGCTGCGGGCACGGTGCGCTCATTGTCGCCGCCGGGATCTCCCCCGATCGGGGTATCGGATGGGGTGGGCGGCGAGCGATACATGCATGGATCATGCACCTTCGAGAGCGTCGCAGATTCGACCACACCGCAACGGGGCGCCGGGCGCTCCGCTGCGCGGCCGGGTTCACGCTGATCGAGCTCCTCGTCGTGGTGATCGTGATCGGCATCCTCGTCGCGATCGCGGTACCGGCCTACGGGAGCCTCACCGGTCGGGCGCGGAACGGATCCGCCGCGGCGAACATCCGCGAGGCATTGCCCTCGGTCGAGGCCTTCCATCTCGACAACGACACGTACGTCGGCCTCGGCAACTCGAAGAAGAAGACGCCGCCCGGCCTCACGTACTACGACCCTGCGGTCGACGCGACGGTGGGCACCGGCGCCAAGGGCAAGCCCACGGCGACGAGCTTCTGCCTCAACGCGACGAGCGGCAGCACGGCGGTGAGCATGAGCGGACCTGCGCCGTTCACCTGGTTCACGCGCAAGAACTGCGCCGGCGCCGGCTCGGCGACCGCTCCGAGCTAACGGCTACGGCTTGCCGGCACTCAGGCCGCCGTCGACGACGAGGCCGGCGCCGAGCACGAAGCGCGACTCGTCCGACGCGAGGTAGAGCGCGGCCCGCGCCACATCCTCCGCCGCGCCGAGCTCGCCCGTCAGCTGCCGCGACCTGATCGAGCGCCGCCCGTCTTCCGGGTCGGCGTACGACTGCTCGAGGTACCGCTCCACGAACGGCGTCATGATCGTTCCCGGCAGTAGCGCGTTCACCCGGACGCCGTGCGGTGCGAGGTCGACCTGCATCGACTTCGTGAGCGCGAGCACCGCGCCCTTCGATGCGGCGTACGACACCCGCCGGCCGAGGCCGGTCTCGGCGATCGCCGACGACATGTTGACGATCGAGCCCGAGCGCTGCGCCTTCATCGCCGGGACGACCGCACGCGACATGAGGAAGACGCCCCGCGCGTTGACGTACATCACGCGCTCCCACAGCTCCAGGCTCGTCTCCTCCGCGTCTCCGACTCCCGCGATGCCTGCGTTGTTGAAGAGGACGTCGATGCGGCCGTGCTCCTCGGTGACGGCCGCGGCCAACGCGCGGGTCGCCTCCTCGTCGCCGACGTCGACCCAGTGCGTCACCCCGTCGGCCGAGCGGTCGACGTCGGCCCCGACCACGGTCGCGCCCTCGTCGGCGAACAGGCGTGCGGTCGCCCTGCCGATCCCCGAGCCGGCGCCGGTGACGATGCAGATCTTGTCGCGCAGCCGCACGAGCCCAGGTTCGCACGAAGCCGCCGGGACGCGCGCCGCTGACAAGATCCGGGGATGTCCGAGCCCGTGCGGGAAGCGACGGACGACGAGCACGCCGTCACGCCGCTCGAGCTGTTCTTCGACCTGGTGTTCGTGTTCGCGATCACGCAGGTCACGAGCCTCCTCGGCCGCGATCCCACCTGGCACGGCCTGATCCGCGGCGCGCTGGCGCTCGCCGCCGTCTGGTGGGCCTGGACCGGCTACGCCTGGTTCACGAGCACGCTCGACGCCGACGAAGGCGGTGTCCGCCTGGCGATGCTCGCCGCGATGGCGACGATGCTCGGCGTCGCGCTCGCGCTTCCGGGCGCGTTCGGGGACGACGCCGTGCTGTTCGGCTGCAGCTTCTTCGTCGTGCGGCTGCTTCATCTCGTGCTCTACGCGTACGCGGGCCGGAACGATCGCGACCTCTTCACCGCGCTGCTCCGGCTCGCACCGGCCGAGCTGATCGGTGCGTCGCTCCTCGTCGCGGCAGGGTTCCTCGCGGGTGAGGGGCGGATCGCCGTATGGATCGTCGCCCTCCTGGTCGACTACGTCGGCCCGGCGGTCGTCGGGCTCCACGGCTGGCGGATCGCTCCCGCGCACTTCGCGGAGCGGTACGGGTTGATCGTGCTGATTGCGCTCGGCGAGTCGATCGTGGCGATCGGCGTCGGCGCGGGCTTCGCCCTCACGGCCGGCGTCGTCGCCGACGCCGTGCTCGGCGTCGTCGTCGTGGCGGCGCTCTGGTGGCTGTACTTCGACGTCGCGGCGATCTTCGCGCGCCGGGCCCTCGTCGACGCGTCCGGCGCCGCGCAGGCGCGGCTGGCGCGGGACGCGTACAGCTACCTGCACCTGCCGATGGTCGCCGGGATCGTCTTCTTCGCGTTCGGGCTCGAGACGACGCTCCACCATGTCGGCAAGACGCTCCACGGTCTCGCGGCGACGTCGTTGTGTCTCGGCGCGGCGCTGTACCTGATCGCGCACGTCGCGTTTCTCCTCCGTACGACCCGGCACGTCTTCCGGCGTCGGACGCTCGGCGCGTGTGTGCTGCTGGCGTTGACTCCTGTGACGCTCGTGATCCCGGCGCTCGCAGCGCTCGCGCTCGTCGCCGCTGCATGTGCGCTCGTCGTTGCGTACGAGGCGATCCACTACCGCGAGCAGCGCGTGCAGGTGCGCGGGCTCGAGATCGCACGCTGAGCTCTTAGCGCGGCCGATGCTCTCGACGACCTTCCGCTCACCGAGCGTCGATCGTGCGCAGCAGCGCCGCGGCGGCCAGGACCGGGACGCCGATCACCGGCCAGAGCGCCGCGTATCCGTGCGTCGAGCTGAAGAGGTGGTGCGACGCGCCGATCGCAGCCCCCGCGGCGATCGGGCCGAGCACCACGCCGACGCCGCGGGAGAAGTCCTGCAGGCCGGCCGCCGCTCCCTCGCCTCCCGCGGGCGCGAGCGTGAAGGCGAGCGCCTGGGGGAGCGTGAGCACGATCGCACCGGCGAGCGCGACCACCGGCAGCCCGATCAGCAGCGGGGCGAGCGTGTGCGGCAGCGCCCCCACCAGCAGCCCGGCGCCGTACACGATGCTCGTGAGCTGCAGCACGCGGACGAGCCCGTAGCGGTCCGCGAGCCGCCCGGCGATCGGCGCGCCGGCGATGTAGGCGACCGCGACGACGCCGATGACCGCGGACGCGACGCCGGGCGACCGGCCGAGCCCCTTGACGACGTAGAGGACGATGAAGCTCTTCAGGCCCGCGAAGCTGAACTCCCAGAGTGCGTTCGCGACGACGAAGACCTGCAACTCGCGATCGCCAAGCAGGACGGCGCGCAGCGACGCACCCCGGTACGGCAGGGTCGCGTCGCGGCAGCGGGACTGCAGCCGGAGGACGGGGACGAGCGCGACCGTGGTCGCGGCGAGCACGCCGGCGGCGATCAGGAACGGCAACGGCTTCCAGAGGCCGAGCAGCAGCCCGCCCGAGAGCAGCGCGATTCCCAGGCCCGCACCGCGCGCGACCGCCTGTCCGGCCTGCGCGCGCGCGTACATCGCGCGCGGGAGCAGATCCGCGTAGAGCGCGCGGTACGGCGGGTAGTAGAGGTAGTACCCGACGAAGCAGCCGACCACGACCACGCCGGCGACTCCGGTCGTCGGGCTGAACGGCAGGATCACGAGCGCGGTGCAGGCGAGCGGCGCGCCGGCGAGGACGAACGGCATCCGGCGCCCGAGCGGCGAGGCCGGCAGCCGGTCCGAGAGCGCTCCCGCCGCGAGCGGCACCGCCAGCGCGAACGCGCCCTCGCCGCCGATCAGCGCGCCGACGGCCGTCGGTGAATGCGCGAGCGCGAGCAGGATCACCGGGCCGTAGGTCGTGAGCACGCTGATCGCGAGCGCCAGCCCGAACGTCGGCAGGCCGAGCAGCACGAGCAGCGGGCGCACCGCTCCGATCGGCTCGCCCTCGCGCGGCAGGTGGAGGTCCCAGCGCTGCCCGTGGCGGTCGTGCCCGTGCGTCAGCCGCTCGACGAGCGGGTCGACGATGCTGCGGGTCGCGTTCACGCGCGGCCGCGGCGCGCCGCTTCGGTTCCGGCGGCGGCGGTCGCGACGTCCTGCGGATAGGTGCCGAGCGCCTTGTAGAGGAAGAACGCGCTCGCGGCGAGCGGGATCAGCATCAGCACGAACGTCCACTGCAGCCCCGAGCGCCCGCCCCCGAACACGTAGTCGGAGACGGCGCCGAACAGGAGCGGGGCGAGGGCCTGCGCAACCGTGCGCAGGAACGTGCGCACGCCTTCGGCGCGTCCCCAGAGGAGCGGGACCATGATGTCGAGGCGTGCGGCGTCGAGCGGCGGGTTCTGGGCCGAGAGCGCGAGCGCCGCCAGCGTGATGTAGGGCAGCGCCATCCCGGCGTGGCGCGTGAAGATCGCCGGGGCGAAGAAGAGAACCGACGCGAGCGCCGCGACCGCACTGACGAGCACGCGTCCGTTGAGGTAGCCGCGACGCAGCAGCCGGTCGCCCAGGCTCCCGCCCGCGAGGACGCCGACGACCGCGCCGCCGCCGACGACGAGCAGCACGAGCGTGCCGAGTGCCTGGTCGATCCCGTACTGGCGCGTGACGAACTCGACGCCGAAGGTCTGGACGCCCGACAGGAAGTAGTAGCCGCAGGCGCTTGCCGCGATCAGGACGACGTTCGTCCGGATCCGCAGCACGTATCGCGTCGCCGCGATGAGGCCGAGGCGCCGCGGGTCGCGGTCGAGCACGAGCTCCGAGTCCGGTTCGAGCCCGCGGGCGCGGGCCAGCCGCTGCGCGTCCGTCGCGTGCGGGTCCGCGGCCGCTTCCTCGTCGGCTGTCTCCGGGTCGGCGTTCTCGTCGACGAGGACGCTGCTGCCGCCGCGGGCCGGCTCGGGGAGGTGGAAGATCAGCCAGGCGAGCACGAACGCCGGCAGCGCGAGGAGCACGAACGCAGCGCGCCACGACAGCGCGGCCAGGTCGCCCGTCACGGCGAAGCCGACGCCGGCGCCGGCCAGCTCTCCGGCGAGGATGTAGCCGTAGATGCGGCCGCGTTCCGCGGCGGGGAAGAAGTCGCCGACGAGCGACGCGACGAGCGGCCCCGCGGCGGCGGTGACGCCGCCGAGCAGGACCCGCGTCAGGAGCAGCTGGCCGTACGTCGGAACGGTGGCGCTCCAGATCATCGCGCCGCCCCAGAGCACGATCGCAGCGCCGAGTGTTCGCGTCCGCCGCACGCGGTCGGCGAGCACGCCGAACGGAAGGCTGGCGACCGCTGCGACGAGCGACGTGATGCTGACCAGCAGGCCGATGTCGGTGTTGTTGATGCCGAGGGCGTGCCGGAGCGGCGTCGCGGACGCGCCCACGGTCGACGCGTCGGCGCTGCTCAGCGCGAGGACCGACGCGAGCAGGATGATCACCCGTGTCCGCTCGGCGCCGCCGAGCTTGTTCTCCAGCGCGCGCGCCCCGGCCCGCGTGATCGCGCGCACCGCACCGCCGCCCCGGCGCGTTCCCTGATCGCGACCGGCTTCGGCCATCCCTCGAATGGTGCCGCGGGCTCGCGCGGTCAGCGCGTCTAACAGGCGCCGGCCGCCACCGACCAGATCAGGAGGTCGAGGATGCGGACCTCGGTGAGCTCGTGGCCGCGCCCGTCGAGCTCCCGCCGGAGCGACCGCAGCGCCGCCCGGTTCCGGTCGAGCTCGCGCTTGTAGCCGCGCACGAGCGCGAGCGCGCGCTCGCCGAAGGGAGCGTCCCGGCCGGGATCGTCGTCGATCAGGTACGCGTGGACGAAGCTGTCGAGGATCGGGACGAGCGCCGGACGCTTCGGGTGCAGCGCCTTCGTCACCTTCGAGAAGCCGACGCCGCGGAGGCCCCCGAACGCGTCGAAGAGCCGGCGGAGCGGCGGCCACGGAACGGCGTCCTCCGGGCCGGCGAGCGTCGCGTCCGGCGCGATCGCACGCAGCGCCCGCTCGATCGTCCGCCGACGCTCGAGCATCGCCGCCGCTTCGGCCGCCGCGATGCGCGCACCGCCGCGGTTCGCGAGCCGTACGTCGCCCTCGCCG
>DASRGA010000013.1:0-14252 GCA_035651295.1 Gaiellaceae bacterium | reverse complement strand
CTCGGACTTCGTCGAGATGTTCGTCGGCGTCGGTGCCTCGCGCGTGCGCGACCTGTTCGAGCAGGCCAAGCAGAACAGCCCCTGCATCATCTTCATGGACGAGATCGACGCGGTCGGCCGGCACCGCGGCGCGGGTCTCGGCGGCGGCCACGACGAGCGCGAGCAGACGCTGAATCAGCTGCTCGTCGAGATGGACGGGTTCGAGATGAAGGACAACATCATCCTGATCGCCGCCACCAACCGCCCGGACATTCTCGACCCGGCGCTGCTCCGCCCGGGCCGCTTCGACCGGCAGATCGTGGTCGACCGGCCCGACCGCAACGGCCGCCGCAAGATCCTCGAGGTGCACTCGAAGGGCAAGCCGCTCGCGTCGGCGATCGACCTCGACTCGCTGGCCGCCGGCACGCCCGGCTTCACCGGCGCCGACCTGCGAAACCTCGTCAACGAGGCCGCCCTGCTCGCCGCCCGCCGCGGCAAGAAGGTGATCGAGCAGGAGGAGCTCGAGGAGGGGATCATGCGCGTGATCGCCGGGCCGGAGAAGAAGGCGCGGCTGCTCTCCGAGAAGGAGCAGCGGATCACCGCCTACCACGAGATGGGCCACGCGCTCGTCGGCCACTTCCTCGAGAACACCGACCCGGTGCACAAGATCACGATCGTCTCGCGCGGGCAGGCGCTCGGCCTGACGATCTCGCTGCCGACCGAGGACCGCTACCTGACGACCCGCAAGGCGCTGCTCGAGCAGATCGCGATGACGATGGGCGGCCGCGCCGCCGAGGAGCTCGTCTTCAACGAGATCACCACGGGCGCGTCGAACGACATCGAGAAGGTCACGTCGACCGCGAAGGCGATGGTCATGCGCTTCGGCATGAGCGAGAAGCTCGGCCCGCGCGTCCTCGGCCGCAACCACGACATGCCGTTCCTCGGCCGCGAGATGGGCTCCGAGCCGGACTACTCCGACGAGGTCGCCCGCGAGATCGACGACGAGATCCGCCGCATCATCGAGGAGGGCCACGACCTCGCGCTCCAGGTGCTGCGCGAGCACATCGACGACCTGCACCGGATCTCGCAGATCCTGATCGAGCGCGAGACGATCGACAAGGACCAGTTCGAGCGCCTGCTCGCCGGCGAGAGCGAGGACGCCGTGTTCCCGCCGGAGCCGAACGAGCCGCCGCCGTCGCCGACCGCCGAGCCGCAGAAGCGGCCGCTGCCGAAGCCGCGGCCGTTCCCGCTGCCGGGCGGCGCGGCGATGCAGCCACCCGAGCCCGAAGCAAGCTGACCGGGTTCGAGCCGTCGCACCGGGGCGGCGAGGGGCCGCCTCTTCTGCTGCTGCACGGGTTCCTCGACACCTGGCGCACGTGGGAGCTCGTCCTGCCGGCGCTCGAGCGCCGGCACGAGGTGCTGGCGCCGACGCTGCCCGGCCACGCCGGCGGGGCGGGGCTGCCGGAGGAGCTGGACGGGGAGGCGCTGCTCGCGCTCGTCGAGGGCGTGCTCGACGACGCCGGCTTCGACCGCGTCCACATCGCCGGCCATTCGCTCGGCGGCTACGTCGCGCTGCGGCTCGCCGAGCGCGGCCGCGCCGAGTCGGTGGTCGCGCTCGCGCCCGCCGGCGGCTGGGCGGCCGGCGACCGCTCGTGGGTCGAGGTGGTGGAGCACCAGCGCGAGCTGCAGGCGGCGCTCGTCCCGCTGGCGCCGCACGCCGAGTCGTTCGTCGCGACGCCGGAGGGCCGCAGGATGGTGACCGAGATCGTCGTCGAGAGCTACGAGCACATCCCCGCGGAGCTGCTCGTCCACCAGCTCGTCGGCGCGGCGCGCTGCGCGGCCGCGCCGATGGTGGAGCTCGCGCTGCGCGAGGGCTGGAGCCTCGACGCGGAGGCGGTCGACTGCCCCGTGCGGGTCGTCTGGGGCGCGCGCGACCGCGTCCTGCCGTGGCCTGCGGCCGCCGCGCGCTACCGCGAGGAGTGGCTGCCGGACGCCGACTGGGTGGTGCTCGACGGCGTCGGCCATGCCCCGCAGCTCGACGCGCCGCTCGAGACGGCCGAGCTGATCGCCGGCTTCACGCGCTAGCCGCAAGCCCGGCCTGCCAGCTCGCCCAGAGGCGCGCGTAGCGCTCGCCGTGCGCGACGAGCTCGCCGTGCGGCGCGGCCTCCACGAGGCGGCCCTGCTCCATCACCGCGACGCGGTCGGCGCGCTCGGCCGTCGAGAGGCGGTGCGCGACCGTGATCATCGTGCGGCCGCTGGCGAGCGCCTGCAGCGCCCGCTCCACGTCCGCCTCGGTGCGCGGGTCAAGCGAGGAGGTCGCCTCGTCGAGCACGATCACCGCCGGGTCGGCGAGCGCGGCCCGGGCGAGCGAGACGAGCTGCCGCTCGCCGGAGGAGAGCCGCACGCCGCGCGAGCGGACGTCCGTCGCGAGGCCGCCGGGGAGCGCCTCGAACCGCTCGAGCGCGCCGATCGCGCGCAGCGCCGCGCGCACCTCCTCGTCGCCCGCGTCGGGCTGCGCGAGGCGGACGTTGTCGGCGATCGTCCCGGCGAAGAGGTGGCCCTCCTGCGGCACGAACACGATCCGCCGGCGCAGCTCGGCGAGCGACGCGTCGCGCAGATCGACGCCGCCGAGCGTCACGCGCCCCTCGTCCGGGTCGTAGAAGCGCACGAGCAGCTTCGCGAGCGTCGACTTGCCGGCGCCCGTCGCTCCGACGAGCGCGAGGTGCTCGCCGGGCGCGACGGCGAGCGTCACCCCGGCGACGGCCGGCCGCTCCGCGCCCGGATAGCCGAAGCTCACCCCGTCGGCGCGCAGCTCGCCCGCCGGCAGCCGTGCGCCGCCGCCGCGCACCGTCACCGGCGTCTCGAGCAGCGCGGCGATCTTCGCCAGCGCGGCGCGGCCCGACTGAAGCTCGCTGTACCAGTCGCCGAGGCGGGCGATCGGGTCGAACAGCGAGAGCAGGTAGAGCGCGAACGCGACGATCGTCCCGACGGAGACGCGGCCGTGGCGGTGCAGGTAGCCGCCGGCGACGAGCAGCGCCGCGAGCGCGAGCGACTGGGCGAACGCGATCATCGGAAAGAAGCCGATGTTGACGAGCGAGACCCGCCGCCACGCGGACACCTGCTCGCGCGAGCGCCTGCGGTAGGAGGCGTAGCGGTCCTCCTCGCGGCGGAACGACTGCACGACGCGCACGCCCGTCAGCCCCTCCTGCAGCGCGCTCATCGTGTCGGCCACCCGGTCGCGCAGCTCGAGGAACGCCGGCCGCGACCGCTTGCCGTAGCGGAACGACGACCAGGCGAGCGGCGGGATGGACACGAGCAGCACCAGCGAGAGGAGCGGGGAGAGCCAGATCAGCACCACCACCGACGTCGCGAGCAGGAGCACCGACCCCGCCACCTCGACGAGCACCTGCCGTGTGAACGTGGTCAGCGTCTGCACGTCGGCGGTGAGCCGCGAGACGAGCACGCCGGAGCGCGTCGTCTCGTAGAACGGGAGCGAGAGCGACTGCAGCTTGTCGAACGCGGCGACGCGGAGGTCGCCCAGGAAGCGCTCGCCGGCGCGGGCGCTGAGCAGGACGATCGCCCGCTCGAGCACCGGCCGCAGCACGACGAGCGCCACGTAGACGCCGGCGACGAGCTCGATCACCCCGGCCCGGTGCCTGCGGATGCCCTGGTCGATCGCGACGCGGACGAGCAGCGGCGCCGCCAGCGAGATCGCGGTCGCCCCGACCATCGCCGCGCCCGCGAGGAGGAGCGGCCGGCGGTACGGCCGCAGGATCGGCCCGATCGTCTCGCGGATCACGCGGCCGCCTCCTCGGCGAGGGCGAGCAGGCGCCGGTAGCCGGCGGACCGCGCAAGCAGCTCGGCGTGGGTGCCCTGCTCGACGATCCGCCCCTCGGCGACGACGGCGACGCGGTCGGCGAGCGCGACGGTGGCCGGCCGGTGGGCGATCACGAGCGTCGTCCGTCCGTGCATCACCTGTGCGAGCGCGGCGCGGATCTCGTGCTCCTTGGCCGCGTCGACGGCCGACGTGGCGTCGTCGAGGATCAGCACCTGCGGGTCGGCGAGGATCGCGCGGGCGATCGCGATCCGCTGCCGCTGGCCGCCGGAGAGCGAGAAGCCGCGCTCGCCGAGCATCGTCTCGTAGCGGTCCGGGAGCCGCTCGACGAACTCGTCGGCGCCGGCGAGGCGGGCGGCGCGCTCGATCTCGTCCTCGCCCGCCTCCGGCAGCGCGAAGCCGACGTTGCCGCGCACCGTGTCGCCGAACAGGAACGTTTCCTCGAAGACGAGCCCGACGTTGCGGCGCAGGTCGCCGAGCGCGAGCTCGCGCAGGTCGACGCCCCCGATCGTGACGCGGCCCGCGTTCGGGTCGTAGAAGCGCGCGAGCAGCGCCGCCGCCGTCGACTTGCCCGAGCCGGTGCCGCCGACGAGCGCGAGCGACGTGCCGGCGGGGATCTCGAGCGTCAGCCCGTCGAGCACGGGCTGCTCGTCGCCGTAGGAGAAGCGGACGTTCTCGAAGCGGACGTCTGCGCGCTCCGGGAACGGCCGGGCGCTCGCCGGCTCGACCACGGCCGGCTCGGCGCGCAGCACGTCGACGACCCGCGCGGCGGCGGCCGCGCCGCGCTGCGCGGTGCTGACGCGCTGGCCGATCGTCCGCAGCGGGGCGACGAGCAGCACGAGGTAGAAGCTGAAGAGCGCGAAGGTGCCGACCGTGATCTCGCCCCGCTGCGCGAGGTGCGAGCCGTACCAGAGCACGACGAGGATGCCGAGCAGCGGCAGCGCCTCGAGCGCCGGCAGGAACACCGCGTCGACGTCGGCGACCGAGAGCGCGGTGCGGACGACGTCGTCGGAGCTGCGGCGGAAGCGCCGGCGGAGCGCGTCGCCGGCTCCGATCCCCTGCACGACGCGGACGCCGGCGATGCTCTCCTCGACGAGCTCGGTCAGCTCGCCGAGCCGCTCCTGGTTCACGCGCGTGCGCTCGGCGTAGCGGAACGAGTAGCGCCCGAAGCCGATGCTCACGAGCGGCAGCGGCGCGAGCACCGCGAGCGCGAGCCGCCAGTCGGTGACCGCCAGCACCGTGGAGACGCCGACGAGCGTGAACACGTAGGCGATCGTGTGGCCGGCCGAGTCGAAGACCCGCGCGACGAGCTCGGCGTCGTTCGAGGCGCGCGAGATCAGGTCGCCCGCGCCGACGCGGTCGTGGTAGCGGGCGTCGAGCTCGAGCGCCCGGCGGAAGATCGAGTCGCGGACCTGCGCGTCGGCGAGCGCCCGGTTGCGGATCGCGAAGTAGTGGCGGAGCCCGCCGGCGGCCGCCTCGACCGTGCCGAGCGCGACGACGCCGCCGCACGCCCACCAGAGCGCGGCGCGGCCTCCGTGGACGACTCCGGCGTCGATCGCCTTGCGGACGAGGAGCGGCGAGGCGATCGCGGCCGCCTGCCAGGCGAGCCCGGCGCCGACCGCCCCGATCACCGTCCAGCGGATCCGGCGGGCGATACGGGCGAGATAGCGCCAACCGGACTCCATGCAAGCCATTATTCGAAGATGTCAATCGCCCGCACGCCGATCGAGGAGCGCTTCCCGGCGCCGAGCGTGATGGGCGTCGTCAACGTGACGCCGGATTCGTTCTCCGACGGCGGCGTGAACCTGCGGCCGGAGGCGGCGGCGGCGACCGCGCAGGCGATGCTCGACGAGGGCGCCGCGATCGTCGACGTCGGCGGCGAGTCGACCCGCCCGGGCTCGCTGGGCGTGAGCGCCGAGGAGGAGCTCGCGCGCGTGCTGCCGGTGCTCGAGGAGCTGCGCGGCGCGCCCGTGTCGATCGACACGTCGAAGGCGGAGGTCGCCGAGCGCGCGCTCGCGCTCGGCGCCGAGCTCGTCAACGACGTGACGGCGCTGCGCGGCGACCCCGGCCTCGCCGGGGTGGTGGCCGACGCCGGCTGCTACCTCTGCCTGATGCACATGCTCGGCGAGCCGCGGACGATGCAGGTCGACCCGCGCTACGACGACGTCGTCTCCGACGTGAAGCGCTTCCTCGAGGAGCGGCTCGCGTTCGCGGTCGCCGCCGGGATCAGGGAGGAGCTCGTCTGCCTCGACCCGGGGATCGGCTTCGGCAAGACGGTCGAGCACAACCTCGAGCTCGTCCGCCGGCTCGACGAGCTCGCCGAGCTCGGCCGCCCGCTGCTCGTCGGCCTCTCCCGCAAGAGCACGCTCGGGAAGCTCACCGGCGACCCGGCCGCGCGGACCGGCTCGACGGCGGCGTCGGTCGGGGCGGCCGTGGCCGCGTTCGAGCGCGGCGCGGCGATCCTCCGCGTCCACGACGTGCGCGAGCACGTCGAGGCGCTCGCCGTCGCGAGGGCGCTCGCCGGGTGATCGTGCAGCTGCACGGGCTCGAGCTGTTCGGCCGTCACGGCGCCTACCCGGAGGAGCAGGCGTCCGGGCAGTTCTTCTGGTTCGACCTCGAGCTGGAGGTCGGCGAGCGCGGCGCCGACGACGACCTCGCCGCGGCGGTCGACTACACGAAGGTCGCGGCGGCCGTCCGCGAGGTGAGCGACGCGCACCGCTACGACCTGCTGGAGGCGCTCGCCGCCGCCGTCGCCGACGAGCTGCAGCGCCGCTTCACGCCGGAGCGCCTGTCGGTGCGCGTGCGGAAGCGCCCCGCCGGGCTGCCCGTCGAATGGTCGGCGGTCACCGTCGTACGGCCGTGACGCTCGCCTACGTCGGCCTCGGCTCGAACCTCGGCGACCGGGAGGCGCTGATCCGGGACGCCGCCGGGCTGATCGGCGCGCGGCGGCTGTCGACGATCGTCGAAACCGAGCCGTGGGGGCTCGCCGACCAGCCGCCGTTCCTGAACGCGGTCGCCGAGGTCGAGACGCCGTGCGGCGCGCGCCGGTTCCTCGACCTGCTGCTCGACGTCGAGCGGCGCCTCGGCCGCGAGCGGGTCGGCCCGCGCTGGGGGCCGCGGACGATCGACCTCGACCTGCTCCTCTTCGGCGGGGCGGAGCTCGACGAGCCGGGCCTCGTCGTCCCGCACCCGTTCCTGCACGAGCGCCTGTTCGTGCTGGAGCCGCTGGCCGAGCTGGCGCCGGACCTGGACGTGCCCGGACGGGGGAGGGTGTCGGCGCTCCTCGCAGGGCTACAATCCGGCTCGTGAGCCACCTCGACGAGCTCGACGAGTTCGAGGCCGAAGCCGAGCTGCGCCTGAAGAAAGAGTACGGCGCCGTCTTCGGGCTCTTCCGCTACTGCGTCCTCACCCAGGACGCCACCTACCTCTGCAACAAGCTCGACGTCCAGTACGTGCCGCAGCCGAACTACCCGTTCTTCCACCTGAAGATGGAGGACGTGTGGGTGTGGGACAAGAACCGCCCGACCCGCATGATTCCGCGCGCCCAGGTGTACACCTCGAGCGACGTGACGATCGAGGAGCTGCGCGGCGAGGGCGACGAGCCGATCCTCACCGCCGAGGCGCTCGCCAAGAAGATCGGCGAGGGGCGCTCCGAGATCGAAGACCTGTAGCCGGCGTTGCTGCTGGCGATCGACGTCGGGAACACCCAGACGGTCTTCGGGCTGTTCGCCGGCGACCGGCTCACCGAGCAGTTCCGCGTCGGGACCGACCGCACTCACACAGGCGACGAGCTCGCCGTCCTCCTGCGTTCGTTCGTCGAGCTCGACGCGCTCGACGGGATCGTGCTCTGCTCGTCGGTGCCGCCGCTCGTGCGCGAGTACGAGCAGTTCGCGGAGCGCTGGGCGGGCACCTCGCTGCTCGTCCTCGGCCCGGGCGTGCCGACGGGCGTCCCGATCCGCTACGACGACCCGCGCGAGGTGGGGCCGGACCGGATCGCGAACGCGGTCGCGGCGCGCGTCCGCCACGGTGCGCCGTGCGTCGTCGTCGACTTCGGCACCTCGACGAACTTCGACGTCGTCAACGCCGCCGGCGAGTTCGCGGGCGGTGTGCTCGCCCCGGGCGTCGAGGTCTCGATGGACGCGCTGTTCGCGCGTGCGGCGCGGCTGCCGCGCGTCCCGTTCGAGGCGCCGGAGCGCGTCATCTCGCAGACGACGACCGCCGCGCTCCAGTCCGGCCTCGTCTACGGCTTCGCCGGGCAGGTGGACGCGATCGTCGACCGCATCGTCGCGGAGCTCGGGGCGGACGGCGCGCCGGTGGTCGCCACGGGCGGCCTGGCCGACCTGATCGCGCCTCACTCCCGGACGATCACCGCGGTCGACCCGGAGCTGACCCTGCACGGGCTGCGGCTCGTGTGGGAGCGGTCGAGCGCGCAGTAGCGGGGCGATGCCCCGCGCGCTGATCCTGGGCGGCACCGGGCTCGTCGGCCGCGCGGCGGCGCGGCGACTCCTCGCCGGCGGCTGGCAGGTCGACCTGACCGGCCGCGACCCCGCCCGCCTGCCCGCCGACGTCGCCGCGGCCGGAGGCCGCTTCGTCGCCGCCGACCGCCACGACCGGCACGCGCTCGAAGCCGCCTACGGCGGCGGCGCCGACCTGCTCGTCGACTGCATCTGCTTCACGGCCGCCGACGCCGAGCTCGTCGTCCCGCTCGCCCGCGACGCCTCCTCGACGGTGCTGATCTCCAGCAAGGCGGTCTACGTCGACGCACGCGGCAACCACTCCAACTCGGACGAGCCGCCCCGCTTCGACGGGCCGGTCGGCGAGCAGCAGCCGACCCTGCCGCCCGGGCGGACGAACCACCTCTCGCGGGAGGGCTACGGCCCGAACAAGGTGGCGGCCGAGCGCGTGCTGCTCGACAGCGGCGCGCCGGTGAGCGTGCTGCGGCCGTCGAAGATCCACGGCGACGGCGCCCGGCCGCCCCGCTCGTGGCACTTCGTCAAGCGCGTCCGCGACGGGCGGCCGGTCGTGCTGCTCGCGGGCCGCGGCGAGGGGGTCGACCATCCCACCGCGGCGGCGAACCTCGCGTCGCTGATCGAGGCCTGCGCCGCCCGTCCCGGGCGCCGGATCCTGAACAGCGCCGACCCCGACGCGCCGAACGGGCTCGCGATCGCCCGCGCGGTCGCGGCGCACTTCGGCCACGCGTGGCGGGAGATCCCGCTCGGCGACGACGCCCCGCCGCACCTCGGCCGCCACCCGTGGGATCGGCGCCCGGGCATCGTCCTCGACACGAGCGCCGCGCTCGCGCTCGGCTGGGAGCCGGCCGGCGACTTCGCCGCCACGATCGCCCGCGAGCTCGACTGGCTCGCCTCGGGGCTCGCCGAGATCGACGGCGGCGACTTCGAGGGCGGCTTCGACTACGCGGCCGAGGACGCCTGGCTCGCGAGCCTGGGCGACGCGCCGGCGAGGTGACGGCGCGGCCTACCCGCCGCCGTAGACCGAGATCGGCAGCGAGTCGAGCAGGATCTCGTCGGCCGGATCGGGCAGCTCGGAGAGGAGCCGCTCGAGCACGAAGCGCGCGCCCGGCGCGGCAGCGAGCAGCGCCGCCTCGACCTCGCGCACCGTCTTCATGACGACGAGCTCCTGCTTGAACGGCCGCGGGAAGCGGCCGCGGCCGAGGTACCAGCCGTAGAACTTCTTCAGGAAGCCGGCGGCGCGCTGCTCGCCGAGCTCGCGCACCGTCTCGCGCATGAAGAGGAGCAGCTCCGCGACGACCTCCTCCCGCGTCGGCTCGCGGTCGTCGCCCAGCATCTCGCGCAGCACCCACGGGTTCCCCTGGGCGGCGCGACCGACCATGACCGCGGCGGCGCCGGTCGTGGCGAGCACCGACTGCGCCTTCGCGCGCGAGGTGATGTCGCCCGAGGCGACCACCGGCACGTCGACCAGCGCGACGAGCTCGGCGGTGAGCGCGTGGTCCGCGGCGCCGGTGTACATCTGCTTCGCCGAGCGCGGATGAAGCGTCAGCGACGCGGCGCCGGCGGCGGCGAGCTGCGGCCCGACGGCGAGGCAGGTCCTCGACCCGTTCTCGACTCCGCGCCGCATCTTCACCGAGACGGGGAGCGAGGTCGCCGAGGCGACCGCCTCCACGAGCCGGCAGGCCTGCCGCGGGTCGTCGAGCAGCGAGGCGCCCGCGCCGGTCTTCGTCACCTTCTTCACCGGGCAGCCGAAGTTCACGTCGACGACGTCGGCCCCGGCCGCCTCGACCATCCGGGCCGCCTCCGCCATCGCCCCCGGGTCGGAGCCGAAGATCTGGATCGCGAGCGGATGCTCGTCGCGGCCGACCCGCAGGTAGCCGAGCGTCCGCTCGTTCCGATGCCGGATCCCCGCCACCGACACCATCTCCGAGCAGACGAGCGCCGCCCCGTGGCGGCGGCCCTGGCGGCGAAATGCCTGCACGCTGACCCCCGCCATCGGGGCGAGGACGAGCCGGCCGGGGATCTCCACCCCGCCCAGGAACCAGTGCTCGCCCAGATCGATGTTCACGCTTCGTAAATGGTAGCCCGGTGCCGCTTGCGTCCAACTTGACGGCGTCGCTACCATTCCCGCCCGTTTTCGGAGGGCGGCAGCCAGGAGGCTCGGTGAAGGAAGTCATCCTCACACCCGAGGGATTCAAGAAGCTCCAGCAGGAGATCGACGTCCTGCGGAACGAGAAGCGGCGCGAGGTCGCCGAGCGGATTCGCGTCGCCCGCGAGTTCGGCGACATCGCGGAGAACGCCGAGTACGACGACGCGAAGAACGAGCAGGCGATGCTCGAGCACAAGATCGCGCAGCTCGAGGAGCGCCTCCTCTCGGCCCGGGTGATCACGAAGAAGGAGATCTCGAAGGACGCCGTCTCGATCGGCTCGCACGTCCGCCTGCGCGACATGCAGCAGGGAAAGACGTTCGAGTACCACATCGTCGGCTCCGCCGAGGCGAACCCCGCCGAGAACAAGCTCTCGAACGAGTCGCCGGTCGGCAAGGCGATCATGGGCCGCAAGAAGGGCGAGGTCGTCGAGGTCGCCGCCCCGCGGGGCGCCCTGAAGTTCAAGATCATGGAGATCAAGGCGGCCTGACGCCTCCCGGCCGGCGCGGCGCCCGTTAGGGTCGCCGCGAGATGAACGTCGTCCGCCTCGACCGCTCGCGCTACGGCGAGGCGAGCGCCGTGCTCGCGCGCGCGTTCCAGGACGACCCGGCCTGGTCGTGGCTCTTCCCCGACCCCGACCGGCGCCGGGACGTGATGCCGTGGCTCTTCCGCCTCGGCTTCGAGATGTCGACGGCCGACGTCTGGGGCGCGGAGGAGCCGATCGTCGGCGCCGCGCGCTGGCTGCCGCCGGGCCGGCCCGCGGTGCGCGTCGCGCCGACGCTCCGCGCGCTCGCGCTGACGCCCCTGCGGCTCGGCGCCACGACCATGCCGTTCCTCGCCTACGGCCGCGCCGTCGAGGTGATGCGCGCGCAGGCGGCGGCCGGGCCGCACTGGTACCTCGCCGGCATCGGCGTCGAGCCGAGCCGCCAGCGCGAGGGGATCGGCGGCGAGCTGCTGCGGCCGGGCCTCCGCGCCGCCCGCCAGGCCGGCGTCCCGGCGGTGCTCCTGACGAACACCGAGCGGAACATCTCCTTCTACCGACGGCACGGGTTCGAGGTCGTCCTGGAGGGCGCGACCCCGGAGGACGGCCCGCACGCCTGGGCTATGGTGGCCCATCCGTGAGCGCCCCGAAGAGGTTCCCCGACCGCGACGAGGTCGCCGCCGTCCGCGCCGAGGCGATGGAGCTCGAGGCGGGGCAGGAGGGAGCCGAGACGCGCCGCCTCGCCGGCCGCGTGCTCGCCCGCCGCGACCTCGGCAAGCTCGTCTTCCTCGACCTCGTCGACCGGAGCGGCCGCATCCAGCTCCTCTGCCCCGCCGCCCGCACGGGCGAGGTGGACGTCCACCTCGGCGACGTCGTCGGCGCGATCGGCAAGGCGGCGAAGAGCCGCCGCGGCGAGCCGTCCCTCGTCGTCGACGAGCTCGTGCTGCTCTCGCGCATCCGCACGCCCCTCCCCGACACCTTCCACGGCCTCACCGACATCGAGCAGCGCTACCGGAAGCGCTACCTCGACCTGCTGATGAACGAGGAGGTCCGCGCCGACTTCCTGCTGCGGGCGCGGATCGTGTCGGCGATCCGCCGCTACCTCGACTCGGAGGGGTTCGTCGAGGTCGAGACGCCCGTGCTGCAGCCGCGCTACGGCGGCGCGTTCGCCGAGCCGTTCGTCACCCACCACCGGGAGCTCGGAACCGACCTCTACCTGCGCATCGCCACCGAGCTCTACCTCAAGCGGCTGATCGTCGGCGGGCTCGAGAAGGTCTACGAGCTCGGCAAGGACTTCCGCAACGAAGGCGTCACCTACAAGAACAACCCGGAGTTCACGATGCTCGAGTGGTACGAGGCGTACGCCGACTACCGGGACACGATGGCGCGCATGGAGGCGCTCGTCGAGTGCGTGGCGCGGGAGGCGCTCGGGACGACGAAGGTGACGTTCCGCGGGCACGAGCTCGACGTGAAGGCGCCGTGGAAGCGCATCCGCCTGGTCGACGAGCTGCAGGCGCTCGAGCTCTGGACGCCCGACTACGACGAGCTGAAGCGGCGGCTCGAGGAGCGCGGCGTCGACGTGTCGCGCGACCGCACCTGGGCGCAGCTCGTGGACAAGGCGGTCACCGCCTACATCGAGCCGCGCCTCGTCGAGCCGACGATCCTCTACGACTACCCGATCGAGCTCTCGCCGTTCGCCCGCACGACCGACGGCGACCCGCGGGTCGTGGAGCGGTTCGAGTACTACGTTGGCGGCATGGAGCTCGGAAACGCGTTCAGCGAGCTGAACGACGCCGAGGAGCAGGCCGAGCGGTTCGCCCGGCAGCGCGAGGAGGGGGCCGGCGGCAACGTGGAGGCCGAGCAGGGCGACCCCGACTACGTCGAGGCGCTCTCGTACGGCATGCCGCCCACCGGCGGGATCGGCCTCGGGATCGACCGGCTGACAATGGTCCTGGCCGGCAAGGACTCGATCCGCGACGTGATCCTCTTCCCGGCCCAGCGCCCGAAGTCGTAACGAAAGGGCTTCATTCCCGGGCCCTTCGTGCCGACTATCCGAGGACGCCGGCGCGACACCCCCACCACGGGGAGTACGATGGCCTCTCGGCAAAAGCCATCGTTCGTCTCGCCGGGAAGGGCGGGAAGTGAGGTAACAGGGTGTTCGAACGGTTCACCGAGCGGGCTCGTCAGGTCGTCGTACTCGCGCAGGACGAGGCGCGCGCGCTCAAGCACAACTACATCGGCACCGAGCACATCCTGCTCGGCCTTCTGCGCGAGGAAGAAGGGCTGGCCGCACGTGTGCTCGAGTCGCTCGACATCACCGTCGAAGAGGTCCGCGCGCAGGTCGCGCGGATCGTCGGCCAGGGGGACGAGGTCACGACCGGCCAGATCCCGTTCACGCCGCGGGCGAAGAAGGTGCTCGAGCTGGCGCTGCGCGAGGCGCTGTCGCTCGGCCACAACTACATCGGCACCGAGCACATCCTGCTCGGGCTCGTCCGCGAGAACGAGGGCGTCGCCGCCCGCATCCTGCTCGACTTCGACGCCGACGCGGAGAAGATCCGCAACGAGATCATCCGCATGCTGTCCGGCCCCGGCCGCCGCCAGGGCGGCGCCGGCGCCCAGGGCGCCGGCGAGAAGGGCAAGAGCTCGAAGCTGCTCGACCAGTTCGGGCGCAACTTCACGAAGCTCGCGACCGAGGGGAAGCTCGACCCGGTCGTCGGCCGCCAGAACGAGATCGAGCGGATCATGCAGATCCTCTCGCGGCGCACCAAGAACAACCCGGTGCTGATCGGCGAGCCGGGCGTCGGCAAGACCGCCGTCGTCGAGGGCCTCGCCCAGCGCATCGCGGGAAACCAGGTGCCGGACATCCTCAAGGGCAAGCAGATCTACAGCCTCGACCTGGCCGCGCTCGTGGCGGGGTCGAAGTACCGCGGCGAGTTCGAGGAGCGCCTGAAGAAGGTGATGAAGGAGATCACCCAGCGCGGCGACATCATCCTGTTCATCGACGAGCTGCACAATCTCGTCGGCGCGGGTGCCGCCGAGGGCGCGATCGACGCCGCGTCGATCCTCAAGCCGGCGCTCGCCCGCGGCGAGCTGCAGACGATCGGCGCGACCACGCTCGACGAGTACCGCAAGTACCTGGAGCGCGACTCGGCGCTCGAACGGCGCTTCCAGCAGATCCGCGTCGAGGAGCCGTCGACCGGCGACACCGTCGAGATCCTGCGCGGCCTGCGCGACCGCTACGAGGCGCACCACCGCTGCAAGATCACCGACGACGCGCTCACCGCGGCCGCCACGCTCGCCGACCGCTACATCCAGGACAGGCATCTCCCGGACAAGGCGAT
>DASRGA010000012.1:0-10602 GCA_035651295.1 Gaiellaceae bacterium | reverse complement strand
CGGATCGAGAACGTGATCGTGGTCGAGGAGGGCGGCGGGCGGAGCCTGAACTCCTACCCGACCGCCCTCCAGGTCACCTAGCGGCTACTTCGGCGCGACCTTCGTCACGTCGATCGAGTACACCGCGTTGTAGACGGCGTTCTTGAGATCGGACGTCGCGACGAACACCTGCGTCGGCTGCATGAGCGGGAAGTACGGGCCGGACGCGTTCAGCTGGGTCTGGAACTGCTGGAAGAGCGCCGTCCGCTTCTTCGCATCCGTCGCCACGGCGGCCGCGTTGGCGGTCTTCTCGATCGCCGGCGCGGCGCCCTTCGCCCAGCCGGCGCGCAACCCGACGAGCTCGCCCGGGGCGAAGGTCAGGTAGTCGGCGGGGTCCGGGTAGTCAGGCCCCCACAGCGACAGGCCGAACGCCATCTTGCCGCTGCGGTAGCTCGTCAGCCAGGTGCCGGTCGGCGAGCCCGACAGCTGCACGTTGATGCCGATCGCCTGCAGGTTCGCCTGCACCTTCTGCGCGAGCGTCGTGAACGGGACGCCGTTGATCGTCAGGTCGCTCGGATACTCGAGCGTCACGCTCTGGCTCCCCTCGCCGGAGTTCTGCAGCGCGGCCTTCGCCTTCGCGACGTCCTGCTTCACCGCGTCCTTCGCCGGCAGCGCGCCGGCGAACATCGACGGGATGATCCCGGGCGTCTGGTAGGCGCCCGGCCCGGCGACGGACAGGATCGACTTGTAGTTGAGCCCGTAGCGCACGGCGGTCTGCCACTGCCTGTTCGACGTCACCGGCGAGACGGACGGGTCGTTGTTGGCGAACAGCCAGAACACCCATGTTGACGGCTGGAGGGACACCTTGACGCGCGGGTTCGACTTCAGCGTCTGCGCCTGGTCGGACGCGAGGTCGATCGCGACCTCGTGGGTGCCGCGGCCGACGTTGATCAGCTGCGTCGCCGCGACCATGTTGCGGACGACGACCGTGTCGAAGCCCGGCTTGACCGCGCCCCAGTACTTCGTGTTGCGCTTCAGCGTGATCTGCGACTGGCCGTTGTACGAGGCGAGCACGTACGGGCCGCTGCCGGCGCCGGCGGACGCGGACGAGTTGAGGAACGACTCGGCCTTGTCCTTGGTGTTCGCACCGACCGACGCGGTGCCGCCGTGCGCCTTCAGCAGCTTCGAGTTGACGATGCCCGTCGACGGGTTCGCGAGGATCGCCGGCAGCTGGCCGGCCGGCGTCTTCGACGACATCACGACGGCGTAGCGGCCCTTCGGCTTGATCACGATCCCGTCGAGCAGGAACGACGCGTTCCCCTTCAGGTTGATCAGCCGGTTGAGCGAGAAGACGACGTCCGCGGACGTGAGCGGGTCGCCGTTCGCAAAGTGGACGTCGTGGCGCAGGTTGAACGTGAACCGGGTGGCCCCGTTCGTCGCGCTCCACGTCGTCACGAGCAGCGGCACCGGGTGGGCCAGGTCGCCCTTGTCGTACGTGAACAGCGTGTCGTAGATGCCGCGGTCGACGATCGACGCGGTCGGGTCGAACGCACGCTGCGGGTCGGACGTCTTGATCGTGAACGAGTTGTCGATCACGAGCGTCGAGCCCGCTGCCTTCTGGCTCGTCGCGGCGATCGCGGCTGCGGCGCACGCGAGCGCGGCAAGCGCCGCGAGCGGCACGCTCACCCGCCAGCGCCGTGCTGGAAGACGACTCACTTGGGAACTCCTCCTTCTGTCCGCGGGGTTCGGCTTTCCACCCTATTCGACGCCGCCGGTCCGGGCGAGTTGGGCGGGCGGCCGGCCCGCCTCCTGCAGCCAGCACGCGGCGGCGCGGTCACCCGCAAGCGAGAGCAGCGGGGGCTCCTCGACGGGACAGCGCGCGAACGCGTACGGGCAGCGCGGATGGAAACGGCAGCCGGTCGGCGGCTGCGCGGGG
This sequence comes from Gaiellaceae bacterium, assembly GCA_035651295.1. Taxonomy (GTDB): domain Bacteria; phylum Actinomycetota; class Thermoleophilia; order Gaiellales; family Gaiellaceae; genus PALSA-600. The sequence goes on along the minus strand of DASRGA010000012.1, from coordinate 8,687 downwards.
TCGGGCACCTCGCCCGGCAGGGCCTCTGGCAGCGTCCCGGCGCCGTCCGCGCGCGGCACCGCCGCGATCAGCGCCTCGCTGTAGGGGTGCGCGGGCCGGTCCCAGAGCGGCCCGGTCAGCGCCGTCTCGACCATGCGGCCGAGGTACATGACCGACACGCGGTCGGCGACGTGGCGCACGATCGCGAGGTCGTGCGAGATGAGCAGCAGGCCGACGTCGAGGTCACGCGAGAGGCGCTTCAGGAGGTTCGCGAGCTGGGCCTGCGCCGAGGCGTCGAGCGACGCGAGCGGCTCGTCGAGCACCACCACCGACGGCCGCGCCGCGAGCGCGCGCGCGATCGCGATCCGCTGCCGCTGCCCGCCCGAGAACTCGTGCGGGAAGCGGCGTGCGGCGTTCTGCGGCAGGCCGACGAGCTCGAGCAGCTCAGCGACGTCCACGCCCGGCGAGCCGTCCGCGACCTGACTGCCGACGGTGCGCCGCGGGTTGAGCGACGAGTACGGGTTCTGGAAGACGAGCTGCAGGCGCACGAGGTCGGCGGGGCGGGCGCGGCGGCGGAGCGGCGTCACCTCGCGCCCCTCGAAGGTGACGGTGCCGCCGCTCGTGGCGACGAGCCCGACCGCGGCGCGCGCGAGCGTCGACTTGCCGCAGCCCGACTCGCCGACGAGCCCGACGATGCGCCCGCGCTCGACCGCGAGGCTCGCCCCCGCCACCGCGCGCACGCGCCCGCCTCGCCCGTGGTAGTCGACGACGACGTCGTTCAGCTCGAGTGCGCTCACGGCTTGAACGGGTCGACGTGGCAGGCGAGGCGGCGGCCCTCGCCGGCGCCGAGGAGCGGCGGGACCACGTGGCGGCAGTTCTCGACGAGGTGGGCGCAGCGCGGGTGGAACGCGCAGCCGGGCGGGATGGCGCCGGGCGTCGGCGGCGCGCCCTCGATCGCGACGAGATCCTGTTCCCTCTCCGACTCGGGATGCGGCAGGGCGTCGAGCAGCGCGCGCGTGTACGGATGCCGTGGGCGGCGCAGCACGTCCTCGCGCCCGCCCGACTCGACGATCCGTCCGGCGTAGAAGACCGAGACGCGGTCGGCCACCGAGGAGAGCACGCCGAGGTCGTGCGTGATCAGCACCACCGCGAGCTCGTGCTCGCGGCGCAGCCGGTCGAGCAGCCGCAGGATGCCCGCCTGCACGGTGACGTCGAGCGCCGTCGTGGGCTCGTCGGCGATCAGCAGCCGCGGCCGGCATGCGAGCGCGATCGCGATCGCGATCCGCTGGCGCATGCCGCCCGAGAACTGGTGCGGGAAGCGGCGCAGCGCCGTCTGCGGATCCGGGATGCGCACGTCGGCGAGCAGCTCGACGGCGCGCTTCTCGGCGGCGGCGCGGTCGAGTCCGAGGTGCAGCCGCACGTGCTCGGTCAGCTGCCTCCCCACCGAGAGCATCGGGTGCAGCGACGTGAACGGGTCCTGGAAGACCATCGCGATGTCGCGGCCGGAGACCGCACGGAGGCGGCGGCGCGGCATCGTCAGCAGGTCGTCGCCGCCGAAGCGCGCCGACCCCTCGACCGACGATCCGTCGGGCAGCAGGCCGAGCAGCGCGAGCATCGAGATCGTCTTGCCGCTGCCGCTCTCGCCGGCGATCCCGAACACCTCGGCGGGCTGCACCTCGTAGTCGACGCCGTCGACGACGGTCACCTCGCCGGCCGGCGTCGGCAGCCGCACGCGCAGCCCCTCGACCGCGAGCGTGCTCACTCCTCGACCCTCCGCGCGGTGCGCGGGTCGAACACGTCGCGCAGCGAGTCGCCGAGGAAGTTGAACGCCAGCACGACGGTGAAGATCGCGAGGCCGGGGAACGTCCCGATCCACCACCACTGGAAGTACTGCGTGCCCTCGGCGACCATCGACCCCCACTCCGCCTTCGGCGGCTGCGCGCCGAGGCCGAGGAACGAGAGGCCGGAGAGGAGCAGGATCGCGTTCGCGAGGTCGAGCGTGGCGAGCACGAGGATCGGGCCGGCGACGTTCGGCAGCACGTCGCGGAAGAGCGTCCGCCGCGACGACGCGCCGAGCAGCCGCGCCGACTGGACGAACTCCGAGTCGCCGACCTGCAGCACGAGCCCGCGCGCGACGCGTGCGTACGACGGCCAGGCGACGACGACGATCGCGAGCGCGGCGTTGAAGAGCCCGCGGCCGAGCACGGCCGCGACGACCATTGCGAGGATGATCGGCGGAAACGCGAACACGAGGTCGACGAGCCGCATCAGCACGCCGTCGGCGACGCCGCGGAAGTAGCCGGCGACCGCGCCGACGGTGCTGCCGATCGTCGCGGCGAGCGCGACGAGCACGACGGCGATCGGCAGCGTGACGCGCGAGCCGTCGATCACGCGGCTGAAGACGTCGCGCCCGAGCTCGTCGGTGCCGAACGGGTGCGCCCACGAGGGGCTCTGCGAGGCCGGGAAGCTCTGGGCCAGGGAGCTGTGCGGGGCGAGCAGCGGCGCGAAGATCGCGATCACGATCCACGCGAGCGCGATCGCGAGGCCCGCGACGGCGAGCGGCTGGCGCCAGGCGGGGCCGAGCCGGATCCGCGGCAGCGCGATCACGGTCACGTCAGCCGGATCCTCGGGTCGATCACGCCGTAGAGCACGTCGACGACGAAGTTGACGGTGACGTAGACGACCGCGACGAAGATGCTGACCCCGGCGATCGACGGGACGTCGAGGTTGACCGCCGCCTCGTAGGCGTACTGGCCGATCCCGGGCCAGGAGAAGATCTTCTCGACGAGCACGGCGCCGGTGAGCACGTTCGCGAACACGAGCCCGAGCACGGTGACGACCGCGGGCAGCGCGGCCCGCAGGATGTAGCGGACGACGACGACCCGGCCGGGCAGCCCCTTCGCGCGCGCCGCGCGCACGTAGTCGTTGCCGATCACCTCGAGCACCGCCGAGCGCGTGAAACGCGTCAGCAGGCTGACGTTGAAGGCGGCGAGCACGAGCGCCGGCAGCACCAGGTGGTGGAACGCCTGCCCGAAAAGCCCGAGGTCGCCGTGCAGGAGCGCGTCGATCGTGTACAGGCCGGTGATGCTCTTCGGCGGGTCGACGCCGGGCTCGAGCCGGCCGGCGCCGGGGAACCAGTTGAGCCGGTAGAAGCCGACGTACAGCGCGATCAGGGCGATCCAGAACGTCGGCATCGAGATCCCGGCGAGCGAGGCGACGCGGAGGAGGTGGTCGGTCGGCTTGTTGCGCCGCAGCGCGGCGACGACGCCGAACGTGATCCCGGCGATCGCCGCGAACAGCACCGCGTACAGGGCGAGCTCGGCGGTGGCGGGGATCGTCTGGCCGAGGTCGTGGGTGACGGCGTCGTGGGTGAGCGACGACTGGCCGAGGTCGCCGTGCAGCGTGTGCCAGAGGTAGAGGCCGTAGCGCTGGGGCAGCGGCCGGTCGAGCCCGTAGTGGTGCTTGAAGGCGGCGACGGCGGCCGGGTCGCCCGCGGCCTGCTCGCCGAGGTTCGTGGCGACGGCGTTCGAGGGAACGAGCTGCGTGAGCACGAACGCGACGGCGGTGATGCCGACCAGCAGCAGCGCGAGCGCCGCGATGCGGCGCGCGACGAACCGGGCGAAGCCGTGCGCTCCGCCGAGGCGGCGGAGGCGTCCGCGAGGAAGCGGCGAGATCGACGCGGGAGCCGTCGTCACGAAGCGACCGATGCTAGCCGCGCAGGGCCGGCAGCACGCGGTCGCAGAGGAGGGCGAGCGAGCCCTGCGGCGTGCCGAACTCGACGCGGTGCGCGCCGGCGTCCCTCAGCCGCGCGGCCTGCGCCGCCACCTCGTCGGGCGTGCCGGCGAGCGTGAAGCGGTCGAGCGGCGGGCGCTCGCCGGGCTTCAGCTCGAGCGTCGGGTCGAGCGCTCCGACGACGTCGAGGTACAGCTCCACCTCCTTCGCGGCGCGTGCCCGCGCGGCGCCGCCGTCCTGGTCGACGACGGTGACGGCGCCGACGACGATGCGCGGGCCGTCCGGGCCGAGCCACTCGCGCATCAGCCGGACGAGGTCGGGGTTCGCGCTGCCGCCGATCTTCACCTCGTCGGCGACGGTGCGCGCGTAGGCTGCGGTCCTCGGCTTCCAGGCGCCGATCAGGAGCGGCACGCTCGCGCGCAGCGGCTCGTAGGTCAGCGCGGCGCCCGGGGCGAGCGTGAACCGCTCGCCCGCGAAGCCGCCCGCGTCGCGGGCGAGGAGCCGCCGCACGACCTCGACGGCCTCGCGCAGGCGCGTCAGCGGCCGCTCCTCGTCGAGCCCGAGCCGGTCGAGCCAGGCGCCGGTGACGAGCCCGAGGTACGCGCGGCCGTTCGACGCGCGGTCGAGCGCGGCGATCTGCCCGGCGATCTCGACGGGGTGGAGCGTCTGCGCGTTCAGCGCCGCCGGGCCGAGCCGCACACGCTCGGTGACGCGCGCCATCGCGACGAGCGGGACGATCGCGGGCGGGAAGAAGAGATCCTGGAAGACGGACAGCACGTCGAAGCCGGCGGCTTCCGACCGTCGCGCGATCTGCTCGTACTGCTCGACGGTCTTGTCGGACTGGAGGCCGAGCCCGAGCTCGAACGCGCTCAGGTGAGCTCCTCGGTGACGAGCGAGCGCTCGCCGATCCGCTCGATGCGCATGATCACGCGCTCGTCCGGGTCCGGGCAGCAGACGAGGCTGTCGCGCTCGAGCCAGTCCTCGCCGGCGAGGCGGCGCTGCTTCGCGGGCAGGAGCGGCAGCACCGACTGGAGGGCGTAGAGGCAGAAGTGCCTGCCGTCGGGGATGCGCACGCGGCTCGACTCGGTCAGCTCGAAGTAGTCGCCGACCTCGAGCCCGCAGACGCTGCGGCCCTCGATGCGCTCGACGGTGACGCGCAGGTCGTACAGGCGCATCTCGGTCACGGGACGATGATCTCAGACGAGCTGCGGCTCCGGCACGAGCCGGCCGGCGGCGAAACGGTCCGGCCCGAGCACGTCGAGCACCGGGTCGCGCTCGCCGAGGACGGCGCCGGCGACGATGCGCGCCACGGCCGGCGCGATCATGAAGCCGTGCCCGGAGAAGCCGCACGCGACGAAGACGCCGTCGTCGACGGCGCCGAGGATCGGCTGGCGGTCCGGAGTCACGTCGTAGACGCCGGGGACGCGCAGCGCGAACGTCACGTACGCGAGCCGCGGCAGCAGCTCGTCGATCGCCTGCCTGATCCGCGTGCGTGACTGCCCGGCGAGGTCGCTGGCGAGCACGCGGCCGTCGGCGAGCTGCTTGGCGGCGAACGCGAGCTCGGGCGCGACCACGAGCGGCTCGAGCAGGCGCTCGCCGATCGGCTCGCTGAGGAAGAGCAGCCGATCCTCGGCGGCGAGCGGCAGGCCGGGGACGAGCGAGCGCGTGTCGAGGCCCGCCGCGACCACGACGGCGTCGGCGTCGAGCTCGCCGACCCGGCGCACCGTCTGGCGCCGGATGTCGAGCCCGCGCGCGAACGCCTCGACGACCGACTGCGGCCGGTCGAAGTAGCCGTCCTCCCCGCACCAGGCCGCGCCGGCGATCGCGTCCGCGGCGAGGCCCGGGACGAGCTCGGCCGCCTCGTCGGCGGAGACGAGCCGCGACGGGACTCCCTCCTCGTTCTGGACGCGCACGTTCTCGGCGAGCCGCTCGAGCGTCTCGGCCGACTTCGCCGTGAACAGGTAGCCGCCGCGTCGCAGCTCCAGCGGCACGCGCGACTCGAGCCGCTCGGTCGCCTCACGCCAGAACGCGACCGACTCGCGCGCCAGCCGGCAGGCGACGCGTGTGCCCCACTGCTGGCGGACGCCGCCGGGCTGCACGCCGGAGGCGCCGGCGCCGACGCCCGTCCGCTCGTAGACGGCGACCTCGACGCCGCGGCCCTGCAGCTCCCGCGCGATCGCCAGCCCGGCGATTCCGGCTCCGACGACGGCGCAGCGCATGCCGCCGAGTCTGCATGCTGGGGAGGTGAGCCTGCCGCCGCTCTCGATCCTCGACCTGGCGCCGATCCCGGAAGGCTCGACGGCGGCCGCGGCGCTCCGCAACTCGCTCGACCTGGCCCGGCAGGCCGAGCGGCGGGGCTACAGGCGCTTCTGGCTCGCCGAGCACCACAACGCTGCGGGGATCGCGAGCGCTGCGACCTCGGTCGTGATCGCGCACGTCGCCGCCGGCACGGAGACGATCCGGGTCGGCGCCGGCGGCGTGATGCTGCCGAACCACGCGCCGCTTCTGATCGCGGAGCAGTTCGGGACGCTCGCCGAGCTGCATCCCGGCCGCATCGACCTCGGCCTCGGCCGCGCGCCGGGAACCGACCGGCTGACGATCGCCGCCCTGCGGCGGAACCCGGCGGCCGAGGACACGTTCCCGCAGGACGTCGTCGAGCTGCAGCGGTGGCTCGACGAGCCGCGCGAGGGACAGCTCGTGGTGGCGACGCCGGGCGCCGGCACGAAGGTGCCGCTCTGGATCCTCGGCTCGAGCCTGTACGGAGCGCAGCTCGCGGCGATGCTCGGCCTGCCGTACTCGTTCGCGTCGCACTTCGCGCCGGACGCCTTGCTGCCGGCGCTCGAGCTCTACCGGGAGCGGTTCCAGCCCTCCGCGCAGCTCGATCGGCCGTACGCGATGGTCGCGGCGAACGCGATCGTCGCCGACACCGACGACGAGGCGCGCCGCCTGTTCACCTCTCTGCAGCAGTCGTTCACGAACATCCACCGAGGCCGGCGGGGCAAGCTGCCGCCGCCGATCGACGACATCGAGGCGTACTGGCGGCCGGAGGAGAAGGTGCGTGCGTCGGCGATGCTTGCGCGCTCGTTCGTCGGCTCGCCGGAGACGGTGCGGGCGGGCCTGGCGGCGTTCGCGGCGGAGACGCAGGCCGACGAGCTGATCCTCGCCTCCGCGATCTGGGAGCACGAGGCCCGCCTGCGCTCCTACGAGCTCGTTTCCCCTGCTCAAGCCGCGGAATGAACCTGCCGATGCCCTGAGCGGCGGCGCGCGCTGCGCGTGGGACTGACGGACATCAGCTTCCCCCTTCGCGCGCCGCCTTCCCTACAGGGACGGCAGGGGCGGAGGCAGCCGGCGCGCCCCGCCGTCGGCCGTGAACGGGCCCTGATCGAGCCGTTCGGCGCGGGCGTTCCAGAGATCGACGTTCAGGTGCTCGATCTCCTCGACGAGCAGCGTGATGGCGCGTCCCGCGGCGCGCACCTCCTCGCGCCCGTCGCTCTGCAGCCCTTCGCCCCATGCCCGCAGCGTCTCGATCTTCTCCTCGTCGAGGCGCTGCCGCGGAACCTTCAGTTCGCCCTGCCCCACCTGTGTCCGTGCGCCCCTGTCCGTCGTCGGGCTGTCCGCAGCCGCGCAGCACCCGGGCGCGGGCAAAAATTCACCGAGCCGGTGGCGTTTTCGTCCACCGCCCCCACTGGCCTTCGGCTTCCGCCTATGGCCCTCGTGGACGGCTTCGACCTACTCACGCCCCGCGCTCGGTGCACTCGGGAACCTATCCCCGCTCGCGCACCGGTTCAAGGCGCACCGGTCCGATGCATCCGCACTTTGCGGGATTCGCTCGTTTTCAACAGCCCACTCACAGCCTGTGGAACCTCACGCTCCGGGGCCGGCGCGCGTTCTACCCTGCAGAGATGGCGAGCACCGTCCTCGACACCCCGATCGGCCCGCTCGGGCTGGTCGCGACCGACACGGCGCTCCGCGGCGTGCGCTTCGGCCGGGTCCGGAACGAGGGGCGCTCGGCCGTGCTCGACGAGGCGGCACGGCAGCTCGACGCGTACTTCGCCGGCGAGCTCGTCGCCTTCGACCTGCCGCTCGAGCTCGACGGCACCGCCTTCCAGCGGCGCTGCTGGCTCGCGCTCGCGACGATTCCGTACGGACAGACGGTGAGCTACGGGGAACAGGCGCGGCGGCTCGGCCTCGGCCCGGCGTCGGCCCGCGCGGTCGGCGCCGCGAACGGCCGGAACCCGCTGCCGCTCGTCCTGCCGTGCCACCGGGTGATCGGCTCGGACGGCTCGCTGACCGGCTTCGGCGGCGGGCTCGAGACGAAGCGCTTCCTGCTCGAGCACGAGGGCGCGCTGCTCAGGCTCGTCTGACCCCGGCCCAGCGCCAGCCGATCGCCGGCAGCTCGCCCGCCGCGACGGCCGCACGTTCCTCGGCCTCGATCGCGGCCGAGCGCAGCCAGCGGTGGAGGTACGGCACCCATGCGAGCTCACGCTCGTCGTAGTGACGGCGCAGCGCGGCGAGCACGCTTCCGGACGGATGCAGGTGCTCCCGGTGGCTGCGCCACTCGTCGATGCTCGCGGGCGCGCGGACGTCGCCGGCGGCCACCCGCCGCTCGTCGTACCACGCCTGGGCGGCGCCGGCGATCAGCTCCGGCGCGAACTCGTCGACGAGGATGAGCGGCGCGAACGACGCGAGCCGTGCGACGCCGCCGTCGAGCGGCTCGACGTGGTGGAGCACGCGACCGGCGACGACCGCGTCCCACGGCTCGACGGGGAGCGTCTCGAGCCCGGCGCGCACGTACCGCTCGCCGACGGGGGCGTTCGGATCCGCGCCGAGGACGTCGTAGCCGCGCGCCGCGAGCTCGGGCACGAGGCCGCCCTCGTCGCCGCAGCCGACCTCGAGCACGCGCGCCGGCGGTGCGGGCAGGTGGCGGAGCACGAACGGCAGGAAGTCGGCGGCGTCGCTGATCCCGCCATGGTGCC
>DASRGA010000011.1:0-30799 GCA_035651295.1 Gaiellaceae bacterium | reverse complement strand
CCCGGCTTCGGCGACCGCCGCAAGCGGATGCTCGAGGACATCGCGATCCTCTCGGGCGGCGAGGTGATCACCGAGGAGATGGGCCTCAAGCTCGAGAACACGAAGCTCTCGCAGCTCGGCCGCGCCCGCAAGGTCGTCGTCTCGAAGGACACGACGACGATCATCGACGGCGCCGGCGACGGCGAGGCGATCAAGGCCCGGATCAAGCAGCTGAAGTCCGAGATCGAGACGACCGACTCCGACTTCGACCGCGAGAAGCTCCAGGAGCGCCTCGCGAAGCTGTCCGGCGGTGTCGCCGTGGTCAAGGTCGGCGCCGCCACCGAGACCGAGATGAAGGAGACCAAGCATCGCGTCGAGGACGCGCTGCAGGCCGCGCGCGCCGCCCTCGAGGAGGGCGTCGTGCCGGGCGGCGGCGTCGCCCTCCTGAACGCGTCCGACAAGGTCAAGGACGGTCTCTTCGAGTCGCTCGAGGGTGACGAGCGCACCGGTGCGCAGATCATCATCAAGTCGCTCGAGGAGCCGCTCCGCCAGCTCGCCACGAACGCCGGGCTCGAGGGCTCGGTCGTCGTGCAGCAGGTCCGCCAGGCGAAGCCGGGCCAGGGCCTGAACGTCGACACCGGCGAGGTGACCGACCTCGTCAAGGCCGGCATCACCGACCCGACGATGGTCACGCGCTCGGCGCTGCAGAACGCCGCGTCGATCGCCAAGAACATCCTCACCACCGAGGCGATCGTCGCCGAGGCTCCGGAGAAGCAGACCGCCGGCGCCGGCGCCGGCATGCCGGACATGGGCGGGATGATGTAGCGAGCCCGAGGGCTCGGCAGGACCAAAGAGAAGGGCCGCCGAGAGGCGGCCCTTCTCTCTGGGGATTTGGGGAGGATGGTGCTTGCCCTAGCTATCGGGGCGGCCGCGCCCCCGCCCGATCCCTCGAAGGAGTGAACTAGAACGCATATCGCTGCTCGGCCCACGGGTCGGCGTCGTTCGAGTACCCGTAGCGCTCCCAGAAGCCGGGCCTGTCGACCGCCGTGAGCTCGATGCCGCGCAGCCACTTGGCGCTCTTCCAGAAGTACTTGCCGGGGATCACGAGGCGGAGCGGGTAGCCGTGGTCGGGCGTGAGCGGCGCGCCGTCCCCGTGCGTGGCAAGGATCGCGTCGTCGGCCTCGAGGAACGAGAGCGGCACGTTCGAGGTGAAGCCGGCCTCCGCGTGCGCGACCGCGAACCGCGCGGCCGGCGTCGGCCGGGCGAGCTTCGCGAGCTCGCGCCAGTGCACGCCCTCGAAGCTCGTGTCGAACTTCGACCACCGCGTCACGCAGTGGATGTCCTGCACGTTCGCGCTGCGCGGCAGCTGCGACAGCTCCTCCCACGTCAGCTCGAGCTCCTCCTCGACCTCGCCGAAGACGCGCAGCGTCCAGGTCGAGAGGTCCGCGTAGTGCGGCACCGACCCCGCGTGGAGGACGGGCCACTTCTCCGTCAGGTACTGGCCGGGAGGCAGGCGCGCCGGGTCGTAGCCCGCCTCGCGCACCTTCGCCTCCGCCTTCGACCGGAACACCCTGTCTAGTCTAGGAGGCGATGGGGGCCGTCACACGCGAGACAGCCCGCCGCCCGCGCGCCTACGTCCGCGTGCAGGGCCCGCAGGCGGTCGAGTACCTGAACCGGATGCTGACGAACGACGTCCCCGCCGAAGGGTCGGCGGACGCGCTGCTCCTCACCCCGAAGGCGCGGGTCGTCGCTCCGGCGCTCGTCTGGCGGCGCGGCGAGGACGACGTGCTGCTGCTGACCGAGCCGGAGCTCGGCGAGACGCTTCGGCGCGAGCTGCTGCGCGCCCGCTTCGCCGCCCGCTGCGAGATCGCGCTCGAGCAGCACTCCTCGACGATCGTCTTCGGCGGCGCCGACGGCATCCCGAACCGCGACTACCGCGTCCCCGCCGTCGAGGTGCTCGACGCCGGGCTCGAGCCGACCCTCTCCGACGAGGAGCTCGAGCGCCGCCGGATCGAAGCCGGCACGCCCCGCTACGGCGCCGAGATCGACGACCGCGTCCTGCCCGCCGAGGCGGGCCTCGACGAGCGCGCGATCTCCTTCGCCAAGGGCTGCTTCCCGGGGCAGGAGCCGGTCGCCCGCCAGCACTACCGCGGCAAGGTCAACCGCCGGCTGCGCGTGCTCGAGCTCGACGGCGCCCCCGCCCCCGAGACTCCCGTGCTGCACGGCGAGAAGGAGGTCGGCCGCGTGACGAGCGCCGTCGACGGCCTCGCGCTCGCCTACGTGCGGGTCGAGGTTCCCGACGACGCGGAGCTGACGGTCGGCGGCGCCGCCGCGCGGCTACACTGGCCCACCGGGCGCCCGTAGCTCAGGGGATAGAGCGCTGCCCTGCGGAGGCAGAGGTCGCATGTTCGAATCATGCCGGGCGCATTTCGTGCCGCTGTGCTGCTCCACTGCCGGTTGGCGCAGGCGCGATCCGCGCCGCTCGTAAGCTCCCGTCTGTGCCCCTGTACGTGACCGAAGCCCAGGTCGCGGAGCTGCTCACGCCCGCCGAGGCGCTCGCCGCCGTCGAAGGGTCGTTCGCACGCAGCGCGCGCGGCGCCGTCGTCAACCCGGCGCGCGTGCGCGCCGAGCTTCCCGACGGCGTGTTCGCGGTCATGCCCTGTGTCGACCTCGAGCTCGGCTACGCCGGGCTGAAGACGTTCGCATGGCTGCCCGGCGGCGCCCCGTTCCTCGTCGTCCTCTTCTCCCTCGAGCGCGCCGAGGTGGCGGCGATCGTCGAGGCGAACGTGCTCGGCGAGCGGCGCACCGCCGCCGCGTCCGCGCTCGCCGCGCGCCTGCTCGCGCGCCCGGACGCCGCCAGCGTCGGGGTGCTCGGCTGCGGCCGCCAGGCGGCGGCCCACGTCGCCGCGCTGCGCGAGGCGCTCCCCGCCGACCGGATCGTCGCCTGGTGCCCGAACGCGGGCAGGCTCGAGGCGTTCTGCCGCGAGCACGGCGCCGAGCCGGCCGGGGAGGCGCGCGAGGCTGCCGCGTGCGACGTCGTCGTCACCGCCACCACGTCGCGCGACCCGGTCGTGCGCGGCGAGTGGCTGCGGGAGGGGGCGCTCGTGCTCGCGATCGGCGCGAACGAGCCCGCCGCCCGGGAGCTCGACAACGTCGTCCTCGACCGGGCGAGCTTCGTGTGCACCGACTCCGTCGAGCAGGCGAGGCTCGAGGCCGGCGACCTGATCGAGCCGGTCGAGCGGGGCGTGCTCGACTGGCTGGAGGTGCACGAGCTCGGACAGGTCGTGGCCGGCGAGCTGCGCGGCCGCGAGCACGACGACGACGTCGTCGTCTTCAAGTCGAACGGGCTCGCCGCGTGGGACGTCGCGGCCGCCGCCCGGGTGGTCGAGCTCCTCCGCGGTTCCTAGAGCCGGGCGCGCGCCTCGTCGACGAGGTCTGCGCCGATCGCGTGGATCACCTCCGGCCGGTCGAGCAGCCGGTGGATCTGCTCGGGCGTGCAGCGGTTCGTCACGTAGTGGTCCTCCAGCACCTCGGCGACGGGCCGGCCGCGGTGGTGCTCCCGGATCAGGTACTGGGCGATCCGCTCCTCGTTCTGCGACCGGGACGAGAGGAACGAGAAGGCGCCCTTGATCGCGTCGACGAGCCCCATGCCGCCGATTGTATAGTCGGTGCCGTGAAGGCTCCCGGGCAGGACGGGCGCTTCGCCGAACGTATCGTTGACGGTCTCGACGACGCCGGCCGCCGCGAGCGGGTCGTGCTGTGGATCGAGCGCCGCCCGGGCGCCGTCTGGGCGGTCGGCCGCCAGGTGAACCCCGAGCTGCGCGAGGCGGCCTCGCCGCGCGCCGAGGACTACCTGTGGGAGGGGTACGAGCTCGACGACTGCCTCGAGGCGGCGAACGCGGCGCTCGAGGACGACGCCGTCGTCTCCGAGGAGGACGGCGCCGGCGTGCGCGTCAAGCCGTTCCGCCGCGAGGAGCTGCTCGCCCCGCTCGAGAAGTTCTTCTTCGGCAGGTCGTAGGGCTACGCGCCCGGCCAGTTGAGGTCGGCGTCCGGGATCGGGTCGCCGTGCGGGTCGTGCGTCGGGTAGCCGAGCGCCCGGTCGATGCGCGCCTCGAGCTCCTCCGAGATCACGTGCTCCAGCCGGTCGGCCTCGTCGTGGACGTCGTCGACGTGCACGCCGAGCGTGCGCGCGAGGTACAGCTCGAGCAGGCGGTGGTGGCGGATCACCTCGAGCGCCACCTGCTCCCCCGCCCCGGTCAGGTGCGCGCCCCGGTACGGCTCGTGCTCGAGCAGCCCGAGCGCCGCCAGCTTCTTCACCATCACCGACGCCGACGCGGGCGACACGCCCTGGTCCCGGGCGAGCGCGCCGATCGTCACGCGGCCGCTCGCCGCCTCGAGCTTGTAGACGCTCTTCAGGTAGTCCTGGATCGCCTCGCTGAGCGCGACCTTGCTCACGACCACCAGGGTAACGTGGCCGGCGTGGCGATCCGCATCGGGCACAGCGCCGACCCCGACGACGCGTTCATGGTGTGGGCGCTCGTCGCCGGCCGCGTCGACACCCGCGGGCTCGAGCTCGAGCCGGTCGCCTCGGACATCCAGACGCTGAACGAGTGGGCGCTCGAGGGGCGCCTCGAGGTGACTGCGCTGTCGGCGGGCGCCTATCCCGCGGTCGCCGACCGGTACCGGCTGCTCGCGCACGGCGCGTCGTTCGGCGAAGGGTACGGCCCGATCGTCGTCGCCCGGAGCGGCGTCGACCTCCGCGCGGTCGAGATCGCGACGCCCGGCGCGCTCACCACCGCGGCGCGCGTCCTGCGCCTGGCGCTCGGCGACGGCGTCCGGACGCGCGACCTGCCGTTCGACCAGGTGCTCGCCGAGGTCGTCTCCGGGCGCGCCGACGCCGGCCTGCTGATCCACGAGGGGCAGCTCACCTACGCGGACGCCGGCCTCGTGAAGCTGCTCGACCTGGGCGACTGGTGGCGGGCCGAGACGGGGCTGCCGCTGCCGCTCGGCGTCGTCGCGCTCCGCCGGGACGTCGAGCGCGCGCACGACGTGTCGGACGTTCTGCGCGAGGCGATCGGCGCCGGCCTCGCACACCGGGACGAGGCGCTCGCCTACGCCCGCGGCTTCGGCCGCGGCATCGACGCCGCGACCGCCGACGAGTTCGTCGCGATGTACGTCAACGACCTGACGCTCGACATGGGCGACCGCGGCCGCGCCGCGGTCGCGCGCCTGCTCGGAGCGGAGCCGGACATCCTGTGACGGAGGCGGCGACGGTCGCCGAGCGCTACCTCGAGCTCGGCCTGCGCCTCGGCCGGCACGTCGACGGCCTCGTCGACGCCTACTACGGCCCGGCCGCCCTCGCCGAGCGCGTCCGCGCCGAGGAGCCGGTCGAGGCGGCCCGGCTCGCCGACGACGCCGACGCGCTCCTCGCCGACCTGGAGGACGGCTGGCTGTCCGACCAGGTCGAGGCGCTCGCCGCGTACGCGCGCGTGCTCGCGGGCGAGCCGATCTCCTACGTGGACGAGGTCGAGCGGTGCTACCGCGTCCGGCCGGAGCGGACGCCCGTCGCCGTCTACGAGGAGGCCCACGCGAGGCTCGCGGAGCTGCTGCCCGGAGACGGCCCGCTCGCCGACCGCTACCTCGCGTGGCGCGACACGCAGCTCGTCGACGGCGAGACCGCGCTCGGGCTCCTGCGCGAGCTGCTCCCCTTCCTCCGCGAGCGCACCCGCACGCTCGTCGAGCTTCCCGCCGGCGAGTGCGCGGACCTCGAGGGGGTTCGCGACGAGCCGTGGTGGGCGTTCAACTACTACCTCGGCAACCTGCGCAGCCGGGTCGTCCTGAACACCGACGTGCCAACGAGCGCCTACGAGACGATCCACCTGGCAGCGCACGAGGTCTATCCCGGGCATCACACCGAGCACTCGCTGAAGGAGCGCCGCTTCGTGCTGAGCGGGCTTGCGGTCGAGGAGGCGATCCAGCTCGTGTGCACCCCGCAGGCCGTGCTCAGCGAGGGGATCGCCGAGACGGGCGCGGAGACGATCCTCGACGAGGCGGCGTGGCACGAGGTGTTCGCGCTCGTGCAGCGGCGCGCCCCGGACGCGGACCTCGCGCTCGCGCGCGACATCGCCCGCGTCCGCGAGACGCTGCGCACCGTCGGCCTCGATGCGGCGCTGCTCGTCAACGAGGACGGCGCCCCGGTCGAGGACGCGATCTCGTTCGTCGCCCGGTGGGCGCTGCGGACGCGGGACCAGGCGGCCCAGAACGTCTCGTTCGTCACCGACCCGACATGGCGGGCGTACGCGATCACCTACTCCGCCGGCCGCGACCTCTGCCGCGCCTACGTCGCCGGCGACCCTGCCCGCTTCGCCCGGCTGCTCACCGAGCACGTGCGCATCGGCGAGCTGCTCGCAGCCGCGTGACGCGCTACCGCTGGGCGGTCCTCGGCGCGGGCACCTTCGCGCAGACGACCTACTCGGCCATCTGGTACGGCGTGGCTGTCGCCGCGCCGGCCCTCCGCCGCGAGTACGGGCTGACGCTCACCCAGACCGGCCTGCTGCTCTCGCTGTCGTCGCTCGGCTCGCTCGTCAGCCTGATCCCCTGGGGGATCGCGACCGACCGCGTCGGCGAGCGCGCCGTGCTCGTGCTGGGGCTCTCGACGTGCGGCTGCGCGCTCGTCGGCGTCGCCTTCGCGCACGGCTTCGCCGCGCTCGCGCTGCTGCTCCTCGCCGCCGGCGCGACGGGCGCCGGCATCCAGTCGGCCAGCGGCCGCGCCGTCATGCACTGGTTCCCCGCCGGCGAGCGCGGCCTCGCGCTCGGGCTGCGACAGACCGCCGTCCCGGTCTCCGGCTTCCTCGTCTCGCTCGGCCTGCCCCCGATCGAGCACGCGGGCGGTGTGGCGTGGGCGTTCGCGGCGATGGGGATCGCGTGCCTCGCCGGTGCGGCGGTGGGCGGCCTCGTCGTGCGCGAGGGGCCGGGCCGCGCGGAGGCGTCCGCAGCGCCGGCGGTGAGCCCGCTGCGCGACGCCCGGCTCTGGCGCCTCTCCGTCGCGAGCACCCTCGTGATCGCGCCGCAGATGTGCGTCGTCGGCTTCGCCGTCGTCTTCCTGCACGACCGGCGCGACCTCACCACGAGCTCCGCCGCCGCGATCCTCGCGGTGATGCAGCTGCTCGCGATCGGCGCCCGCGTCGCCGCCGGCCGCTGGTCGGACCTGGTGCGGAGCCGGCTCGTGCCGTTCAGGCGCATCGCGCTTTCCGCCGCCGCGCTCGTCGCGGCGACGGGGCTGCTCGTCGCCGCGCCCCTGGCCGCGCTCGTCCCCGTGCTCGTCGCGGGCGGCGTCGTCGCGATGAGCTGGAACAGCCTTTCCTTCGCGGCCGCGGTCGAGCTTGCGGGGCACGAGCGCAGCGGCCTCGCGATCGGGCTGCAGCAGACGATGCTCAGCCTGTCCGCCGTCTACCCGACCGCGTTCGGCGCGCTCGTCGGCGCGACGTCGTGGCAGGTCGCGTTCGTCTCGGTCGCCGCCTTTCCGCTCGTCGGCTGGCGGGTGCTGCGAGCATTGCCCGGGTGATCACCGAGCGGCTCGACGAGATCTACGCGATCGCGCAGCATCGCCCCGGCTATTCGCCGCTCGAGGACGCCGCGCACGAGCTCGCGGCCGGCTGGATGCGCGAGGCCGGGCTCGAGGTCGCGCGCGACGCGGCCGGCAACCTGTTCGGCGGGCGCGGCGCGGCGCGCGTGTGGGCCGGCTCGCACCTCGACAGCGTCCCCACCGCCGGCCGCTTCGACGGTGCGCTCGGCGTCGTCGCCGGGATCGAGGCGGCGCGGCGGCTGCCCGACCGCGAGCTCGCGGTGGTCGCGTTCCGCGCCGAGGAGACCGGGCCGATGGGCAGCCGGCGCATCGAGGAGGCGCCCGACGCGTACCTCGAGGTGCACGTCGAGCAGGGGCCGGTGCTCGCCCGCCTCGGCGAGCCGCTCGGCGTCGTCACCGCGATCGCCGGCCAGGCGCGCGGCACGCGCGTCTTCGAGGGCCGCGCCGACCACGCCGGCACGACGCCGATGGACGCGCGCGCCGATGCCCTGGTGGAGGCCGCCCGGTTCGTGCTGCACGTGCGCGCGTGCGCCCGCGACGGCACCGTCGCCACCGTCGGCCGCATCGAGGCGGAGCCGAACGCGTCGAACGTCGTCCCCGCCCGCGTCACCGTCTCGGTCGACGCCCGCTCGGCCGATGCGGCGCTCCTCGACGCGCTGATCGACGAGATCGGCTTCGACGTCGACTGGCGCTCCGACCCGGTGCCGATGGGCGACGCGTTCGCGGCGGTGCTGCCCGGCGCGCCGCGGCTCGTCTCCGGCGCCGGCCACGACGCGATGGTCGTGCCGAACGCGTCGCTGCTCTTCGTCCGCTCGCTGAACGGCGGCGTCTCGCACCACCCGGACGAGCTCTCGAGCGAGGAGGACATGGCGCTCGCCGTCGATGCGCTCACGGCCGCACTCGATACGCTCACGCGGACGTGACCGAGCGCGAGGTCATGAGCTGGGCCGATCTGGGCGTCGGCGCGCGCGACCTGGCCGAGACGATCGCCGGCGACGGGTTCGTGCCGGACATCATCCTCGGCATCGCCCGCGGCGGGCTGCTCGTCGCCGGCGCGATCGGCTACGCGCTCGGCGTCAAGAACACCTTCACGATGAACGTCGAGTTCTACACGGGCGTCGACGAGCGGCTGGACGTGCCGATGATCCTGCCGCCGGTCCCCGACCTGGTCGACTTTGCCGAGACCAGCGTGCTCGTCGCCGACGACGTGGCCGACACGGGCGCCACGCTCCGGCTCGTGCAGGAGTTCTGCGCCGGGAAGGTCGGCGAGGTGCGCTGCGCGGTCCTCTACGAGAAGCCGCGCTCGACCGTGAAGTGCGACTACGTCTGGCGGCGCACCGACCGCTGGATCACCTTCCCGTGGAGCGCGGAGAGCCCCGTCCTCCAGGGCGTCGCGAGCGAGGGCTAGTGCCGGTGCGGGAGGTCGGATAGATTCGACCCTCCCCCCGCAACCCGGCGCAAGGAGAGGAACTGTGAGGATGAGGAAGCTCGCGCTCGGCGTCGTCGTGCTCGCGGCCGCCGCGGCCGCGCTCGTGCTGGCGCTCGGGACGTCGCCCGGCTCGGCGAAGTCGAACGGCGTCTTCAGGGCCGCGTGGATCTACGTCGGCCCGCACAACGACGGCGGCTGGTCACAGGCCCACGACCAGGGCCGCGTCTACGTCCAGAGCACGCTCGGCTCGAAGGTGCAGACGACCTACAAGGAGCTCGTCCCCGAGGGGCCGCAGACCTGCCAGGTGATCGACCAGCTCGTCCGCGACGGCAACCAGATCATCTTCAGCACCTCCTACGGCTTCCAGCCGTGCGTGCTGTCGGAGGCGAAGAAGTACCCGAAGGTGAAGTTCGAGCAGGCGACCGGCGACACCCAGGCGGCGAACGTGTCGGACTACTACGGCGCCGGCGAGGACGCGATCTACCTGTCCGGCATCGCAGCGGGCGCGCTGACGAAGACCGGCATCGTCGGCTACGTCGTCCCGTTCCCGATCCCCGAGGTGATCCGCCACACGAACGCGTTCACGCTCGGCGTCCAGACCGCGCACCCCGGCGCGAAGGTGAAGATCATCTGGACGAACTCGTGGCTCGCGCCCGACAAGGAGAAGAAGGCCGCCCAGAACCTGAAGGCGGCGGGCGCCGACGTGATCGGCCAGAACGTCGACGACCCGGCGATCGGCCAGTACGACGAGTCGGTCGGCATCCCGTGGGTCGGCTACGACTCCGACGCGAAGAAGTTCGCGCCGAAGCAGTGGCTGACGGGCGCCGTCTACAACTGGGGCCCGTACTACCTGGCCGAGGTGAAGGCGGCGATGGGCGGCACCTGGAAGAGCCAGTTCTGGTACGGCTCGATGAAGAGCGGCTTCACCAAGCTCGCCTCGTTCGGCCCCCGCGTCAGCGCGAAGACGAAGGCGCTGATCGCCGCGCGCCAGAAGGCGATCGAGAACGGCAGCTGGTACGAGTTCCAGGGGCCGCTGTACGACCAGGCCGGCAAGCTGCGGGTCAAGAAGGGCCAGCGGCTGACGGTCAAGGACCTCTACGCGATGAACTGGCTCGTCAAGGGCGTCATCGGGAGCCCGAAGGGCTGATCCTGCCGCGCCGGCGGGGCCCCGCGCCCCGCCGGCGCCCTCGACATGGCCGCCGCAGTCGAGCTCCGTGGCATCACGAAGCGGTTCCCCGGCGTCGTCGCCAACGACGGCGTCGACTTCGAGGCGGCCGAGGGCGAGGTGCACGCGCTGCTCGGCGAGAACGGCGCCGGCAAGTCGACGCTCTCGAACATCCTCACCGGCCTCTACCGCCCGGACGACGGCCAGATCCACCTGTACGGCCGACCGGTCGCGTTCACCTCGCCACGGGAAGCGCTCGAGGCGGGGATCGGCATGGTCCACCAGCACTTCCGGCTCGTGCCGCCGTTCACGGTCGCCGAGAACGTCATCCTCGGCGACCACCGCGGCGAGGGGAAGAAGTTCATGGTGCACCCGCGGCGGATCGAGCGCCGCGTCGCCGAGCTCGGCGAGCGCTACCGGATCGCCGTCGACCCGCGCGCCCGCGTCTGGCAGCTGTCGCTCGGCGAGCAGCAGCGCGTCGAGATCCTGAAGGCGCTCTACCGCGAGGCGCGCATCCTGATCCTCGACGAGCCGACCGCCGTGCTCACGCCGCAGGAGGCCGAGTCGCTGTTCGCGACGCTCCGCGTGATGGCGGAGGAGGGGCGGACGATCGTGTTCATCTCGCACAAGCTGCACGAGGTGAAGGCGGTCTCGGACCGCGTCACGATCCTGCGTGACGGCAAGACGATCGCGACCGTCGAGACGGCGGCCGCGACGCCGCGCTCGCTCGCCGCGCTGATGGTCGGGCGCGAGGTGTCGGGCATCGAGCGGGTCGGGCGCGAGCTCGGGATCGGCGACCCGGTGCTCGAGACGCGCGGCCTGCGCGCGGAGGGCGACCGCGGCGACGAGGCGCTGAAGGGCGTGACGCTGACCCTGCGCTCGGGCGAGATCGTCGGCATCGCGGGCGTCGCCGGCAACGGGCAGCGCGAGCTCGCCGAGACGATCACCGGGATGCGCCGGCCGGCGGACGGCGAGATCGTCGTCGCCGGCCGCCGGCTCCGCGGCGGCGACGCCCGCGAGGCGATCCGCGCCGGCGTCGCGCACGTCCCCGAGGACCGGCTGCACACCGGCGTCGCGCCGTCGCTCTCGATCGCCTCGAACGTCGTGCTCAAGACCTACCGCGAGGGCGACCACACGCGAGGGCCGCTGCTCTCGCTGCGCTCCATCCGCGACCACGCCGCCTCGCTGATCCGGCGCTACGACGTCCGCGGCGGCGGCCCCGACGTGCCGGCGCGCCAGCTGTCGGGCGGCAACCTGCAGAAGGTCGTGCTGGCGCGCGAGTTCCACGGCGCGCCGCGCGTGCTCGTCGTCGCATCGCCCACCCGCGGCCTCGACGTCGCCGCGATCGAGACCGTGCACCGCTACATCAGGCAGGCGGCCGGCGGCGGCGTCGGCGTGCTGCTCATCTCGGAGGACCTCGACGAGATCCTGGCGCTCTCGGACCGCGTCGCCGTCATGTACGAAGGGCGGATCGTCGACGAGCTCGCCGCCGGCGAGGCGACGGTCGAGGAGATCGGCCTCCTGATGGCGGGCGGCGGGCGCGCATGATCCGCATCGAGCGCCGCCTCGAGCAGCCGCGCTGGCTGACGGTCGCCGTGCCCCTCGGCTCGCTCGCCGGCGCGTTCGCGGTGATGACGCTCGTGCTGCTCGCCACGCACCACTCGCCGGGCCACACGTTCTGGCGGCTGGTCGTCACCGGCTTCGGCAGCACGTTCGCGCTCAACTCGACCTTCGTGTCCGCCACGCCGCTGCTCTTCACCGGGCTCTGCGCCGCGGTCGCCTTCCGGATGCAGCTCTTCAACATCGGCGGCGAGGGCCAGCTCTACGCCGGCGCGATCGTCGGCGCCGCGGCCGGCATCGTCCTCGGCAACCACTCCGGCTGGCTGTCGGTGCCGGCGATGATCGCCGCCGGCGCAGCGGCCGGTGCGGCGCTCGCGCTCGTCCCCGCCGTGCTGCGGGCGTTCCTCTCGACCAACGAGATCATCACGTCGCTGATGCTCAACTACGTCGCGGCGCTCGTCCTCGACTACCTGATCTTCGACTCGCTCTCCTACTGGCGCGACACGTCGTCGCCGAGCGCGAAGGTGTTCCCGCAGGGAAAGACGCTGCCGGACGCGGCGTCGTGGCCGGTCGCGCACCTCGGCGGCATCCAGCTGCCGTTCGGGCTGCTCGCCGGCGCCGTGCTCGCGGCGGCGATCTTCGTCCTCTACTCGCGGACGCGCTTCGGCTTCGAGGTGCAGGTGATCGGCGACTCGCCGCGCGCCGCCGCCTACGCCGGCATGCGGACGCGGCGGAAGATCCTCGCGGTGATGGCGCTCTCGGGCGCGATCGCCGGCCTCGGCGGCGCGAGCCAGGACGGCGACTTCCGGCACACGCTCGACCCGCGCGGCCTCACGGCCGCGGGCTACGGCTACGCGGGCATCGTCGTCGCGGCGCTCGCCCGCTACAACCCGTTCGCGGTCTGCCTGATCGCGTTCCTGCTCGGCGGGCTGCAGAACGCGGGCTACGCGCTGCAGGGCGCCGACTTCCCGTCCGGGCTCGTCGGGGTCATGCAGGGGCTGATCCTCTTCTCCGCCCTCGGCGGCGAGCTGCTCGTCCGCTACCGCGTCCGCTTCGAGCGGCGCACCCAGCAGGCGGTGCGGGCGTGATCCTGGCGTCGGGCGTCAACGACTCGATCCTCGTCGTCGTGCTCAGCTCGGCCGTCGTCTACGGCACGCCGCTCCTCTACGCGGCGCTCGGCGAGCTGCTGGCCGAGCGGTCGGGCGTCCTCAACCTCGGCGTCGAGGGGATGATGCTCGTCGGCGCGGTGATGGGCTTCTGGGCCGACCTGAAGACGGGCTCGCCGGCCGCCGCGTTCGCGGTCGCCGCCCTCGCGGGCGCGTCGATGGCGCTCATCCACGCGTTCCTCGTCGTCAGCCTGCGTGCGAACCAGATCGTGTCCGGGCTCGCGCTGACGATCTTCGCGGGCGCGGCCGGCCTGTCGTCGTACCTCGGCAACGACCTCAACGTGGCCGACCACCCGGCCCGCCATCCGTTCGCGTCGTTCCTGCCGCACGGCTGGCGGACCGCGCCGGTCGCCGGGCCGATCCTGTTCGACCAGTCGGCGTTCGTCTATCTGTCGTGGCTGCTCGTGGTCGCCGTGACCGTGTACCTGAACCGCACGAGGCTCGGGCTCAACCTGCGCGCGGTCGGCGAGTCGCCGGCGGCCGCCGACGCGATGGGGATCAACGTCGCCGCGTACCGCTACGCGCACACGATTCTCGGCGGCGCGCTCGCCGGGGTCGGCGGCGCCGTGTTCACGCTCTGGATCACGCCGCAGTGGCAGGACGGGATCACAGGCGGCGCCGGCTGGATCGCGATCGCCCTCGTGATCTTCGCCTTCTGGCGCCCGACGCTGTGCGTGCTCGGCGCCTACTTCTTCGGCGCATTCGCGGGCATCCCGTTCACGTTCCAGGCGCGCGGCATCCTTCACGGCGTGCCGCCCGAGCTGTTCCAGTCGCTTCCCTACGTGATGACGGTGCTCGTGCTCGTGCTCGTCTCGAACGCCGGCGCGCGGCGCCGCATCGGCGCGCCCGCGGCGCTCGGCACGCCGTACGTGCGCGAGGAGCGATGAGCCGGGAGCGGGGCCTGCGCGTCTGGGCGCCCGGGCGCGTCAACCTGATCGGCGAGCACACCGACTACAGCGGCGGGCTCGTCCTGCCGGTCGCGATCCAGTACGGGATCACGCTCGACGTCGCCGAGCAGGGCGGCGGCGAGGTGCGGCTGCGCTCGGAGGGCTTCGGCCCGGCGGTGTCCTTCGCGGCCGACGGGAGCGGCGCGCCCGGCAAGGGCTGGGTGCGCTACGCGCACGCCGTCGCCGGCGAGCTCCACGCGCTCGGCCGGCCGCCCGTCGGCCTCGCGGGCACGCTCGCCTCGACCCTGCCGGCGGGCGCCGGGCTTTCCTCGTCGGCGGCGCTCGAGGTCGCCGTCGCCCTCGCGCTCGGGGCGGTCGCCGGCTGGGAGCTCGAGCCGCTCGCGCTCGCCGACGCGTGCCGCCGCGCCGAGCACCGCGCCGTCGGCGCGCCCGTCGGCATCCTCGACCAGGCCGCGTCGCTCCTCGGCCGGGTCGACCGGGCGCTGCTCCTCGACTGCGGCACGCTCGAGCACCGCTACGTGCCGGTGCCGCACGGGGTCGCGCTCGTCGTCGTCGGTTCCGGCGTCGAGCACCGGCACGAGACGTCCGGCTACGCGACGCGCCGCGCCGAGCTGGAGGCGGGGGTGCCGAGGCGCGTCCGGCACGTCCGCACCGAGAACGAGCGGGTGCTCGCGTTCGCCGCGGCCTTCGAGCGCGGCGACCTCGCCGAGGCCGGCGACCTGCTCTTGCGGAGCCACGCCAGCCTCCGCGACGACTACGAGGTGTCGACGCCCGAGGTCGACGCGCTCGTCGAGGACGCCGTCGCCGCCGGCGCGTACGGCGCGCGGATCGTCGGCGGCGGGTTCGGCGGCTCCGTGCTCGCGCTCACCGACGACGCGCGCGCGGCGTCGCTCGCGGCCGAGGTGGCGGAGCGCTACCGCCGCCGCGGCTTCGGCGGCGGCGAGACCCTCGTCGCCCGCGCCTCGCGCGGCGCCGGGATCTCGCGCAGCGCGAACGAGAACGCGTAGCGGCGCTCGAGCAGCCGGTAGCGCTCGGCCGTGTCGGGCCCGCAGCTCGCGGTGCCGAGCCCGCGCTGGGCGGCGTCGAGGCTGAGGAACACCTCGGGCCGCGGCTCGAGCTCGTTCGTGTGGGTCGCGGCCGTCAGGTCGGCGGCGGTGAAGTGGCTCGCGCCGAACCCGATCAGCGGCAGCCCGCGCACCTCCAGCCCTCGGCCGCGGCCGTCCGTCAGGCGAAGCCAGCGCGTGTCCGGATGGTGGCCGTGCTCCTGCGGGTTGATGTACGGCACGTACTGGTCCGCGACCGTGCTCTCGAACCGCCCGACGACCGTGGACGCAAGCCGGTCGCTGTAGGCCTCGAGCGGTCCGCGCCCGTACCACTCGAGCCGCTCCAGCCCGGGCCGGAGCGTGAGGACGACGCCGATCCGAGGCACGTCGGCGACGCCGCGCGCGAGCTCGACGACGTTCTCGGCGACGATCCAGCCGTCGGCGGTGATGCGGTAGCGAAGCGTGTGCGCCGCGAGCCCCGGCGCGCCCCGGTCGAGCCCGAGCTCGAGCCAGCGGTCGAGCGGACCGACGTGCTTGTCGGCGACGAGCGGCAGCCCGTCGTTGTCCGTCGGCGCGCGCCACAGCTGCAGCGCCGGCGGTGCGAGCACGAGCCCGGGCAGGAGCTCGCCGTCGTACGGGCGCCCGCGCGGGCTGCGCGCGCGAGGCGGGCGGCCGAGCGGCAGCTGCTCGTGGGCCGCCTCCTCGCCGGTCTCGTCGAAGAAGCGGAAGGTGAGAAAGCGCTCGCCCGGCCCGCTCGGCACGGCGAGCCGGACCTCCGTCGTCTTGCCGGGCTCGACGCGCAGCTTCGGCAACCGGCCGCGCTTCACGATCTCGCCGTCCGCCTGCAGCTCCCACTCGCCGCGCAGGTCGGCGAGCGTCGTGAAGCTGCGGCGGTTCTCGATCCGGAAGCGCCCGCCCCCGCGCGCGGTGACCGCGACCGGCTGGGCGAGGTAGCGGAGCTCGAAGAGAGCGGGGTGGGGCGTGCGGTCGGGCCAGACGAGGCCGTCGGCGACGAAGTTGCCGTCGTGCGGCTCGTCGCCGAAGTCGCCGCCGTAGCGCCAGTACGTGCGCCCGGCGTCGTCGACCGCGCGGATGCCGTGGTCGACCCATTCCCAGACGAAGCCGCCCTGCAGCGCGTCGTGGCTGCGGAAGGCGGCCCAGTAGTCGGCGAGGCCGCCGTTCGAGTTGCCCATCGCGTGCGAGTACTCGCAGAGGACGAGCGGCCGCGGATCGTCGGTCTCCGTCTCCGCCCAGCGCACGATCGACGGCACGTCGGCGTACATGGGGCAGACGACGTCCGTGGCCGCGCGGCCGCCCGTCCAGTCGCGCGCGATCGCGCCCTCGTAGTGGAGCGGCCGCGACGGGTCGCGCCGCCGCACCCAGCCGGCGGCCGCGTCGTGGTTCGCGCCGTAGCCGCTCTCGTTGCCGAGCGACCAGAGGATCACGCTCGGGTGGTTCTTGTCGCGCTCGACCATGTTCGCGACGCGCTCGACCCACTGGGCGCGGTAGCGCGGGTCGTCGCACAGCTCGTCGTAGAACGCGTGCGCCTCGACGTTCGCCTCGTCGACGACGTACAGGCCGTGCCGGTCGCACAGCTCGAGCCAGTACGGGTCGTCGGGGTAGTGCGAGCAGCGCACCGCGTTGACGTTGAACCGCTTCATCAGGCGGATGTCCGCCTCCATCCCCGCGCGCGTGACGGCGCGGCCGCGGACGTCGTCGTGCTCGTGGCGGTTGACGCCCGCGATCAGCACCGGCCTGCCGTTCAGAAGCAGCTGCCGGTCGCGCACCTCGACGGTGCGGAAGCCGACGTCGCACCACACCGTCTCCGTCTCCGCGACGACCTCGAGCCGGTAGAGCGCGGGCGTCTCCGCCGACCACAGCGCCGGCCTTCGCACGCCGCCCTCCTCGCCGACCCGCGCCCGCCCGGCCACGCGGCCGGCCGCGTCGAGCACGCGCACCTCTCCGGGCGCGTCGGCGTCGACGCGGAAGCGGCCGTCTGCGCCCGCCTGCCAGTGGACGTCGCGCACCGAGGGCGAGAGCACGCGCACCGAGCGCGGCAGCCCCGCGTGCCACCACTGGTCCTGGTCCTCGAGAAACGACGCATCGCTGTAGCGCACGACCGCCAGCTCGAGCACGTTCGGCTCGCCGAACGTGACGAGCGGCGTGACGTCGAACTCGCTCGGCGTGCGCGCGTCCTTGGCGATGCCGACCGGCTCGCCGTTCACGAGCACGTAGAGGACGCCCTCGCAGCCGCCCACGTGCAGCACGGCGGGGCGCCGCCGCAGGGCGCGCGGGACGGTGAACGTCGTGCGGTAGAGGCCCGTCTCGTTGTCGTCGGGCACGGTCGGCGGCCGGTTCGGGAAGGGCATCCTGACGTTCGTGTAGTGCGGCCTGCCGAAGCCCTGCATCGTCCACAGCCCCGGCACGTCGACCTCGGTCCAGCCGCGGCTCGACCGGCGGGCCCGCTCGGCCTCCTCCGGAGCGCGGACGAGCCGGAACTGCCAGCGCCCGTCGAGGGAGCGGTCGCGGTCGCGGGAGCGGTGCAGCGTCGCGCCGGGCGGCAGCCGCCCCAGGCTTGCGAGCTCCGGCAGCTGCCACGTCGGGCGGCCGCCGAGGTAGAGGAGCGAGTCGAGGCTCACACGGCGTCCCGCAGCGCCTCCGCTGCGGCCTCCGGCTCGACCGGGTTGAAGTAGACGCCCGACCCGAGCTCGCCGGCCGCGACGTAGCGCAGCACGCCGGGCGCCCGCCACGGCGTGACGAGCTCGACGTGCAGCCGCGCGCCGGGCCATTCGCCGCCGTCGAAGGGCCGCTGGTGGATCCAGAGCATGTACGGCGTCTCGGCCTCGAACAGCCGGTCGAAGCGGGCGAGGACGTCCACGAGCATCGCCGCCAGCCCGTCGCGCCCGCCGCCGTCGAGTGACGGGAGATCGGGGACGGTCTCGTCGGGTGCGATCCGCACCGCGTAGGGGAACGACGGCGCCTCGGGCACCCAGGCGCGCCAGCCGCCGGCGGCGGCGACGAGCCTCGCCCCCGGCTCGCCGAGCGGCTCGCCGCGCTCGAGCTCGCGGCGCGGCAGGTCCGGGACGAAGTCGAACGCGTAGATCTGGCCGTGCGGGTGCGGAATCGTCGCCCCGACTGCGGCGCCGCGATTCTCGAACACGAGCACGTAGTCGACGTCGTCGCGCGCGCCGAGCGCCGCGCTCCGCGCCGCCCAGAGATCGACCACCTTGCGGGCGCCCTCCCGCCCGAGCGACCAGAACGTGGCGTCGTGCCGCGGCGTGTAGAGGACGACCTCGCAGCGGTCGCCCGGCATCGCCGGCCAGCGGTTGACGAAGAAGCGCACGTCGTAGTCCTCCGGCGCCTCGAGGCCGCCCGGGCAGAACGGGCAGCCGACGGACGGCAGGTTCGGGCGATCCTGGCGGGAGTCGACGACGTAGGTGCGGTTGCCCGTGAGCTCGTCCGTGCGCAGGTCGCCGTGCGTCGACGCCGTCACACGGAGCCGCCGTTCCGGTCGCCGCCCTTCGTCGCGAGCACGAGGCGGTCGACGTGCTCCGAGATGACCGCGCGCGCGGCGGACGACAGGCCGCGATCGGAGATGAACACGTCAACCTCGTCGAGACCGACGATCCGGCCGAGCCCGCGCACGCCCCACTTCGTGTGGTCGGCGACGACGACGAGCCGCGAGCAGATGTCGGCGAACGCGCGGTCCGTCTCCGCCTCGAGCAGGTTCGGGGTCGTCAGGCCGACGTCGTCGCTGACGCCGTGGACGCCCATGAACAGCATGTCGAGGTGGAGCGACCTGATCGCGTTCAGCGCGATCGGCCCGACGAGCGCGTCGGACGGCGTCCGCACGCCGCCGATCAGGACGACGTTGAGATCGGCGCGCGGCGCGCGATGGAAGACGTTCGCGACCTGGATCGAGTTCGTCACGACCGTCAGCTCGGGGACGTGCACGAGGTGGTGCGCGAGCCGCCACGTCGTCGTGCCGGCCGTCAGCCCGATCGACTGGCCCTGCTCGACGAGCCGTGCCGCCGACCGTGCGATCGCCTCCTTCTCCTCGAGCTGACGCTGCGACTTCGCCTCGAACCCGGGCTCGTCCGCGGACAGCCCGCCGCGGACGGTGGCGCCGCCGTGCACCTTCTCGAGCAGGCCGGCCGCGGCGAGCGCATCCAGGTCGCGCCGGACCGTCATCTCCGACACCGCGAGCAGCGCGGTCAGGTCGCTGACCCGCACGGCGCCGCGCCGTCGGAGCTCGTCCACGATCAGCTTCTGGCGCTGGACGGCGAGCATAGTCTCACAATTATGACCGTGAACGAACAGTTGCCGTCAAGGGGGACAACCTCCCAGGTTTGCCGATGTTCATACGGTAAACACGGGTCTTGACACGGTGGTGACCGACGTGCCAGTGTTGCGACGTTCATAACTTGTGTTCGATCGTGTGGTTTTCTGCGATCGCGTGTTCGAGACCTCAGGAGGATCTCATGTCGGACGAATCACCCCCGACGTTCGAGCTCGAGCAACTCGCGTCCAGGCAGCTGACCCGGCGCAGCCTGTTCGCGGCTGCCGGCGCCGGCGGCCTCGCGGCGGCGCTCGGCACCACCACCGCACGTGCCGCCGCGCGCCCTGCGCGCCTCGCACGCGTCGCGGCGGGCACCGTGAGCTTCGGCTCGAACGCCTCCGACCCGGTGCCGAAGAAGGCGTTCCAGCAGGTCTTCGCGGCGTTCACCAAGAAGACGGGCACCAAGGTCAGCGTCAACACCGTCGACCACAACACCTTTCAGGAGCAGATCAACACCTACCTGCAGGGGCGGCCGCAGGACGTCTTCACCTGGTTCGCCGGCTACCGGATGCAGTTCTTCGCGCAGAAGGGGCTTCTGTCCCCGATCGACGACGTCTGGGCGACGCTGAAGCCGAACTTCTCGCCGGCCATGCAGGCGGCGTCGAAGGGGCTCGACGGCCACTTCTACTTCGTCCCGATCTACAACTACCCCTGGGCGGTCTTCTACCGGAAGAGCCTCTTCAAGGCGAACGGGTACACGGTTCCGAAGACCTGGGACCAGTTCCTCGCGCTCGCCAAGCAGATGCAGGCCGACGGGCTCACGCCGATCGCCTTCACCGACAAGGACGGCTGGCCCGCGATGGGCACGTTCGACATCCTGAACATGCGGATCAACGGCTACCAGTTCCACGTCCGGCTGATGGCGGGCAAGGAGTCCTGGAACAGCCCGCAGGTCAAGAGCGTGTTCAACCACTGGCGGCAGCTCCTGCCGTACTACTCGCAGGGCGCGCTCGGGCTCACGTGGGAAGAGGGCGCGCAGCAGATGATCACGAAGAAGGCGGGGATGTTCCTGCTCGGCTCGTTCGTCGGGCAGCAGGCGACGAACCCGGCCGACCACGCCGACCTCGACTTCTTCCCGTATCCGGAGATCAACCCGAAGTGGGGCCAGGACTCGATCGACGCCCCGATCGACGGCTTCCTGATGGCGCGCAAGGCGAAGAACACGGCCGGGGCGAAGCAGCTCCTGACGTTCCTCGGCAGCGCGACGGCGGAGAACATCTACCTGAAGTCCGACTCCAACGACGTCGCCGCGAACAAGCTGGCGTCGACAGCCCACTACAACGCGCTGCAGAAGAAGTCGGCCCAGCTGATCGCGAGCGTGAAGCACATCGCGCAGTACATGGACCGCGACACCCGCCCGGACTTCGCGTCAACCGTCATGATTCCGGCACTGCAGCAATTCCTGAACACCCCGACCGACGTCAACGGACTGGTGAGCAGCATCCAGAAACAGAAGAAGTCGATCTTCGGCTTCTAGCGGCACGGCGCGATGGCGATCGACCTCGCGACGGGGGTGAGAAAGGGCGGCGCGCGCCGAGGGGCGCGCGCCGTCCGTCTCTCGACCCGGGACAAGCTCGCGATCACCTTGATGGCGGGCATCCCCACGCTCGTCGTCGGCGGGTTCATCTGGTTTCCGACGATCGCGTCGGTCCTGCTCTCCTTCACGAACTGGGACGGCATCGGGAGCGTCACGTCCTCCCACTGGATCGGGACGACGAACTACCGGCAGATCGCGACGATCTACCCGCCGTTCTGGCCGGCGGTCGAGCACAACGCGATCTGGCTCGGCTTCCTGACGTTCGTCGCCACCCCGTTCGGGCTCTTCCTCGCCTACCAGCTCGACAAGGACATCCGCGGCACGCGCGTCTACCAGAGCGTGTTCTTCCTGCCCGTCGTGCTCTCGTTCGCCCTGATCGCGTTCATCTGGCAGCTGATCTACTCGCCCACCGAGGGCCTCGTCTCGAACGTCTTCGCCGACCCGGCGCACGGCCACGTGATCGACCTGCTCGGCAACCCGCATCAGAACCTCTGGGCCGTGCTGGTCGCGGTCGGCTGGCGGCACGCGGGGTACATCATGGTGCTCTACCTCGCCGGGCTGAAGGCGCTCGACCCGTCGCTGCGCGAGGCGGCGGCGATCGACGGCGCCGGCGAGTGGCACGCGTTCCGCACGGTCGTCTTCCCGGCGCTGCGGCCGATCAACATCGTGATCGTCGTCGTCACCGTGATCGAGGCGCTGCGCGCCTTCGACATCGTCTACATCATCAACCACGGCACGAACGGCCTCGAGCTCCTGTCGGTGCTCGTGACCGCGAACATCATCGGCGAGGCGAGCCGCGTCGGCTACGGGTCCTCGATCGCCGTCGTGCTGATCGTGATCTCGATCATCCCGATCGTCGTCTTCGTCGTGAACAGCTTCAAGGAGCGCGAGTCATGACCGCGGCCGCGGTGCCGCGGGCCGCGGCCGTGCCCGTCGTGCGCAGGAAGCCGCTCCGGCCGGGGCGGGTCGGCCTGCACGTGTTTCTCGCCGTCACCGCGATCGTCTGGCTGTTCCCCGTCGGCTGGGCGGTCTACAACTCCTTCCGTCCCTACAGCGACACCGCCAAGTACGGCTACGTGTCGTTCGCCCACACCCTCAGCCTCTCGAACTACCGCAACGCCTGGACGCAGGGGCAGATCCCGCTGCACTTCTGGGACACGATGATCGTGACGATCCCGGCGATCGTGCTGATCCTGTTCTTCGCGTCCTGCGTCGCCTTCGTCGTCTCGCGTTTCTCGTTCTGGTTCAACGTGCCGCTGCTCGTCTTCTTCATGGCCGCGAACCTGCTGCCGCAGCAGGTGATCATCACGCCGCTGTACGAGCTGTACCTGCGGATCCCGCTGCCCGGCTGGCTCAGCGACACCGGCCTCATGTACGACTCGTTCCTCGGGCTGATCGCCGTCAACGTCGCCTTCCAGACCGGCTTCTGCACGTTCGTCCTGTCGAACTACATGAAGACGATCCCGTCCTCGCTCTCCGAGGCGGCGCGCGTCGACGGCGCGAGCGTGACGCGCCAGTTCTTCGGGATCGTGCTGCCGCTCTGCAAGCCGGCCATGGCGGCGCTGGCGACGCTCGAGTTCACCTGGATCTACAACGACTTCCTCTGGGCGATCGTGTTCATGAGCTCGGGCGACAAGCGGCCGATCACCTCGTCGCTCCAGAACCTGACCGGCACCTACTTCACCGACAACAACCTGATCTCGGCGGCGGCGCTCCTCGTCGCCGTGCCGACGATCGTCGTCTTCGCGCTGCTGCAGCGCCAGTTCATCAGCGGCCTCACGCTCGGGGCGAACAAGGGATGACGCGCGTCGCGTTCGTCGGCGCCGGCAGCGTCGTCTTCACGAAGAACCTGCTGGGCGACCTGCTCGCCGTGCCGGCGCTCGCCGACCTCGAGATCGTGCTGCACGACATCGACCCGGAGCGGCTGCGCGCCGCCGAGGCGATGGCCCGGTGGGTCTCGCGCGAGCGCGGCGCGCGCGCGACCGTGCGCGCCGAGGACGACCGGCGCCGTGCGCTCGACGGCGCGGACTTCGTGCTCAACATGGTGCAGATCGGCGGCCACGAGGCGACGCTCGCCGACTTCGAGCTGCCGAAGCGGCACGGCCTGCGCCAGACGATTGCCGACACGCTCGGGATCGGCGGCATCTTCCGGGCGCTCCGCACCGCGCCGCACATGCTCGCGCTCGGCAACGAGCTGGCCGAGCTGTGCCCGGACGCATGGCTGCTCAACTACACGAACCCTATGGCGATGCTCTGCGAGCTCGTCTACCAGGGGACGCCGACCTCGAAGGTCGTCGGCCTCTGCCACTCCGTGCAGTTCACGGTGCGCGACCTCGCCGAGCTCGTCGGCGTGCCGGAGGCCGAGGTCGCCTACCTGGGCGCCGGGATCAACCACCAGGCGTTCCTGCTGCGGCTCGAGCACGACGGCGAGTCGCTCTATCCGCTGCTCGACGAGCGGATCGCCGAGGATCCCGAGCTGCAGCGGCGGGTGCGCGTGGCGATCTACCGGCGCTTCGGCTACTTCCCGACCGAGTCGAGCGAGCACGCGGCCGAGTACGTACCCTGGTTCATGCACCACGACGGCGAGCTCGACCGCTACCGCATCCCGGTCGACGAGTACATCCGGCGCAGCGAGGAGAACCTCGCCGAGTTCGCACGCGTGCGCGACGCCCTCGAGCGCGGCGAGCCGATGTCGCTCGAGCCGTCGGTCGAGTACGCGGCCGCGATCGTGAGCTCGATCGTCACCGGCGAGCCGAGCGTGATCTACGGCAACGTCCCGAACACCGGCCTGCTGCCGGGGCTGCCCGACGGCACGTGCGTCGAGGTGCCGTGCCTCGTCGACGCGACCGGCATCAGGCCGACCCCGGTGCTCGACTACCCGCCGCAGCTCGCCGCGCTCAACCGCACCTACGCGAACGTCGTCGAGCTGACGGTGCGCGCGGTGCTCGAGGAACGGCCGGATTACGTCAGGCTCGCGGCGCTGCTCGATCCGAACACGGCGGCGACGCTGACTCTCGACGAGGTGGACGCGCTGTGCGACGAGCTCACCGAGGCGCACGGCGATCTGATTCCCGCAGGGCTACGAGGAGTTCACGCATGAGCGCGATCAGGCTGGAGCAGGTCTCGAAGGTGTATCCGAACGGCGTGCGCGCGGTCGACGGCGTCGAGCTCGAGATCCGGGACGGCGAGTTCGTCGTGCTCGTCGGCCCGTCCGGCTGCGGCAAGTCCACGCTGCTCCGCATGATCGCCGGCCTCGAAGACGTGACCGAGGGGACGATCTCGATCGAGGAGAAGGACGTCACCGACTGGCCGCCGCAGCAGCGCGACATCGCGATGGTGTTCCAGAACTACGCGCTCTACCCGCACATGACCGTGCGGGAGAACCTGGCGTACGGGTTGCGGCTGCGGAAGCTGCCGAAGGCCGAGTGGCAGCGGCGCGTGCACGAGACGGCGAAGACGCTCGGACTCGACGAGCTGCTCGACCGCAAGCCGTCGGCTCTCTCGGGCGGCCAGCGGCAGCGCGTCGCGATGGGCCGGGCGATCGTGCGCGAGCCGAAGGCGTTCCTGATGGACGAGCCGCTCTCGAACCTCGACGCGAAGCTGCGCGTGTCGATGCGTGCCGAGCTGTCGAAGCTGCACGAGCGGCTGCGGGTGACGACTGTGTACGTGACCCACGACCAGGTCGAGGCGATGACGCTCGGCCAGCGCGTGGCCGTGCTGCGCGACGGGGTCCTGCAGCAGGTGGACACGCCGCAGAACCTCTTCCACAAGCCGGCGAACCTGTTCGTGGCCGCGTTCATCGGCTCGCCGTCGATGAACCTCGTCGACGCCGAGCTCGACGCGGGCCGGGTCTCCTTCGCGGGCGTGTCGTTCTCGCTGCCGCCCGGGTCACCGGCGGCCGGCTATCGCGGGCGGCTGATCGTCGGCATCCGGCCGACCGACTTCGAGCACGCCGCCTCCGCCGACGCGTCGCTCCCGCGGCTGACGGTGAAGCCCGACGTCGTCGAGGACCTCGGCGCCGAGCACCACGTGATCTTCACGATCGACGCGCCGCGCGTGACCGCCGAGGCGGTGCGGGCCGCCTCCGTCGACGAGGAGGCCGAGGGGACGCTGTTCGCCGACGACCGCGCCGTCTTCACCGCGTGCATCGACGACCGCGTCAGGCTCGGCGGCAGCTCGGCTCCGGTCGAGCTCGCGATCGACCACACGCGGCTGCACTTCTTCGACCCGGCGACCGGGCTCGCGCTGAACGGCGCCCGCTAGACCTCTCGGAACGAGATCTGCTGCGCGCCTTCCCAGAGCGTGAGGCGTCCCAGCTCGCGGAGCTGCTCGGCGCCCTCGACGACGGTGGCGAAGTGGTTCGCCCACAGCTGCCCCGCCTTCGACGCGAAGTTGCAGTAGCCGTACGGGAAGAGGAGCTCGGTCTCGCTCTGGCCGCCGGGGTAGAGGGCGAGCTCGCCCGGGTGCGGGTACGAGGTCGCGTTCTCGGGGCCGATGCCGAAGTCGCGCTCGCCCCACGGGATCCAGTTCGACTCGCCGCTCCAGCGGCAGTGGATGATCCGGTCGTCGAGCGGCAGGCTCGCGCGGAAAGCGGCGACCGTGCGCGGTGCGGCCTCCTCCTCCCAGCGGGCGAGGAAGCGCATGCCGGCGGCGACGATCTCGAGCACGGCTAGAACATAGCCGTGGAGCGGATCCGCATCGCGGGCGAGCGGGTGACGCTGCGTCCGCTCGCGCTGGACGAGCTCGACACGTCGCTGGCGGCGCGCGAGGCCGCCGATCGCACCGTCCACCCGGTGAAGCCTGACCGCGAGCAGCTGCGGGCGCGCTTCGAGCGGTCGGGGCTCCTGCGCGACGGGGCGCTCGACCTGGCGATCGACGTCGGCGGCGTGCGCATCGGCGAGATCCAGACCTACCGGCCGCTCGCGCGCGAGCTGCCGCCCGGCGCGTACGAGGTCGGGATCATGATCGACCGGCCCGAGCTGCGCGGCCGGGGATACGGCAGCGAGGCCGTCGAGCTGCTGCTCGACTGGCTGTTCACCGAGGCGGGTGCGACACGGGTGCACATGCCCACGGTCGAGGGCAACGCGGCAATGCGGGCGGTTCTCGAGCGCCTCGGCTTTCGCGCCGAGGGAACCGTGCACGACCACGGACTCGACTTCGTCTTCTACGTGGTGACGCGCGACGCCTGGCGTGCGCGCCGGTGAGCGTCACCGGAGCACGAGCGCGAGCGCGGCGATCCCGGCGGCGACGAGCCAGAGGACCGGCCACACGTTGAGGCCGCGGTGGCGCAGGTTGAAGTAGTGGCGCGTGAGCGCCCCGAGCGCCATCAGCGCGACCAGGACGATCCAGCCCTGCGCGTGCCCGTAGGTGAACGGGAAGTGGTTCGAGAGCATCGCGAGCAGCACCGGCAGCGTCAGGTAGTTGTTGTGCACCGAGCGCGTCTTGCCGTCGCGGTTCCAGCGCGGGTCCGGCGGCCGGCCCGCCTCCTTCGCGCGGACGAGCTTCCAGTGGTTCGGGATGATCACGAAGAAGACGTTGCCGACCATCATCGTCCCGATCATCGCCCCCACCTGCAGGTAGGCGGCCCTCGGGGCGAAGAGGTGCCAGGCGCCGAAGGCGGACGCGCAGACGAACGCGAACACGAGGAACGCGAGCGCGCCTTCGTCCCGCGCGAAGGCGCGGCAGAGGAAGTCGTAGACGAGCCAGGCGACCACGAGCCCCGCGACCGACAGCGCGATCGCCTCCCACGGGCGCAGGTCGGCGACCGTCGGGTCGATCAGGAACGAGCTCGCGTGCGCGTAGTACACGACGACGATCAGCCCGAACCCGGAGAGCCACGTCGTGTACGCCTCCCACTTGAACCAGTGCAGCGGCACGGGCAGCCGTTCGGGCGCAAGCGCGAACTTCTCGACGCGGTAGAAGCCGCCGCCGTGGATCTCCCACGCCTCGCCGCTGACGCCCCGCCGCGCGTCGTGCGGGTCGGCCGGCGGCTCGAGGTGGTTGTCGAGCGCGATGAAGTAGAACGACGCGCCGATCCACGCCATCGCCGCGACCACGTGCAGCCAGCGGAAGAGCAGGTTCCCCCACTGCCACCAGTAGTCGGAGAGCGCTAGGAGCTGCGCCATCGTGCGATCGCGATCCGGACGAGCTCGTCGACGCCGGTCGCGAGCTCCTGCTCGCGGGTTCGGCCGAGCCGCTCGCGCAGCACCGGCACGATCTCCCGCCGGGGGCGGCCGTCGACGAAGACGACGAAGCGGAACCCGAAGCGCTCCTCGTAGACGCGGTTCAGCTCGGCGAGCTCGGCCAGCACGGCCGGATCGTCGTCCGTGCCCTGCTCGCGCGCCGAGCGCGCGGACGCCGGCCGGCCGCCGATCGCCGGGTGCGCGTCGAGGATCTCCCTCTGCTCGTCCTCCGGGAGCGCCGCCGCCACCTCGCGCGCACGGCCGAGAGGGTCGTCCAGCTCGGCGAGCCGCTCGACGAAGCGCGTCCGTCCCTCGAACAGCTCGGCGAGCTCGTCGACGCTCAGCTGCCGCGGTAGGTCGCGCACGCGTAGGAGGAGACGAGCAGCGGGACGTGGTGGTGGCCGTCGCCGAGCTCGACCTCCAGCTCGACGCGGCGGAAGAACGGCGAGGGCGGATGGAAGACGAGCCGGTAGGTCCCCGGCTCGGTGTGGGCGAGGTCGCGGATGCGGCCGTCGGCGTCGGTGATGCCCTCGCCGGCGAGCGTGCCGTCGGCGCGGAAGAGCTCGACGCGGACGCCGGCCGCCGGCGTGCCGCGCTCGGTGTCGAGCACATGGGTCGAGAGCGTCGTCACCGCCAGAGCCTCGCAGACTGGGTGCGGTGCTCGCGCGCGATCTCCTGCTCGGACGCGCGCACGAGCTCGCCGTCGCGGACGACGTCGGCGCCGCCGACGATCAGGCGGTCGACCCGGTGCGGCCCCGACAGGACGAGGTTTGCGACCAGGTCGTCGGCGCCGCCCGCCTCGAGGCCGTCCGTGCGCCAGACCGCGAGGTCGGCGCGCTTGCCGGGCGCGAGCGAGCCGATGTCGCCGCGCCGCAGCACGGCGGCGCCGCCGCGTGTGCCGAGCGCGAGCGCGTCGCGCGCGGTGAGCGCCGCGGGCCCGCCGCGGCCGCGGGCGGCGAGCAGCGCGTTCTTCACCTCGAGCGACAGGTCGCCGCGCTCGTTCGACGCGGTGCCGTCGACGCCCAGCCCGACCCGCACGCCGGCGTCGAGCAGGTCGCGCACCGGCGCGACCCCGGCGCCCAGCCGGAGGTTCGAGGTGGGGCAGTGCGCGACCCCGACCCCTGCGCGCGCGAAGGTGGCGACGTCGGCGTCCGACAGGTGCACGCAGTGGGCGCACCAGACGTCATCGGCCGTCCAGCCGACGCGCTCGAGGTACTCGACCGGCGTGCAGCCGTAGAGCTTCCGGCAGTACGCGTCCTCCTCGACCGTCTCCGCGAGGTGCGTGTGCAGCTGCAGCCCGAGCCTGCGGGCGAGCGCGGCCGACTCCTCCATCAGCCGTGTCGTCACCGAGAACGGGCTGCACGGGGCGACCGCGACCTGCGCCGTGACGCCGTCGACCAGCGCGTGCAGGCGCTCGGTGTCGGCGAGGATCGCGTCGAGGTCCTCGACGAGCGAGTCGGGCGGGAGGCCGCCGTCGGACTCGCCGAGGTCCATCGAGCCGCGCGAGGCGACGATGCGGACGCCGAGCTCCTGTGCGGCGGCGATCTCCGCCTCGACGAGCCCGGCGACGCCGCGCGGGAACACGTAGTGGTGGTCGAACACCGTCGAGCACCCCGACAGCGCAAGTTCCGCCAGACC
Source organism: Gaiellaceae bacterium (assembly GCA_035651295.1). Lineage (GTDB taxonomy): Bacteria > Actinomycetota > Thermoleophilia > Gaiellales > Gaiellaceae > PALSA-600. The sequence continues at coordinate 2,268 of DASRGA010000011.1, read as the reverse complement.
AGACAGCGCGGCTGCTCGCTCCATCTCCTCGTCGATGCGCGCCCACACCGGGTACAGCGTCTTCAGCCACGTGAAGAGGTCGGCCTCCTGCGCCCGGGCGCGCGTCAGCGTCTGGTAGAGGTGGTGGTGCGTGTTGACGAGGCCCGGCGTGACGACCGCGCCGTGCAGGTCCTCGTACGGTCCGCCGGGGTCGCCGGCCCCGACCTCGGCCACCAGCCCGTCCTCGACGCGCACGAAGCCGTGACGGTGCTCGGTCCGCTCGTCGTCCATCGTCACGACCCAGCAGTTGCCGAGGATCACGCGGGCGCCTCCAGCGGCACGAGCTCGAACCGGTCCACGTCGACGAGGCCGCGGTCGGTGAGCTTCAGCGACGGGATCACGCTGAGCGCGAGGAACGACAGGTGCTGGAACGGCGCCTCGAGCGTGCAGCCGAGCGCGCGCGCCGCTGCAGCGAGCTCGTGCGAGCGCTCGACGACCTCCTCGAGCGGTGCGTCGGAGAGCAGGCCGGCCACCGGCAGCGGCAGCTCGGCGAGCACCTCGGCGCCGTCGACGACGACGATCCCGCCGCCCCGGTTCGCGAGCCGCCGCACGGCCGCCGCCATCGACGCGTCGTTCATGCCGACGACGACGACGTTGTGCGCGTCGTGCGCGACCGACGAGGCGATCGCGCCGCGCTGCAGGCCGAAGCCGCGCACGAAGCCGAGCCCGACGCGGCCCGTGCCGAGGTGCCGCTCGACGACGGCGATCTTCGCCAGGTCCTGCGCGGGGTCGGCGACGGCCTCGCCGGCGCGCGCCGGCGGGGCGGCGGCGAGCGCGTCGGTGACGATCTGACCGGGGACGATGCCGATCACGCGCGCCTCGCCGCCCCGCCACGGCACGCGGAACATCTCGGGCCCGAAGGCGCCGATGCGCACCGTGTGGCGCACCCAGTCGGGCACCTCCGCCCGCGGGAACGCCTCGACCGGCCGCCCGTTCTTGAGCACGGCGTCCGGCACGAACCGCTCCAGGTCGGGGAGGAGCAGCAGGTCGGCCCGGTAGCCGGGCGCGACGGCGCCGTAGCCGCGCAGGCCGTGCCACAGCGCGGGGTTGAGCGAGGCGCAGACGAGCGCGTCCTCGGGCGGGATGCCGAAGGCGACCGCGTCGCGCACCATCGAGTTCAGGTGCCCGTCGGCGGCGATGTGCTCCGGCTCGCGGTCGTCGGTGCAGAACGCGATGCGGCCCGGCCCGTACTCGGCGAGCAGCGGCAGCAGCGCCTGCAGGTTGCGCGCAGCCGAGCCCTCGCGGATCAGCAGCCACATTCCGGCGCGCAGCCGCTCGCGTCCCTCCTCGGCCGTGTACGCCTCGTGGTCGGATCCGATCCCGGCGGCCGCATACGCCTGCAGCGATGCGCCGCGGACGCCCGGCGCGTGACCGTCGACGTGCGCCGCGAGCGTCAGCTTCTCGAGCTCGCTGTCGGCGGCGCCGACGACGCCGGGGAAGTTCATCATCTCCGCGAGCCCGATCACGCGGCGCCGGCGCAACAGCGCGTCGAGATCGCCCGTCGTCAGCGCGCGGCGCGGCGACTCGAAATGCGACGCCGGCACGCACGACGACGCCATGAAGTAGACGTCGAGCGGCAGGCCGGCCGTCGCGTCGAGCAGCCAGTGGACTCCGTCGGTGCCGAGCACGTTCGCGATCTCGTGCGGGTCGGCGACGACCGCCGTCGTGCCGAACGGGAGCACGAGCCGCGCGAACTCGTCGACGAGGAGCTTCGACGACTCGAGGTGCATGTGCGCGTCGATGAATCCCGGAACGACGTACCGCCCGGCGGCCTCGACGACCTCCTCGCCGTTGTACTCGCCGAGCCCGGCGACGACGCCGTCGACAATCGCTACGTCGGCCTCGAGCCACTCGCGCGTGAACACCGAGAGCACGCGGCCGCCGCGGACCACGACGTCGGCCGGAAGGTCGCCTCGTGCGACCGCCAGCCGTTTCGAGAGGGAAGCGGGCACGGCGGGTGAAACCGTACAGTCACGCCCGATGGAGGTCTTGACCCCGCACACGCTCGACGACGCCCTCCGGCTCAAGTCCGAGCACCCGGAGGCGCTGCCGATCCAGGGCGGAACGGACGTCATGGTCGCGCTGAACTTCGACCGCGCGCGGCCCGAGACCGTGCTGAACCTGAACGACGTCGAGGAGCTCAGAGGCTGGTCGCGCACGGACGGCGAGCTTCGGCTCGGCGCCGGCTTGACGTACACCGAAGCGATGCGCGGCGGCCCGGCCGAGCTC
>DASRGA010000010.1:0-34547 GCA_035651295.1 Gaiellaceae bacterium | reverse complement strand
CGGGGTGGTGACCGACGAGCTCCGGCGCCGCGTCGGGCAGACGTTCACGCTCGCCGAGCTCGCCGACGCCTACGACGGAGCCGACGACTGGGCGCGCGAGCTGCTCGACGAGCGCGTCCCGGACGAGGTGCCGCACGAGCCGGGCACCGTCGCCGACGCCGCCTTCCACGCCTACGCCCGCGGCGCCTCCGACTACCGGCCGTGATCCGCGCGGCCCTGCTCCTCGCGGCGCTCGCCGCCGTCTTTGCCGTCGGCGTCGCCGTGGGCGAGTCGCTGCACGACAACCCCAAGCCCGGCGGCTCGCAGACGCTCGTCCGCACGCTCGACCCGCTGCCGCTCCTGCCGGCCGCACGCGAAACCGTCACGGTCACCACTTCAAACCCATAATCGGGTTGAGGTAGATGGAGCTTTGGCTACGTTTCGCACGTGGCGTCGGTCGGAAGACGTGTTCCGAGCAGCGAGCCCGACTGGCTGACGCTCGGCCAGGCCGCGAAGTTCCTCGGCGTCGCGCAGTCCACGATCCGGAAGTGGTCCGACCAGGGCCGCGTGCCCGCCTTCTACACGCCGGGCGGGCATCGCCGCTACCGCCGCCGCGACCTCGAACGCTTCCTCGACCGCTCCGGTCCGGGCGGCCGGACGAACGGGCCGCTCGTGCTCGTCGTCGACGACGACCCGCGCGTGCGCGAGCTCGTGCGGGTCAGCCTCGAGCTGGAGGGCTACTCGGTCCGCGAGGCCGGCAGCGCGGAGGAGGCGCTCGAGGTGCTCGAGGACCAGGCTCCGGAGCTCGTCCTGCTCGACGTCGTCATGCCCGGCATCGACGGCTGGCAGATGCTGCAGCGGATGCAGGAACGGCACGGCTCGATCCCCGTGATCATGTTCAGCGGCAAGGTCGACGAGAGCTCGGCCGCCGAGGCGGAGGAGCGCGGCGCCCGCGGCTTCGTCGGCAAGCCGTTCGACCCGGCGCAGCTGATCGAGCGCGCGAAGCAGCTCGTCCCTGCTTAGCGCCGACCGCCATCTGGAGCAGTGGATCGTCGCGCACCGTACCGGCGCGCTCGACCCGGTCTTCGTCGCGCTCGCGTGGGCCGGCCGCTTCGGCGTCGTCTGGCTCGCCCTCGCGCTCTTTCTCGCGCTCCGGCGGCGCAGCCCGGCGCTGTTCGCCGCGGTGCTCGCCGCCGACGTCGCAGCCGACCTGCTCGCCGGCCTCGGCAAGACGCTCGTCGCGCGCGACCGTCCGGCCGTGCACCGCCTCGGCCCGGCCGAGAGCTCGCACTCGTTCCCGTCCGGCCACGCGGCGACGAGCTTCGCCTGCGCGCTCGTCCTCGCGGGCGCCGCGCCCCGGCTGCGGGCCCCGCTCTACCTGCTCGCGGCCGCGATCGCGTTCTCACGCCTGTACGACGGCGACCACTACCCTCTGGACGTCCTCGCGGGCGCCCTCCTGGGGACGCTCACAGCTCTTCTGCTGCTCGCAGCAGCCCGCCGCCGATCACGCCGAGGGCCGCAACCAGGCTGATCCAGATGCCGATGCCGCGGCCGTCCGCCGGCAGCACGCTGTCGGGGATGGAGAGCACGCGGATCATCACGAAGATCGTCCCGAGCGCGCCGAGCGCGAGCAGGACGAGCGACTCGGGCACCGCTCCCGGCAGCTCGAACCCGAGCTCCCGCAGCGCGACGATCGCCACCACCGCGAGGCCGGCGAAGAACACGAGCTTGCCGAGCACGCCGGTGTGCCAGCCGATGACGGCGAGCTTCACGCCCACCCCCGAGCCGGCGTACCAGTCCATGAACGAGGAGAGGGCGAGGACGAGGCCGGAGATCCACGTGACGCGGTCTCCGATCGCCCAGAGGCCGCCGCCGGAGCGGTCGGCGCGCCCGTGCGGAGGGGGCCCGCCGGAGCCGGTCACCTCGAGCTCGAAGAAGTCTGGGGTTTCCACGGCGCTAAGTATGGGGAAGAGCCCGGTCGGAGGCGGGCGCTCCCGCCCGCGGCCCGACAGCTAGATCCCGAAGAGCGTCTGCACCTCGTGCCACGCCGCGAGGATCACGAACGCCGTGAGGAAGGCGAGCACGAGCAGCGTCACGTAGAACCGGATGCCCGACCGGCGGGCGGCGCTGCGCCGCTCCAGCCGGGCCCGCCGCCGCGCGCGCTCGCGGCGGTAGTTCCGCTCGATCGCGTAGGGGTCGAGCGACGGGCTGTCGTCCGGAAGGACCGGGGCCTGCCGCACCGGCTCTGTCATGCGGAAAGTGTAGGCGATACTTGCCGGCACGATGGCGGTTGACCTCGAGCGGCTGCCCGTCGAGATCCTCGCCCAGGCGGCCGCGCGGGTCGCCTCGGCGGCCGGGCTCCGGGACGCGCTCGCCGACCTCGCGCAGGCGGCCGTCGCCGCCACCGGCGCCGACGTCGCGGTGCTCCGGGTCCGCGACGACGACGGCTCGCTGGTCGCCCGCGGCATCGCCCCGGAAGGGTCGGGCCTCGCCGCGGAGGCCGCCGGCGGCCGCTCGCCGCTCGAGCGCGCCGCGGCCGGACGGCCGTCGGAGGCGCTCGCCCGGATCGCGGAGCGGGCGCGGGCGGCCGACGTCCTCGTCGCGCCCGCCGAGGCCGGCGGCCAGGTCGTCGGCGCCGTCGAGCTCGTGCGCCTCGCCGAGCCGTTCGACGCGGCGGCGTCCCCGGCGGCGGCCCTCGTCGCCGCCCAGCTCGCGCTCGCGATCCGGACGATCGCGCCCGGGCTGCCGGCGGCTGCGGGCGGGCGGCGCAGCCGCGTGCTCGAGCTGACCGGCGACGCGCTCGCCGCCGGCGGCGACACGAGCCGGGCCGCCCGGCAGGCGCTCCGCGCCGCCGTCGAGGCGACGGGGGCGCGCGGCGGCGCCGTCTGGCGGCTCCACGGCGAGCAGCCCGAGCTGCTCGCATCGGAAGGGCCGGTGCGGGATGCGCTTGCACGCGCAGCCGAGATCGCGGCGCAGGTCGCCGGCGCCTGGCGGCCGGTCGCCGTCGAGCCCGACCCGCGGCTGCCCGCCGACGCCGGCTGCGCGGTGACGCTGCCGCTCGGCGAGCCCGCGTTCGGGGCGCTGCAGCTCTTCTACCGCGACGGGTCGGCGCCGCCCGAGGCCGAGCTGCGCGCCCTTGCGGGCTTCGCCGGCCGGACCGCGCACGCGCTGCGCTCGGGCGAGCGGATCGCCGGCCTCGCGCTCGAGCTCGACCGCACCCGCGCGCTGCTCGAGCTGGTCGGCGACGCGATCTCGCAGCTGTCGCTCGCGCACACGCTCGAGACCGGCGTCGAGCGGACCTCGCAGCTGCTCGGGATCGAGCACGTCGCCGTCTACCTGAGCGACGAGGGGCGGCTTCGCCCCGCGGCCGGCGCCGGCCACGCCGAGGTGGCCGAGCGTCTCGACGAGGCGTCGCGGGGGCCGCTGCGCGCACGTGCGCTTCTGCATGCGACCGCGCGCGGCGGCGAGCGCGCGCTCGCGGGCGTCCGGGCGGCGCTCCGCGCGGCCCGGGAGCCGTCCGCCGTCGCGGTCCCGCTGCGGGTCCGGGGCGAGACGATCGGCCTGCTCGTCGCCTACCCGGGCGCGCGCGACCTGTCGGCGAGCGACGAGGCGCTGCTCGTGGCGCTCGGCGCGCAGTTCGCGGTCGCCGTGCAGAACGCGCGGCTGCACGAGCGGGCGACCGACCTCGGCGAGGCGCTCGCGGAGGCGCTGCGGGCCGAGCGGCAGGCGTCTCGCCAGGTGGCGGCGCTGTACGAGATCTCCCGCTCCTTCACGCAGACGCTGTCGCTGCAGGCGACGCTCGACGCGGTCACCGAGACGCTCGTGCGCGAGCTCGAGGTCGACGCGGCCGTGATCCGCGTCGCGGACGAGCGCGGCGACCTCTTCGTGCCGCGGTCCGTGCACGTCGCCGAGTCGCGGCTCGCACCCGCGCTGCGGGCGATCCTCGACCGGCCGGAGCGGCGGCCGCCGCGGTCGTCCGGGCCGCGCCTGCTCGACCTCGGGTCGGCCGGCCGCGCCGGCGGCGCGCACCGGCTGCTGCGGCCGTTCCTCGAGAAGGGGTCGACCGCCGCGCTGCTGCCGATCGCGACGCCGAGCGAGCTGCTCGCGGAGCTGACGATCCTCTCGCTCGACCCCGCCGCCCCGATCGGCAGCGAGACGCTCGCCGCCGCGCGGACGATCGCACGCCAGGCGGCGCTCGCGATCGACAACGCGCGGCTCTACCAGCAGCAGAAGCGGTTCGCCGAGACGATGCAGCGCTCGCTGCTGCCGCGCGAGCTGCCCGCGATCGCCGGGCTGGACGTGGGCGGCGTCTACGAGTCGGCCGCGCAGGTGGACGTCGGCGGCGACGTGTACGACTTCCTCGAGCTCGCCGACGGGCGGCTCGCGGTGGTGCTCGGCGACGTCACCGGGCACGGCATCGACGCCACCGCCGACATGGCGATGGCGAAGTTCACGTTCCGCTCGCTCGCACGCAAGCACGCCGAGCCGGCGGCGTTCCTGGCGGCGGCGAACGACGTCGTCGTCGACGAGATCGCCCCGGGGAAGTTCATCACCATGGTCTATCTGACGGTCGCTCCCGACGGGACGGTCCGCTGCGCGAGCGCGGGCCATCCGCCGCCGAGGGTCGTGCAGCCCGGCGGCGCCGTCTCGCCGATCGAGTGCGGCGGCCTCGCGCTCGGCATCGACGCGTCGCAGTCGTACGGCGAGGCGCGCACGGTCCTCGAGGCCGGTGCGGCGGTCGTCCTGTACACCGACGGCGTGCTCGAGTGCCGGCGCGGCGCCGAGCTGTTCGGGCAGGAGCGCCTCGACGCGCTGCTCGCCGGCCTGGCCGGGAGGCCGGCGCAGGAGGCGGCGGACGCCGTGCTCGACGCGTGCCGCGCCTTCGCCGGCGGCGACCTGCCCGACGACTGCGCGGTCGTCGTCATCCGGCGGGCGCCGGTTTGAGCCTCGAGCTCCGCCGTCCCGCCGGCCGGCCGCTCGTGATCGGCCACCGGGGCGCGAGGCTGCTCGCCCCCGAGAACACCTTCGCGTCGTTCGAGGCGGCCGTCGCCGCCGGCGTCGACCTCGTCGAGCTGGACGTCGCGCCCGGCCTGCTCGTCGCGCACGACGAGGCGGACGCCGGCGCGCCCTCCCTCGACGACGTGCTCGCCTACCTCGCCGCCGCCGGGGTCGGCGCGCACGTCGACCTCAAGCAGCCGGGCTACGAGCCGGAGGCGGTGGCCGCGATCCGCAGCCACGGCCTCGGCGAGCGGGCGCTCGTCTCGACCGCCTTCGCCGCCAGCGCGCGGACGGTGCGGCGCATCGCGCCCGACCTGCCGGTGGCGATCGGCTATCCACGCGACCGGTACGGCGTCTCCCGGCTGGGCTGGCCGGCGCCGCTCAGCCGCGCGGGCGCGGCGGCGCTGCGCCAGGCGGTGCCGGCGCGCGTTCCGCTGCTCCTGCGCGCCTCGCGCGCGACGGTGCTCGCCCTCCACCACACGCTCTGCTCGCCGCGGGCGGTCGCCGCCGCGCACCGGCTCGGCGCGCCCGTGCTCGGCTGGACCGCCAACGACGAGGAGACGGTGCGGCGGCTCGTCGCGGCCGGGGTGGACGGTCTCGTCTCCGACGATCCGCGGGTCGTCCGGAGCACGCTGGCTACACTCCCGGCGGCGTGAGACGGCTGCTCGGAGTCGCACTGTTCACGTCGGGGGTGCTCGCCGCCGGTGCCTTCTCCGGCACGGTGGTCGCCGACGTCACGACCACGACCGCCACGACGACGGTCGGGACGACGACGGCTGCGACGACCACCGCCGCCACCACCTCGACGACGACCGCGACGACGCCGGCGCCGGACGTGCTGCCGGCAGGCGTCCGCGTCGCCGGCGTGCGGGTCGGCGGGCTCTCGCCGGCCGGCGCCGTCGCCGCGGTGCGCGCCGCGTTCGCCCGCCCGCTCGAGGTTGACGTCGACCGGGTCGCCGTCAAGCTCGACCCGACGAAGGTCGCCGCCGCCTACGCGGCGACGGCCGTCGCGAAGGCGCGGGTGTCGAGCCGCGGCGCGAACGTGCCGCTCGTCGTCTCGGTGCGCGGGCCTGCGCTGCACGCGTTCGTGGCGGCGGTCGCGAAGAGAGTCGACAGGGCGCCCGTCGACGCGACGCTCGAGCTGAAGGCCGGGTCGCCGACGATCACGGCCGCGCAGGTCGGCCGCAGCCTCGACCGGCGCAAGCTCTCCGCCCGCCTCCTCACGGCGCTGCACCGCAACACGCGCCTGCCGGTGCGCCAGCGCACGCGCGCGGTCGAGCCGGGCACGGACGTCGGCCTCGACGGGACGCCGACGATCGTCGTCAACCGCGAGCAGAACCGCCTCTACCTGTTCGTCGGCGTCAAGCTCGCGCGCACGTTCCCGGTCGCGACCGGGCAGGCGATCTACCCGACCCCGCCCGGCACCTGGCACATCGTGGTCAAGTGGCGCAACCCGTGGTGGTATCCGCCCACCCAGGACAGCTGGGCGAAGGGCCTGAAGCCGGTGCCGCCCGGCCCCGGCAACCCGCTCGGCACCCGCTGGATGGGGCTCGACGCGCCCGGCGTCGGCATCCACGGCACCGACGAGCCGTCGTCGATCGGCTACAGCGCATCGCACGGCTGCATCCGGATGCAGGTGCCGGACGCCGAATGGCTGTTCGACCACGTCGACATCGGCACCACCGTCTACGTGGTCTGAGATGGCTCTCGTCCGGGCCGCAGCCGTCGCCGGAGTCTGCGCCCTCCTCGCGCTGCTCGTCTGGGACCTGAGCCGCTCCTCGCAGGGCGGGATCGCCAAGACCGTCGACCGCGGCGGGTCGGCCGCCGCGCCCGCCGTGTCGGTGCCGTTCTTCTCCGGCGGCTCGTTCGACCTCGCCGCCTACCGCGGCAAGGTCGTCGTCCTCAACTTCTGGGCGTCGTGGTGCGTCGACTGCAAGCTCGAGGCCCGGACGCTGCACGACGCGGCCGCACGCTGGAAGGGGAAGGACGTCGTCTTCGTCGGCGTCGACACGAAGGACTTCAAGTTCGCCGCCTCCAGGTACATGAAGCGCTACGGCGTCGACTATCCGGTCGTGCGCGACGTGAACGGCACCCTGAACGACCGCTTCGGCGTCACCGGATACCCGGAGACGTTCTTCGTCGACCGCGCGGGCCGGGTGATCCCGCCGCACGTCGTCGGCCCGATCACCCCGGGCGCGTCCTTCTCGACGAAGGACCTCGAGCGGACGATCGCGAGGCTCGCGTCGTGATCGTCGCCCTGCGCGCCGTCGCCGGCGCCGGCGTGCTCGCGCTGGCGGGGCTGCTCGGCTGGCATCTCACCCACCAGCCGTCGTCCGTCGGCGCGGACGTCGCGCACGGGAAGATCGTGCCGGCGCCCGCCTTCGACCTGCCGCGCCTCGAGCGGAGCGGCCGCCTCGCGCTCGCGTCGCTGCGCGGCAAGGTCGTCGTCCTCAACTTCTGGCAGTCCGACTGCGCGCCGTGCAAGCAGGAGATGCCGCGGCTCGAGGCCGCCTGGCGGCGCTGGGCGGCGAAGGACGTGGTCGTCGTCGGCGTCGACATGCTCGACACGCGCGGCGCCGGCCGCGCGTTCCGCCGCCGCTACGGCGCCACCTACCCGATGGTCTACGACGAGCTCGCCGACACGGCCGCCCCCTACGGCGTCTGGAACACGCCGGAGACGCTGTTCCTCGACCGCCGCCTGCGCATCGTCAAGCGCATCCTCGGCCCGGTCTCGGCGAGCACGTTCGACGCCGGGGTCGAGACGGCGCTCGCGGCATGAGGACGCTCGCCGCCGCGCTCGCGGCTCTGGCGCTCGCCGCGCCGGCGGCGGCGGGAGCGCGCGCGAGCGCGCCCGAGATCGAGACCGAGCTCGTCTGCCCGGTCTGTCACGAGACGCTCGACCAGTCGACCGCCCCGATCGCGCAGCAGATGAAGGCGGAGATCCGCCGCCGCGTCGCGGAGGGCTGGACGAAGAAGCAGATCATCGACGAGATGGTCGCCAACTTCGGCCCCGGCGTCCTCTCGACGCCGGCGAAGCACGGCTTCGACCTGCTCGCGTGGGTGCTCCCGCTCGGCGGCATCGCGCTGGGCGCGGCCGCGCTCGGCGGCGGCGCCTGGCACTGGTCGCGGCGGCGCGGCGGCGGCGACGACGATCCGCCGGGCGGCGGCCTCTCGGAGGAGGACGAGCGGCTCGTCGAGCTCGAGCTCGCGCGCTTCGAATGATCGAGAAGGTCCCCGTCGCGTTCCTCGCCGGCCTCGCCTCGGTGCTCACGCCGTGCGTGCTGCCGCTCGTTCCCGGCTACCTGTCGGCCGTCTCCGACGTCGAGGTCGGCCGGCTCTCGGACCGCGGCGTCGCGCGGCGGGTGGTCGCGGCCAGCGCGCCGTTCATCCTCGGCTTCACGGTCGTCTTCGTCCTGCTCGGCGCCGGCGCGGCCGCGCTCGGCAGCGCGGTCGACAAGCGCTCGCAGCTCGAGATCGCGGGCTTCGTGCTCGTCGTGCTCGGGCTCGCCTTCCTGCACGTGCTGCCGTGGCCGGAGCGCGCCGTCGCGCCGGGCCTGCTCCACCGCGCGCGCGGCAGCGGCTCGCGCCTCCTGCTCGGCGGCGCCTTCGCGGTCTGCGCGGCGCCGTGCATCGGCACCGTGCTCGCGTCGATCCTCGTGCTCGCCTCGTCGACCGGCACGGTGGCGCGCGGCGTCGTCCTGCTCGTCGCCTATTCGCTCGGCCTCGCCGCCGCGTTCGTCGCCGCCGGCATCGCCTTCGGCCACGCGATGCGCGCGTTCCGCTGGGTGCGCGACCACTACGCGGTCGTCCGCGGCACGTCAGGCGTGATCCTCGTCACGCTCGGCCTGCTGCTGTTCTTCAACCGCGACTGGTGGCTGCGCGTCGGCCTCGACCAGGTGTTCACGCGGATCGGCCTCGGCTCGCTCTAGCGCCGCGAGCAGCAGAGCCACGTCGAGCCCCCGGTGCGCGGGCGCGAACGGCGCGAGGCGCCGCAGCGCCTTCCGCCGCTGACGCTCCGCCGCGACCGGCCGGCCGCGGCCCGCCTGGTAGGCGGAGACGACCACGTGCACGAGCCCCTGGAAGAAGTCGCGCTCCGCCGCCCCGCAGGACCGCCACGCCGCCTCGAAGCCCTCGTGCGCCTCGAAGAACGACCCCGCCCGGGCGAGGGCGAGCCCCCGTTGGTAGGCCGCCGCGACGGTGCTAGGGTCGCGCTCAGGCATGGCGACCATCCTCCTCTGCGGGGTGGATTTGTTCGTTCGGGGCAAGCTCGAGGCGCTCCTGCCGGAGCACCGGTTCACGACTGCCGACGCCGTCGCCCCGCCTGAGCTCGTGATCGCCGACATCGCCCGGGTGGACGCCGAGGACGTGGCGGAGCAGTACCCGGACATCCCGATCCTCGGCTACACGAACCACACGGACACCGCCGGGCTCCGTCGGGCGCATGCCGCCGGCTTCGATCAGGTCGTCGCCAAGTCGGCGCTCTTCGAGCGCACGCGTGAGCTGATCGATGCGCTGCTTGCGTCGGTAGAGTAGGCGCCCGTGACCTACATCATCGCCGAACCCTGCATCGACATCAAAGACAAGTCGTGCGTCGACGTCTGCCCCGTCGACTGCATCCACGAAGCCGGACGGATCCTCGTCATCGACCCCGAAGAGTGCATCGACTGCGGCGCCTGCGAGCCGGAGTGCCCGGTCGAGGCGATCTTCCCCGAGGACGCGCTGCCGGAGAAGTGGGAGCCCTTCGTGCGCATCAACTACGCCTACAGCGAAGGCATGTCGGTCGTCGACCAGCTCGTCGACGCGTACGCCGCCGAGCACAACGTTCAGAACCAGCCGATCGAGTAATCCGCGTCGTCGCGCAGCGTCGTTTTCCTTTCCAGCAACGAGCGAGGAAGTCGTGCTGTCCGGATTGCACGTTAGAAAGCAACGTGGTAGGGAATCGTGCACGCGCAATCCGACTCAGGAGGTCAATAGATGACCCAAGAGGATTGGAGCGGGACCGGCGAGACGTCCGACGCCGGCTCGTGGAGTGAACCGATCGCGGACGCCGACGACGCGTTCGGCGAAACCGTGATCGGAGAGACGGAGATCGAGAGCGCGGAGCCAGAGCCCGCGCGTGCGATCGCGGCCGCTGCGCGGTCGACGTCTCGCTCCAGTTCCCGCTCGGGGTCGACCCGCTCGTCGGCGAAGAAGTCGACGGCGAAGAAGTCCGCAGCGAAGCGCTCGACGGCCAAGAAGAAGGCTGCACCGAAGAAGAAGGCCGCTCCGAAGAAGAAGGCCGCTGCGAAGAAGTCGACCGCAAAGCGCTCGACCGCCAAGCGCACGACGGCGAAGCGCTCGACCGCGAAGCGGTCGACCGCCAAGCGCACGACGGCGAAGTCGGCCGCCAAGCGTTCGACCGCCAAGCGCGCGACGGCCAAGAAGAAGGCCGCTCCCAAGCGGAAGGCCGCTCCGAAGAGGAAGGCCGCTCCGGCGAGGAAGGCCGCTCCGAAGCGGAAGGCCGCCCCGAAGAAGGCCGCTCCGAAGAAGGCCGCGGCGAAGCGCTCGACTGCCAAGCGCTCCACTGCGAAGACCACGACGGCCCGCAAGGCGGCGTCGCGCTCTCGCACGGCGCGCCGCAAGAAGTAGGTCGGCGACGGAACGCCCGGGCTCCGGTCGACGGAGCCCGGGCTTCCCGACCGGCGCGCCGGCCGGGGTCCGCTCGCTACGCTGGACCCGGTGGAGCCGAAGACACTCGACCACGTCGCGTTCTGGGTCGCCGGACGCGACTCGATCGCGGCGTTCCTCGAGCGTCATCTCGGGATGCACGTGATCGCCCGCGAGGCGAACTTCACCCTCCTCGGCTCCCATGCGCGCCGCGGGAAGCTGACGCTGTTCGACGCCGACGGCCCGCGCGAGCCGGGGGCGTTCAAGCACGTGGCGCTCCGCGTCTCCGACCTCGCGGCCGCCCGTGCGGAGCTGCCCGAGGGCACGCCGGAGGTCTTCGACGTCGGCGAGGGCGTGCGCATCACGCTGGTCGAGGCCGACACGGACGTGGAGTACGACCTCGACCACGTCGCGCTGTGGTCGCGCGCGCCGGAGGAGACGGCGCGCGAGTACGAGCGCTACGGCTTCGCGCCCGCCGGCGCGGGCCGCGTCGAGGTGGGAGGGGCGTTCGTCGAGTTCCACGCGGGCGACCCGGGAGAGCCGGAGCGGCCGCTCCTGAATCACCTCGCGGTGCTCGTCGACTCGGCCGACGACGTGATCGCCGCGGCCGGCGACCTCGGCATCGAGGTCGAATCGGTGGTCGACGCCGCGAACACGTATGCGGCGTTCCTCTGGGGCCCCGAGCGCGTGCGCATCGAGTACGTCGAGCACAAGCCGACGTTCAGCCTCGTGTGATCGTCGCTGGGGCCGGCATGGCCGGTCTCGTCGCCGCCGCGCGGCTGCGTGAGCTCGGGCGCCGGGTGGTGCTGCGCGAGAAGGGCACGCGTCCCGGCGGCTCGATGCTCCTCTCGTCGTGCGTCGTCTGGCGCCACCGAAACTGGAACGACTTCCGGGCCGAGTGCCCGGACGGCGACGAGCGCCTGCAGCGGCTCGTCTGGGAGCGGCTCGACGACGCCCTCGAGTGGCTCGTCGCGCGCGGCGCCCCGGTCGTGTGGGAGGACACCGGCAACCCGCGCACCACCGGCAAGCGGTTCGACCCGCGCGGGCTCGTCGCGGCGCTCGGCGGCGACGTCGAGCTCGGCGCCGGCAAGCTGCCCGACGGCGGGCCCCTGCTGCTCTGCACCGGCGGCTTCGCCGCCTCCTCCGAGCTCGTGGCGCGCTGGGTGGCGCCGGCGGCGCCGCTGCGGCTGCGCGCGAACGCGTGGTCGACGGGCGACGGGCTCGCCTACGCGCTCGAGCGCGGCGCGGCGCTCACCGCCGGTCTCGACGAGTTCTACGGCCGCAACATGCCGGACGCGCCCTGGGACGAGACCGAGCTCGTGTCGGCCTCGCAGCTCTACGGCCGCTTCGCACGGATCTTCGACGAGGACGGCGTCGAGTTCTTCGACCGCGCGGACGTGTCGTGGTCGGAGACGAACGTCGTGCAGGCGACCGCCCGCCGTCCGGGCGCCCGCGCCTTCTACCTGCTCGACGGGGCCGCGCTGCGCGAGCGGGTGCGCGACCGCACCGTCGCCGAGATCGTCGAGTCGGCGCCCGCCGAGTCGCGGGTCGCGCCGGCCGACCTCCCATTCGAGCCGCCGCCCGGGACGGTGGCGGCGGTGCGCGTCGTCGCCTCGATCACGCACACGATCGGCGGTCTCGCGGTCGACGACCGCGCGCGCGTGCTGCGCCCCGACGGGACGCCGATCGACGGCCTGTGGGCGGCCGGCGTCGACGCGGGCGGCGTCGCCGCCGGCGGCTACGCGAGCGGCCTCGCCCAGGCGCTCGTCCTCGGCCTCGCGGCGGCGGAGGACGCGGCGCGGTGACGGCGTTCAGCTCTTGCCGACGGAGAAGGCGCAGGCCCGGTCGTCGCCGGGGAGGGGGGACGAGCCGACCTTGTTGATCACGAGCGTGTGGCCGCCGTCCTCGAGCTCGTCGCCGATGCGCGGCGGGTCGCCCTCGACCTCGCGCAGCGTGTAGCCGGCCGGCGACCAGACGAACAGCACGTACGACACGCGCGGGAGGTTAGCGCCTGGTGGCGTAGGGCGGCAGCGTGACCGAGATGCGAGTGCCGCTGCCCTCGGCGCCGACCGCGATCGTGCCGTGCAGCTGCTTCACGCGCTCCTCGATCGTCTCGAACGACCGGCGGCGCCGCTCCGGCTCCGCGTCGTCGAAGACGACCGTCTCGAAGCCGCCGTCGGCGAGGGCGCGCATGCTCACCGCGATCCGCGTCGGCGGGCCGCGCCGGATCGCCTGCTCGAGCAGCTCGCGGATCACCGTGTACAGCGCCACCTGCGCGGTCTCGCCGAGCTGCTCCGCGTCGTCGATCGCGAGGTCGATGCGGATGCTGTTCGAGGTGCCGATCTGGTCTCCGAGCGCGCGCAGCGCCGCGCCGAAGCCCTGGTCGCGCAGCACCACCGGCTCGAGCGCGAACGACAGGTCGCGCAGCTCGCGGATCGTCGTGCGCTGCCGGTTCATGGCCGACGTCAGCACCTCCTGCGCCTCCTCGAGCTTGCCGGTGCCGATCGCGTGGATCGCCGCGTCGAGCATGAGCGCGATCCCCGAGAGGTTCTGCACCGGGCCGTCGTGCAGGAACAGCGCGATGCGGCGCCGCTCGTCCTGCTCGGCGGCGATCAACCGGTCGAGCGCGTCCCACTCGCTCACGCGCGCGGCGCCTCCTAGTCGATGATCGCCTCGCGGAGCGCGATCGCGACGGCGTGGGTTCGGGTGTCGGCCTCGAGCTTCGTGAGGATGTGGCGGACATGGCTCTTGACCGTCTCCTGCGAGATGAAGAGCCGCTGCGCGACGTCGGCGTTCGACATGCCGTCGGCGAGGAGCTGCAGGATCTCCCGCTCGCGCGTCGTCAGCATGTCGGCCTGGTCCTTGCCGGCGAGGAACGCCGGCATCAGCGCCGGGTCGACATAGCCGTCGCCGCCCGCGACGCGCTCGATCGCCCGCACGAGCGTCTGGTGCGGCGCCTCCTTGAGGATGTAGCCCTTCGCGCCCGACTCCAGTCCGCGCGAGAGCAGCGAGCGCTCCGAGTACGCGGTGAAGATCAGCACCTTCGAGTCGGGCACCCTCTCGGTCAGGAGCTTCGTCGCCTCCAGGCCGTCCATGCCGGGCATCCGCACGTCCATGATCACCACGTCCGGCTTGCGGCGCTCGGCCAGCTCGACCGCGGCGGCGCCGTCGGCCGCCTCGCCGATCACCCGGATGTGCGGGGCCCGGGAGAGCGACAGTCGAAGCCCCTCGCGGACGACTTCGTGGTCGTCGACGATCAGCGCCGTGATCTCGTCCGCCATGAGAGGACGATCTTAGAGGGTTGATAGGAGGGACAGCTGCCTCGGGGCAGGCGCGGGGCGCAGCGGCTCGGGCCGGCGGTCGCGGACGCCGTGCGCGCGTGCGAGCGCCCGCACCCGTTCGCGCGCCGGCGCGGCGAGGGCCGCAGGGAGGTATGCGCGTCCCCGGTAGAGCCGCTCGTACTCCGGCAGCAGCTCCGGCCAGTCGCGTTCGAGGCACGCGAGGAAGTGCTCGCGCGTGCCGGGCCGCAGGTGGAGCAGGTTCGCCCAGACCCCGCAGGCGCCGGCCTCGCGTGCGGCCGCGACCACGCGCTCGAGCTGCTCGGGCCGGTCGGAGAGGCCGGGCAGGAGCGGCGCCATGCCGACCGAGGCGCGCACGCCGGCGGCGACGAGCGTCCGCAGCGCGCGCAGGCGCTGCCGCGGCGGCGCCGTGCCCGGCTCGGTGGTGCGCCAGACGTCGTCGTCGAGCGTCGGCACCGAGAACGTGACCGAGACCGACGCGGCGCGGGAGGCTTCGGCGAGCAGCTCCGCGTCGCGCACGATCATCGGTCCGCGGGTGATGATCGAGAACGCCTGCCGGTGGTCGCGGAGCGCCTCGAGGCACGCGCGCGTCAGCCGGTAGCGGCCTTCGGCGGGCTGGTAGGGGTCGGTGGCGGCGCCGACCGCGATCGGCTCGCCGCGCCACGACGGCCGGGCGAGCTCGCGCCGCAGCACCTCGGCGACGTTGACCTTGACGCGGATCGAGCGGCCGTAGCGCTCGTCCGACGGCCGGTCCGCGCGCCGCTCGAACGCGCGCACGTAGCAGAAGGTGCAGCGGTGCACGCAGCCCATGTAGGGGTTCAGCGACCAGTCGAAGGGCATCCCCTTCACACGGTTGAGCGCCGCCCTGCAGGGCTCCTCCCGGTACTCGACGGCCACCCCGGGATGATAGAACAGGTGTTCGCCTGGCCGAAGGCCCGGGTATACTCCGGCGACTGATTCGAGTGGACGACGATCTGCCGCCCAGTACACGCGCGCCGGCGAGCGGCGCAGCGAGATGACCTTCCCGCTCGAGCTTCTTGCCCTTCTCGGGCTGATCCTGTTGAACGCGTTCTTCGTGGCGGCCGAGTACGGGCTCGTCACCTCCCGGCGCACGCGGATCATGGAGCTCGAGCACGAGGGCAACCGGCGCGCCCGGCTCGTCCTGCGGATCACCGGCGACCCGCCGCGCTTCATCGCCGCGATGCAGCTCGGCGTCACGATCTCGAGCCTCGCAATCGGCGCTCTCGGCGAGCAGGTGCTGGCGCGGAAGTTCGAGCCGGTGATGGCCTCCTTCCTCGCCGTCGTGCTGGCGCTGCTCGTCGTCACCTACCTGCACGTCGTCGTCGGCGAGCTGGTGCCGAAGGGGATCGCGCTTGGCCATCCCGAGCGAACCGCGCTCACCGTGTCGCAGCCGGTGCGCTGGTTCTTCCTCGGCTTCCGCCCGCTGATCTGGCTGCTGCAGGAGTCGACCGCGCTGATCCTGCGCTCGCTCGGGCTGGAGCCGCCGGGCGCCGAGCACGAGGCCCACTCGGAGGCCGAGCTGCGCATGCTCCTCTCGTCGTCGGCCGAGCAGGGCGAGATCGAGCACGAGGAGCAGGAGATGCTCTACAAGGTCTTCGACTTCGCCGACAAGGAGGTCGCCGACGTGATGGTGCCGCGGCCGGAGGTGGTCGCGATCTCGATCGCGCTGCCGGCCGAGGAGGCGCTCAAGTCGGTGCTCGAGTCGCCGTTCACGCGCTACCCGGTGTACCGCGAGTCGCTCGACGACATCGTCGGCGTGCTGCACATCCGCGACCTGATCGAGGCCATGCACGACCGCGGCCTCGCGTCGGTCGATCTCGAGGCGATCGTGCGGCCCGCCTACATGGTCCCCGAGACGAAGGACCTGGCGGCGCTGCTCGCCGAGTTCCGGCGCACGAACCAGCACCTCGCGATCGTGATCGACGAGTACGGCTCGATGGAGGGCATCGTCACCCTCGAGGATCTGCTGGAGGAGATCGTCGGCGAGATCGAGGACGAGTTCGACCTCCCGGACGAGACCGTCGAGCGGGTCGACGACAGCACGATCCGCATCGACGGCACCTTCACGATCGACGACTTCAACGAGCAGTTCCACTGCGACCTGCCCGACGAGGACTACCACACGGTCGGCGGCTTCGTCTTCGGCCTGCTCGGGCGCGGCGCCGAGCCGGGCGACGAGGTCAGCCACGACGGGCTCAGCTTCCACGTCGACGCGATCGAGGGCCAGCGGATCGACCGTCTCACCGTCGTCTTCCAGCCCTGGCGCCGGTCGGAGCCCGACACCGCCGGCGGCGGCAGCGGCGGCGACGAGGCGCTCTAGCCGGACCCGGCGAGGGCGCGCAGACGCCGCACGGCGCGCGCGACGCCGTCCGCGTCGAAGAGATACGGGGTCGCGTTCGGAACGTCGTGCAGCGGCCCGTCGAGCTGCGCAGACCCGGCGGCGGCGTTCACCGCGTACCGCACCGGGATCTCGTGGCAGATGCAGAGGACACGCTCCTCCGGCCGGGCCGCGAGCCGCTCGAACGCGTCGGCGTAGCGGCGGGCCGCCTCGTTCAGGCTCTCGCCGCCGGGGAAGCGGTCGTCGCGGGCATGGGCGCGCTTCCACTCGCGGTACGCCTGCAGGGTGTCGCCCTCGAGCTCGCCGATGCGGATGTCGTCGAGGTCGGCGTCGGCGACCGCCGGGATCGCGCCGGCGCGCGCCCCGAGCGCCAGGCGCGCCGTCTCCTGCCCCCGCGGAAAGCGCGACGTCACGCACAGGTCGATCCCGACGGCGGCCAGCTGCACGCCGAGCGCGCGCCCCTCGTCGGCGCCGAGCGGCGACAGCCCGAGGTCGCGCGCCGGGTCGCCGTTCACCCGGCCTTCGACGTTGAGCTGCGACTGCCCGTGCCGGGCCAGGACGAGCAGGTGCATACCCGCACAGTCTGACGCTTACGATCAGCAGGGAGATGCTCGTCGGCCGGGAGCAGGAGCTGTCGGCGGTGACCGCCGTGCTGCGCGCGGCGGCCGGCGGGCGAGGCTCGGCGCTCGTCGTCACCGGCGAGGCCGGAATCGGCAAGACGGCGCTGCTCGACGCCGCCGCGCCGGCCGGCGGCTGCCGGCCGCTGCGCGCGACCGGCGTCGCGGCCGAGCGGGGGGTCGCCCACGCGACGCTGCAGGCGCTCCTCTGGCCGCTCCGCGGGCTCGTCGACGAGCTCGAGCCGTCGCAGCGTGCGCTCGTCGGCGGCGTGCTCGAGCTCGGCCCGCCCCTCGAGGCGAGCAGCTTCGCGGTCGGCGCGGCCGGCCGCGCTTCTCGCGGCCGACGGCGTCCGCCCGATCGCGCTCGTCGGCGATTCGGTAGCCCAGGCTCCGTAGTTCGACGGAGGAGCAGCCGCGCCGGCGGACCTACGCTCCCGGCATGCGAAGCCCGCGCGCCGACTCGCTCCGACGCCGCGGCCGGACCGTGCCGCTCCTCGTCCTGGCCGCGGCCGCGGCGGCGGTCGCGGCCGCCGCGGCGCAGGCACGGCAGCTGCCGGCGACGCCGAAGATCTGCGCTCTCATGCAGAAGGTGATCGACGCCGACCCGGCCTGGAAGGTGCGCCTCGAAAACGGCGACTTCTCGCAGATCGGCCATCGCTGGACGTGCTCGTGGACGGACAAGAGCGGCGCCCTCGCGTACAAGTACGAGCTGACGCTCGCCATGACGCTCAACCCGTCGGCGGCGCTCGCGCATTCGCAGCTTGCGCTCGGTCTCAACAAGGGCAAGCCGCTGAAGGGAACGAAGGCGGACGAGGCCTGGGGGAACGAGACGCATGCAAGCGGCACCACCGCCAGCCGCATCGTCTGGCGGAAGGGCCGCTACACCGGCTCGCTCGGGGTCGGCGGGGTCGGGCTCTCCGGCGATCTCGGCGATGCGAGAGAGCTGCTCGACGGCTTCCTCGTTCGGCTGCCGAGGGCCTGAGCGTCGAGCGCGACGACGCACGCAAACGCCGCGAGCAGCGCGCCGCCGACGGCCGCCGCCGGCCAGGCGGCGCTCGTCGTCGCCGCCGTCACCGCGCCCGCGGCGAGCACGACGACAACGGCGGCGGCGACCTTCGGGTCGTCGCCGACGACGAAGTCGACGACGAAGCGCAGCAACGTCTTCACACGGCCTCCGCGGGCGTGGGCTGCGGCAGCGCCGCGACGAGCAGCCGCGAGACGGCGAGCCAGGAGGCGAGCAGCACGAGGATCGCCCAGTCGCCGCCCGGCCAGGCGAGGCTCGCGCCGCTGCTGCGGAAGACGCCGAGCCCCTCGACCGCCCAGAACGTCCCGTACGTGGACAGCACGACGCCGACGCCGTACTTGAGCGTGTTCTCCGGCACGCGCCCGAGCGGCCCCTTCGCGACGACGCCGAGCACGACGACGAGCACGCCCGCGGCCGCGGCGGCGGCCGCGGCGACCGGGACGTTCTTCGCGTTCAGCCCGAACGTGATCACGATGAACACCACCTCGGCGCCTTCGAGGAACACGCCCTTGAACGACACGACGAATGCCGGCCAGTCGAGGCCGAAGCGCTCCTCGTCCGCGGCCGCGCGCGCGGCGGCGGACTGCTCGCGGAACTCCTCCTCCTCGTCGTGCAGCGACTTGAGGCCCGCCGAGCGCAGCACCGCCTTGCGCAGCCATTGCAGCCCGAAGACGAGCAGCAGGGTGCCGATGCCGAGCTGCAGGGCGGAGCGGGGGAGCCACGTCGCGAGCGCGTAGCCGGCGGCGGCCGTGAAGCCGGAGAGCGCGACGGCCGCCGCGCCGACCCCGGCGAGCGCCGAGCGCCAGCCGCGCGTCAGGCCCATCGCGAGCACGATCGTCAGCGCCTCGACGAACTCGACGAACGAGGCGGTGAACGTCGCGGTGACGAGCCCCCACGTGGCTGCTCCCATCGCCCGACAGCCTTGCAGAGACGCGTCCCCTGGGGCCACGGCCGGGGACTGTCCCCGGACGCGGCGAACCGAGACGCGTCCCCTGGGGCCACGGCCTGGGACTGTCCCCCGACGCGTCGAACCGAGACGCGTCCCCTCGGGGCACGGCCGCCGCCGGGCGGGATCTCAGCCGGCCGGCGGGTTGCCGCGGCTCAGAGCTTCTTGCCGGGGTTGAGGAGGTTCTTCGGGTCGAAGGCGCGCTTGACGCGCAGGTGCAGGTCGTAGCCGACGGGGCCGAGCTGCCGCTCGAGCTGGCCGCGCTTGAGCCAGCCGATGCCGTGCTCGCCGCTCACCGACCCGCCGAGCCGGTGAGCCAGGTCGAACAGCTCGCGGCAGGCCTCGTCCGCCCGCCGCTCCTCGTCCGGGTCGTCGGGCGAAAACAGGAACGTCGAGTGGATGTTTCCGTCCCCCGCGTGGCCGAACGAGAGGGCCGGCACGTCGTGCCGCTCGCCGATCTCGAGCGTCTCGCGCGCGACGTCGCGCAGCCGGTCGAGCGGCACCGCGATGTCCTCGCTGTAGGCGCCGCCGCGCTGCGCCAGGATCGCGAACGCTCCGCCCGCCCGCCACCGCCAGAGCGCGGCGACCTCGCCGGGCTCGGACGGCGTCTGGACGGCGAGCGCGTCCTCGGCGAGCGCGTCGGCGAGCTCGCCGGCCACGCGCTTCGCCTCGAGGGCCGCCCCGTCGGCCTCCGTCACGACCATGAAGCCGGCGCCGTCGGGGAGCCCGAACGGATACGCGTCGCCTGCGTAGCGGAGCAGCACGCCGTCGAGGTACTCGAGCGCGGCCGGCACGACGCCGGACGCGAGCACGCGCTCGAGCGCGCCGATGCCGGCCTCGGCGTCGGCGTAGATCCCGATCACCGGCAGCTCGAGCTCCGGAGCGGGCGTCAGCCGCAGCCACGCGGCGGTCACGAGCCCCAGCGTCCCCTCGGAGCCGACGAACAGGCTTCGCAGGTCGTAGGCGGCGACGTCCTTGCGCAGCGGACCGCCGATCGTCACCACCTCGCCCGGCGGCACGACCACCTCGAGGCCGGTCACCCAGTGACCGGTGACGCCGTACTTGAACGCGTGCGGCCCGCCGGCGTTGCAGGCGATGTTGCCGCCGATCTGCGACTGCTCGGCGGCGCCCGGGTCGGGCGGGAACCGCAGCCCGTTCTCGCGCGCGAGCCGCTGCACGTCGGCGGTCGTGACGCCGGCCTCGACGTGCATGCGCCAGAGCAGCGGGTCGAACTGCCGCACGCGGTTCAGCCGCTCGAACGAGAGGACGATGCCGCCCTCGACCGGGACGGCGCCGCCGGCGAGGCCGGTGCCGCCGCCGCGCGCGGTCAGCGGCACGTCGTGCTCGTAGCACCACCGCATCACCGCCGCCACCTCGTCGACGGTCGCCGGCATCACGACCGCGTCGGCCGTCCCCTCGACGCCGCGGCCCATCAGGTCGGTGAGGAAGCGCCCCTTCTGCTCGACGAGCGACCCGGGCGAGACGACGTCGGCGAGCTCCACGACGCCGAGCCTACTGCAGCGCCAGCTCCTCCACGCCGTCGCGCTCGATCACCCAGCCGCGCAGCTCGTCGCGGGCGAGGCCGTAGATCAGGAACGGCTTCCCCGCCCAGAGTCCGGCGAGCTCACGGTCGGTGCGTGACGGGATCGGCTGCGTCTCGGGATGCGAGTGGAAGATCACCTGCTCCAGGTCGTCGTCGATCTCCGACCAGACGAACGGGTCGATGTACAGCTCGTACCGGTACGGCGAGGCGAGCTTGTTGACGCCGCGGATGTAGCGGACGGCGACGCCGTCCTTGACGAGCACGAGCCCGCAGCACTCGTTCGGCGCCTCCTCGGCGGCGTGGGCGCGCAGCTCCGCGCGGATTGCGGCCGGGATCACCACCAGAGCACGCCCTCGTCGATCTCCTCGCCCTCCCAGAACGGCGCCGAGAGGTACTTCCAGCCGCCGTCGGCCAGCACGCACACGACGACTCCGCCCTCGTCGAGCTCCTCGGCGATGCGCCGCGCCACGTGCACGACGGCGCCGGAGGAGACGCCGGCGAAGATCCCTTCGCGCTCCAGCAGCGCACGCGCGGCGGCGGCCGCCTCGGCGTTCGACACGAGCAGCTTGCGGTCGAGCTGCGACACGTCGAGCACCGGCGGCACGTACCCGTCCTCCAGCGAGCGGAGCCCCATCACCGGGTCGCCCGGAAGGGGCTCGGCCGCGACGACCTGCACGCCCGGGAAGCTCTCGCGCAGCCGGCGTCCGGTTCCC
Source organism: Gaiellaceae bacterium (assembly GCA_035651295.1). Lineage (GTDB taxonomy): Bacteria > Actinomycetota > Thermoleophilia > Gaiellales > Gaiellaceae > PALSA-600. Next base: position 13,423 of record DASRGA010000010.1, on the reverse strand, counting down.
ATCAGCGTGCCGCCGGTGCCGAGCCCGGCGACGAGCGCGTCGACGCGGGCGAGGTCGCGCGCGATCTCGGCGCCGGTGCCGAGGTAGTGCGCGCGCGGGTTCGCCTCGTTCTCGTACTGCAGCAGCATCGTGTAGCGGGCGTCCTCGGCCGCGATCTGCTGCGCCAGCCGCACGGCGCCGTTCGAGCCGAGCTCGCCCGGCGACTCGACGATGCTCGCCCCGTACAGCGCGAGCAGCGCCTTGCGTTCCGGCGTGGCGTTCGACGGCAGCACGCAGGTGAGCTTCAGCCCTTTGAGCTTCGCGACGAGGGCCAGGGAGATGCCCGTGTTGCCGCTCGTCGGCTCGAGCAGCTCCGCGCCCGGCGCCAGACTCGCCTCGGCGACCATCTGCAGGGCGACGCGATCCTTGATGGAGCCGGTCGGGTTCTGGCCCTCGAGCTTCGCGTAGATCGTGCGGCCGCGCGGCGAGATCCGCTCGAGCGCGACGAGCGGCGTGTCGCCGATCAGGTCGAGGAGCGTGCTAGCGACCACAGCCGCCCGCCATGGCGGGCAGGAGGATCACGGTGGAGCTCTCGTGCACCGGCGTCTCGAGGCCGTTGCGGGTGCGGACGTCCTCGCCGTCGACGTAGACGTTGACGAACGACTGCAGCTCGCCCTCGGCGTACACCTTGCTGCCGAGCGCCGGGACGCGCACGCTCAGGTCCTCGAGGAGCGCGCGCACCGTGTCGCCGCTCGCCTCGACCTCGCGTGCGCCGCCCGCCTCCGCACGCAGCACCGGTGGGACTCTCACCACGCTCATCTGGCGCAGAACTCCACGTAGTCGACGTACTCGGTGATCGTCGGCCGGTCGCCGCAGACCGGGCAGTCGGCGCGGCGCTCGATGCGTACCTCGTTGAACTCGGTGGCGAGCGCGTCGAAGAGGAGCAGGCGGCCGACGAGCGGCTCGCCGATCCCGGCCGCGAGTTTGAGCGCCTCGTTCGTCTGCAGCGAGCCGACGATCCCGGGCAGCACGCCGAGCACGCCGCCCTCGGCGCACGACGGCGCGAGCTCGGGCGGCGGTGGCTCCGGGAACAGGCAGCGGTAGCACGGGCCCTCGTGCGGCTTGAAGACGGTGACCTGCCCTTCGAAGCGGTAGATCGAGCCGTGGACGACCGGGATGTTGTGCCACACGGAGGCGTCGTTGACCAGGTAGCGCGTCGGGAAGTTGTCGGCGCCGTCGAGGATCAGATCCCAGCCGTCGGCGAGGATCCGGTCGATGTTCTCGGAGGTGAGCCGCTCGCGGTAGGTGACGACGTCGACGTCGGGGTTGAGCGCGTTGATCGCCCGCTTCGCCGAGTCGACCTTCGGCGTTCCGAGCGTGTCGAGCGAGTGCGCGATCTGGCGCTGCAGGTTCGTCTCGTCGACGATGTCGGCGTCGATGATCCCGAGCCGGCCGACGCCCGCGGCGGCGAGGTAGAGCGACGCGGGGGAGCCGAGCCCGCCGGCGCCGATCAGCAGGATGCGCGAGTCGAGCAGCTTCAGCTGGCCCTCCTCGCCGATCTCGGGAATGAGGATGTGGCGCGAGTAGCGCGTGCGCTTCTCGGGTGTGAGCGTGCGCGGCAGCACGATCTCGAGGCCGTTCCGCTTCCAGTCGGTGAAGCCGCCGGCGAGCGAGTAAACCTGGCCGTAGCCGAGCTCGCCGAGCGTCTTTGCGCCGAACGCGGAGCGGTTGCCGGCCGCGCAGTAGAGGACGACGGGGCGGGTCTTGTCCGGGACCGCGGTCTCGATCCGGGATTCGAGGTTGCCGCGGGGGACGTGGATCGCGCCTGGCAGGTGCCCTTCCTGCCATTCGTCGGTCTCGCGGATGTCGACCCAGACGGCGCCGTCGATCGCCTGCGCGTCGCGCGCGTCGATCTCGGCGATCTCGCCTTTGGTCCGGGCCAGAAGCTCCCTGTACGTGGTCATGACTTCAGAAACGGTAGCGACTCCGGGCGTATTTCCAAACGGTGCCGGTCCCCGCGGCCTCTGAGCCGGCTCAGAGACGTCTCAGAGACGGCTCACCTCCAAAGCGCCACGGAAGTGCGCCCGAAGTGCTACCGCCGCTGCCCGTTGCGGCTCGGGGACGGCGATCGCGGCCGCACCGCCGAAACGGACACGGCCGGCGCGCCGGCCGTGTCCGCAGCGGGCCGCGGTGCGAACCGGGGCGTCTGACACGCGTCTGAGCGGTGTCAGACGCCGCGGACTACCCTGGCCGCCGGGATGACGCCGGGGGCACGCGTGAAGCTGATCGTCGCCGCCGCAGCGGTGGTCGCCGCCGCCGGCGTCGCCGGCGTCGTGCTCGCCACCGCGCAGAGCCCGAAGCAGGTGTCGGCGAGGTGCGCGAGGCCGAAGGCGCTCGTCGTGCCGGGCGTGCGCTCGAGCCACGTCGCCGCCGTCCGCGCCGCGCTCGCGCTGCCGCCGAGGCAGGCCGCGCAGAGGCTCGAGCCGCTCGCGCGCGCCTCGCCGTCCGACCCCGTCGTGCAGTTCAACTACGGCAGCGCGCTCTTCTGCGCCGGCTACGTCGACGAGGCCGCCCAGGCGTGGACGGCGGCGAAGACGGCCGGCTACGACACGTTCTACGAGATGCGGGCCGACCTGATCCTGCACCCGCAGTACTTCACGCCCGCCGACGGCCTCTACCCGATCCCCGAGCTCGACACGAAAGACCCGCTGCTCCTCCGGGGGCTCGTGCTCCAGCGCGAAGGCCACCAGCACTCCGCCGAGAAGCTGTACGCGGAAGCCGCCCGCGCGCACCCGGACGACGACCAGGCGCAGGTCGCCGCCGCCGTCGGCCGCTTCGACGAGTCGAACCTCGTGCCCGCCTTCTCGCACCTCGGCCCGCTCGTCAAGCGCTTCCCGCACAGCCAGTCGGTTCGCTTCCACCTCGGCCTGCTGCTCGCGTGGACGGGACAGCGCACGCAGGCCGTGCGGGAGTTCCGCCTCGCCCGCAGCCTCGGGCCGGCGACGACGCTCGGCAGGCAGGCGAACGCCTTCCTCGCGCGCCTCCGCTGAGAGGTTTGCACAGCTTTCGGCAGAGACGGGACCCACGCCGGGCGGAAATGAGCCGTGCGGCCCATGGCGTCCGTCCGCCGCTCCTGCGATGGTTCCGCATCCAGCCGCGAGGGGGCTCCATTGGAACGGCACGAGATCGAGTCGGACGAGAGCTTCGAGGACGCCGAGGTGGAGGTCGTCGACGAGGTCGACGACGAGGACGTCCAGGAGCTCGACGCCGAGCTCGCCGCCGCAGTCGACTACGAGGCCGCACGCGACGAGCCCGAGGAGCCGGTCGACACCGAGTTCTCCGCCGACTCGCTGCAGCTCTTCCTCAAGGACATCGGCAAGGTCGACCTGCTCACCGCCGCGCAGGAGGTCGAGCTCGCCAAGCGCATCGAGCGCGGCGACCACCGGGCGAAGCAGGAGATGGTCGAGGCGAACCTCCGCCTCGTCGTCTCGATCGCCAAGCGCTACCGCAACCAGGGGCTGCCGTTCCTCGACCTGATCCAGGAGGGGACGATCGGCCTCGTCCGCGCCGCCGAGAAGTTCGACTGGCGGAAGGGCTACAAGTTCTCCACCTACGCGACGTGGTGGATCCGCCAGGCCGTCGCCCGCGCGCTCGCCGACAAGGCGCGCACGATCCGCATGCCGGTCCACGTCGTCGAGAAGCTGAACAAGATCGTGCGCGCCGAGCGCAAGCTCCGCGCCGAGCGGGGCCGCGAGCCGACGTCGGAGGAGATCGCGTTCGACCTCGACATGAGCGTCGAGGAGGTCGAGTCGATCCGCCGCACGTCGCAGACGCCGGTGTCGCTCGAGAAGCCGGTCGGCGACGAGGAGGAGTCCGAGTTCGGGCAGTTCATCGAGGACGAGCACACGCCGCTCCCCGACGAGGCCGCCGACACCGCCTTCCGCACCGAGGCGCTCGGCCGCTGCCTGGGCGCGCTCTCCTACCGCGAGCGGCGCGTGCTCGAGCTGCGCTACGGCCTGAACGGCGAGCAGCCGTGCACGCTCGACGAGGTCGGCCGCGCGTTCCAGGTGACGCGCGAGCGGATCAGGCAGATCGAGAACCAGGGCCTGAAGAAGCTGCGCGCGCTCGCCGAGAGCCAGAAGCTCCGCGACGTCGCCTAGCTTCGAGCTAGGCTCGCGGCCGTGGAGTGGTTCGACGAGCTCGCGGAGTTCCTCCGCATCCCTTCGATCTCGGCCGATCCGGCGCACGCCGACGACGTGCGCGCCGCCGCCCGGTGGGTCTGCGACTTCGTGCGCGCGGCCGGCGGCACGTGCGAGCTCGTCGAGTGGGGCGAGCGCCCGCTCGTGGTCGGCGAGGTGCGCGCGTCGGCGGGCGCCGACGACGCGCCGACCGTCCTCTGCTACGGCCACTTCGACGTGCAGCCGCCGGACCCGCTGGAGCTCTGGGAGTCGCCGCCGTTCGAGCCGGAGATCCGCGGCGAGTACCTCTACGGGCGCGGCACCGTCGACGACAAGGGCCTCCTCTACATGCAGCTCGCCGCGGCGCGCGAGCTCGCGCTCGCCGGCGAGCTGCCGGTGAACGTCCGCTTCTGCTGCGACGGCGAGGAGGAGGTCGGCGGCCACTCGATCGTCGACTTCCTCGCGGGCGACGAGCGCGGCGCCGACGCCGCCGTCATCTTCGACAGCGGCATGATCCGCCGCGACCTGCCGGCGTTCGACGTCGCGACGCGCGGGCTCGCCTACTTCCACGTCACGCTCCGCACCGGGCAGAAGGACCTGCACTCCGGCATGTACGGCGGTGCGGCGCTCAACGCGGCGCACGCGCTGATGCAGACGCTGCAGTCGCTGGTGGCGACCGACGGGACGCTGCGCGACGAGCTGCGCGCCGGCATCGCGCCGCCGACCGAGGAGGAGCTCGCCGGGTGGGCGCAGCTGCCGGCGGGGGCCGACGAGCTCGCCGACCAGGGCGCCCGCCCGAAGGATCCGCGCGCCGCCGAGGACTTCTACCTGCGCACGTTCGCCGAGCCCGCGCTCGACGTGAACGGGATCGCGGCCGGCTCGCCGCACCTGCAGAAGACGGTGCTGCCCGTCGAGGCGGTCGCGAACGTGTCGATCCGCCTCGCGCCCGGCCAGCGGGTGGAGGAGATCGTGCCGGTGGTCGAGCGGCTGCTGCGCGAGGCGGCGCCGGCGGGCGCCGACCTGACGGTCGACCTCTGGTCGTCGTCGCCGCCCGGGCTCGTGCCGCCGGACTCGCCCGCGATCCAGCTCGGCCTCGACGCGTTCGAGCGCGCCCTCGGCGTCCGCCCGGCGCTGATCCGCTCCGGCGGCACGCTGCCGATCGTGCCGGCGCTCGCCGGCAGGGGCATCCCGACCGTCATCACCGGCTTCGGCCTGCCCGACTCGCAGATCCACTCCCCGAACGAACGCCTCCTCGCGGCCTACGTGCCGCTCGGCATCCGCGCGGCGCGCGAGCTGCTGCTCGCGTTCGCCGAGCTGTGATCGACCTCCACAGCCACGTCCTCTTCGGGATCGACGACGGCCCCGCCGACCTGGCCGGGTCGCTCGCGATCTGCCGGGCCGCGGCCGCCGACGGGATCACGGCGATCGCGGCGACGCCGCACGTCCGCGAGGACCACCCGACGACCCCGGAGCTGATGCTCGAGCGGCTGGCGGCGGTGCGGGAGGCGGCCGGCGGCCTGCTGCAGCTCCTTCCCGGCGGCGAGGTGGACGTGGCGGAGCTCGACCGGCCGCACGAGGAGCTTGTCCGCTTCGCGCTCGCCGGCAACCCGGGGTACCTGCTCGTGGAGACGCCCTACTTCGGCTGGCCGCTCGACTTCGCCGACCGCGTCTTCCGGCTCGCGTCGCGCGGCGTCCGCGCCGTGATCGCCCACCCGGAGCGGAACGTCGAGGTGCAGGAGCGGCTCGACCTGCTCGAGCCGCTCGTCCGCGCCGGCGCGCTCGTCCAGCTGACGGCCGCCGCGGTCGACGGCCGGCTCGGCCGGCGCTCGCAGAAGGCCGCGCGCCAGCTGATCGAGCAGGGACATGCGCACCTGATCGCGAGCGATGCGCACGAGCCGCACATCCGCGAGGTCGGCATGTCGAGCGCGGCCGCGGCGGTGGGCGACGAGGCGGTCGCCCGCTACCTGACCGTCGACGTGCCGGCGGCGATCGTCGCGGGGCGCGCGCTGCCGCCGCGGCCGGAGCCGGCCGCGGCGCGCTGGCGTCCGGGTAGGAGGACTCGCCGCGCTCGGTGAGAAGGATCGAGCGGTGCGGTCGTTCACGCTGCAGCGCGGTCCGGGACGGCCGCATCCCGTTCTCGAGGAGATGCTCTTCCGGCGACGCGACGGCGACGACGACCTGCTCGACCTGGCCGCCCAGGTCGAGCGGCTCGAGCGCAAGCTGAACGCCGTGCTCGAGTGCGCCTCCCTCGACCCCGCGTCGGTGCGTGCGGCGATCTCGCACACCCGCCTCCTGTGCGACGCCGGCGGCTACCGGCTCGTCGAGGTGGACGACCCGCCGCCGCAGCTCGACGAGACGGTCGAGCACGACGGGCGCAGCTACACCGTGTTCAGGCTCGGGCCGTCGTCGCTGCCCGGCGACGCGCGCCGCTGCGCCGTGCTCATGCCGGTGGCGTCGAGCGTGCGCATGCCGGGCAGGTAGAGGGCGCCGAGCGTCGCGGCGGCGCCGATCGCGCCCGCCCCGACGAGCGTCGTGCGCGCGCCGAGCGCCCCGGCGACCGGGCCGGTGAGCGCGTAGGAGACGGGGAGGAGGCTGATCGAGATCAGCCAGTCGAGGCTGGAGACGCGCCCGAGCAGGTGGGGCGGCACGTGCCGCTGCTTGATCGTCGACCAGACGATCGTGCCCGCGGCCTCCAGCGCGTTGAAGCACAGGCAGGCGAGCGCGAGCTGCGGCATGGTGCGGCCGATTCCGTAGCCGACGACCGCGAGCGTCGCGACCGTCCAGCAGGCGTACATGAACGTGACCGCGCGCCGCGGCTCGCTCCGCTGGCCCATGTACGCGGCGGCGAGGATCGCGCCGACGCCGCCGGCGGCGAGGACGACGCCGAGGTCGCTGGCCGACCCGTGCAGGTCGTTCTTGACGACGAACGGCAGCAGCACCTCGGTCGGGCCGAGGAAGACGAGGTAGGCGACCGCCGCCGACGCGAGCGTGCCCCACAGCCAGACGCGGCCGCGCACGAAGCGCAGGCCGGCGCGCACCGCCTCGAGCGTCGACTCGGCCGCCTCGGCCGGCGTGTCGACCGGACGCACCGACAGGACCGCGGCCGCGCAGCAGGCGAACGAGAGCGCGTCGAGGCCGAACGCGGTGCCGGCGCCCAGCACGCCCACGATCGAGCCGCCGAGCGCAGGCCCGACGAGGCGCAGCGCGATCGGCCGCACGAACTGGTCGAGCGCGTTCGCCTGCGGGAGCTCGTCGCTTGGCACGAGCGACGGCACGAACGACTCGAACGCGGGCGTGAAGAAGCCGGCGCCGAGCGCGTACGCGGCGACCACCGCGACGAGCGCGGCGAAGGTGAGCGCGTGGGCGAACGCGAGCAGCGCGAGCACGCCGACGGCGGCGGCGCGGCCGACGTCCGACCACAGCATCACGAGCCGGCGGTCGAACCGGTCGCTGAGTGCGCCCCCGTAGAGCAGGCACGCCATCGTCGGCACGGTCAGCGCGATGCCGACGATCGAGAGCGCCGCCGGCGCGTTCCAGAGCGCGTACGCGGTCCACGCGGTGGCGACGAGGAAGACCCCGTCGCCGACCAGCGAGATGCTCATGCCGGCCCACAGCCGGCGGAAGTCGCGCCGCCTCAGCGGGCGGAGCAGCCCGACCCGGCCGATGCCGCCGGCGCGGTCGAGCCCCTCAAAGCTGTGCTGCATTCGCCCCGGACGGCTCGCCGGGCCGCTCGAGGTGCCGGTCGAGCTGCGTCGCCGGCATCGGCCGGCCGAACAGGAAGCCCTGCCCGAGGTCGAAGCCGAGGCTCTGCAGCGAGCCGATCTGGTCCGGCCGCTCGATGCCCTCCGCGACCACCTCGAGGCCGAGCCGGTCGCCGATCGCCATGATCGCCGCCGCGAGCCCGTTGTCGTCGATGCCGCCGCCGAGGAACGAGCGGTCCATCTTGAGGATGTCGACCGGCAGCCGGCTGAGGTACGAGAGCGACGAGTAGCCGGTGCCGAAGTCGTCCATCGCGATCAGCACGCCGAGGTTCTTGAGCGCGTGCAGCCGCTGCACGGCCATGTCGGCGTCGGCGAGCATGACCGTCTCGGTCACCTCGAGCACGAGCGACGACGGCTCGAGGCCGCTCTGGGCGAGGATCTCGCGCACGTCGTCGATGATCGAGTCGGCCTGCAGCTGCTTCACCGACAGGTTCACGCTGATGCGCAGCTTCTCCGCGTACAGCGTCTGCAGCTCCGCGCCCTTGCGGCACGCCTGCGCGAGCACCCAGCGCCCGATCGGCACGATCAGGCCGGTCTCCTCGGCGAGCGGGATGAACTGGCCGGGCGCGACGAGCCCGCGCGTCGGGTGGTGCCAGCGCAGGAGCGCCTCGACGCCGTAGTTGCTGCCCTGCGACATCCGCACGACCGGCTGGTAGTAGACCTCGAGCTGCTCTTCCTCGATCGCGCGCTGAAGCTCGCTGCGGAGCTCCAGACGCTCGACGACGCGCTCGTGCATCGTCGGCTCGAACATCCGGTAGCGGCCCTTCTCGTCGCGCTTCGCCATGTACATCGCCACGTCGGCGTTCCGCAGCAGCTCCTCGGCGTCCTGCGAGAGGAGGTCCTCGTCGCTCATGCAGATGCCGATCGACGCGCGCGGGTAGACCTCCTTGCCGTCGACGACGCACGGCACCTCGAGGTCGGAGAGCAGGCGGTCGGCGATCATCGCCGCCTCGTCGGAGCCGGAGACGCCGTCGAGCAGCACCGCGAACTCGTCGCCGCCGAAGCGCGCGACCGTGTCGGTCGGCCGGACCGTCTCGGCGAGCCGGCGTGCGACCTCCTGCAGCACGACGTCGCCCGCCTGGTGGCCGAGGCTGTCGTTGACGGTCTTGAAGTCGTCGAGGTCGATGAACATGACGGCGACGAGCGAGCCGGTGCGCACGGTCGACCGGAGGGCGTGGCCGACACGGTCGGCGAAGAGCGCGCGGTTCGCGAGCCCGGTGACCGGGTCGTGGAACGCCTGGTGTGCGAGCTGGTCCTCGAACGCCTTGCGCTCGCTGACGTCGCGGCTGTTCAGGACGATGCCCTGGACGTGCTCGTCCTCGAGCAGCTGGGTGTGCTGCACCTCGAACTGCAGCCAGCGGCCGTCGGCGTGGCGCAGCGAGCACTCGAACGTGTGCGAGTCGAACCCGGAGCCGGAGCCGGCGAGCAGCCGCTCGAGCCGCGACCGGTCGCTCTCCGCGAGGAGCTCGCCGAAGTGGCGGCCCTCGACGTCGGCCACGTCGTAGCCGAGCAGCCGCTCCACGGACGGGCTCTGGTAGCTGACGACGCCGGTGGCGTCGAGCACCGTGATCAGGTCGCTCGAGTGCGCGACGAGCGAGCGGAAGCGCGCTTCGCTCTTCGCGCGGTGCGTGCTCTCGGCCGCCATCGACGCCTCGAGCGCGAGCGACACCTGCGAGCCGAGCGACCCGAGCGAGTCGAGCGTGTCGCGCTCGATCGGCGCGGCGGAATGGACGACGATCGCTCCCTGGTCCTGGCTCGGCACCGAGAGGCGCGCCACCGCTGTGCGGCCGTCGCCGAGCCCGAGGGCGGCCGCCACGGGCTCGGGCGGCGAGACCGTGGCGGCGCTGGGGCCGCAGCTGCGAATCCAGGCGCCGACGTCGGCGGTGAGCTCCCAGGCGCCGGCGCCGTTCGAGGCGACGACGACCGCGTTTCCCTCGCCGTTCCAGAGGACGAGCCGGACCTTCGCGCCGGCGCCGGCCACGTCGGCCGCCGCGGCGACGGCCTGCTCGGCGACGCTCCCCCGGCCGACGGACTCGACGAGCGCCTGGCCGGCCTCGCGCAGCGTCAGCTCGGCCGCGGCGGCGCGCTCGGCCTGGCGCGCGAGCCCGGCGACGCGCAGCACGACGAGCAGGAAGAGGATCGCGGAGGAGCCGATCACGACGAGGTGGTCGGTGTTGCCGAGCTCGTTGTAGAAGCGGATGCCGGGCGCGATCAGGCAGGCGAGCGCGAGCAGGCCGAGCCGTGCGCTCGTGAGGCGGCTCCGCCGTGTCTCCGCCGGCTCTTCGAGCGCCCGCATCGACGGGTGCATCGCGGCCGCCCCCCACAGGATCAGGTAGCCGAGCCAGCCGGCGTCCAGGATCACCTGGTGGTGGTACAGGTTGTGGAGGAGCATGTAGTTGTAGGCGCAGTCGGTGACGAGCAGCGCCGCCGTGCTGCCGAACAGGAGGTAGAACGAGGGCGTCTTGGCACCGGCCTGCACGGCGAAGCGGATCACCGCGGCGAGCAGCAGCACGTCGCCGATCGGGTACGCGGTCGAGACGGCTTTCGCGAGCCAGTCGAGGCCCGACAGGTGGATGTTCGGCGCGATCAGGAAGACGAAGAAGAGGAGCGCGAAGCCGACCGTCAGCACGAGCGAGTCGAGGACCGCGGCGCGGTCGCGGTGCAGCGGGTCGCGGCGCCAGACGAGCAGCATCAGGCCGGCGACGAGCGCCGGGTACACCGACAGGTAGATCGCGTCGCCGACCGACGGGAAGCCGACGGTGCCGCCGAGCAGGTCGGGGTAGGTGTACGTGTAGAAGTCGCCGGCGACGTAGAGGAGCTGGCCGACGAGCAGCAGGCCCCACGCGTTCTTCGCCTTGGCCCGGTTCAGCTTCACGCCGGCGGCGATCGCGGCGAGCGAGCCGACGCCGATCACGTTGACCAGCACGGCGTAGCCCTTGAAGGGCGGCACGAACAGGTAGGCGCCGAGGAGGATCCCCTGGGCGCTCAGGTAGAGAAGCCAGGCGCGGTCGCGCCCGGGCCGCAGCTTCGTCATGTCCTAGGCCGCCTTTCGTTCCGCTGGTTGGAGGTCGAACCGCTGGGAGAGCTCGCCGAGCACTGCGACCAGGTGCTCGACTTCGTCGTCGGTGTTGGCGGCGGTGAGCTGGATGCGGAAGCCGACCTCGGCCCGCGGCACGAGCGGGTAGGCGGCGAGCGTCACGTAGATGCCGCGGTCGAAGAGGAACTCGCCGACGTCGCCGATCTGCTCGGCCTGGCCGAGCGGCACCTCGACGATCGGGAAGCCGTCGGTGTTCGGCGTGTAGACGTTCAGCGTGTCGAGTGCGTCGAGGACGCGCCTCGTCTTCGCGTGCAGGTCGGCGCGCAGCGCGTCGCCGCAGCGCTCGTTGACGTCGAGGCCGGCGATCGTCGTCGCGAGCGACGCGACGGGTGACGGGCCGGAGTAGAGGTACGGCGGCGCCGCGGTCTTCAGCAGCCGCTTCATCTCGGTCGGGCAGGAGATGAACGCGGCGAGCGACGAGTACGCCTTCGAGAGGCCGGCGACGAGCACGAGGTTGTCGTAGGTCTCGTCGAAGTAGCGCACGATGCTGTTGCCGCGCTTGCCGTACGGCGACAGCTCGTCGTCGGCGCGCTCGCCGATCACGCCGAACCCGTGCGCGTCGTCGACGTAGAGGATCGCCTCGTACTCGCGCGCGAGCTTCGCGAACGCGGGCAGGTCGGGCGCGTTGCCGGTCATGCTGTTGACGCCGTCGATGCAGATGAGCCGCGCCGACGAGCGGTCGTCCTTGAGGAGCTTCTCGAGCTCGTCGAGGTCGTTGTGCGCGAAGCGCTGCAGCGTCGCCCCGCGCAGCGTGGCGAGCTCGGCGCCCTCGTAGATGGTCTTGTGGGCGCGCCGGTCGACGAACACCGTGCCGCTCGCCGCGAGCAGCGGGATCACGGAGAGGTGGATGAGGGTGATGGTCGGCAGGACGAGCGTGTCCGGCGCGCCGAGCAGGCGGGTGAGCCGCTCCTCGATCTCCTCGTAGAGCACGGGGCTGCCGAGCAGGCGCGACCAGCTCGGGTGGGTGCCCCACGTCTCGAGGTAGGCGGGGACGGCTCCGATGATCTCGGGGTCGAGGTCGAAGCCGAGGTAGTTGCAGGAGGCGAAGTCGGCGAGCCACTTGTCGCCGACGCGGATCATCCGGCCGTCGACCTCGTCGATGACGGCGTCGATCATCGGGTTGGAGCGCTCGAGCTCGGCGAGATCCGAGCACGCGTCCAGCCACCTGCCCACCCAGTCGTCGGACGCCCGACGCCGGTTCTGACGGGAACCCACCGCAGCCACGAACCGAGGTATCGGCTGCGAGAAACTCCTGCATATCACCCCGAAGGGGTAGACGCGCCGCGCCGCGGCAGGTGCGCGGTCCCGCCGCGGCGCGCCGAAGGGAGGGGGTCAGGAGGCGGGCTCGTGGTCGCCGACGTGGCTCGCCGGCGTCGATTCCACCTGGGAAAGGCTTGCGCGGAACGGGGCGCGGATCCGGATCGTGACGTGGTCGCCGGCCCTGAGCTGCGACGGGTCGATCACGGTCGGCACCTTGCCCTGCCAGAGCAGGAAGATGGTGCCGTCGTCGTAGGCGAACGTCTGGTCGGCGGGCTGGCCGACGAGCAGGCGCAGCGCGCGGGCGTTGCCGCCGCGGACGTGCAGCGCGACGCGGCCGCCCGACTGCGGGCCGTCGACCGTGCCGCGGTAGAGGTAGAGCGGGTGGTCGGGCGGCTGCGGCTGCGTGACGTGGTCGCCGACGATGCCGGCCTGGGTCTGCTCGAGCTCGCCGAGCGACGAGCCGCGCTCGCCGCGCACCGTCACCTGGACCCAGTCGCCCGCCTTCAGGTCGCCGGGGCCGACGACCTTCGGGATGCCCTTCGTCCAGAGCAGGAACTCGGTGCGGTCGCCGACCGTGAAGCTCTGGTTCTGCGACTGGCCGAGCATCAGCCGGAGCGCGTTGCGGCTGCCGCCTTCGACGGCCATCGTGAGCGAGCTGCTGCTGACGCTCTTCAGCTCGCCGCGGAACGCGAACGGGACGCTGCGGCCCTTGCCGCCGGGGGCGGCCGCCGCCGTCGCGGCGGCGCACAGGAGCGCCAGGGCGCCGATCAGTGCGAGTGCCTTCTTCATCGTCATCTCCTCCGGTCGTGCTTGGGGTCGACCGGACGATCGCCTGCCTGCGCCAGGGGAGCGTTGCCCGCCCGTAAGACGGAGGAAAAACGGGCGGAGGTCGACCGCGCGGGGCGCGTAGTTGCCGTGCGGCTCGGATGGCCTGGGCGCGGCCGGACGAGGAAACTCATCCCACCGAGAGGCCGCATCCCCGCGCGCGCTAGTCCCAGGGCGGCGGGTTGTGCACCCAGCGGCCCGCGACCATCGTCGCGACGACCTGCGCGTCGAGGTCCTCCCACGGGTCGCGGTCGAGCACGACGAGGTCCGCGTCCTGCCCGGGGACGAGCCGGCCGCGGCGGCGCTCCTCGCCGGCGAGCCAC
>DASRGA010000009.1:0-24070 GCA_035651295.1 Gaiellaceae bacterium | reverse complement strand
CGGTCGCCAAGCGGCTGCAGATTCATCTGGAAAACCTCCACCTTGACAGGCTTGAACCGAACGCTGGCACTCTACCCGGGTGAGTGCCGACGGCGCAAGTGTAGCCGGCGGTATCTAAGCGTGGGAGACTGAGATCCTTGGCGACGGGACGGGAATTCTCCGCAGGTGGGCTGCTCATCCGGCCGGACGGGCAGGGCGGCTTCGAGCTGGCCGCGATCCGCCCCGCCGGCAAGCCCGAGGGGCTCTGGGCGCTCCCGAAGGGGCGGATCGACCCCGGCGAGGACGCCGAGGCGGCCGCGCTGCGCGAGGTGGCGGAGGAGACGGGCGCCCACGGCCGCTCGCTCGGCAAGCTCGGCGACACCCGCTACGTCTACACCCGGCGCGGCAAGCGGATCTTCAAGGTCGTCTCGTTCTTCCTCGTCCGCTACGAGGGCGGCGAGCTCGGCGACGTCCCGCAGGCGTTCCGGCACGAAGTCGCCGACGTGCGCTGGCTGCCGCTCGCCGAAGCGGCCACGCTCCTCGCCTACGGCGGCGAGCGCGAGCTGGCCCGCGCGGCCGCGGCCAGGCTCGCCGGCGACGGCGTATGATCGAGTGGCGTGCCCGCCTTTGCGCTGAACTTCTACTCGCCGGTGGTCGAGGCACAGCTCCGCTCCCATCGGAAGAGCGCGACGATCCGGCTCGGCGACAAGTCGCGCAAGTACCAGAAGGGCATGATCGTCTCCGTGCTCGTCGGCGCGCGCTACAGCCCGCGCCAGCACGTCTTCGACGCCGTCGTCGACAAGGTCGAGGTGAAGACGATCGCCGAGCTGTCGCCGAACGAGATCGAGCACGACAACCCCGAGATCCGGCACACCGACGACCTCTGCCGGTTTCTCGGCCAGCTCTACAACCGCGACGTGACCGAGGACGACACCGTCACGGTGATCCGCTTCTCCGCGATCAAGCCCGGCCTGGGGCTGTAGTCAGCGCCCCTCGCGCCGGATCCGCATCCCGAGCAGCTCCGGGTCGCGGAGCCGCGCCCCGCACTCCTCGCAGTCGACCGCGAAGGTCGACGAGAACGGCGCGGAGCACGCCGGGCAGCGGCGGAGCATCCGCCCGCCGCAGGAGCAGCGCTCCGGGACCTCGGCCTCGGACTCGAGGAACCACCGGCGGGCCGCGCCGCAGTCGAGGCAGAACGCGGTCCAGTGGCCGAGGACGTTGCGGCGCTCTTCGCGGAGCCAGTCGGACGCCTTGCCCATCCGCCCAGGTTAGCCGCGTCGTTACGATGCGGGCCGTGGCGATCGCCCGCGTAGCCGAGCCGAGCGGCTCGCTCGAAGACGTGAGGGAGTGGGGCCTCGACCGTGAGGACCTCCTGCAGATCTACCGCAACATGCTGATCACGCGCGGCGTCGAGGAGCGCGGCCACATCCTCTACCGGCAGGGGAAGATCCCCGGCTCGTTCTACACGGGGCGCGGCAACGAGGCCGCGTCCGTCGGCGTGGCGATGGCGATGGGGCCCGACGACGTCGGCACGCCGCTGCACCGCGACATGGGCGTGCACATCACGCGCGGCGTCGAGCCGTGGCGCATCTTCGCGCAGTACATGGGCCGCGACGACGGGCCGGCGCGCGGGCGCGACGGCAACGTGCACATGGCCGACCTCCGGCTCGGGCTGATCTCGATGGTCAGCCACCTGCCGGCGATGCTGCCGGTCGCGGTCGGCTGCGCGCTCGCGTTCCGCATCCGCGAGGAGCGCCGAGTCGCGGTCGCCTGGTCGGGCGAGGGGGCGATGGCGCGCGGCGACGCGCACGAGGGCATGAACTTCGCGGGCGTGCGCCGCCTGCCGGTCGTCTTCATCTGCGACAACAACCAGTGGGCGTACTCGACCCCGACGCATCTCGAGTACGCGGTCGACCACCTCGCCGACCGCGCGCAGGCCTACGGCTTCGAAGGCGTCGTCGTCGACGGCACCGACGTGCTCGCCGTGTACCGCGAGGCGAGGCGCGCGATCGAGAAGGCGCGGGAGGGCGGCGGGCCCACGCTGATCGAATGCCAGACGCTGCGGATGGAGGGGCACGCGGTGCACGACGACGCGTTCTACGTGCCGAAGGAGCTCTTCGAGCGCTGGGCCGAACGCGATCCGATCGAGCGCTACCGGACCTGGCTGCGCGACCACGGCGCGCTGACCGACGAGGACGAGGACGAGATCGGCGCGCAGGTGAAGCGGCTCCTCAACGACGCGCTCCAGCGCGCGGAGGAGTCGCCCCAGCCGGATCCGTCGACGCTGCTCGACGGCGTCTTCGCCTCGCCCGAGGATCTCGACACGCCCCACCACAAGTGAGCGACCGATGGCCGAGCTGAGCTACCTGCAGGCGATCTCCGACGGCCTCCGGCAGGAGATGCGCCGCGACAAGCGCGTCTTCGTGCTCGGCGAGGACGTCGGCGTCTACGGCGGCGCCTTCAAGGTGACGCTCGGCTTCCAGGAGGAGTTCGGGCCGTGGCGCGTCATCGACATGCCGCTGTCGGAGACCGCGATCCTCGCCGGCGCCACGGGCTCGGCGTTGATGGGGATGCGGCCGGTCGCCGAGATGCAGTTCGCCGACTTCGTCTCGTGCGGCTGGGACCACCTCGTCACGGTGGCGGCCAAACAGCGCTGGCGCGCCGGCACGCCGGTGCCGTTCGTGCTGCGCCTTCCCTCCGGCGGGGGCTTCTCCGGCGGGCCGTTCCACTCGCAGAACCCGGAGTCGTCGTTCGCGCACATCCCCGGGCTCAAGTGCGTCTGCCCGGCGACGCCGGAGGACGCGAAGGGCCTGATCATCGCCTCGATCGAGGATCCGAATCCGGTGCTCTTCTTCGAGCACAAGCACCTGTACCGCCGCATCAAGGGCGAGGTGCCGGAGGAGCGCTACGTGACGCCGATCGGCAAGGCGCGCCTGCACGCCGCGGGCGACGACGTGAGCGTGATCACGTGGGGCGCGATGGTGTACACCGCCGAGGAGGCGGCGAAGCTGGTCGACGCGTCGGTCGAGATCCTCGACCTGCGCAGCGTCATGCCGTGGGACCGCGACGCGGTGCTCGAGTCGGTGCGCAAGACGTCCAAGGTGCTCGTGCTGCACGAGGACACGCGCACGGGCGGCTTCGGCGCCGAGATCGCGGCGACGATCGCCGAGGAGGCCTTCGAGCACCTCGACGCGCCGGTGCGGCGGCTCGCCGCGCCCGACAGCCCGGTTCCCTTCTCGCCCGTGCTGGAGAAGGCGTTCATCCCCCAGGTCGACGACGTCGTCGCCGCGTTGAAGGAGTTGATCGAGTACTGATGGCGAGCACAACGGGCCTCGAGGTCGTCATGCCGCAGATGGGCGTCTCCGTGTCCGAGGGCACGATCACGAGGTGGCTCAAGCGGGTCGGCGACCCGGTCGCCGCGGACGAGACGCTGCTCGAGATCTCGACCGACAAGGTCGACACGGAGGTGCCTTCGCCCGGAAGCGGCGTCGTCACGGAGATCCTTGTCCAGGAGGGCGAGACGGTCGCGGTCGGGACGCTGCTCGCGCGCATCGGCGCCGAGGGGGCGGCGGCGGAACGCGAGCCGGAGCCGGAGCCGGAGCCCGGGCCGGCGGCGGCGCAGCCGGAGCCGGCGGCGCCCGCGCCGGAGCCCGAGCGCGCCCCTGCGCCTGCGGCGGCCGCCGCGGGCAACGGCAAGGCGTTCGTCTCGCCGGTCGTCGCGCGGATCGCCGCCGAGCACGGCATCGACCCCGCGCAGGTTCCGGGCACCGGCACCGGCGGCCGCGTGACGAAGAAGGACATCCAGGCGTACATCGAGCAGGGCGCGCCGGCGGCCCCGGCGGCCCCGGCGGCTCCGGCAGCGCCGGCGTCCGCCGCCGCGCCGCCGCCTCCCGCGGCTCCCGCGGCTCCTCTCCGGCCGGCCGGCGAGGGCGAGACGATCGAGCCGATGTCGGCGATGCGCCGGGGGATCGCGGACCACATGCGCCGCTCGCTCGACACGTCCGCGCACGTCACCTCGGCGATCGAGGTCGACCTGTCGAGGCTCGTCACGATCCGCGAGAAGCTGAAGAAGGAGTACGGCGCCGCGTACGGCGTCAACCCGACCTACCTCGCGTTCGTCGCGCGTGCGACCGTCGAGACGCTGCGCGACTATCCGTACGTCAACGGCGAGCTGCGCGGCGACCAGATCGTCACGCGCAACTACGTCAACCTCGGCTTCGCGGTCGAGCTCGCCGAGGGCAGGGGGCTGATCGTCCCGGTCGTCAAGAACGCGGAGACGCTGAACCTGCTCGGCATGGCGCGCGGCATCGCCGACGTGGCGAGACGCGCGCGCGACAAGCAGCTGACGCCGGACGACGTCGCGGGCGGCACGTTCACGATCACGAACCCGGGAGGCTACGGCACCTTCCACGGCACGCCGGTGATCAGCCAGCCGCAGGCGGCGATCCTCGGCACCTACGCGATCGTCAAGCGCCCGTGGGTGATCACCGACGACAACGGCGCCGACGCGATCGCGATCCGCTCGATCATGAACGTGACGCTGACGTACGACCACCGTCTGATCGACGGCGCGCTCGCCGGACGGTTCCTGCGCGACCTGCGCGAGCGTCTCGAGAGCTGGGGCGAGAGCGATTACCAGGCGTAGGCCAGCGCGGCTCGTCGAGCTCGGCGTCGTCGACTACCGCGAGGCGCTCGAGCTGCAGCGGCGCACGGCGGCGGAGGTGGCGGCCGGCGCACCGGACACGGTGCTGTTCCTCGAGCATCCGCCGACGGTGACGCTCGGCCGGCGCTCGGAGCCGGGCGAGGTGCACCTTCCCCCCGGCGCGGAGGTCGAGGTGGTCGAGGTCGACCGCGGCGGCAAGTCGACCTACCATGCGCCGGGCCAGCTCGTCTGCTATCCGATCCTCGACCTGACGCGCCACGGCCGCGACGTGCGCCGCTACTGCCGCGACCTCGAGGAGGCGCTGATCCGGACGACCGGCGCGTTCGGCGTCGAGTCGACGCGGATCGACGGCCTGACCGGCGTCTGGCTGACCCCGCCGCCGCGCAAGATCGCGTCGATCGGCATCCACCTCTCGAAGTGGATCTCGACGCACGGCTACGCGCTGAACGTCGACCTCGACCCGGCGCCGTTCACGGAGTGGATCACCGCCTGCGGGCTCGACGGCTACGCCTTCACGTCGCTGGCGCGCGAGCTCGGCCGGCCGGTGCCGGTCGCCGAGGTGCGCCCGGCCGCGGTCGCCGCGCTCGCGGACGTCTTCGCGCTCGAGCTCGAGCCGGCCGCCGTCCCCGCCTGAGCGCCGCCCCTACGGCGCGGCGACGCGGCCGGGGGAGCCGCGTGCCGTCGGCAGGGGACGGCAGGCCGTGGACGAATCACAACGCCCATGGACAGGTCCGACCGGATGTCACGAGCCCGGCTCGAGGCCGTTCTGCGGCCGCTCGCGTGGCTCGGCGCCGTCGCCGCCGCGACCGCCGCCGCGGCGGCGCTGATCGCGCTCCTCTCCCGCTAGGGCGAGGGCGGCGGCGACCACTTGGCGCGCGGCCGCGGCTCGCGCTCGAGCCGCGCCAGCCGGTCGAGCAGCGACGGCCCGTCGCCCGCCACGGCGACGGCGCGCAGGTCGGCCTCGCGGACGAACCCCTCCTCGACGGCATGCCGCGCGAGCGCGACGAGCGGCCCCCAGTAGCCGCCGACGTCGAGCAGGCCCACCGGCTTCGCGTGCAGGCCGAGCTGCGACCACGTCAGCTGCTCGAGCAGCTCGTCGAGCGTGCCGAAGCCTCCCGGCAGCGCGACGAACCCGTCGGCGAGCTCGGCCATCAGCGCCTTCCGCGCGTGCAGCGTCTCGACGACGTGGAGCTCCGTCAGCGCGGGATGCGCGAGCTCGCGGTCGACGAGCTCCTGCGGGATCACGCCGATCACCTCGGCGCCCCCGCCGAGCGCGCCGTCGGCGACCGCGCCCATCAGCCCGACACGGCCGCCGCCGTAGACGAGACCGAGGCCGCGGCGGGCGAGCTCGGCGCCGAACCCGCGGGCCGCGTCGAGGTACGCGGGGTCGCGCCCCGCCGACGCGCCGCAGAAGACGCAGACACGCTCCACGACCCGAGCCTAGTTCTCTACCGTGGCCCGTGAGATGGGGATGCACTTCCGGCCCGACACGCGCGAGAAGCCCGCGAGGCCCGCCGACCCGGCCGTCCGGCGCGCGAACCTGCGCCGCATCGCCGCGCTCTTTCGTGCGTACCGGCTGCGGCTCGGCGCCGTCCTCGCGTTGATCCTCTTCTCGGCGGCGCTCGGGGTCGTGCCGGCGTTCCTGCTGCGCGGCGTCCTGCAGGCGATCGGCACCGGCGACACGTCGAAGCTGTCGACCTACGCGGGCGGGATGATCGCGATCGCGGTGGCGACCGGCGTGCTCGGCGTGTGGCAGACGCTGCTCTCGAACCAGGTCGGCCAGCGGGTCATGCACGACCTGCGCACCGCCGTCTTCCGGCATCTGCAGCGCCTGTCGCTCGCGTTCTTCACGCGCACGCGCACGGGCGAGGTGCAGTCGCGCATCTCGAACGACATCGGCGGCGTGCAGAACGTGGTCACGTCGACGGCCACCTCGATCGTCTCGAACGTGACCACGGTCGTCGCGACGGTGATCGGCATGCTCGCGCTCTCGTGGGAGCTGTCGCTGTTCGCGTTCGCGCTGATCCCTCTCTTCGTCCTCCTGACGCGACGCGTCGGCGACGAGCGGCGGCGGATCGCCTCCTCGACCCAGAAGACGCTCGCGGACATCTCGAGCCTCGTGCAGGAGTCGCTCTCGGTCTCCGGGATCCTGCTCGGCAAGACGATGGGCCGGGCGTCGGAGCTCGCCGACCGGTTCGACTCGGAGTCGAAGACGCTCGCCGACCTCGAGGTGCGCCAGCGGATGGCGGGCCGCTGGATGATGGCGTCGATCCAGACGACCTTCGCGGTGCTGCCGGCGGCCGTCTACTGGTTCGGCGGGCTTGCGCTCGCGCACGGCTCGCACGCCGTCACCGTGCCGACGCTCGTCGCGTTCACGACCCTGCAAACGCGCCTCTTCTTCCCGGTGGGCTCGCTGCTCGGCGTGTCGCTCGACGTGCAGACGTCGCTCGCGCTGTTCGACCGCATCTTCGAGTACCTCGACGAGCGCGTCGAGATCGTCGAGCGCGAGCCGCCGGTCGAGCTGGAGCGGGCGGGAGACGTTGCGTTCGACGGCGTCTGGTTCCGCTACGGCCCGGACGCGGAGTGGACGCTGCGGGACGTCTCCTTCACGGTGCCCGCCGGCACGAAGACGGCGCTCGTCGGCGAGACGGGCGCGGGCAAGACGACGCTCGCCTACCTCGTCGCCCGCCTCTACGACGTCGACCGGGGCCGCGTCACGCTGGACGGCGTCGACGTCCGCGACCTCTCGCTGGCGAGCCTCGCGCGCCTCGTCGGCGTCGTCTCGCAGGAGACGTACCTGTTCCACTCGAGCGTCCGGGAGAACCTCCGTTTCGCGAAGCCGGACGCGACCGACGAGGAGATCGAGGAAGCCGCGGCGGCCGCGCAGATCCTGGAGCTCGTGCGGTCGCTTCCCGGGGGCTTCGACACGGTGGTGGGCGAGCGCGGCTACCGGTTCTCCGGCGGCGAGAAGGAGCGGATCGCGATCGCCCGCACGATCCTGCGCAACCCGCCCGTCCTCGTGCTCGACGAGGCGACGAGCTCGCTCGACACGGAGACCGAGCGCCAGGTGCAGGAGGCTCTCGACCGGCTCGCCGCCGGCCGCACCACGATCGCGATCGCGCACCGCCTCTCGACCGTCGTCGACGCCGACCAGATCGTCGTGCTCGACCAGGGCCGCGTCGTCGAGCTGGGCGCGCACGACGAGCTGCTCGCGCGGGGCGGGCGCTACGCGGAGCTGGCCGGCCGCCCGGCCGCCGTCCCTCTCTAGACTGCCGGGGATGCAGGAGTCGCTTCCCGTCGCCGAGCGGCCGCGCCGGCCGGAGTGGATGAAGGTGCGCGCGCCGTCGCGGAACGGCAGCTACTTCGACGTGCGCAAGCTGATCCACGGGGCGCAGCTGCACACGATCTGCGAGGAGGCGCGCTGCCCGAACATCGCCGAGTGCTGGGGCCGCGGCACGGCGACGTTCCAGATCCTCGGCGAGACCTGCACCCGCGCCTGCCGCTACTGCTACGTCAACTCCGGCCGGCCGAACGAGCCCGTCGACCCGCTGGAGCCGCTGCGGCTCGCGCAGACGGCGAAGCAGATGGGGCTGAAGCACGTCGTCGTCACGTCGGTCGACCGCGACGACGTGCCCGACAAGGGCGCCGGCCAGTATGCGGCGACGATCCGCGCGGTGAAGGCGAAGCTGCCGGAGGCGACGATCGAGGTGCTGACGCCGGACTTCGTCGGCGTCGAGGAGGAGGCGCTCGCGGCGGTGATCGGCGCGCGCCCGGACGTCTTCAACCACAACATCGAGACCGTGCGCCGGCTGCACCGGCGGATGCGCGGCGCGAAGGCGAGCTACGACGGCGCGCTCGCGCTGCTCGCCCGTGCGAAGGAGATCGCGGACTATCCGGTCCTGACGAAGTCGGGGATCATCGTCGGCCTCGGCGAGCGAAACGACGAGGTCGTCGAGACGCTGCGCGACCTGCGCGCGCACGGGGTCGACGTCGTCACGATCGGCCAGTACCTGCAGCCGAGCGCGAAGCACGCGCCGATCGACCGCTGGGTGCACCCGGACGAGTTCCGCTGGTTCCGCGAGCAGGGCGAGGCGCTCGGCTTCGGCTCCGTCTTCTCCGGCCCGCTCGTGCGCTCGAGCTACCGCGCCGACGAGCAGCGGCACGCGGCCGCGACCGGCCGCGGCGCCGTCGCGTACTAGCCGCGGAGGAGAGCCGCCCCGAGACGGGCGGCCCTCCTCCACGGCCGAGCTCGCCCGGTCAGCGGCTGCCCTGGCTCAGGCGGTCGAAGTACGCCTTCGTCACGGTGCCGAGCCCGGTCACGTCGTCCCAGCCGTGCTTGGCGTTGAGCGACGAGTCCTGGTCGAACGTCCGCACCGTGTACCTGATGCCGCCGTCGGCGTTCTCACCGTTGATGAAGTCCGAGCGGATGTTGCCGAGGTCGGGCTTCTTCCTCGTCGGGTCGTAGTAGGTCGGCTGGCCGTGCAGCTTGACGTCGAGGTCGTAGATGAGCGGGTTCGCGAACCCGATCCGGAGCCTCGCGCCCTGCTGGGCGACCGCCTGCGCCCCGGCCAGCAGGGGCGAGGAGAGGCTCGTGCCGCCGACGCGGTACTCGCCGTAGTGGACGCCGGGACCGCCGAACACGCTCGAGCCGGCGAAGCTCTGCGTCTCGCCGACCAGCATGCCGGTGGTCGGGTCGCCGTCCATCGAGATGTCCGGGACGGCGCGCCCGCCGGTCGGGTCGTGCTTCACCGAGCCCTTCTGGTACCAGGGCTCCTGGAAGATCTGGCTGAACCCGCCGCCCGCCCCGTACAGGAACGGGACGGTCTGCGTCCAGCTCGAGCCGTTGAGATCCCACCGGGAGGTGCCCCAGCCGGTCTCGAAGAGGCGCTGGTTCGACGAGTCGACGCCGAGCGACGTGCCGCCGACCGCCGTCACCCACGGGTCGCCCGCGGGGAAGTCGGGATGGACGTAGCCGGCGTTCTGCCCCTCGTCGCCCGCGTCGCCCGAGGAGAAGTAGAAGCCGATCCCCTCGACCGCGCCCTGCCAGATGACGCTGTGGTAGGCGTCGACGAGCGTCTGGTCGATCGTCAGGCACGGCGTCTGCTCGGTGCAGCCGTCGGCCGGGTCGTTCGCGATCACCGTCGGCTCACCCCAGGAGTTGGTGACGATCGACGCGTCGTCCTCCTCGGTCGCCTGGGCGAGCTTCGCGAGCAGGTCGTCGTCGTAGCAGCTCGCCGCGCCGTAGTAGACGACGTTCGCGGCGGGGGCCATCGCGTGCACGGCCTCGACGTCGAGCGTCTGCTCGCCGTACCAGCCGTTGCCGCCGCACGCGTTGATCGGATCGGGGTTGGTGGAGTCGCCCTCCACCGCGCTGCGATCGGAGAACTGGCCGCCTCCGAACGCCGGGTCGCCGTGCCGGACGGCGTAGGTGCTCGCGTCGGACTGGAGCGTCGGCGCGTCGAACGCATCCGTGATCGCGACGGTCTGGCCCGCGCCCGTCAGATGGCTGTCGGTGACGCCGTAGGCGCCGCGGAGCTGCTGCGGGGTGTACCCGCACGGTGCGTACGGAAGGAACTTGCCCTTGAACTTCGGCAGCGTCGTCGCGACCTTTTCCCCGTAGTACGCCGAGCACGGGGTGGCGTTCACGAACGCGTCCGGCGCGCCGAGGTCGGCCGGCGTGACGACGTGGCCGACCGGCGTCAGCCCGGTGACCGCGAGCACGAGGCCGCCGACCGAGTCGGGGACCGACAGGTCGGACGTCGGCGCCTGCACCTGCTTGCCCTCGACCTCGAACAGGCCGAGCTGCGTGCCGAACGCCGCGGCGATCGCCGACGCGCTGCCGGTGACGGCCACGTAGTGGTTGTCGGGGCCGACCGCGCCCACGTTCAGGCCGGCGCCGTGCAGCCACTGCTCGACCGAGGCCAGCTGCGCCTGCGTCGGCGCGAACCGGCTGACGTACTGGTCGTGCGTCAGGAACGCGCCGTACTGCGACGAGCCCGGGTCGCTGACGGCCTGGGCGAGCGACTCGAGCGCCGCCTGGTCGTTGGGGGCGAGCCAGACCTTCGCCGACACCCGCTTGCCGTCCGGCACGGTGCCGATCTGCTTGAAGTGCGTGTTCGCCTCCCACTGGGGCTTGCTGCCGTCGATCTTGTGCCGGCCGCCGCCCGCGGCGGCCGCGGCCGTGGCGATCGCGATCAGGAGTAGGGCGCCGCCGAGTGCAAGCGCAGCGCGCTTCGCGCCTGTGAGATGCATGTCCCTCCCTGTGGGTCTCTGTTCGTCGGGTCGACCGGGCGGAGCGACCACGACACATTGAACCCCGGATCGCCCCTCCGTGCAATACGCGGGCTCAGCCGTGCGGCTTCGCCATCTTCCGGTAGTCCAGCGCCTCGTCGAGGATCTCGTCCGAGACCCCCTCGGCGCGGGCCACCTCGCGCAGCGGCGCGCCGCTCGCGGCGGCGAGCTTGACGATCTCGCTCGCCTTGTCGTAGCCGATGTGAGGGTTGAGCGCGGTTGCCGCGGACAGGGTCAGCTCGGCGTAGCGCTCGCACTGCTCGCGGTTCGCCTCGATCCCGGCCACGCACTTCTCGTCGAGCAGGCGCGACGCGGACGCGAGCAGCTTGATCGACGCGAGCAGGTTGCGCGCCATCAGCGGCACGAAGACGTTCAGCTCGAAGTGCCCCTGCATGCCGCCGACCGCGATCGCCTGGTCGTTGCCGATCACCTGCGCCGCCACCTGCGTGACGACCTCGGGGATGACCGGGTTCACCTTGCCCGGCATGATCGACGAGCCCTTCTGCAGCTCCGGCAGGAAGATCTCCGCGAGCCCGGCGCGCGGGCCCGAGCCGAGGTAGCGCAGGTCGTTGGCGATCTTGGTCAAGCTGACCGCGACCGTCTTCAGCGCGCCGGAGGCTTCGACGAGCCCGTCGCGGGCGGCCTGCGACTCGAACGGATCCGCGGGCGGCAGGATCGTGAGGCCGGTCGCGGCGGCGAGCTGCTCGCGGACGCGCGCGGCGAACTCGGGGTGCGTGTTCAGACCGGTGCCGACGGCGGTGCCGCCGAGCGGGATCTTGCCGAGCCGCTCGAGCGTCGAGCCGACGCGGGCGCTGCCCTCGCGCACCTGGGCGGCATAGCCGGCGAACTCCTGGCCGAGCGTGACCGGGACCGCGTCCATCCAGTGGGTGCGGCCGGACTTGACGACGTCGTCGAACTCGCGCGCCTTCGCCTCGAGCGCGCCGGCCAGGCCGTCGAGCGCGGGCAGCAGGTCGTTGACGAGCTCGTCGAGCGCGGCGAGGTGCACCGCGGACGGGAAGACGTCGTTGGAGCTCTGGCCCATGTTGACGTGGTCGTTGGCGTGCACGTCCTCGCCCGCGAGCGCGGCGATCACCTCGTTCGCGTTCATGTTCGAGGAGGTGCCGGAGCCGGTCTGGAAGACGTCGATCGGGAACTGGTCGTCCAGCTCGCCGGCCGCGACGCGGTCGGCGGCGGCGGCGATCCGCGCCGCGCGGTCCTGGTCGAGGAGGCCGAGCTCGCCGTTGACGCGCGCGGCGGCGGCCTTGATCCGGCCGAGCCAGCGGGCGACGGGCACGGGGATCGGCTCGCCGGAAACGGGGAAGTTGGCGATCGCCTTGCGCGTCTCGCCGCCCCAGAGCTCTTGGGTGTGGGATGCCGTGTCGGTCACGGCACCGAGGTTAGCTCGCGACGCGCATCCGGCGGTCGGTAAGAACCCGCTCCCTGAGGAGGCGGCGGAGCCGCTCCGAGACGTCCTCGACCGGCGCCCAGCCGACGTAGGTGCAGCGCGGGCACTCGTGCTCCGGCACCTCGCGACGCTTCCCGCAGTTCAGGCACTCGACCATCACCCAAGGACGTCGGCGGCGCGGCCGTTCGCTTGACCCCCCTACCGAGGGACGCGGCGACCCGTTTCGAGGAGGGCCGCCCAGCTTCGCAGCTTCACCCGCGGCCGCCCGAGCGGCTCCCCGGCCGCGCGCTCGGCCGCGTCGATCGCCTGCCAGCCGGCGTAGTCGACGTACTCGACGCCCTTCTCGTCCAGCAGCCGCTCGAGCGTCCACGCCGGCTCGGCCCGGAGCGTTCCGGCGCGCGCGTCGGCGAGCAGGAGCTCGACGGTCTCGGCGGCGTCCTTCTTGTTCGTGCCGATCACGCCGCTCGGGCCGCGCTTGATCCAGCCGGCGGCGTAGGTCCGCTCGGCGCCGAGCACACGGCCGCCCTCGTTCGGGATCGTCCCGGACCGCTCGTCGAAGGGGACGCCGGGCAGCGCGACGCCCTTGTAGCCGACGCTCCGCAGCACGAGCCCGGCGGGGATCACGCCGGTCTCGCCGGTCGGCCGTGCGACGAGGCGGCCGCCGTCCTCGACGAGCTCGTTGCGGACCGTCTCGACCGCCTCGACGCGGCCGTCGCCGACGAGCGCGGCCGGCGAGGCGAGGAAGCGCAGCACGATCCGCCGCCTCTTCCCCGCGGGGGGGCGGGCGGCGTACTCCTGCAGCAGCTCGAGGTTGCGGCGGGCGCGCTCCCGGTCGGCCTCGAGCTCGGCGGCGCTCGCCGGGTCGAGGACGAGGTCGGCCGGGTCGACGACCGGCTCCGCGCCCGCGAGCTCGCCGAGCTCCTTCAGCTCGGGCGGCGTGAACGCCGCCTGCACCGGGCCGCGCCGCCCGAGCAGGACGATCTCGCGGATCGGCGAGCGGGCGATCGCCTCCGCCGCCGCGTCGGTCGTGTCGGTCGAAGCGAGCTCCTCGGCGGTCAGGGCCAGCATCCGCGCGCAGTCGATCGCGACGTTGCCGTTCCCGATCACGACCACCCGCTCGACGTCGAGGTCGAAGGCGAGGTCCTGGAAGTCGGGGTGGCCGTTGTACCAGGCGACGAACGCGGTGGCGGGCCACGAGCCGGGGAGATCCTCGCCCGGGATCCCGAGCCTGCGATCGGTCTGCGCGCCGACCGTGTAGACGACGGCGTCGTGGGTTGCGAGCAGCTCCTCGTGCGAGACGGTCGAGCCGACCTCGACGCAGCCGAAGAACCGGAACCCGGGCCGCGCCGCCGTCTTCTCGAACGCCCGCGAGACCGCCTTGATGTTCTCGTGGTCGGGGGCGACGCCGAGCCGGACGAGCCCCCACGGCGTCGGCAGGCGGTCGATCAGATTCACCTCGACCCGCGGGTCGTCGCTGCGCAGCAGCGCATCCGCCGCGTAGAAGCCGGCGGGGCCGGAGCCGACGATTGCGACGCGCAGCGGTTCGCTCACTCGATCGAGGGTACCGGCGGGGCTTTACAGAGAGCTTTCACAAACCGCGGGCCGATCGCTCATGCTTCGTCGCGTGAAGACGATCTCTCGCCGCCGCCGCGTGCTCGCCGCAACCTTCGTGAGCGGCGCGCTCCTCGTCCCGGCCGCGCTCCTCGGCGGCGCCCAGGCCGCCGTCGCCGTCGCCCAGTACGCCTACGGCGGCGCCGGCACGCAGTACGGCAACGGCTCCGCGTCGCAGTACCAGTACCGGACGGCGATCTGCCACCACACCGGCTCGTGGAAGCACACGTGGCACACGATCGTCGTCTCCTCGCACGCGGTGCACGCACACCTGCGGCACGGCGACCATCTCGGCGCCTGCACCGGGCTCGAGCCGCTCAAGGGGAAGAAGGGGCACGGGCACGAGCACGGGAAGGGCCATGACGGGCAGGAGGGGCCGGACGTGAACGGCCACGGCTCGTCGCACGGCTCGAAGCACTAGGCTCGGTCGAGCTCGCGGCGCCCGCCAGCGAGAGCGCGCCGAGAGCGAGCGCGAGCGCGAACGCGCCGGCTGCGAGCCGGCGCGGCGCGGGCCGGTCGAGCGGGCGCTCGTCCGCGACGAGCACGGCCGCGAGGCAGCACAGCCCGGCCGTGAGGACGGCCGGCAGCTCCCAGTCCCAGTCGACCCCCGCGTGCAGGAGGAACGCCGCCGACGCGCCGGCCGCCGCCGGCAGCCCGGGCACGGCCCGGACGCGGAGCGTGCGCACGAGCGGGTAGCAGAGCAGCGCGAGGACGAGCGCCAGGCCGAGCGGGCCGAGCTCGGCGAGTGTCTCCAGGTAGAGCGAGTGCGCGTCGAGCGCCCCGCCGTAGCGGGCCGGCAGGCCGGACTCGAGCCAGGAGCGTCCGAACGTGCCGGCGCCCGATCCGAGCAGCGGGTGCGCGAGGTACTCGTGCCAGGCGACGTCGTAGTAGGAGCGGCGCGGCTCCGTCGACGCGCCGGCCGCGACCGCCGCGATACCGCCGGCGGCGAGCAGAAGCGCGCCGGCCGCGGCGAGCCTGCGCCCGCCGGCCGCCGGGAGGCGCCGCGCCAGCCCCGGCGCGCAGGCTGCGAGCGCGGCGGCGGCGGCGACCGCGCCGAGGAGCGCCGCCGCCGGGAAGCGCGGCGCCGCGCGCTCGGAGAACCCGCCGGCGAGAGCGAGACCCGCCGCCGCGGCGGCCGGCGCGAGCGCGAGCGCGAGGACGCGCAGGGCAGGTGCAGGGCTCGGCGCGAGCGCGGCCGCGACGACGAGGCCGGCGCCGAGGGCGGCCCACGACGCGTCGCTGCCGGTCAGCGCGAGCGTCGTCGCGAAGAGCGGCAGGGTCGCCGCGCCCGCGGAGCGGCGCCACGCGGCCCGGCCGTCGACGGCCGGCGCGAGCGCGAGCAGCGCGCCGAGCGCCGAGAGGATGCCGGCGGCGTTCGCGTAGCCGAGGGGCCAGGAGAGGTGGTAGCCCTCGAACGTGTCGATCGTCCGCTGCCCGAGCAGGTAGCGCGCGAGCGCGACGCCGAGCACGAGCGTGAGCGCCGCGTGCACGGCGGCGACGAGCGCCCACGTGCCGCCGCGCCCTGCGAGCACGACCAGCGCGAGGACGATCGCCGCGTAGACGACGTCGCGCCGCGCGTCGAGCAGCGACTGGGCGGGCGCCGGCGACCAGGCGCGCGACGCGAGCGTCCACGCCGCGAGGAGCGCGGCGAGCGCCGGCCAGGGCCACGCGGCGGGCAGCGCGCCGGCCGAGCCGCGCAGCAGCAGCCCGACCGCCGCGGCCCAGCCGGCGACCGCACCCGCCCACACCCACGCACCCGGGTCGAACCCGCCGTTCGCGAACGCGAGCGCCGCCACGAGCGTGAAGGCGACCGCGGCGCCCGCGGGCAGGTGCCTCATGCAGCGAGCCTAGACGGGAGGCTTGACGAGGCCGAGCTGCACGAGCGCCCCGAGCCGGTCGGGGACGCCCCAGTGCTCGACGACCTTGCCGTTCTCGACCCTGAGCAGGTCGAAGACGTCGATCGCCATCTCGCGGCCCGTCGGCGGATGCCCCATGAACGGCCCGCTGTGCGTGCCGGAGCCGCGGAGGTGCAGCCAGACCCGGTCGCCCTCGACCGCGAGGTGCTGGATCTCGAGCCGGAAGCCGGCGTAGGCGCGGTGCAGCGACTCGATCACGGCTTCGACGCCGGCCGCGCCCGGGGCGTGGCCGGGGCCGAAGTCCTGGTGCTCGACGAGGTCGGGCGAGATCAGCTCCTCGCAGACGGCGAGGTCGCGCCCCGTGAAGCCTTCGTCGATCAGCCGGCGGGCGACCGTCTCGGGGTCGGTGCTCATCGTGCTCTCCTTTCGTTACAGTATTGCTGTATTGAATATCTCGCTACTGTGCCGGAGATGAGCGGGGATGTCAAGCGCCGCCGGTACCGCTCCGAGCGGCGCCGCGAGCAGGCGGCGCAGACGAGGGCGCGCGTGCTCGCCGCCGCGGCCGGCGTCTTCCGCGAGCGCGGCTACGACCGCGCGAGCATCGCCGCGATCGCCGCCGCCGCCGGCGTCGCCGACGAGACCGTCTACGCGCACTTCCGCAACAAGCGGACGCTGCTCGGCGAGCTCGTCCGTGACGCGGTGCGCGGCGACGACCCCCGTCCGGTGCCCGAGCAGGAGGCTCCCGCCCGGCTCGTCGAGGCGGTGGACGCGCGTGAGCTCCTGCACCGCTTCGCCGACGACGTCGCGCGCCGGCTCGAGCGGGCGGCGCCGCTCGTCGCCGTGGTCGCCGCCGCCGCCCCGGGCGAGCCGGAGCTCGCAGAGCTCCTGCGGCTGCTCCACGAGGACCGATCGCGCAACCTCGGACGCGCCGTCGACGCGCTCGCCGCCGCGGCGCGGCTCCGCGTGCCGCACAGGGACGCGCTCGACGCTTTCTGGGCGCTGACGAGCCCCGAGCTGTACGAGCTCCTGACGGGGCTGCGCGGCTGGAGCCGGCGGCGGTACACGACCTGGCTGGCCGCGTCGCTCGAGCGGCTGCTCGTGGAGGACGCGCCGTGAGCGCCGGCCTCGTCGCGGTCGGCGAGGTGCTGCTGGACGTCGTCGCGCCGCAGGCGGAAGGCCGCGTCGCGCACGTCCCGGTCTCCGTGCGGGCGGGGGGCGTGCCGGTCAACGTCGCGGTGGCGGCCGCGCGCGCGGGCGTGCAGGCGGCGGTGGTCGGCCGCGTCGGCCGGGACGCCGCCGCGGCGGCGATCGAGCACGCGCTCGCGGCCGCAGGCGTCACGGCGCTCCTGCAGAGGGACGAGACGCTGCCGACCGGGACCTTCGTCCGCCTCGGCGGCCGGATCGCCGCCGACCGGGGCGCGAGCGCCGCCCTGCGCGCCGGGGACGTCCCGGCGCTCGAGGCGCGCGCCGTCGTCGTCTCCGGCTACGCGCTCCTGCACGAGGACACGCGCCCCGCGGCGCGGGCCGCCCTCGAGCGGGCGCGCGCCGAGCACGTCGCGGTCGTCGCGCCGGCCGCGGGGCTGATGGCGACCGTCGAGCCGGACGAGTTCCACCGGCTCGCGGCCGGCGCGACGGCCCTCTTCCTGAACGCGGCGGAGGCACGCCACCTGACCGCGGCCGGGCCGCGGGCGGCGTGCGCGGAGCTGGGGCGGCGCTACGCCGTCGCCTGCGTGACCGCCGGCGCCGACGGCGCGTTCGCGAGCATCGACGGGGCGCTGCGGCACCTGCCGGCGCCGCCCGCGCTGCTCGACACGACCGGCGCCGGAGACGCGCTCGCCGGGACGCTGCTCGCGCAGCTCGTCGGGGCCTGATCAGGAGAAGAGCGGGACGAGCCCGCGGCGCTCGAAGAGCGCGTCCACCGCGGCGTCGGACGGCGGGCCGGCGAACCGCTCGGCGGCGTCGAACACCCGCGGCAGGAGCTCGAGCGAGCCGACCGTGTTCAGGAAGACGCCGGGCCGCGCAAGCACCCAGTGCACGGCGACGTCGATGTCCTCCTGCTCGCGCAGCGGCTCGTACCAGGTCGACGCCGTCTGCTCGCGGCCGTTCCAGGGAGCGAGGCTGATCGCCTTGATCGTCTGCAGCGCGACCCCGCGCTCCGCGCAGGCCGAGGCGAGCTCCTCGAAGTCGGCGGCATACGCCGCGTCGCGCATCTGCACCGCGCTGTAGGGCGCGAGCACCGAGTCGAACGGGAAGCGGTCGAGGCTCCGCCGGTGCATCCGCGCGGCGGTGAGCCCGTGGCCGGTGACCCCGATGTGGCGGACGAGGCCCTGCTCGCGCGCCTCGACGGCCGCCTCGAGGGCGCCGCCCTCGCGCAGGGCGAGCTCCCAGTCGATCACGTCGACGAGGTTGTGGAGCTGCAGCAGGTCGACCGAGTCGACGCCGAGCCGCTCGAGCGAGCGAAGGAGCTCCTCGCGGGCGCCCGCGCGGTCACGGCGGCCGGTCTTCGTCGCCAGGAAGAAGCGCCCCGGGTGCCGCGCGAGCCCGGGGGCGAGCCTGAGCTCCGAGTCGCCGTAGGACGCCGCCGTGTCGACGTGGTTCACGCCGTGCTCGACGACGAGCTCGATCGCCCGGTCGGCCTCGAGCTGGGTGACGGACGCGAGCGCGGCCGCCCCGAAGATCGTGCGCGTCGATTCGTGACCGGTCGAGCCGAACGGCGCGGTGTCGATCAATGCGCGTGGCCGCAGCCGGAGCCGCAGCCCGGGCCGTCGGCGGGCGCTTCGCCCTCGGCGACCTGGAAGCTGTGCCCGCAGCCGCACGCGGAGACCACGTTCGGGTTGTCGATCTTGAACCCGGACTCCTGCAGGCCCTCGAGGAAGTCGATCGTCGAGCCCTGCAGGTACGGCGCGCTGAACGGGTCGACGACGACCCGCACGCCGTGGAACTCGAGCTCGTGGTCGCCGGAGGAGGCGCCGCGGTCGAAGCC
Source organism: Gaiellaceae bacterium (assembly GCA_035651295.1). Taxonomy (GTDB): domain Bacteria; phylum Actinomycetota; class Thermoleophilia; order Gaiellales; family Gaiellaceae; genus PALSA-600. The sequence goes on along the minus strand of DASRGA010000009.1, from coordinate 5,282 downwards.
GAGCGCGTACTCGAACCCGCTGCAGCCGCCGCCCTGGATGGCGATGCGCAGCACCTCCGCCTCGCCGGCGGGCTCCTCGGCCATCAGCGCGGCGACCTTCTCGGCGGCGCGCGAGGTGAGCGTGACGACGGTGGTGTCCGACTGCTCGACGGTGGCCATGCGCTCAGTGTACCCGCAGACCTCCTCCCCGGGAACACTTCGTGACAGCCGTAACGCGCATCGTTCTGCGGATCGCGGTTGCCTTCGTGCCGCGCTGTGGGATGCTGCTAGCTTCCGCGCGGGACTCGTCGAACAGGGAGAGACGGCAGGGTGTTCCACGACTGGCTGGCGTTCGCGATCTACGGCGTGTTCGCCGTCGCGATCCCCACGACCATGATGGTCGGCAGCTTCGTGTTCGCGAAGCGCCCGAGCCACCGCGTGCGCGCGCGCACCGTCCCGTTCGAGTCCGGCGTGTCGCAGGGGCCGCCGAAGCGTCAGCGCTTCAGCGTCAACTTCTACCTCACGGCGATGCTGTTCATCCTGTTCGACATCGAGATCGTCTTCCTGTACCCGCTGGCCGTGATCCTCCACGAGCTCGCGTGGTTCGGGTTCGTCGAGTTCCTCGTCTTCCTGGTCATCCTGCTCGTCGCCTACGTGTACATCTGGCGCAAGGGTGCGCTCGAATGGCGCTAGACCGGCCGCTGCGCGACCTCGGCCTCCACTCCGAGCGCCTGCTGATGCCGGCGAAGGCCTCCAAGTTCGAGGACGAGGTCGCCGACCTCGAGCAGAAGGTCGGGCTGACGACGCTCGCCAAGGCGGTCGCCTGGGCGCAGACGAACTCGATGTGGCCCGACACGTTCGGCCTCGCGTGCTGCGCGATCGAGATGATGTCGATCGTCTCCGCGCGCTACGACATCGCGCGCTTCGGGATGGAGCCGTTCCGCGGCTCGCCGCGGCAGGCCGACCTGCTGATCGTCTCCGGCCGCGTCGCCCACAAGATGGCGGCGCCGCTGCGCCAGATCTACGACCAGATGCTCGAGCCGAAGTGGGTGATCGCGATGGGCGCCTGCGCGTCCTCCGGCGGGATGTTCAACAACTACGCGATCGTGCAGTCGGTCGACAAGATCGTGCCGGTCGACATCTACGTCCCCGGCTGCCCGCCGCGGCCCGAGATGCTGATGGAGGGGATCATCCGCCTGCACGAGGCCGTCAAGGCCGGCGTGCCGCCCGCGTACGAGCTCCGGAGCGTCGCCTCGTGAGCGTGGGCTCGACGCCCGGACTGGTCGAGGTCACCGAGGCGCACGGCGAGCAGACGGTGATCGTCGAGCCGTCGGCGCTGCTCGACGCGGCGGCGTTCCTGCGCGACGAGGAGGGATTCAACTTCCTGTCGGACATCACCGCGGTCGACTACCTCGGCTGGGGCGCCGCCGGCGTCTCCGGCTTCATCGGCACGGCGGCGGGGCGCAACCTCAACGACCCGATGACGCAGGGCTACCAGGCGGTGCCGGTCGCGAAGCCGAAGCGCTTCGCGATCAACTACCACCTGCTCTCCGTCTCCGACCGCCCGCGCCGCCTCCGGCTGCAGGTGTGGGTCGACGACGGCGAGCCGGTCGCGTCGGTGATCCCCGTGTGGCCGACCGCCGACTGGCACGAGCGCGAGGCCTGGGACCTGATGGGCGTGGCGATCGAGGGCCACCCGAACCTGAAGCGCATCCTGCTCGACGACGACTGGGAGGGGCACCCGCTGCGCAAGGACTACCCGGTCGGCGGCGAGCCCGTCCGCTTCTCGGGGGAGGAATGAGCACGATCGCGCCCACGCGCTCGCGCACCCCGATCTACGAGGGGACGCGCATCCCGAGCCCGATCCCGACGGTGCTGCGCACGCCGCCCGACGTGCAGGCGACCGGCGACGTCCTGACGGTCAACTTCGGCCCGAACCACCCCTCGACCCACGGCGTGCTGCGCCTGATCGTCGACCTGTACGGCGAGGACGTCACCGGCCTCGAAGCGGTGATCGGCTACCTGCACACCGGGTTCGAGAAGACGATGGAGCAGAAGACGTGGTGGAAGTGCATCACCTACCCGGAGCGCATCGACTACGTCTCCTTCCAGAACAACGAGTACGTGTTCGTCGCCGCGGTCGAGCGCCTGCTGGAGCTCGAGACGCCGCCGAAGGCGACCTGGATGCGCACGCTCCTCTGCGAGCTGAACCGCATCCACTCGCACCTCGTCTGGCTCGGCACCTCCGCGCTCGAGCTGGGCGCGATCTCGATGTTCTGGTACGCGTTCCGCGAGCGCGAGCAGATCCTCGACCTGTTCGAGCTGGTCGCCGGCTACCGCATGCACACGCGCTACTTCCAGGTCGGCGGCCTCGCCGAGGACATCCCGCGCGGCTTCTTCCCCGAGTGCCGCAAGTTCACCGACTGGATGCCGCGGGCGATCGACGACTACGAGACGCTGCTGACGCGCAACAAGATCTGGCTCGAGCGCACGGAGGGGCTCGGCCTGCTGTCGGCGGCGGACGCGATCGCGCTCGGGCAGTCGGGCCCGGTGCTGCGCGCGTCGGGCGTCGACTGGGACCTGCGCAAGCAGCAGCCGTACCTCGCCTACCACCAGGTCGACTTCGACGTCCCGGTGTTCCAGGAGGGCGACGTGTACGCCCGCTACCGCGTTCACATGGAGGAGATGCGGCAGTCGGTGCGGATCGTCGAGCAGTGCCTCGACCGGCTCGAGCGGATGGAGGGCGAGCCGTGGATCGCGGACGACCGCAAGGTCGTGCTGCCGCCGCGGCACGAGCTGCACACGTCGATGGAGTCGCTGATCCACCACTTCAAGATCGTCACCGAGGGCTTCCGCGTCCCGGAGGGCGAGGTGTACACGGCGATCGAGTCGCCGCGCGGCGAGCTCGGCTGCTACGTCTGCTCGGACGGCGGCGCGAAACCGTGGCGCGTCAAGTTCCGGGCGCCGTCGTACGTGGCGCTCCAGGCGACCGCGACCTGCATGACCGACGCGCTGATCGCCGACATGATCGCGATCGTCGGCTCCCTCGACACGGTGATGGGCGAGGTCGACCGGTGAGCACGCTCCACGCCCGCATCCAGGAGGAGCGCGCGAAGTACCCGGCGGGGTCGTCGAGCGCGGTCATGCCGGCGCTGCGGCTCGCGCAGGAGGAGTACGGCTGGCTGTCGCCCGACGCGCTGCGCGAGGTCGCCGACGCGCTCGAGACGACGCCCGCGTTCTGCAAGTCGATCGCGTCGTTCTACGACCAGTTCCACCTGGCGCCGATCGGCGAGCACCTCGTCGAGGTGTGCACGAACGTCTCGTGCGCCGTCGTCGGCGCGCAGCAGGTGGTGGAGGCGTTCGAGGACGCGCTCGGCTGCCGCGCGGGCGAGACCTCGCCCGACGGCAAGGTGACGCTGCGGACGATCGAGTGCCTGGGCGGGTGCGGCTGGGGGACGATCGTGTCGGTCGACCACCGCTACCGGACGCGCGTGCGCGCCGAGGACGTGCCGTCGATCCTCGAGGAGCTCGACGATGGCCGCTGAGCTCGACGAGATCGTCCTCGCGAACGCGACCACGCGCCTCGCCGAGTACGAGGCGGCCGGCGGCTACCGCGCACTTGCGAAGGCGCGGGCGATGACGCCGGCCGAGGTGACCGACGAGCTGATCGCGTCCGAGCTGCGCGGCCGCGGCGGCGCGTTCTTCCCGACCGGCCGGAAGTGGTCGTTCGTGCCCTCCAAGGAGCAGCTGCCGAAGCCGCACTACCTCGTCGTCAACGCCGACGAGTCCGAGCCGGGCAGCTTCAAGGACAACGAGATCCTCTCGCGCGTGCCGCACCGCTTCATCGAGGGCTGCCTGATCACGGCGCACGCGATCGACTGCACCCACGTCTTCGTCTACATCCGCGGCGAGTACTCGGGGCCGTACGAGATCCTGGTCGGCGCGCTCGAGGAGCTGCACGGGCGGCCCGACCTGCGCGGCGACGTGACGATCGTCGTCCACCGCGGGGCGGGCGCCTACATCTGCGGCGAGGAGACGGCGCTCCTCGAGTCGCTCGAGGGCAAGCGCGGCCAGCCGCGCTCCAAGCCGCCGTTCCCGGCCGTCTCCGGCCTGTACGCCGCTCCGACCGTCGTCAACAACGTCGAGACGATCACCTCCGTCCCGCCGGTGATCGCGATGGGCGCCGCCGAGTACGTGAAGCTCGGCGTGCCGAACACGCGTGGCTCGCGCGTCGTCTCGATCTCCGGGAACGTCGTGAACGGCGGCAACTACGAGATCGAGGCGGGCATGTCGCTGCGGGAGATCGTCTACGGGCTCGGCGGCGGCATCGCCGACGGACGCGAGCTGAAGGCCGTCGTCCCGGGCGGCTCGTCGACCGTGATCCTGCGCGCCGACGAGATCGACGTCGGCTACGACTTCGACTCGCTCGCGCGGCTCTCGACGGCGATGGGCTCGGCGGGGATCATCGTGCTCGACGACCGCTGCTGCATCGTGCAGCTCGGCCTCCGCTTCTCCGAGTTCTACGAGCACGAGTCGTGCGGCAAGTGCACGCCGTGCCGCGAGGGCACACGCTGGCTGACGGCGATCCTGCGCAAGATCGAGGATGGCCGCGCCTCGCAGGACGAGCTCGACCTGCTGCTCGACGTCTGCGACCGCATCAACGGCAAGTGCCTCTGCCCGCTCGGCGACTCCGACGCGATCATCGTCGCGAGCTACGTCGCCAAGTTCCGCGACGAGTTCCAGGCGCACATCGACCAGGGCGGCTGCCCGTTCGGCGGCCACTCGTCCCTGGACGGCGTGCTCGCACCGGTCGCCATGCACGCGCACGCACCGGCAGCCGGGGTGCCGGCATGACCGACCTCGTGACGGTCACGATCGACGAGCGGACCGTTCAGGTGCCGAAGGGCACCGGCCTCGTCGAGACGGCGCAGGCGGCGGGGATCGAGATCCCGGTCTTCTGCTACGAGCCGCGGCTCGGGCCGCCGGTCGGCGCCTGCCGCATGTGCCTCGTCGAGGTCGAGGGGATGCCGAAGCTGCAGGCCGGCTGCACGATGACCGCGCAGGACGGCATGGTCGTGCACACGGCGCGCTCGTCGGCGAAGGCGGCCGAGGGGCAGAACGCGACGCTCGAGTTCATCCTCGTCAACCACCCGCTCGACTGTCCGGTCTGCGACAAGGGCGGCGAGTGCCCGCTGCAGGACCTGACGTTCCGCTACGGCCCCGGCTCGACGCGGATGACGTTCCCGAAGCGGACGATGGAGAAGCCGATCCCGATCTCGCCGCTGATCGCGCTCGACCGAGAG
>DASRGA010000008.1:0-25867 GCA_035651295.1 Gaiellaceae bacterium | reverse complement strand
ACGTCTCGAAGGCGCTCGAGCTCGGCGGCGTCTACGGGACGCTGACCGGCGACGAGGTCGCGCTCCTGACCGACCCCTTTTTCCAGCTCTCGACCGAGCCGGGCTCGAAGATCGAGGACTACGCGCTCGCCGTCGGCAAGGTGCGCTTCGTCGGCGACCCGGTCGCGATCGTCGTCGCGGAGACGCGCGAGCTGGCGCGCGACGCGGCCGAGCTGGTCGAGGTCGAGTACGAGCCGCTGCCGCCGGTCGTCGACGCGCGCACGGCGCTCGACCCGGACGCGCCGGTGCTGCACGAGCAGGCCGGCACGAACCTCGTCTGGCAGGGCGTCTACGAGTGGGGCAGCTGGGAGGACGCGGTCGCCGAGGCCGACCGGATCGTCAAGGTCTCGGAGCTGCACTTCGACCGCTTCAACTCGACGCCGCTCGAGTGCGACGGCGCGCTCGTCGAGTACAACCGCGGCACCGGGCAGTGGACGATCCACACGAACAACCAGTTCCCGGGCTTCGCCGCGATCATGATGGGGCCGGCGATGCGCGTCGGGCTCGACAGGCTGCGCTTCGTCACGCAGGACATCGGCGGCGGCTTCGGCAACAAGATCACCTCGCACCCGCAGCTGACCGCGATGTGCCTGCTGGCGCGGAAGCTCGGCCGACCGATCCAGTGGACCGAGTGGCGCACCGACTTCCACCTCTCGATGTCGCACGGCAACGAGCGCTGGTTCCACGACACCGAGGTCGCGGTCAAGAAGGACGGGACGCTGCTCGGCTTCCGCACGAAGGCGCTCGACGACGCCGGCGCCTACCTCCGCTACGAGCCGCTCGGCGGCGTCATCTGGGCGCAGGTGACGCCGGGGATGTACCGCTGGCAGCACATCCGCGTCGACTTCACGCAGGTCGCCTCGAACAAGGCGCCGGTGTCGCCGAACCGCGGCTACTCGCGCATGCAGCACCTGTGGTTCACCGAGCGCGTGATCGACATCGTCGCGCACGAGCTCGATCTCGACCCGGTCGAAGTGCGCAAGCGCAACTACGTCCGGGCCGAGGACATGCCGTACACGACGCCGAACGGCTGCGTCTACGACTCGGGCGACTACGCACGGATGCTCGACATCGCGCTCGAGCTCGTCGACTACCCGTCGCTCGAGGCGCGCCGCGCCGAGGCGGCCGCACGCGGGAAGCTGCTCGGCGTCGGGATCGGCTCGACGCTCGACTCCGGCACGAACAACTTCGGCCAGTCGCAGCTGATCAACCCGGAGCTGCAGTTCTCCGGCAACAACGAGGTTGCGACCGTGAAGCTCGACATCTTCGGCGAGATCGTCGTCACCCTCGGCACCACGCCGCAGGGCCAGGGGCACGAGACGACGGCCGCGCAGGTGGTCGCCGACATCCTCAAGTGCTCGGTCGACGACGTCTACGTGCGCGCCGGCCACGACTCGTACTGGAACTCGCACGCCGGCTTCTCCGGCACGTACGCGTCGCAGTTCGCGGTCACCGGCCTCTCGGCGGTGAAAGGCGCGACCGAGATGCTGCGCGACGAGATCTTCAGGCTCGCCGGCGCCGTCTTCGGCGGCGTGCCGCCCGAGGCGCTCGAGCTCGCCGACGGCGGCGTCCGCATCAAGGAGAACCCGGAGGCGTTCCTGCCGTTCATGGCGTGCGGCGCGATCGTCAACGCGAACAACGCCGGGCTCCCCGAGGACCTCGACGTGACGCTGAACTGCCGCTACGTGTACCGCCCGCCGTTCCAGGTGCCGGACGTCGAACGCAAGTACGGCAACCTGACGCTCACCTACGCGGCCCAGATCCACGTCGCCGTGATCGAGGTCGACCCCGAGACCGGCTACTACGAGATCGTCGACTACGCCGCCGTCGACGACTGCGGCAAGCGCATCAACCCGCAGATCGTCGAGGGCCAGGTGATGGGCGCGACCGCGCAGGCGCTCGGCGCGGCCGTGCACGAGAACTTCGTCTACGACGAGGACGGCAACCTGCTGACGCCCAACTTCTACGACTACCACGTGCCGCACGCGCTCGACATGCCGCCGCTCTCGACCGGCTTCGTCGAGAGCCCCTCGCCGTTCACCCCGCTCGGCACGAAGGGGATGGGCGAGGGCGGCGGCGCCGGCATCCACGCCGTGTGCGCGGCCGTGCAGGATGCGCTCCGCAGCCGCGGCGGAGCGCTCGTCTGGGACAGCTGCAACCCGTACCACCGCGTCTGGGAGATGCTCGACGACCCGGGGAAGGGCGCGCGCGTCACGGTGACGGCGGCATGAACGTCTCGGGCGAGCGGGCGTTCGCGGCGCCGCGTGAGGCGGTGTGGCGGGTGATGAACGATCCGGCGTCGATGGCGAAGACGATGCCGGGCGTGGAGAGCTTCACCGTCCACGACGAGCGGCGCTGGACGGCGAACGTGAAGATCCCGCTGGGTCTGGGCGGCCTGAAGATGAAGGTCGACATGGACAAGGTGGAGGAGCGGGAGCCGGAGCATGCGGCGCTGAAGATCAAGGGGCACGGCGTCGGCGCGATGCTGTCGATGACGACGTCGTTCGACCTGGCGGAGGCGGACGGCGGCACCCGGATGCGCTGGTCGGCGGAGGTGAAGATCGCCGGTCCGGTGGGGTCGATGGGCCAGCGGGTGATTCAGCCGATCGTGAACCAGCAGGTGGCGCACGTGCTGGCGGCGCTCGAGCGAGAAGTCCAGAACGCGGTCGCTTCCTGAGCGGGATGGCCGTGCCGTTCCGGATCGGCGTGATGCAGCTCACGATGGAGCCGCTCGACGAGATGCTGGCGTCGGCGCGGGCGATGGACGCGGCGGGGATGGACACGATCTGGCTCGCGGAGGCGTATCCGTGGTGGCGCAAGCACGGGATGGAGGCGCGCTCCTCGACGGGGGTGTCGGCGCTGATGGCGCGGGCGACGGAGCGGCTGACGATCGGCTGGGGGATCATCGCCGCCTCGACGCGCCATCCGGTGCAGGTGGCGATGGACGCCCGGGTGGTGCAGGAGGCGGCCGGCCCGGGCCGTTTCATCCTCGGCTTCGGGACGTCGAAGATCTTCCTCAACAACACGAAGACGCAGACCCGCAAGACGCTCGGGCCGATGCGCGACGCGGTGACGATCGTGCGCGGCGTGCTGTCCGGGGAGCGGTTCTCCTACGACGGCGACACGTGGAGCGCCGACGTGCCGGCGCTCGCCGAGGATGCGCATGCGCCGCGGGAGGTGCCGCCGGTGTACGTCGCGGCGACGGCGCCGAAGATGCAGGCGCTCGCGGGCGAGATCGCGGACGGCTGCCTGACCCCGTCGATCACCACGCCCGCGTTCGTGCGCTACACCCGCGAGAACGTCGGCGCCGACATCGATATCGGCTGCACGGTGGTCGCGTCGATCCACGCCACCGACCGCGACAGGGGCCGCGACGGGGCGCGCGAGATCGCCGGCATGTACCTCGCGAACAAGGTGCAGAACATCCAGGGAGCCGCGGACACGCTGCTCGACCTGGCCGGCCTCGAGCAGGACGAGATCCGCCCCGTCGCGGAGGCGATGGAGCGTGGCGGGCGGCTGGCCGCGAAGGCGCAGGTGACCGACGCGATCCTCGACAAGTGCAAGCCGATCGCCGGCACCCCGGCCGACTGCATCGCCGCGATCGAGGAGTACAAGGACGCCGGCTGCACCCATGTGATGCTCGAGCTGTGGGGCGAGGACCGCCACGAGCAGATCCGTCTGTTCGGCGAGCAGGTGCTGCCGCACGTGCGGGCTTGAGCGTCACCGTCGACCGCGACCGGCTCGTCGCGACGGCGTCGTCGCTGATCGACGTGCACAGCTTCACCGGCGACGAGGAGCCGATGGCGCGGCGCATGGTCGAGCTCTACGAGGAGCTCGGGCTGCGGGTGCAGTGGCAGCAGGTCGAGGACGGCCGCGCGAACGCGATCGGCACGTGGCCCGGCACCGGCGGCGGCAAGTCGCTGATGTTCAACGGCCACATGGACACGTCGTACTCCGGCCGCGAACCCTGGCTGCGCGGCGTGCCGGGCTTCCAGCCGAAGGCGTTCGTCCGGGACGGCCGCCTCTACGGGCTCGGCATCTCGAACATGAAGGGCGCCCTCGCCTGCTACGTCGAGGCCGTTCGCGCGCTCAGGGAAGGCGGCGTGCGGCTGCGCGGCGACGTGATCGTGGCGGCGGTCTGCGGCGAGATCGAGAAGACGCAGTACGGGGACGCCGTCGGCTCCGAGTTCCGGGGCTATGCGGCCGGCACGCGCCACCTCGTCTCGCACGGCGGCGTCGCCGACATGTGCCTGCTCGGCGAGCCGACCGAGGGCAAGGTCGTGCTCGGCCACTTCGGTGCGCTCTGGCTGCGGATCCGCGTGCACGGCAACTTCATCCACACCGCGTTCAGCGAGGGCAAGCGCGACCAGAACTCGATCCTCCGCATGCACGAGGTGACCTCGGCCGTGCTCGAGTGGATCCCGACCTGGGAGGACGACGAGTCGAACTCCTACCGCGGCGCGAAGGCGATCGTCAACGTCGGCGCGATCGAGGGCGGCTTCGGCTGGCGCGTCTCGCGGACGCCGCATCACACCGACCTGTTCCTCGACGTGCGCGTCCCGCCGACGAAGCCGATGAGCGCCGCCCGCGGCCAGGTGCTCGACTTCGTCCGCTCGCTCGCCGAGCGGTTCCCCGACTACGGCATCGAAGGCGAGGTGTACGTGACCGCGCCCGGCGCCGAGATCGACGAGGGCCACGAGCTCGTCGCCGCCGTCGACGCGGCGCACGCGGAGGTCTTCGGCGAGCGTCCCGCACGCGACGTGACGCGCTGGTTCAGCGACGCGTCGGCGCTCACCCGCTACGGCGTTCCGACGCTCAACTACGGCACGTCGACCGGGCTGATGGACGTCGAGCTCGGCGAGAACCTCGACATCGACGGCCTCGTCAAGACGGCGACCGCCTACGCGCTCGTCGCCCAGAGGATCTGCGCGTGAAGCTCGTCACCTACGACGGCGGCAAGGTGGGCAGGATCGACGGCGAGGAGATCGTGCAGCTGCACGTGCGCTCGATGCGCGAGTACTTCGAGCTCGGCGGCGCGCACGAGAGCGACGTCCGCACCCCGCTCGCCGAGGCGACGCTCGAGGCGCCGATCCGCCCGAAGAAGCTCTTCCACACCGCGGGCAACTTCCGCGAGCACGAGGAGGAGTCGCGCAACGTCAACTGGTCGCACCAGATCGCGCCCTGGATCAACTTCTTACAGAACGTGGACGCGATCGTCGGCCCCGACAGCCCCGTCGTCTACCCGGAGCACCTGACCGAGGAGCTCGACTACGAGCTCGAGCTCGCCGTGGTGCTCAGGAAGGCGGGGAAGTGGTTCTCGCCGGAGGAGGCGGCGGACTACATCGGCGGCTACCTCATCTTCAACGACATCACCGCCCGGGACATCCAGCGCGGCGAGATGCGCTCCGGCGTCTTCAGCTTCTGCAAGGCGATCGACACGTTCTGCCCGCTCGGCCCCTGGATCGTGACGCCCGACGAGCTCGGCGACCCGCACGACCTCGCGATGCAGCTGCGGGTGAACGGCGAGGTGCGGCAGGAGTCGCACTCGAGCCGCATGAGCGTGACGATCCCGGAGATCCTCGCCAACTTCTCGGCGCTCGGCTACTCGGCCGGCGACGTGCTCTCGACCGGCACCGTCGCGGGGGTTGCCGGCTTCAAGTCCGAGGAGGAACGGAAGCGCCTCTACCTGAAGCCCGGCGACGTGATCGAGGCCGAGATCGAGCGGATCGGCGTCCTGCGCAACCCCGTGATCTCCTGGCAGGAGGGGCACGGCGAGCCGGCCCGGCCGCGGATCCGCCCCTGGGGCGAGTAGTGGCCTGGCCGCGCGACGACGCCAGGCTGGCCCGCGTGCGCGCGCTGCTCGCCGAGCACGAGCTCGACGCGCTCGTCGTGCGGGCGCCCGACAACGTCCTCTACCTGACGAACTTCTGGGGGATGAAGGGCTACGACGCGTGCGTCTTCCCGCGGGAGGGCGAGCCGGTGCTGATCTGCCTCGAGGCCTCCGCCGACGACGCGGAACGACACTCGTACACGACTGATATCCGCCTGATATCCGGCTATGCGCCCGACGATCCACGACCGGTGCCGGCCCGGACGCTCGAGGCCGCCCTGGCGGCGACCCGCGACTACGAGCGCGTCGGCCTCGAGCTCTCGCTCGGCACGCAGGCGTCCGACCGGATGGTCGGCGAGCCGACGACCTTCACCAGGGCGTGGTTCGACGCGTGGCCCGGCGCCGCCGACGCGACGCCGCTCCTGAACAGCGCGCGCGCGATCAAGACGGCACAGGAGATCGAGCGGATGCGGCTTGCGAACGAGCTCTGCGCCGCCGCGATGCAGCACGTCGCCGAGCGCCTTCGCCCGGGAATGACCGAGGCCGAGGCGGCCGCGCTCTGGCAGGGCTACGTCCACGGCGCGGGCACCGGCTGGCAGGGCAAGGTCGACCTGGCGCTCGGCTTCTCGCTCGTCTGGTCGGGGCCCGGCATCCGCACGTTCACCGCGACCGGCTCGCGGCCCGTCCAGCCCGACCAGCCGACGCTCTTCGAGGTCTGGGTCTGCGTCGACGGCTACTGGTGCGACCACACGAAGCTGCTCGTGCCCGGCGAGCTGCGCGCCGACTACCGCGAGCTCGAGCAGGGCCTGCTGGCGGTCTACGAGCGGGCGGTCGAGCACTGCCGGCCCGGGGCGAGCTTCCCGGAGCTCGACCGGCTCGTCCGCGCCGGCCTCGCCGAGCTCGGCTACCCCGGGCAGCCGTCGCATCCGGTCTGCCACGGGGTCGGCGCCCGCGCGCACGAGCCGCCGTACGCGCACCAGGCGGGCGGCGGCGCCATGGCGGCGGGGATGGTGCTCGCGATCGAGCCGGGGGTCTACTGGCAGGACGGCGGCGGGCTGCGGGTCGAGGACAACTTCCTGATCACGGCAGCGGGGGCGGAGAAGCTCTCGCCGTTCCCGGACGGGGTGGTCCGGTGTCCGAGCTGATCTGGACCGGCTCCCTGAACGACCGCTACGCGATCCGCGGCAGCGTCGGTCTGTACGACACGACGCTGCGCGACGGCGAGCAGACCGTCGGCGTCGTGCTCGACCCGGAGGAGAAGCTCGAGATCGCGCGCCTCCTCGACGGGCTCGGCGTCGAGCGGATCGAAGCGGGCTTCCCGCGCGTGTCCGCCGACGACTGGCGCGCGGTCGAGCTGATCTCGGGCGCCGGCCTCGAGGCGGAGGTGTGGGGCTTCTCGCGCGCCGTCCCCGCCGACCTCGAGGCGCTCGTCGAGCTCGGCGTCGGCCGCTCGGTGATCGAGTCGCCGATCTCCGACCTGAAGCTCGCGGCGATCGGCGTCACGCGGGAGACGATGCTCGAGCGGATCGCCAAGGCGATGCGCTTCGCGGACGAGCACGGAATCCACGCCGCCTTCTTCGGCGTCGACTCGACGCGCGCCGACCCCGGCTTCTACCGGCAGGTGTACGAGACCGCCGTGGAGCACGGCGCGAAGGAGGTCGTCGTCGTCGACACGCTCGGCATCGCCTCGCCGGAGGCCGTGGCCGACCTCGTCGGCGCGACGCTCCAGTACGTCGACGGGCTGCCGGTGCACTTCCACGGCCACAACGACTTCGGGCTCGCGACCGCGAGCGCCGTCGCCGCCGTCCGCGCGGGCGCCACGTGGGTACACGGGACGATCAACGGCATGGGGGAGCGCGCCGGCAACGCGAGCCTCGGCGAGGTCGCCCTCGCGCTGCGCGCCCTCTACGGCGTGGAGACCGGCCTGCGCCTCGACCGGATCCGGGCGGTGTCGGAGCGCGTGCGCGAGCTGTCCGGCTACACGCTCGAGCCGTGGAAGCCGCTCACCGGCGAGACGCTGTACCGGCGCGAGTCCGGTGCGGTCGCCTCGCAGTTCCACGACCCGCCGTCGATCGAGCCGTACTCGTCGGAGCTCGTCGGCGCGCAGCGCTCGATCGTGCTCGGCAAGAAGAGCGGCCTCGACTCGATCCGCATCAAGGCTGAGGAGCTCGGGCTCGACGTGCCCGAGGAGCGCCGTGCCGACCTGCTCGCGGCCGTGAAGAAGCTCGGCGCCGAGAAGCACGGCCTTGTGACGGACGAGGAGTTCCGGAAGCTCGCGGGTGGCTGAGCGCAGCCACGACGCCGTCGTCGTCGGCTCGGGCGTGAACGGGCTCGCCTGCGCGGCGCTGCTTGCGAAGGCGGGCTGGGACGTCTGCGTGCTCGAGCGCAACGACTGGTTCGGCGGCGCGATCAAGACGGCCGAGCTGACCGAGCCGGGCTTCCTGCACGACGTGTTCAGCGCGTGGCATCCCCTGTGGGTCGGCGGCCCCGTGCATCCGCAGCTGGAGGCGGAGCTCGCACGGCACGGCCTGCGGTACGTCAACACCGACCTGCCGACCGCGACCGCCTTCCCGGACGGCGAGAGCGCGTTCCTGCTCCGCACGGCGGAGGGCAACGAGCGCGAGCTCGGACCGGAGTGGCCCGGCGTGCTCGAGGCGTTCTTCCCGACCGCCGACCTCGCGTTCGGCGTGCTTGGCGTCGAGCTCTGGTCGAGGCAGGGCGTCGGGCTCGCCTGGAAGACGCTGCGGCGGCTCGGGCGCGACCGCTCGCGCGACTTCCTCGGGCAGCTCCTCGTCTCGGCTCGCGACTGGCTCGAGACGACGTTCGCGTCGCCGAGGGCGCACGGCGTGCTCGCGCCCTGGGTGCTGCACACGGGGCTCGGCCCCGACGAGGCCGCGTCCGGCTACATGGCGCAGGTGATCGCGGTCGCCGTGCAGGAGGGCGGCATGCCGATCCCGGTGGGCGGCGGCGCGCGCCTCGCCGACGCGCTCGTCGCGTACATCCGCGAGCAGGGCGGGACGTGCGAGCTCGGAGCCGACGTCGTGCGCGTGTCCGGCGGCGGCGTCCGCACCGCCGCGGGCGAGACGATCGCCGCCCGCCGCGCCGTCGTCTGCAACGTCACGCCGACGCAGCTGTACGGGCCGCTCCTCGGAGGCACGCCGCCGCCGTTCCGCTACGGCCGCTCGGAGATGCAGATCCACTTCGCGCTGTCGGAGCCGCCGCAGTGGCAGGGCGACGAGCGGCTCGCCCGGACGGCGATCGTGCACCTCACGCCCGGCCTCGACGGCGTCTCGCGCGCGGTCAACGAGGCGCAGCGGGGGCTGCTCCCGGCCGAGGCGACGGTCGTCGTCGGCCAGCCGCTGACGCTCGACCCGTCGCGCGCCCCGGCAGGGAAGGGCCTCCTCTGGATCCAGCTGCAGGAGCTTCCCTGGCACGTGAAGGGCGACGCGGCCGGCGAGCTCGACGTGGGCGACGGCGCCTGGACGGAGGAGCTCCGCGAGCGCTACGCCGACCGGATCCAGGCCCGGATCGCGAGGCACGTACCGAACCTCGAGGGCGCGATCCTGAAGCGCGTCTGCCTCTCCCCGGCCGACCTGCAGGCGGCGAACGTCAACTTCGTCCGCGGCGACCCGTACGGCGGCGCGCTCCAGCTCGACCAGAGCTTCCTGTGGCGGGCTCCGCACCGCACCCACGTGCCGGGCGTGTGGCACGTCGGCGCCTCGACGCACCCGGGCCCGGGCCTCGGCGGCGGCTCGGGCGCGCTCGTCGCGGCACAGCTGCTGCGGCGCTCTGCGCGGCGGCGAACGTTGGCGCCGCGGCGGCTGCGACGCGTGAGATAGCCTCGGCGCGGCTTGCCGGACGGCGGGCCGTCGTCTGTTGTGCAAACGATCGGAAGACTGGAGGTAGAGGGTGACTCAGACGGTCAGGCGGTACGTCGCGGCGACGGTCGTGGTGACGGTCGTCGCGGCGGTGTCGGCCGCGTTCGCGCTGGGGACGGCGTCGCGGCCGGCCGCGGCGCCGGGCGGGGTGCAGGTGTTCGCGGGGCCGCCGTTGCGGACGGCGCCGCCCGGCGTGTCGCACCAGGCCGACGCCCTCGCGTTCTTCCCGCGCGTGACGACGATCACGGCGGGGCAGTCGGTGACGTTCAACGTGCTCGGGTTCCACACGGTCACGTTCGGCAAGCAGTCGGCGTTCCCGCTCGTCGTGCCGCAGAAGGGGCTGCAGCCGGCCACGGCCGACGCCGCCGGGCAGCCGCTCTGGTGGGCCGGCAAGGCGCCGCTCCTCGGGCTGAACCCGAAAGCGGTCCCGCAACTCGGCGGCTCGACGATCTCGAGCCCGTCCCAGGTCGCGAGCTCGGGGCTGCAGCGCGTGCTGACGGCGTCGGCGAAGCATCCGCCGAAGCCGTACACCCTCACGTTCGCGAAGCCGGGCCTCTACCGGTTCTTCTGCATCGTGCACCCGGGGATGACAGGCGCGATCCGCGTCCTGCCGGCGACCGCGACCGCTCCCTCGCCCGCCCAGCTCGAGTCGCGGGTGAAGGCGCAGCTCGGCCGCACGATCGGCGACCTCAAGACCATCCAGTCGCAGAACCCGACCGACCCGCTGACGGTCTGGGTCGGCGCGGGCAAGCTCGACGGGTCGGAGGTGACGGCGTTCTTCCCGCAGCGGCTCGTCGTCAAGACCGGGGACACGGTCAAATTCGTCTCGCACGACCCGACCGACATCCACACGGTCACGTTCGGGCCGCCCGCCTACACGACCGGGATCGAGAACACGTTCGTCACGCCGAAGGGGGTCAACCCGTTCGGGGCCTTCCCGAGCGAGCCGCCGGCCGCGCCCGGAGCGCCGGTGACCTTCGACGGCTCGAACCACGGGAACGGGTACGTGAACAGCGGCCTCGTCAACCCGTACTCGGTCAAGGCCACGCCGCACCTGTTCCGGGTCACGTTCACGAAGGCCGGCGTCTACCACTTCGAGTGCGTCATCCACCCCAACATGGATGGGACGATCGTCGTTCAGTAGACGTCGAGCAGTGAGCACGTCCTCTCCGGGGCGCCGTCCGCCAGCGAGCGGGCGGCGCCCCGGAGCCGTCCTCGCGGGCGGCCTGCTCGCGCTCGGCCTGTTCGCCGCCGGCTGCGGAGGCCGCTCCGGGACGGCCGCGCCGGCCGCGAGCACGGGCGGAGCGGCCGCGGGGGCGGCCCTGCGCGGGCTCGTGCCGAAGCCGCTCCCGGCGAAGCCGTCGTTCACGCTCACCGACGACCGCGGACGGCGATTCGGCTTCGCGCAGGCGACCCGCGGCAAGCTCGTCTACCTCTACTTCGGCTACACGCACTGCCCGGACGCCTGCCCGCTGACGATGAGCGACATCGCCGCCGCGCTGCGCCGGCAGGCGCCCGCGACCCGCGGGAAGATCGAGGTCGTCTTCGTGACCGTCGACCCCGCCCGCGACACCCCGGCCGTGCTGCGCCGCTGGCTGCGCCGCTACGACGCGTCCTTCGTCGGCCTGACCGGCACCCTGAGCCGGATCCGGGCCGCCGAGCGGGCGGCCGGCGCGCCGCTCGCAGCGCCCGAGAAGCCGGCGGGCGCCGCCTACGCCGTGCAGCACAGCACCCTGGTCTTCGCCTACAGCCCGGACGGCCGCGCCCACGTCGTCTACGCGGACGGCTTCACCGCCCGCGACTACGCGCACGACATGCCGATCCTCGTCGGCTTCGCGAGCGGCTAGGCTCAGCGGGTGAGCGGCGCCACGCACTACCGCTGGGACGACCTTCCGCGCGAGGAGCTGAACCCGCAGATCGGCCGGCGGCTGATCACCGGCGACGCGCTGATGATCGCGCACGTCTACCTCGCGAAGGGCGCGATCGTCCCGCTGCACGCGCACCACAACGAGCAGCTGACCTACATCCTCGAGGGCGTGCTGCGCTTCAGCCTCGGCGAGGACGGGTCGCACGTCGTCGACGTCCGCGCGGGCGAGGTGCTGACGATCCCGGCGAACGTCCCGCACACGGCGGAGGCGCTCGAGGACACGCTCGACGTCGACGTCTTCACGCCGCCGCGCGAGGACTGGCTCGACGGCAGCGACGCCTACCTGCGCCGCTAGCGAACGCTCCGCGCCTGGACGAACGCCCAGATCGCGGCGACGGCGGCGGCTCCCAGCACGATCCCGAGGATCCAGTGGCCGCTGACGAGGAAGAGGAGCGCGAGGACGGCGAGCACGGCGCCGGCCAGCCCCACCCGCCGCAGGAACGTCCTCCGGGCCTGCCCTCTGCCGTCGACGTTCATCAGTCGAAGATCCCGCGCCCGCCGAGCTCGCGCTCGAAGATGATGCTCGCCAGCTCGAGGTGGTCGTGCAGGGCCTGCGCCGCGCCGTCCGGGTCGTGGTCGGCGCAGGCGGAGAGCAGCTCGTCGTCGAGCTCGCGGTGCCGCTCCTGCGGGCCCGACCTCGACGTCAGCAGCGCCGGCCGGAAGCGCTCCGAGCGGTCCCAGGCCGGCCGGATCAGCGCGACGAGCCACGCCGACTGCGACGCGTCGTACAGCGTGAAATGGAAGTCGGTGTGCGCGCGCAGCGTCCCCCGGACGTCGCCCGCGGCCGCGGCGGCGTCGAAGCGGTCGAGGTGGGCGCGCGCCGCGGCCGCCTCCGCCTCCGGGAACCGCTCGGCGGCCCGCCGCACGGCGAGCGACTCGAGCGCCAGCCGCACCTGGAACAGGTCGCGCAGCTCCTCGATGTCGAAGTCCAGCACCCTGGCGCCCTGGTGCGGCACGTGCTTGGCGAGCCCGAGCGCCTCGAGCTGCCGCACCGCCTCGCGGATCGGCGAGATGCTCATGCCGAGCGACCGCGCGAGCTCGTCCAGCCGCAGCGGCGTCCCGGCGGGCAGCTCGCCGAGGATGATCGACTCGCGGAGCTGCTCGAGCGCGAACTCGGCCATCGTGCGGTGCCGCATCTGGCCCTGGGGGGTGCCTGCGTGCGTCATCTGTCCTGCTGACCGTCCCAAACCCTTGATCAGATGTCAAACGCCATGAGAGGATCGTGGCCGTGCAGCCGCGGCTCTCGGTCTCCCAGGTCACGACGTTGCGGTCGAGCTTCGCCGACGACGTGCGCTCCTACGCCGCCGCCGGCCTCGACGGGATCGGGATCTGGGAGCTGAAGCTCCCGGACGGCGGCGACGCGGAGGCGCTCGAGCTCTTCGAGGCGAGCGGGCTCGAGCCGGCGTCGGCCGTGCCGGCCGTGCCGTCGATCCTGCCGCTGCCGCTCCTCGGCGGTCCCGAGGACCCGGCCGAGCGGGTCGAGGCGATCTGCGCGAGCGTCGAGCGGCTCGCCCCGTTCCGGCCGGCCGGGATCGTCTGCCTGACCGGCACGGGGGCGGGCAGGGACGCGGACGAGGCGCGGGCGACGGTCGTCGAGGGGCTGCGGACGGTCGCCGCCGAGGCCGACCGCCACGGCCTCGTGGTCGCGCTCGAGCCGTACCAGCGCGACGGCGGCGAGCTCTGGACGATCGCGAGCTCGATCCCCGAGGCG
Organism: Gaiellaceae bacterium; assembly: GCA_035651295.1. Lineage (GTDB taxonomy): Bacteria > Actinomycetota > Thermoleophilia > Gaiellales > Gaiellaceae > PALSA-600. Next base: position 12,482 of record DASRGA010000008.1, on the reverse strand, counting down.
GTCGAGCTGATCCACGACGCCGGCGACCCGGACGGCCTCGGCATCCAGTTCGACACCTGGCACCTGTGGAACACGCCGACGCTCCTCGACGACATCGCGAGGGAGATCGACCGGTTCGCCGGCGTGCACGTGGCCGACCACCGGGTGCCGACCCGCGGCTGGGCCGACCGCGCCCTGCCGGGCGACGGCCCGGCGGGCATCCCGTCCATCCTGCGCGCGCTCGACGAGGCGGGCTGGGACGGCCTGTACGACATCGAGATCTTCTCCGACGACGGCACGTTCGGCGACGCGTACCCCGACTCGTTCTGGGCGGCGCCGGCGGAGGAGACGCTCGCGCGCGCCCGCGCCGCGTTCGAGCGCTGCTGGTTCACGACCCCCCTGAGAGTGGAGGAGCGAAGATGAGGAAACGGAGTGCCGGCATCGGGATCGTCCTGGCCGTCGCCGCGGTGTCGCTCGTTGCGACCGCGGCGGCACGGACGACCGCGAGCCACGCCTCGCCGATCGTGATCGGCTGGGCCTACGACAGCAAGGGCGCGATGGCGCCGTTCGACGATCCCGCGCTGGCGGCGGCGCAGCTGCGCGTCGCCCAGTGGAACGCGAAGGGCGGCGTCGACGGCCGCAAGCTCCAGATCCGCACCTGCGACACGCAGGGCAACAAGCCGCCGGTGGCGAAGGCGTGCGCGCTGAAGCTGCTGAGCGGAGGCGCGAACGTCATCTTCACGACGTGCGACGTCGACTTCGCGGCGCCGGTCGTCCAGGAGGCGATCAACCGCGGCGTGCTCGCGGTCGCGCCGTGCATCGGCACCGACCAGATGGGGCCGAAGCGCTTCGGCGCGAAGGGCAAGCTCGCCTTCAGCTTCGGCAATGTCGCGCAGGACGAAGGGTCGGCGATGGCGCAGTACGCGTGGGGACGCGGCTGGCGCACGGCCGAGCTCGCGACGGACGGCGTGATCGTCTACTTCAAGAACATCACCGCCGCGTTCAAGGCCCGGTGGCTCCAGCTCGGCGGCAAGATCGTCGACGAGGAGACCTACCAGGATCCGACGTTCGGCGGCAGCAACGTGCAGAACGCGGTCACGCGCCTGAACGCGAAGAAGGCGGACGTGATCGTCACCTCGACGGCCGGCGCCTACGGCGCGCTCGGCCCGTTCATCACCGGGCTGCGGACGCTCGGGAACGACACGCCGATCATCAACTCGTGGGCCGGCGACGGCAACTACTGGCTGCCGAAGAGCCCGGCGGTGACGAACTACTACTTCGTCACCTACGCGTCGGTGTTCGGCGACGACCCGAACCCGGCGGTCAACGCGCTCGCCAAGAAGGTGCACGCCGCGACCGGAGGCTTTATCGCCGGCCCGGCCGCGATCGACGGCGTCGTCACCGCGATCAGGCGGGCGAACGGCTCCACCAACGGCGCGACGCTCGCGGGCGTGATGGAGAAGTTCAAGGGCGTGCCGACGCTGTCGGGCAAGGTGAGCTTCTCGCCGAGCCTGCACACGGTGTTCGGCCGGCAGTACCGCGTGATCAAGATCCAGGACAACAAGCCGAGGGTCGTCGCAACGGTCACCGCGAAGGTCGTGGCGAAGATCTGAGTGACGGGCGCGGCTCTGATCGAGTCGGAGAGGAGGCCCGGAGAGACCCTCCGGGCCTCCTCTGTCTCGCGTGCGTTCGAGGGCGTCCAGGCGCTGCGGGCCGTCTCGCTCGAGCTGGCGCGCGGCGAGGTGCTCGGCCTGATCGGCCCGAACGGCGCCGGCAAGTCGACGCTCGTCAACGTGCTCAGCGGCTTCGACCGGCCGGACGAGGGGACGGTCGAGCTCGCCGGCCAGGACGTGACCGGCTGGCCGCCGCACCGCCGCGGCCGCAGGGGGCTCGCCCGCACCTTCCAGCACGCGCACGCGTTCCGCGGCCTGTCGGTGCGCGAGAACGTCGAGGTCGCCGCGCTCGGCGTCGGCGCCTCGCCGCGTGAGGCGGCGCGGCGCGCGGGCGAGCTGCTCGGACGGCTCGGGCTCGACCGCTACGCCGACGCGCCGGCGTCGTCGCTCTCGCACGGGGACGAGCGGCGGCTGGGCGTCGCCCGGGCCCTCGCCACGCGGCCGTCGTTCGTGCTGCTCGACGAGCCGGCCGCCGGGCTCCCCGAGGCGGAGGTGCCCGACTTCGCGGCGCTCGTCCGCTCGATCGCGGCCGACCATGACGCGGGCGTGCTGCTGATCGACCACAACATGGCCTTGATCATGGAGACATGCGAGCGGATCGAGGTGCTCGACCAGGGCACCGTCCTCGCCGAGGGGACGCCCGCCGAGATCCGCGCCAACCTCGACGTCGCGGCCGCCTACCTGGGCGAGACGCCGGTGCCCGAGGAATGAGCCTCGAGCTCGACAACCTGCACGTCCGCTACGGCGGCGTGCACGCCGTGCGCGGCCTGTCGCTGACGGTCGCGCCGGGCGAGATCGTCGGGCTGATCGGCCCGAACGGCGCCGGCAAGTCCTCGACGCTGCACGCGATCATGGGCCTCGCCCCCGCGACCGGCAGCGTGCGGGTGGGCGCCCGGGAGCTGCTCGGCCGGCGGCCCGAGGACGTCGCGCGCAGCGGCGTCGTGCTCGTGCCGGAGGGACGCCGCATCTTCGCCGAGCTGACCGTCGAGGAGAACCTCAGGCTCGGCTTCGCGGGCCGGCGCGCGGCGGGCGCGGCGAGCCTCGACCGCGTGCACGAGCTCTTCCCGGTCGTGCGCGAGTACCGCTCGCGCCCGGCGGGGGCGCTGAGCGGCGGCCAGCAGCAGCAGCTCGCGATTGCGCGCGCGCTCGTCGCCGAGCCGGACGTGCTCCTGCTCGACGAGCCGTCGCTCGGCCTCGCGCCGAGCGTCGTCGACGTCGTCTTCGACGCGCTGCAGGCGATCCGCGGGCAGGGGCTCGCCGTGCTGCTCGTCGAGCAGCGCGCGCAGCGCACGGTCGCGATCGCCGACCGCAGCCATGTGCTCGCAAACGGCGAGCTGCAGCTGACCCTCGGCCCCGACGAGGCCGGCGACACCGAGCGTCTCGTCGCCGCCTATCTGTCATGACGATCGCCTTCCTCAACCTCGACCTGCAGACGATCGCGGACGGGATCGCGCTCGGCGCGATCTACGCGCTGATGGCGGTGGGGATCGGGCTCGTGTTCGGCGTGCTGCGCCTCGTCAACTTCGCCTACGGGCAGCTCGTGATGGCCGGCGCGTTCGCGCTCGCGCTCGCCTCGCAGTGGGGCTGGCCGCTGTGGGGCGGGATCCTCTTCTGCTTCGCCGTCGTGATCGCGCTCTCGATCGCGATGGAGCACCTCGTCTTCCGCCCGCTGCGCGGCCACTCGCCCGCCGTGATGCTCGTCGCGACGTTCGCCGTCGCGTTCCTGCTCCAGAACATCGCGCTGCTCTGGTTCGGCTCGCTCGGCAAGATCGCAACCTCGCTCGCGTTCCTGAACCGCGTCTGGACGATCTTCGGCGCCGACGTGCACAAGATCGCGGTCGTCGCCGTCGTCGTCGCCGCCGTGTGCCTCGGGCTCGTCCAGTTCCTGCTCCAGCGCACGGAGATCGGCCTGCACATGCGGGCGGCGTCGATGGACTTCGCGACGTCGCGGATGCTCGGCGTGCGCGCGAACCGCGTCGTCTCGTTCGCGGTGCTCGTCTCCGGCGTGCTGGCGGCGGTCGTCGCCGTCATGCTGACCGTGCAGACGCCGCTCGTCACGCCCGACTTCGCGCTGCGCGACACGATCGTCGTGCTCGCCGGCGTCGTCGTCGGCGGCCTCAACCGCCCGATCCCGGCGACGCTCGGCGGCTTCCTGATCGGCTTCACGACCGGCCTGCTCGGCGGCGTGCTGCCGACGAACCAGAGCCAGTACCTGCCCACCTTCGTCTTCGCCGCCGTCATCCTCGTGCTGCTCGTACGCCCGCGCGGCCTGTTCGACCTCTCGAAGACCGTGGAGCGCGTGTGACGCGGCATCTGGAGGAGCTCGTCGCGCCCATCGCGCTGATCGTCGCCGCCGCGCTGCTCGGGACGCTCGCGACCCTGTCGACGCAGACCTACTTCGTCGACACGCTCGTGAAGGTCTCGATCGTCGTCGCGCTCTACGTGTTCATCGGCAACTCGGGCGTGCTGTCGTTCGGCCACATCAGCTTCGTCGCGCTCGGCGCGTGGACGGCGGGAGTGCTCAGCGTGCCGGCCGCCGAGAAGGGCGCGATCATGCCGAACCTCGCCCACTTCCTCGTCCACCGCCACGTCGGCAACCTCACCTCGCTCGTGCTCGCGGCCGCCGTCGGCGGCGTCGCCGCGTTCGTCGTCGGGGTGCCGCTGATGCGGCTCTCCGGGCTCGCAGCCGGGATCGCGACGTTCGCGGTGCTCGAGATCACGCACAACCTGCTGACGTACGAGGAGCGGGTCGGGCCCGGGCAGAACGCGTTCTCGTCGGTGCCGGAGACGACGGGGCTGCGCCAGGCGGCGGTCGCGGGAGTCGTCTGCGTCGTCGTCGCGTTCGTGTACGCGCGCAGCCGCTTCGGGCGCCTGCTGCGGGCGACCCGGGAGGACGCCGCCGCCGCGCGCGCGGTCGGGGCGTCGGTCTACCTGCAGCGCCTCGTGGCGTTCACCGTGTCCGGGGCGCTCGCCGGCCTCGCTGGCGGGCTCTACGTGCACCTGCTGCCCGTCCAGGTCAACTCGGTGTACCTCGACCTGACGTTCGTGACGCTCGCGATGCTCGTCGTCGGCGGCTCCGGCAGCCTGTTCGGCGCGGTGGTCGGCGCGCTCGCCGTCAGCGCGCTCGACTCGTGGCTCGCGGTCGCCGAGAACGGCACCTCGCTCTTCGGCTGGCACGTCGACCTGCCGGCGGGCACCGCCGAGATCGTCGTCGGGTCGCTGATGGCGGTCGTGCTGATCCTCCGGCCGAACGGGATCACCGGCGGCCGCGAGCTGCGTCTCAGGCGGCGGCCGGCATGACGCGCGTCTGCGTCGCCGGCGCCGGTGTGATCGGCAGCCTGTTCGCCGCGCACCTGGCGCGGGTGGCGGAGGTGTCGGCGCTGACGCGGCGGGCCGAGCACGCGCAGGCGTTGCGCGAGCACGGGCTGACGGTGAGCGGGCGCGCCGACTTCACGGCGCGCCTGCAGGCGTCGACGGATCCGGCCGAGTTGCCGGAGCCGGAGCTCGTGATCGTCGCGTGCAAGGGGACGGACCTCGACGCCGTCGCGGCGCGCCTCGAGGGCTGGTGGCCGGCGGCCACGTTCATGACGGTGCAGAACGGGATCGGCGCCGGCGAGGTGGTGGCCCGGCACGGCGGCTGGCCGCTCCTCGCGGCAGTGACGTTCATGAGCGGCACGCGCCACGACGACACGCACGTGCAGTACGTGCTCGACACGGCGACGTGGATCGGCCCCGCGCGCGGCACCGGCTACGAGGACGCGCGGCGGGCGGCGGAGCTGATCGCCTCGTCGGGGCTGAAGGCGGAGGCGTTCGAGGACCTGCGGCCGGCGCAGTGGTCGAAGCTGATCTTCAACGCGACGGTGAACACGGTGGCTGCGCTGACGGGGCTGCCGCACGATCCGCACTTCGCGGCGCTCGAGCGGCCGGACGATCTCGGCCATCTCGTCAAGGCGCTGATGGACGAGGGGAAGGCGGTCGCGGCCGCGGCCGGCGTCGAGCTGGGCGAGGACCCGTGGGAGATGAACGTGCTCGCCACGAAGCGGGGCAGCGCGCACTTCCCGTCGATGCTGGAGGACGTGGAGGCGCACCGGCGCACGGAGATCGACCTGATCACGGGGGCGCTCGTCCGGGAGGCCCACCGGCTCGGTGTGCCGGTGCCGCTGCACGAGACGATGGAGCGGCTGGTCAAGGCGAAGGAGGAGTCGTGGTCGTAGCGGTTGTCGGGTGCGGCGCGGTGGGCTCGCTCTTTGCGGCGAACCTGGCGACGCTCGAGGACGTCGAGGTGTGGGCGTACGACCTCTCGGCCGAGCACGTCGAGGCGATCAACCGCGACGGGCTGCGGCTGACGGGCGCCGGCGAGGTGGTCGGCCGCGTGAGCGCGACGACCGACGCGGGCGGCCTGCCTCCCTGCGACTTCGGGATCGTGGCGACGAAGGCGATGCACACGGAGGCGGCGATCGCGGCGACCGCGCACGCGTTCGCGGCCGGCTGCGTCGCGACGGTGCAGAACGGGATCGGCAACGAAGAGGTGCTGGCGCGGCACGTCGAGCGGGTGATCCGCGGCACGACGTTCCCGGCCGGGAAGATCACCGCGCCCGGGGTCGTGCAGTGGGACGTGAAGGGCGACACGACGCTCGGCCCGTTCGAGGAGCGCCCGGCCCCGTTCGCCGAGGTCGAGCGGCTCGCCGACGCCTGCACGCGCGCCGGCATGCCGACGAAGGCGGTGCGGGACGCGCGCGGGCCGCAGTGGCGCAAGGTGATCTTCAACGCCGCCACCAACCCGCTCGGCGCGCTCACCGGGCTCACCCACGGCCGCGTCTGCGAGCGCCCCGACCTGCGCGCGCTCGCCTCGCGGCTCGTCGACGAAGGGAAGGCGGTCGCGGCGGCGCAGGGGATCGAGCTCGACGCCGACCCGGAGGAGCTGATCGACTACGCCGCCCGCAAGGAGGTCGCCTACGACCATCGCGCGTCGATGCTGCAGGACGTCGAGGCGCGCAGGCAGACCGAGGTGGACTTCCTGAACGGCGGTATCGCGGAGTTCGGCAGGCGGCTCGGCGTCCCGACGCCGACGCACGAGACCATCCATGCACTCGTGAAAGGGGTTGAGGCCTCGTGGTGAGGGAGGAGATCGAACGGCGCTACGGCCGCGTCCGCGCGGCGATGGCGCGTGACGGGCTCGACGCGCTGATCGTCAGCGGCAACGAGTACACCGGCTTCGAGGGCGCGGTCACCTACATGTCGGGGTTCGTGATCGTGCACCGCTACGCCTACGTGCTGCTGCCGCTCGAGGGCGACCCGTCGATCGTCTTTCCGACCGAGGCGCGGTACGTCGGCGAGCACGGGACGACCTGGATCGAGGAGCAGGTGTTCGTCGACCGGCCGGGCGAGTGGCTGGCGGACCGCGTGCGCGGCAAGCGCGTCGGCGTCTACGGGCTCGACTACGTGACGACCGTGCGCGACTACCGGTCGCTCGAGGGCGCCGCGGAGCTCTTCGCGTGGGACGAGGGCTTCGACCACGCGCGGGCGGTGAAGAGCGAGCTCGAGCTCGCCTCGGTGCGCGACAGCGTCCGCATCAACACCGAGGGCTTCCGGATCTTTCTCGAGGAGTTCGCGCCCGGCCGCAGCGAGCGCGAGATCCTCGCGCCGTGCGAGCGGTACTTCGTGGAGCAGGGCTGCGGCCGTCTGACGATGGACATGGTGCTGACCGGGCCGAACGGCGGTGCGCTGCCGGAGTTCAAGATCGCCGGCGACTCCCGCATCGCCGCCACCGACATGGTGCTGCCGTCGCTCGAGGTGGCCGGACCCGGAGGCCACTGGGTCGAGGTGTCGCGGGCGATCTGCCCGGGCACGCCGAACGACGAGACGCGGCGGATGCTGGACGCCTACGACGAGTACTACGCGATCGCGCGCGACGCGCTGCGGGCCGGCGCGACCGCGCACGACGTGCACCGAGCGGTGTCGAAGGGGTTTGTCGACCGCGGCTTCAAGCTCGGCCATGTCACCGGGCACTCGATCGGCATGACGATGATCGAGTTCCCGAAGATCGGAGAGGGCGACGAGACGGAGCTGGAGGAGAACATGGTCTTCTCGATGCACCCGCACGCGATCTCGCAGGACGGGCGCTCGTGCCTCTACATGCAGGACACCTGGCTCGTGACCGCGGGCGGCGGCGTCCCGCTCGCCGACCTGCCGATGCGGATCTACAAGGGAGACGAGCGATGAACGAACTCGCGAAGCCGGTGCTGCCCGGTACCGCGCCGTCGGACTACGAGCGCTACCTGCGCACCGAGGAGCTGCTGGCGCTGCAGAAGACGCCGGCGGAGTGGGTCCACCGCGACGAGCTGCTGTTCCAGTCGGTGCACCAGACCTCCGAGATCTGGCTGAAGCTCTGCTGGAACGAGGCGGAGGAGGCGGCGCGGCTCGTGAACGGCGGCGACGTCGCCGCCGCGCTGCGGCTGCTGCGCCGCTCGAACGACTGCTTCAAGCTCGTGACGGCGGCGCTCGACATGCTCGAGCACATGTCGCCGTGGGAGTACACCGAGGTGCGGAAGGTGCTCGGCCACGGCAGCGGCTTCGACTCGCCCGGGTTCAAGGAGCTGCGGCGCGTCGCCAAGGATCTCGGCGACGCCTTCCACGCCGCCCACGAGCGCGCCGGGCTGTCGCTCGTCGAGGTGTACACGCTCGGACGGGAGCACGAGGAGCTGTACAACCTGGCCGAGCAGCTGATCGAGCTCGACGAGCGCGTCACCGTCTGGCGCGTCCGCCACTTCAAGGTCGTCCAGCGCACGATCGGCGGCGACGTCGTCGGCACGCAGGGCACGCCCGTCGAGATCATGGGCCGGCTGATCCACCACTCGTTCTTCCCCGAGCTGTGGGACGTCCGGAACGAGCTGACCCGCATGAACCTGCCCGAGTAGTGTTCGGCGGGATCGCGCTCGGGTGCGGCAACTTCGGCGGCGTCGGCTCGGCGCCGGAGTGGTTCGGCCGCGGCATCCCCCGCGACGAGGCGTTCGCGATCATGGACCGCGCGTGGGGCGCCGGCCTTCGCTGGTTCGACACCGGCGACGCCTACGGCGGCGGGTCGAGCGAGCGCTGGATCGGCGAGTGGATCGCCGAGCGCGGCGAGCTGCCGCAGCTGACGACGAAGGTCTACCACTCGACCACCGGCGACCCCGGCGACGTCGGCCTCGCGCCCGATCGCATCCGCCGGCAGCTCGAGTCGAGCCTGCTGCGGCTCGGCGTCGAGCGCGTCGACCTCTACCTCGCGCACGAGCCCGATCCGAGCGTGCCGGTCGGCGAGACGATCGACTGCTTCGAGTCGCTTCGCGCCGAGGGGCTGATCGGCGCCTGGGGCCTCTCCAACTACTCGGAGGCGCAGCTTCGCGAGGCGCTCGAGCACGGGACGCCCGCGCTCGTGCAGGACTCGTTCTCGCTGCTCGACCGCGGCGACGAGCGCGCGATCCTGCCGCTCTGCGCGGAGCTCGGCATCGCCTACGTGCCGTTCGGCCCGCTCGCCGGCGGCTGGCTGACCGGCAAGTACCGCCGCGGCGAGGCGTTTCCGGAGGGGTCGCGGATGACGCAGCGCCCGGGCGGCTACGCGCGCTACGTGGACGACCGCGTGTTCGACGCGCTCGAGGCGCTCGAGCGCGAGGCGGAGGCGCGAGGCGTCGACATGGCGACGCTCGCGTTCGCCTGGGTGCTCGCCCGCTGCGACGGGGCCGTGTGCGGCCCGAACCGGGCGGCGCACCTCGACCCGGTGCTCGCCGCGCGCGGCCTGAACCTCTCGCAGGACGACGTCGACCGGATCGGAGGGCTCTTCCCATGAAGGTGCGCGTGATCGACGAGCACGACGTCCGCCGGCTGCTGCCGATGGCGGACTGCATCGACCTGATGGCGGAGGCGCTCGGCGCGCTCGCGCGCGGCGAGGTGCACAACCCGCTGCGCTTCGTCACCCGGCCCGGCGACCACGCGAGCCTGATGGGGCTGATGCCGGCGCGGCGCGGCGGCGCGACGCCGCTCTGGGCGATGAAGGCGCTGACGATCGTCCCCGGGAACAGCGCGCGCGGGCTCGACTCGCACCAGGGGTTCGTCGCGCTGTTCGACGGCGAGACGGGCGAGCCGCGGGCGATCGTGAACGCGGGCGGGATCACCGCCGTCCGCACCGCCGCCGTGTCCGCGGTGGCGACGCGCCTGCTCGCGCGCGCGGAGGTCGGGACGCTCGCGATCCTCGGCACCGGGACGCAGGCGCGCTCGCACCTCGAGGCGATGCAGGCGGTGCGCGGCTTCGAGCGCGTGCTCGTGTGGAGCGCGAGCGGCAGGACGCTCGACGGCGCCGAGAGCGTCGGCAGCGCCGAGGAGGCGGTGCGCGAGGCGGACGTCCTCTGCACGGTGACGGCGCTCGCCGAGCCGGTCGTCCGGCGCGAGTGGCTGAAGCCGGGCGTGCACGTCAACGCCGTCGGCTCGAGCGTCCCGACGACGCGCGAGCTCGACACCGCGACGATGGCCGCCGCCGCGCTCTTCGTCGACCGGCGGGAGTCGACGCTGAACGAGTCGGGCGACTTCCTCTTCGCCCAGCGTGACGGCGCGATCGGCCCGGAGCACATCCGGGCCGAGCTCGGCGACCTCGTCGCCGGCACGGCCGAGGGCCGGCGCTCGGACGAGGAGATCACCGTCTTCAAGTCGCTCGGCCTCGCGGTCGAGGACCTCGCCGCCGCCGAGTACGTGCTCGCGCGCGCCGAGGCCGAGGCGGCGGGAACGGTCGTGTCGCTGTGATCCCGATCGAGGAGATCCGCCTGGCGCGCGAGGTGCTGGACGGCATCGCTGTCCGCACGCCGCTCGTCCGCCTCGACGTGGACGCGGACGCGGAGATCTGGCTGAAGCTGGAGCTGCTGCAGCCGGTGCGCTCGTTCAAGATCCGCGGGGCCGGCAACGCGGTGCTGCAGGCGAGCGACGCGGAGCTCGCGGGCGGCGTGCTCACGGCGAGCGCGGGCAACATGGCGCAGGGGCTCTCCTTCGCGGCGCGGCTGCGCGGCGTGCCCGCCACCGTCGTCGTGCCGGAGCACGCGCCGGAGGCGAAGGTCGCCGCGATCGAGCGCTACGGCGGCCGCGTGCTGAAGGTGCCGTACGACGAGTGGTGGGAGACGCTCGTCAGCGGCCGCTCGGAGCGGGCCGAAGGGCTCTTCGTCCATCCGGTCGCGGACGACCGCGTGCTGGCCGGCAACGGGACGATCGGCCTCGAGCTGCTCGAGCAGCTCGACGGGTTCGACGCGGTCGTCGTCCCGTACGGCGGCGGCGGTCTCCTGACCGGGATCGCGAGCGCCGTCAAGGCGGAGCGGCCCGGCGTCCGCTTCTACTCCGCCGAGCCGGCGACCGGCGCGCCGGTCGCCGCGACGCTCGCCGCCGGCGCGCCGACCGAGGTCGAGTACACGCCGTCGTTCGTGGACGGCTCGGGCAGCCGCGCGCTGATCCCGCAGGTCTGGGCGCACGTCGAGGGCCTGATCGACGGCGGCTTCGCGCTGCCGCTCGACGAGGTCGCCTCGGCGATGCGTGTGGTCGCCGAGCGTGCACGCGTGATCCCGGAGGGGGCGGGCGCGCTGGCGCCGGCGGCGGCGCTGTCGGGCCGCGTCGAGGGGCGGCGGATCGTCTGCATCGTCTCGGGCGGGAACATCGACGCGTCCGTGTTCGCGCGCGTGCTGCAGGGGGAGACGCCGTGAACGTCGAGGCGGTTCGCGAGCGCTTCTCGTCGCTGCGGAACGGGTTCGCGTTCTTCGACGCGCCGGGCGGCACGCAGGTGCCCGACGAGGTGGGGGAGGCGATCGCGCGTGCGCTGCGCGAGGCGTCCGGCAACCTCGGCGCGCCGTACGCGACGGGTCGCGCCGTGGAGGCGATCCTCGCGCGCGCGAAGGAGGACGCCGCGAGGTTCCTCGGCTGCGCGCCCGACGAGATCTCGTTCGGCATGAACATGACGACGCTCAACTTCGCGCTGACGCGCACCGCGGCGCGCGGGTTCCGGGCGGGCGACGAGGTCGTGACGACGCAGCTCGACCACGACGGCGGCGTCGCGCCCTGGGTGGAGCTCGCCGAGGACAAGGACCTGATCGTGCACGTCGTCGAGGCGCGCGACGACCTGACGGTCGACCACGACGCGCTCGAGCAGCGGCTGTCCGAGAGCACGCGTGTGGTCGCGTTCGCGCTCGCGTCGAACGCGACCGGCTCGGTCGCCGACGCGCGGCGCATCTGCGCGCTCGCGCGCGAGGCGGGCGCGCTCTCGTGGGTCGACGCCGTCCACTACGCCGCGCACGAGCCGATCGACGTGCGCGAGCTCGGCTGCGACGTGCTGCTCTGCTCGCCGTACAAGTTCTGCGGGCCGCACCTCGGCATCGCCTACGTGCGGCGCGAGCTCGCCGAGACGTGGCGGCCGTACAAGGCGCGGCCGTCGAAGCTCCGCTTCGAGACGGGGACGCTTCCCTACGAGCTGCTCGCCGGCTTCAGCGCGACGATCGCCTACCTCGACTCGATCGGCGGCCTGCCCGCGATCCGCGACCACGAGCGCGAGCTCGGCACGCGTTTCCTCGCCGGCTTGCCGGAGGGCGTGACGCTCTACGGCCCGCCGACGATGGAGGGCCGCGTGCCGACGTTCCTGCTGAACGTCGACGGCGCCCCAGCCGGCGACGTCGCCCGCCGACTCGGCGAGCGCGGCGTCGGCGTCTGGCACGCCGACAACTGGTACTGCGTCTCGCTCGGCCCGCGCCTGCCCGGGGAGACCCTGCGCGCCGGCATCGCGCACTACAACACGCGCGAGGAGGTCGACCGGCTGCTCGACGAGCTCGC
>DASRGA010000007.1:0-17130 GCA_035651295.1 Gaiellaceae bacterium | reverse complement strand
GAGGAGAACGACGACGTCCAGGACGTCTACGCGAACTTCGACATCCCCGAGCGCGTCCTCGAAGCCGTCGCCGGGTAGCCGTCCCGTCAGCTGCTCGGTCCGAGGCCGTCGATCGTGAAGCCCGCCGGGTAGCTGCGCCTGCGCATCGTCGTGCGGAGCCTCGGCCGCCGCCGCGGCGGCAGCAGCCGCACCGCCGCCGAACGGGCCCGCACGGCCGCCTCGAGCAGGCGCCGCTCGCCGGCGGTCGGGCGCACGAGGCCGAGGACGTCGACGACCCGCTCGTCGAGCAGCGCCGAGATCGCCCGGGCGCCGAGCCGCCCGGGGACGAACGGGAACCAGGCGAGGAACACGTCGCGCTGCGCGTGCGCGAGCCGCACGCCGTCGTCCGTGCGGCGAAACCGCGTCCGCTCCACCTCGGCGTTCAGCGCGGCGAGCTCGGCCAGCGTCTCCGGGATGTCGCGGATCGCCATCCGTCTGCCGATCTCGCACCAGAAGCGGAACTGCGCCTGACGCTCGGCGTCGAGGAAGCGCCGCCAGCCGAAGCGCTCGTTCCAGCGGATCGGCTCGAGCACCATCGCCGACAGGACGTACAGGAAGTCGTCGTTGGAGATGTCGAAGCGTCCGTGGATCTGGTTCATGCGCCGGAGCGCCCGCTTGCCGAGCTCGCCGTCCCAGCCGTCCTCCGAGAACGCGCTGATCAGGAGGTCGGTGTCGTCGTAGCGCTTCTGGCCGCGGAGGACGAACTCGCCCGTCGAGGCCAGGAGCGACGCGATCGACGGGACGGCGAACGTCTTGAAGAAGGCGAGCTCGAGCGACCGGGTGGTGTCGAACGGGAACTCGTGGAAGGAGTCCAGGAAGACGATCCGGCGGCAGTCGCGGTCGGGGTCGAGCGTCCGGATCTCCCGGAGCCACGGCGACTCCCGCCGGCCCGCCGCGCCGACTCTCGATCCGGCTGCCACGGTGCGCATCATCCCTCCGGAGGAACGTCCGGGGCGGCGCCTAACGTGTCCACGTGAGAGTTCTGGGCATCGATCCGGGGACGGCTGCATGCGGGTACGGAATCGTCCACGAAAGCGGCGGGCGCCTCAGGGCCACGTGCTACGGGTGGTGGCCCACGTCGCCGCGGGAGCGGCTGGAGGTGCGCCTGCTCACGATCTTCGAGGGCGTCCGGGAGCTGATCGCGGAGCACGCGCCGGCTGCCGTCGCCCTGGAGGAGTCGTTCGTCGGCGCCGACGCCCGCATCGCGCTCTCCGTCGGGCAGGCGCGGGGAGCCGTGCTCGTCGCCGCGTCGTCCGCCGGCGTCGCGTGCGCCGAGTACGCGCCGGCCAGCGTCAAGCAGGCGGTGTGCGGCTACGGGCGGGCCGACAAGGATCAGGTGGGGAGGATGGTGAAGGCGATCCTCGGCCTCGACGAGCTGCCGGCGCCGAACCACGCCGCCGACGCGCTCGCGGTCGCGATCTGCCACGCGCTTGCGCCGCCTCTGCTCCGGGCGGCGGCCGGATGATCGCGCGTCTGCGGGGCGCCGTCGCCGGGCGCGTCGGCCAGGCGCTCGTCGTCGACGTGCACGGGGTCGGCTACCTCGTCCACGCGACGCCGTCGGTGGCCCGGCTCGGCGACGGCGAGGTGACGGTGCACGTCCACACCGTCGTCCGCGAGGACGCGCTGCAGCTCTTCGGCTTCGCCACCGCGGAAGAGCGGGAGGTGTTCGAGCTCTTGCTCGGCGTCAACGGCGTCGGCCCGAAGGTCGCCCTCGCGATCGTCTCCGGCTCGACGCCGGCGGAGCTGCGCAGGGCGATCGCGCGCGACGACGTCAAGCGCTTCCAGGCGATCCCGGGGGTCGGGCTGAAGACCGCGCAGCGGGTCGTGCTCGAGCTGAAGGAGAAGCTGACGCTCGTCGACGCGGTCGCCGACGGCGAGGGCGGGCTGACGGCGCGTGACGCGCTCGTCGAGCTCGGGTGGACGCTGCTCGAGGCCGAGCGGGCGCTCGTCGGCGTCGATCCCGAGCTGACGGTCGAGGAGCAGGTGCGCCACGCGCTCAGGCAGGCCGCATGACCCAGTTCCTGGCGCCCGTGCTGGTCGACGCCGAGGAGGAGGTCGAGCGCTCCCTCCGGCCGCGCACGCTTGCCGACTTCGTCGCGCAGGAGCGGGTGAAGGAGCAGCTCGACATCGCGCTCGAGGCCGCGAAGGGACGCGGCGAGGCGCTCGACCATGTCCTGCTCGCCGGCCCGCCGGGGCTCGGCAAGACGTCGCTCGCCCAGATCATCCGCACGGAGCTGGGGGTCGGGCTGCGCCAGGTGGCCGGCCCGGGGCTCGAACGGAAGGACGTCGCGGCGATCCTCACGTCGCTCGAGCCGCGCGACGTGCTCTTTATCGACGAGATCCACCGCCTGAGCCGGGCGGCCGAGGAGATCCTCTACCCGGCCCTGGAGGACTTCCGGCTCGACATCGTGGTGGGGCAGGGCCCTGCGGCGCGCACGCTGACGCTCGACCTGCCGCCGTTCACGCTCGTCGGCGCCACCACCCGCACCGGCCTGCTCACGACGCCGCTTCGCGACCGCTTCGGCCTCACCTTCCGGCTCGAGCTCTACGCGCCGGACGACCTTGCGACGATCGTCCGCCGGTCGGCGCGCATCCTCCGGGTCGCGATCGACGACGACGCGTCCGAGCTGATCGCGGGCCGGTCGAGGGGCACGCCGCGGATCGCCAACCGCATCCTGCGCCGCGTCCGCGACGTCGCCGAGGTTCGCCACGCGGGCGCCGTCACGACCGCCGTCGCGGACGAGGCGCTGCGGCTGCTCGAGGTGGACGACGCCGGGCTCGAGCGCTTCGACCGCGAGCTGCTCGCGTGCATCGCCGGCAAGTTCGGCGGCGGGCCCGTCGGCCTCTCGACGCTCGCCGTCTCGCTCGGCGAGGAGCCTGAGACGATCGAGGACGTCTACGAGCCGTTCCTGCTGCAGCTCGGCTTCCTGCAGCGCACCCCGCGCGGCCGCATGATCACCGACCTGGGACGCGCCCATCTCGGAGCGTCCATGAGCGGCGAGCGGCTCTTCTAGGGACGGCGGCAGCGCGATGGCGTCCACCGCACCACGCGCCGACGCCGCCGCGGCATCGGTCGGCGCACGCGACCTGTTCGTGCTGCGCCGCGTGACGGGAAACCGCTTCGTGCACCTCGGCGGCAGCGGCCGCGGCTCCGGCTGG
This sequence comes from Gaiellaceae bacterium, assembly GCA_035651295.1. Lineage (GTDB taxonomy): Bacteria > Actinomycetota > Thermoleophilia > Gaiellales > Gaiellaceae > PALSA-600. The sequence continues at coordinate 13,932 of DASRGA010000007.1, read as the reverse complement.
GCCGGGCTGATCGAGGTGACGAGCGACGAGGAGTCCTCGCTGGGCGACGCCCTCCGCAGCCGCCGGGCGGTGCGGCTCGACCACGGCGGCGCCGCGCTCGTCTTCGGCCCGTACTACGCCCACAGCGCCGTGTTCGTCCCGGTGACGAACGACGTGGTGGTCGTGTTCGGCTCGTCGGACGCCGACCTGCAGGCCGCCGACGACGCGCAGCTGCAGGCGGCCGCGACGCTTGCCGCCGACGCGGTCGACGCGGTCTCGCCGGCGAAGCGGCTGGCGGACGAGCTGGAGGAGCTCGAGGCGGTGCGTGCGGTCGCCGCCGCCGACGTGGAGGAGGTCGCGCTCGCGATGCGGGACATCGCACGGATCTCGGCGGAGTCGCTCTCCTGCGAGGTCGGCGCGGTGTATCTCGCGTCCGGAGAGCGGCTCGAGACGTTCCAGGCGGGGTGGCAGCTTCGCTGCTCGGACGACCAGCTGCGAGAGGCGCTGCGCAGCGTGCTCGACCAGGGGCGGTTCCCGTTCTGCGTGCAGGACGCGAACGTCGTGCCGCTGCCGCCGCCGCTCCTGGACGAGCCGGGGATCCGCTCCTACTACCTGCTCGAGCTGGCCGGCGTCGCGCGCGGCGTGCTCTTCCTCGCGCATACCGACGCGGCGCCGCGCGGGTTCACGCTGCTCTGCCGCCGTCTCGGCGTGCGGCTTGCAGACGTCGTCTCGGCGCAGCTCGGCGTGGCGCTCACGCGCGAGTGGTGCCGGGCAGAGGCGGCTCGTCTGCACGGCGAGTTCGGGAAGCTCGACGCGTTCTCGTGAGCGCGGCGAGCGCCGCCGGCGCGACGAGCAGCGCCATCACGTCGAACCACACGTAGCCCGACGCGACGCCGGAAGGAGGATTGCCGTCAGGGATGCCCAGCCCGGGCAGCTCGCGGGCCCAGCGCCACGTCCCGAGCGCCGTCCCGTAGAGCTCGAGCGAGGCGACGACGAGAAAGACCGCCGCGTACACCGCCCGGTTGCGGCTCCGCCACAGGAAGACCAGGAGGAGCGGGACGCCGACGGCGCCGGCGACGTCGCGGCGGGGCAGGACGGTCAGGCCGAGCAGCCCCCAGGCCGCGGCCGCCGTCCCCGCGGCGAGGACGAGCGGCCGCAGGCGGCGGCGGAGCGCGCGCGCGAGCGACAGGCCCGTCAGGTAGACGAGCCCGTGCGCGGGCGGGACGAAGAGCGGCAGGTTGTGCAGCCGGTAGTGGTAGACGCCCCAGAGGAGCGAGCCCGTGACCTCGCCGACGGTGGCGAAGGCGACGACGCCGAGCGTCTGCACGCGCCGCTCGACCGGCACGCGCGACAGCGCGGCCGCGAGGACGAGCCAGGTCAGGGCGCCGAGCCCGAGCTGCTCCGGGTAGGTCGCGACGTGGTCGACGGCGAGCAGCGCCGCGAGGTACGCGACCCCGCCGGCCGCCGCTAGCCCCGGAACTGGAGCTCGTGCCACGACGGCACCGGGGCGAGCTCGAGCAACGGCCGCCGGTCCTCGCCCGGGTGCTGGTAGGCGAACTCGGCGTCGAGGTCGTCCCAGACGATCTCGAGCGCACCGCGCTTGACCTGGTGGTCGAGCCAGGCGCCGCGGAAGATCAGCTTGCGCAGCCAGTAGACGAGCGACTCGTTGTCGACGAGCCGGATCCGCTCCCAGTTGCGCACGAGGTAGCGGCCGAGCCGCGAAGCGGGCTCGTCGATCACGCCCTGGGCGGCGAGCGCGACGAGGTCGGCGACCTCCTCGTCCTCCAGCTCGGGGCTCTCGACCACGCCGAGCTTCACCGCGGCCGCGACCACGCGGCCCTCGAAGTCGGTCGACCCGAAGGAGAAGCGGTACCCGAGGAACTCGACGATGTAGTCGTTCCCCGAGCTGTAGTTGGCGTCGGACGACGTGTGCGGCTCCGGCACGATTCCATGGTAGTGGACCTCCTCGCCGCCTCCAGGATCGAGCGCCTCGTCATCCTGCTGCCCGCGCTCGTCGTCGGCGGCGGCCTCGTCCTCGGCGTCGTGATCCTGCTCGGGCGGGCCTTCGCGGCCACCGTCCGCGAGGCGCAGCACCCGCGCTGGATCATCGGCGGGCTCGCGGTCGTGGTCGGCGCCGTCGTGCTCCTGACCTGGCTCGGCGTGCAGCTGCCGCGGGAGTAGCTCCGTCCGACGGCGCCCGTACCTTCGATGGCCCATGGCGGTCGAGGGTTGGCAACTGGCTCACTGCGACCGTCAGGTCGCGGCGCGGCTCGCAGCCGAGCTGGGGCTCGACGAGATCACCGCGTCCGTGCTCGTCCGGCGCGGCTACGCCGACCCGGCCGAGGCGCAGCGGTTCCTGGACGGGGCGCTGCCGGGCCACGACCCGTTCGCGCTCGGAGACATGCGCGACGCGGTCGAGACGATCACCGCCGCCGTCGAGGCGGATGCCCGCGTCTGCGTCCACGGCGACTACGACGCGGACGGCATCTGCGCCACCGCGCTCGCGGTGCTGCTGCTGCGCGAGCTCGGGGCGCGCGTCGAGTGGCATCTGCCGTCGCGGTTCGAGGAGGGGTACGGGCTGAACGCGGGCACGCTGACCAGGCTCGCCGAGGACGGGGTCGACCTCGTGCTCACCGTCGACTGCGGCATCACCGCGCTCGCAGAGGTCGAGCACGCGCGCGAGCTCGGGCTCGAGGTCGTCGTCACCGACCACCATCGCCCCGCCGACGGGTTCCCCGCGTGCCCGGTCGTCGCGCCGCTGAAGGGCGACTATCCGTTCGCCGGGCTCTGCGGCACCGGCGTCGTCTGGAAGCTCGCCCAGGCGCTGCTCGGACCCGAGCACCCGTTCTGCGAGCGCCACCTCGACGTGGTCGCGCTCGCCACCGTCGCCGACGTCGTCCCGCTCCTCGACGAGAACCGCGCGCTCGCGCAGCTCGGCCTGCGGCGGCTCGCGCAGACGCAGAGGCCGGGGCTGCAGGCGCTGATGCGGGTCGCGGGCGTCGACCCCGCCGCCGTCGACGAGACGGCGATCGGCTTCCGGCTCGCGCCGCGGATCAACGCGTCCGGGCGGCTCTGCCGGCCGGAGGCAGCGCTCGCGCTGCTGCTGACCGAGGACGCGGACGAGGCGAGGCGGCTCGCCGAGGAGCTCGAGGGGCTGAACCGCGAGCGGCAGGCGGTCGAGGAGCGGATCCTCCGCGACGCGATCGACCAGGTCGAGTCGTGGCCCGAGCCGCTGCGCCGCCGGCGCGGCTACGTCGTCGCAGGCGAGGGCTGGCACGAGGGCGTGATCGGCATCGTCGCCTCACGGCTCGTCGAGCGGTACAACCGTCCGGTTGTCCTGATCGCCGGCGGCGAGGGCGCCTGGAAGGGCTCCGGCCGCTCGGTGCCGGCGTTCGACCTGCACGCCGGGCTCGGCGCGTGCGCGGAGCACCTCCAACGCTTCGGCGGGCACCGGGCCGCCGCCGGCCTGACGATCGACCCCGCCGACGTGGCGGCGTTCTCCTCGGCGTTCGCCGCGCACGCCGACTCCGTGCTGGCCGACGACGACCTCCGGCCGGTGACGCGCGTCGACGCGATCGTCCCCGGTGCGAAGCTCGGGCTCGCCCTGTGCGCCGAGCTGCAGCGGCTCGCCCCGTTCGGGCTCGGCAACCCGGGCGTCCTGCTGCTCGTCGACGGCTGCGAGGTCGTCGAGCCCGCCGCGGTGGGCGACGGCAGGCACCTGCGCTTCCGCGTGCGGCAGCGCGGCCGCGACGCCGGCCAGGCGATCGCCTTCGGGCTCGGCGGCCAGCTCGACCGCTTCCGCCGCGACGCACGCTACGACGTCGCGTTCCGGCTGCAGGAGAACCGCTGGAACGGCGTCGTCTCGCCGCAGCTCGTCGTCCGGCGCGTCTTCGACGCGAACGAGCGGGTCGGGGAGCTGCGCGACTGGCTCGCCGCCCAGTGGCGGGCCGGCGAGGCGGCGTGGACGCCCGAGGCACGCGCGATCTTCGCGGAGCTGGAGCTCGCGGAGGGGGTGCGCCGCAGCCTGCTCGAGTCCCCGACGTTCAGGGAGCTGCTCGCAGCGAGACCCGAGCTCGCGCGGGCGGCGTAGCCGGCCGCCGCGCGGCGCTCTCGAGCTCCCGCAGCACGCGGGCGACCTGGTTCAGCTTCCGGGCCTGTCGACGCCGACGGAACATTGGACTAGCGGGGTTCATCGGCGCCGCGTCGAATCCTCTCCACGTCCGGACGAGTGATCCGCGAAAAGGGCGGGGGTACACTGGGTCAGTGGCAGTTCTCGAACGTCATCAGGACCTGATCGAGGAGCTGCTGGCCGAGGTCGAGGCGTACAAGCCCGACTTCGACCGCGACCTCCTCTCGCGAGCCTTCGAGGCCGCCGCGCGCGCGCACGCCGGACAGGTCCGGCAGTCCGGGCAGGAGTTCATCTACCACCCGTGGGGGGCGGCGAAGATCCTCGCCGGCCTGCAGCTGGACGAGGCGACGCTCGCAGCCGCGCTCCTGCACGACGTCGTCGAGGACACGGACACGTCGATCGACGAGATCCGCGCCGACTTCGGCGACGAGATCGCCCAGCTCGTCGAGGGCGTCACGAAGCTGACCCGCGTCCAGTTCCAGAGCCGCGAGCACGCCGAGGCGGAGAACTACCGCAAGCTGATCGTGGCGATGGCCGAGGACCTGCGGGTCATCCTGATCAAGCTCGCCGACCGGCTGCACAACCTGCGCACGATCGAGTACCTGGGCAAGCAGAAGCAGCTGCAGAAGGCGCGGGAGACGCTCGCGGTGTACGCGCCGATCGCGCACCGCCTCGGCATCCACGCGCTCAAGTGGGAGCTCGAGGACCTCGCGTTCCAGACGCTCCATCCGCGCAAGTACGAGGAGATCAAGCAGATGGTCTCCGAGCGCCGCGCCGACCGGGAGGAGCACGTCCGCGAGGCGGCGCTCGTGCTGCAGAAGGAGCTCGACAAGGTCGACATCCCGGCGGAGATCTCCGGGCGCGCGAAGCACTTCTACTCGATCTACGACAAGATGGTGAAGAAGGGCCGCGAGTTCAACGAGATCTACGACCTGACGGCGATGCGCGTGATCGCGGAGCGCGGCGGCGACGAGGGGACGCGCGACTGCTACGGCGCGCTCGGGCTGATCCACTCGCTGTGGAAGCCGATGCCGGGCCGCTTCAAGGACTACATCGCGATGCCGAAGTTCAACGGCTACCGCGCGCTGCACACCACGGTCATCGGCCCGCAGGGCAGGCCGCTCGAGATCCAGGTGCGCACGCGCGAGATGCACGAGACGGCCGAGTTCGGCGTCGCAGCGCACTGGCTGTACAAGCGCGGCCCGAGCGAGCGCGACGCCGAGTGGATGGCGTGGGTCAAGCAGCTGATGGACGAGGGCACCGCCGACGAGGCCGACCCGCGCGAGTTCATGAAGACGTTCCGCACCGACCTGTTCGACGAGGAGGTGCACGTCTTCACCCCGAAGGGCCAGGTGAAGACGCTCCCGGCGGGCGCCACGCCGATCGACTTCGCGTACGCGGTGCACACCGACGTGGGCCACCGCACGGTCGGCGCGAAAGTCAACGGCCGCATCGTGCCGCTCCACTACACGCTGCGGAACGGCGACTTCGTCGAGATCCTCACCTCCAAGCAGGGGCGGGGGCCGTCGCGCGACTGGCTGTCGCTCGCGCAGAGCTCACGCGCACGCAACAAGATCCGGCAGTGGTTCTCGCGGGAGACGCGGGAGGACGCCGAGGCGAAGGGCCGCGAGGCGCTCGAGAACGCGCTGAAGGCGCAGAACCTGCCGTACGCGAAGCTGCGCGGCTCGGCGACGCTCGCGCAGGTGATCCGCGAGACGGGCTTCAAGAAGGCCGAGGACTTCTACCTCGCCCTCGGCTCCGGGAAGCTGCAGCCGGGGACGATCGTCAACAAGGTCGTCCAGCGGCTGAAGACGGAGCAGGTCGCCGAGGAGGCGCCGGTCGTCCGGAAGGCGCCGAAGGCGCAGGCGGTGTCGGGCGCCGACCTGGGCGTCGTCGTGCCCGGGGTGAGCGACGTCCTGGTGCGGCTGGCGAAGTGCTGCACGCCGGTTCCGGGCGACCCGATCGTCGGCTACATCTCGCTCGGGCGCGGGATCACGATCCACCGGGAGGACTGCCCGAACGTGAAGGCGCTGCGCCGCAGCCCGGAACGGTTCACGCCGGTGGCGTGGGACGGCGCGACGGCCGCGAAGGGCTTCCGCGTCCAGATCGCCGTGTCGTCGTGGGACCGCCCGCGCCTCCTCGAGGACGTCGCGCGGACGTTCGCCGAGCACGGCGCGAACATCGTCAGCTACGGCGGCGTGGTCGAGGACCAGCTCGCGAAGAACTGGTACACGGCCGAGGTGGGCGACGTGAAGGGTCTGCGCGCGCTCCTGACGTCGCTGCGCAACATCGACTCGGTGTTCGACGCGTATCGCGTCACGCCCTCGTGAGTCGTACCTCGATCAAGGGATAGCGCGCGCCGCGACGCCGACGGAAGCTGCGGGCGGGGAGGGGCCGTGAGCAGCGCCGCCCGTCCCGACGGGAGACGTTCCGGGCGGGCGGCGCGCTCACCACCGCTCGAACGCGGCGACCCGTTCCCGGAACGCGTCCGGCACCGGGACAGCGCGCCGCTCGGCGAGCACGATGCAGACGAGCGTCGCCTTCGCGGTGGCCATCAGCGTCCCGCCGCCCGGGCCGCCGCCGTCGTCGATGCGGTAGGCGGCGTGGTCGTAGGTGATGCTCGTCGTGCCGATGCGCTCCACGCGCACGAAGACCTCGAGCAGGTCGTCGAAGCGGGCCGGCGCGACGTACTCGACGGTCACCGCCCGCATCGCGAAGTCGACGCCGCCGAGGGCGACGCTGCCGAGGTGGCGGTGGTACTCGACGCGTGCGGCGTCGAAGTAGGGGAGGTAGCGGCCGTAGTAGACGACGCCCTGCGCGTCGGTCTCGGAGAAGCCGACGCGCTGGTAGGCCGCGTAGCGAAACGGCGGGCGGCTGTCGGTCAAGTGGCCGAGCTCGAGCACGCGGCCGATCCTAGAGGGCACCGCCTTTCCGGGCAGCCCGCGCCGTGTCCACATCCTGGTCTGACCAGGTGACATGGCTCGCAAGTCGCTGTCCGGCAGGGCGCGGCTGTGGAAGCTTCGTCACGCTTCCGACCCGCTCATTCGGCTCGGCGACTGGGCTTGCCCGGAACGGGCGCACCGGCAGCCGCCGCGCTGTGGAGCGTTCGTCACACTTCCGTGACACTGGTCTGACCAGGGGACATGACCTCGCAGCCGCCGTCCGAAAAGGGCCGGGGCGGGGGCGCGGCCGGCGGGGCTACGCGCGGATGACGGCGAGCACCTCGTCGCGCTTCGCCTCCATCAGCTCCTGCGAGCGCGCCTCGAGGTTCAGGCGGAGCAGCGGCTCCGTGTTCGACGGGCGCACGTTGAAGTGCCAGTCGGCCGCTTCCACGGAGAGGCCGTCCAGGTGCGACACCGACCCCTGGGCGCCGAAGCGCTCCTCGAGCTCCCGCAGCTTCCCGGCGACGTCCGCGACCGGCGTGTTCAGCTCGCCGGTGATGAAGTAGCGCGCGCGCAGCGGCGCGAGCACCTCTCCGAGCGCCCCGCGGCGCGAGACGAGCTGGCACATCAGCAGGAACGGGATCGTCCCCGAGTCGGCCTGCGAGAAGTCGCGGAAGTAGTAGTGCGCCGAGACCTCGCCGGCGAAGACGGCGCCGACCTCGCGCATCCGCTGCTTGATGAACGCGTGCCCGACGCGATTGACGAGCGGCACGCCCCCGGCCGCGAGGATCGCCTCCGGCACCGCCCACGACGCCCGCACGTCGTAGATCACCTTTCCGCCCGGCTCGCGCTCGAGGATCGACTCGGCGAACAGCGCGGTCGTGAAGTCACCGGGAACGAACTCGCCGCCGTCGTCGACGAAGAAGCAGCGATCGGCGTCGCCGTCGAACGCGACGCCGAAGTCGGCGGCCTCCTCGCGCGTGCGGGCGACGATGAACTCGCGGTTCTCGGGGAGGAGCGGGTTCGGCTCGTGGTTCGGGAACGAGCCGTCCGGCTCGAAGTTGCAGCGGACGACGTCGAGCATCGGCAGGCGCTCGAGCAGCGGCGGGAGCATCGTGCCGGCCATGCCGTTCGCCGCGTCGACGACCACTCGCAGCGGCCGCAGCGCCGAGACGTCGACGAAGCCGAGCACGCGGCCGACGAACTCCTCCCAGATGTCGACCGTCTGGATCGCGCCGCGGCCGTTCGAGGCCCAGGACGCCGCGAGCGCCCGGTCGCGGACGTCGAGCAGGCCGGACTCGCCGCCGACCGGCAGCGCGCCGCCCCGCACGATCTTCATGCCGGTGTAGTCCTTCGGGTTGTGGGAGGCGGTGACCATCACGCCGCCGTCCAACCCCAGCTCGCCGACCGCGAAGTAGAGCATCTCGGTGCCGACGAGCCCGAGCTCGAGCACCTCCGCGCCGCCGTCCGCGGCGCCTTCGCGGACCGCCGCCGCCATCGAGGGCGAGGACAGGCGCATGTCGTGGCCGACGGCCACGCGGGCGGGCCCGAACTGCTCGACGAAGGCGCGCCCGACCGCGTAGCCGCCCTCCTCGTCGAGCTCGCCGGGATAGATGCCGCGCACGTCGTACGCCTTGAAGACCTTCGGATCGAGCACGGCGCGAGCCTACCTACGCGCCGAGGACGGCCCTGATCGCGTCGGTCGAGCCGGCGTCCGGCGACTCCGAGATCACCGTGGCGGCCCGCTCGAAGCGGGCGAGCGCCTCCCGCAGCGGCTCGGCGCGGAGCGTGCCCTCGCCGTACGGGAGATGCTTGGTCTCGTTGCGGTTCGCGTACTGGATGTCCGAGAAGTGGATGTGGAACGGCGCGCCGGGCTCGATCACCGCGTCCACCTGCTCGAGCGCTGCCGCGAACGGCTCGACGCTCGTGAAGGAGCCGTCGGACGTCGCGTGCATGTGCGCGAAGTCGACGACCGGTCGCACCCAGTCGAGCCGCGAGGCGATCTCGCAGACGTCGTCGAGCGAGCCGAGCTCGCGCACCCGGCCCATCACCTCGATCCCGAACGGGACAGCGCGGTCCTTGCCCTCGAGCCGCTCGCGCAGCTCCGCCAGCTGCTCGACGACCGAGTCGATCGCCTGCTCGCGCGTCCGGTTGAGCAGGAAGCCCGGGTGGAAGACGACGAGCTGCGCGCCCGCCGCCCTGGCGATGCCCGCCGAATGGTCGAGCATGCCGACCGCCATGTTCAGCTTCTTGCCGCGCTCGGCGTGGCCCATGAAGCCGGCGATCGGCGCGTGCACCGAGAGCACGATGTCGTTCGCGGCGCACAGCTCGCCGAGCTCGGCCGCGAAGTCGTAGTCCATCCAAAACCGGCCCTCGAAGTCGATCTCGCAGGCCGACAGCCCGCGCACGAGCAGCGCCTGCACGGCGGCCGCGGGCGAGTCGCGGACGGGCACCCGCGCCGGCCCGTAGTGGATGCGGCGGTTCGCGATCAGCCGTCGCAGGGTAACCGGAGCGGTGCGCCGGTGAGTCTGTCCGACGCGCTGCCTACCCTTCGGCCCATGCCGAATCGCCCTTCTCGCATCGACCTCCTCGAGCTCGACATCGACCTGCGGCTGGCCGACCTCTGGCGGGAAGCCGCGGGCATCACGGACTGGTCGCTGGACGTGGTCGCCGCCTTCATGCGGGCCGCGTACGGCAAGGGCTACTGCGACGCGCTGACCGAGGACTCGCCCGGCGCCCTCTGCGCCGACCACGGGTACCGGGTGCCGGCGCGCCGGCAGCAGCAGCCGGCTCCCGCCGACGCCTGAAGCGGCCCGCGGCTACCCTGTCGGCGTGCCCACGCGGAGCCCTGCGCGGCTCGTCGTCGCGCTCGCCGTCGCCGGCGTGCTGGCCGTGTTCCTGCTGTACACGGCGATCGCCGGCTCCTCGACGCCGACGCTGACACCGAGCCAGGTGAACCCGCAGACGACGGGGAAGCTGTCCGTGGTCGGCATCGTCCTCGCGCCGCTGCACGGCGACTCGCACTCGGCGCGCGGGCTCCGGTTCGCGCTCAAGGACCCGACCGGCTCGAAGCCCGGGCGGGTCGACGTCGTCTACCACGGCACGACGCCGCCGCCGCTGTTCAAGGTCGGCCGCAGCGTGGTCGTCACGGGCACGCTGCGCGGCGGGCGGCTCGCGGGCACCGACATCCTGACGAAGTGCCCGTCGAAGTACACCGCGGCCCCCACCAAGGCTTGACCCGCTGATGGCCGAGCTCGGCCGCGCGGCGCTCGTCGTCACCCTGGGGCTGTCGGTGTACGCGCTCGTCGCCGGGGCTGCGGCGGCGCGGCGCAACCGCCGCCGGCTTGCGTCGTCGGCGAGGAACGCGCTCCTCTGCAGCTTCGCCTCGACGCTCGTCGCGGCCGCCGTGCTCGCGGCAGCGCTCGTGCGGCACGACTTCTCGTTCGTGTACGTCGCGCAGCACACGGACCGCTCCCTCCGGACCGCCTACGCGCTGAGCGCGTTCTGGGGCGGCCAGGAGGGCTCGCTGCTGCTCTGGCTGCTCGTGCTGACCGGCTACGGCAGCCTCGCCGTGTACCTGAACCGCCGCCTCCTGCGCGACCTGACCGCGTGGGTCGTGCCCGTGCTCGCCGGCATCGGCGCCTTCTTCGCGTTCGTGCTCGTGGCGGTGTCGAGCCCGTTCGACACCCAGACCGCTCCGCTCGACGGCGCCGGGCTCGTGGCGAGCCTGCAGAACCCGTACATGGTCGCGCACCCGCCGATGCTGTACCTCGGCTACGTCGGCCTCTCCGTCCCCTTCGCGTTCGCGGTCGCGTCGCTCCTGTCCGGCCGCACCGACGAGCGGTGGATCGTCGCCACCCGCCGCTGGACGCTCGTCGCCTGGACGTTCCTCGGCTTCGGCCAGCTGCTCGGCGCGCACTGGGCGTACGTCGAGGTCGGCTGGGGCGGCTACTACGCGTGGGACCCCGTCGAGAACGCCGCGCTGATGCCGTGGCTCGCGGCGACGGCGTTCCTGCACTCGGTGATGATCCAGGAGCGCAAGGGCATGCTGAAGGTCTGGAACATGGTGCTCGTCGCGCTCGCGTTCGAGCTCTCCGTCCTCGGCACGTTCCTCACCCGCTCGGGCGTCGTCAACTCGATCCACTCCTTCTCGCAGAGCCCGATCGGAGGCTGGTTCCTGGCCTTCGTCGTCGTCTCCTCGCTCTTCTCGCTCGCCGTGATCCTGTGGCGGCTGCCGCTCCTGAAGGCGCGCACGAGGCTCGAGTCGGCGCTCTCGCGCGAGGCGACGTTCCTCTACAACAACCTGCTGCTCGTCGCGCTCTGCCTGACGATCCTGTGGGGCGTCCTGTTCCCGATCGTGACGCAGCTCGTGAAGGGCGAGCAGCGCACGATCGGGCGGCCGTACTATGACTTTTTCCTGCGCGCCTTCGGGCTGCCGCTGCTCCTCCTGATGGGGATCGGCCCGCTGATCGCGTGGCGCAAGACGAGCGTCCGCTCGCTCATGCGCACGCTCGCCTGGCCGGTCGCGGTCACCGCCGCCTGCGGCGCCGCGCTCGTCGCGCTGGGCGCGGGCTCGTCGAGGCCCGGGCTGATCGCCTACACGTTCTCCGCGTTCGTGCTCGCCACGATCGTGCTCGAGCTCGTGCGCGGCACGCGGGCGACCGGGTCGCTGTTCGAGCTGGTCGCCCGGAACCGCCGCCGCTACGGCGGCTACGTCGTCCACGCGGCCGTCGTCCTGCTTGCGATCGGCGTCGCCGGGTCGAGCGCCTACGGCGCGAACGTGGAGCGCAGGCTGACGCTCGGCCAGAGCATGACGGTCGACGGCTACACCGTCACGAACAGGGGCGTGACGCGGCGCACGACCTCGCGGGCCGTCGAGACCCGCGCGATCCTCGACGTGCGCGGGCGCTACACCGGCCGCATCGAGGCCGGCTCCAACCAGTTCTTCAACCCGCCCGAGGGAGCGCAGGAGGTGGCGATCAAGACGAGCTGGTCGCGCGCCCAGGATCTGTACGTGATCGCCGACGAGCTGCACCCGAAGACGCAGGTCGTCTACGTGCAGGTGCTCGTGAAGCCGCTCGTCAACCTCATCTGGGTGGCGGGGATCGTGTTCCTCCTGGGCTCCGCGGTCGCGCTGTGGCCGGACGCGCGCGAGCAGCGGCGGCTCGCCGCGCGGCTCGCTCCCGCCCGCGCGTGAGCAGCGTCGCGCTCGTGCTGGGGCTGCTCGCCGCCGCGGGCGCGGTCGTCGTGGTCGCGCTGCCCTTCCTGCGGGAGCCGGTCGCCGACGACGACCGGCTCGACGCGCCAGGCGAGGCCGAGGAGCGGCGCCTCGCGCTCGTCGAGGCGCGCGACCGGGCGCTGGCGGCGCTGAAGGAGCTCGAGTTCGACCACCGCACCGGCAAGCTCGCCGACGACGACTACCGGGCGCTCGTCGGGCCGCTGCGCAGGGACGCCGCGCGTGCCCTGCGGGCGCTGCAGGCCGCGCAGGAGTAGCGCCCCGCCGCGCCGAACGAGGCGGGGATGCGGCGGCTTCTGCCCGCACTCGTCGTCCTGCTCGTGCTCGCGGCACCGGCGCTCGGCGACGACGTCACGAAGAAGCACCAGGTCGAATCGAAGATCTCCTCGCTGCAGGACAGGCTGGCCGCGCAGAAGGCGCAGGAGCGCACGCTCCGCAACGAGGTCTCCGGCTACACGCAGCGGATCCGCTCGCTCGAGGCGCAGGTCGGCGACGTCTCGCTGCGCCTGCAGACGCTGCAGGCCGACCTCGGCCTGCACCGGAAGCGCCTCGACGCGCTCGACAGGCTGTACGGCTGGCAGACGGCGCGCTGGCGGTTCCTGAAGAGCCAGTACGCCCGGGCGCAGCGGCAGCTGCGACAGCGCATCGTCGAGATCTACGAGTCCGACGACGCCTCCACGATCGACCTGGTGCTCGGCTCGTCGAACCTGCAGGACGCGCTCGACCGGGTCGAGTACCTCGACGAGATCGCGGCCTCCGACCGGCGCCTGGCCGCGCAGGCGGCGGCCGCGCGGGCACGGTCGGCGGCCGCCCGGCTCAGGACGAAAGGGCTGCGGGCGACCGTGCAGGGGGAGACGCGCGCGATCTCGGCGCGGGCCGCCCAGGTGCAGGAGGTGCGCAACGAGCTCGAGGGCGCGCGCGGCGATCTCGTCTCGACCCGGCAGGCGAAGCTCGTCGACCTGTCGAGCCTGACCGCCGCCGAGCGGGACGAGGCCTCGGAGATCGACGCGCTGCAGGCGGCGAGCCTCCAGCTCGCCGCGCAGATCCGTGCGGCGCAGGCACGCTCGAGCAGCGGGCCGACGCAGACGCCGTCGTCGGCGGGGCTGATCTGGCCGGTGGAGGGCCCGATCACGAGCCCGTTCGGGTGGCGGTGGGGCCGCATGCACGAGGGCATCGACATCGGCGTGCCGTACGGCACGCCCATCCACGCCGCGGCCGCGGGGACGATCATCTACTGCGGCTGGGAAGAGGGGTACGGCAACCTCGTCGTGATCGACCACGGAGGCAACCTCGCCACCGCCTACGGTCACCAGAGCTCGATCGCCGTCACGTGCGGCGAATCCGTGACGCAGGGCCAGGTGATCGGTTACGTCGGCTGCACGGGCCACTGCACGGGCCCGCACCTGCACTTCGAGGTGCGCGTCGGCGGCAACCCGGTCGACCCGCTCGGCTACCTCTAGTGCGGCCTCTCAAAACGTTCGACCGGGAACGCGCGGCGTGTGGAGGCCGCACTCGTCGGCCGCTTCGCGGCCGCCGGCCGCAGAGCGGCCGGAGTAGTGCGGCGTCGATGCCACGCCGGTTTCGAGTGAAAGGTTGGGAGACGCCGCACTAGGCCCGCTCAGGCGAGGCCCGCGGTCTGCGCGAGCAGGAAGACGTTCAGGCACACGATCGTCGCCGCGACCAGGGCTGCGGCCGCGGTCGTCACG
>DASRGA010000006.1:0-19556 GCA_035651295.1 Gaiellaceae bacterium | reverse complement strand
TGGTGGACGTGAGCGCGACTCCCGGCGAGTTGCCGGCGGAGCCGTCGATCGTGACCGGGGTCGTGATCGCGGGGAGGGCGCCGTTCGTGTTCGCGTCGAGCGTGATCGTCGGGACCGGGATGTCGAAGGTGATCGTCGCCGGGGTCGGCGCGCCCGCGTTCGCGGCCTCGATCGCGTCGCGGAGCGAGCAGAGGTTGACGGTGCACGAGCCGTCGTTGCTGTCGGCGGACGTGTTGACGACGAAGTGCGAGGATGGGGGCGGAGGCGCCGCCGACCCCCACGAGAGGTCGAAGTAGCTCGTGGGGTCGCCCGGGAGGCCAAGCGAGCTCGGGCTGCCGCCGTCCGGGTCGGAGATCCCGACGTCGTGCCCGCTCGAGTACGCGAGCTTCGTCCCGTCGGGCGAGGGCGCCGGGTCGTAGACGCCCACCGGGAGCGTCGTGACCGTGCCGCCGGTCGGCGCGATCCAGCGGAGCGTGTAGACGCCCCCCTCGAGGTGCTTGAAGTAGATGCGGAAGCCGTCGGGCGACCAGGCGGGCGTCTCGTTGTAGACGTCGCTGTCGTTCGTCAGCGGACTGATGGCCTGCGAGGCGACGTCGTAGAGCCACAGGTTGCAGGCGCCGGCGGTGGAGCAGCCGTTCGTCCCCGAGAACGCGACCGTCTTGCCGTCCGGCGACTCGGCGGGATCGTTCGCGTAGCTCGCGGCCGTGTTGTTCGCGATCAACTGGGTGGGCGCCGGGTCCCCGAGAACCGCGCTCGCCGAGATCTCGAGGATGGCGCCGTTCTCCTGGTACAGGATGTTCTGCCCGTCGGCGGTGAAGCTCGGGTCGAAGGCGCCGAGCGCCGAGTTCGTGACCTGCGTCTGGTTGCCGCCGTCGGCGTCCATGATCCAGATCTGGTACTGGCCGGATCGGCTCGAGGTGAACACGATCTTCGAGCCGTCGGGCGACCAGCGGGGGAAGTAGGAGAACTGGCCCGCGCCGGTCAGCTGCGTCAGGCCCGTGCCGTCGGGGTTGACGACGGAGATCGCCGTGCCCGAGCCGTTGTCGAACGCGATCTGGCCGTTGCTCGCACCGCCGCCGCCCCCGCCCCCGCCGCCGCCCGAGACGGTCGTGCAGGCCGAGAACTCGGACGTCCCGTTCGGGCCGATCGCGGTCGCGGTGACGACCCCGCTCGCCGCGGCAGCGACCTGGCCGCTGAACGCCGCGTCGCCGTTCGAGTCGGTCGTCGCCTGGAGGCTGCCGAGGTAGGTCTCACCCGGGCCGAACCCGTTCGAGTCGCAGGCCGCACTGTCGAAAAACTCGAGCGTGAACTGCGTGCTCGGGACGCCGCTCAGCGTTCCCTGGACGTCGAGCTGCCCTCCCGACGGGCTCGCCGACGTAAGCGCCGGGTAATTCGGGATGCCGTCGGCGTCCGGCGTGTCGTTGGCCGTGTGGCCGTTGTCGGCGCCGTAGACGATCTCGCCGCCCGAATTGCCGCTGATCGAGTTCCGGTGAATCGCAACGCGGGTGTTGCCGAGGATGTGGATCCCCGAGCCGTTGCCGGTGATCGTGTTCCCCTGGCCGGAGCTCGTCCCGCCGATCGCGTTCCCGGCCGTGCCGGACTGCACGAGGACCGCCTGGCCGCCGTTCCCGGTGAGCTGGCTCCCCTCGACGGCGACCGTGCCGGTGCTGTAGACGCCCGTCAGGTTGTTGGCGACCGCGGTGCCCTGGACGGCGGCGGAGCCGTCGACCTGGATTCCCGCGTAGTTGCCGAGCCCGGGCTGGCTCGCGGCGTCGGTGCCGACGAAGGAGCTCGACAGCGTCACACCGGTCACCCCCGGCCCGACGTAGAACGCCGACGCGTTTCCCGCCGTCCATTTCGTCAGGGCGACGTGCTCGACGAGGCTGCCGCTCGAGCCCGACTCGAGGTCGAGCCCGTGCAGCGTCGCGCCGGCATTCGAGCCGTCGATCTGCACCGTGGCGCCGCTGCCGTCGATCGTGACCGCGTCGACGATCTGCGGCAGGGCGTTGGCGGGCTGGATCAGGTACGTGCCGCCCGCAAAGGAGATCAGGTCGGCGCCCGGGAGGCCGTTCGCCGCGGTGATCGCCTCGCGCAGCGTGCACTCGGTCGCGTCGCACGTGCCGTCGCCCGGATCCGCGGCCGAGTTGACCGTGAACGTGGCGGCGAACGCCTGCGGCACGAGGACCAGGGCGAGGCATGCCACGCCTGCCGCGATCCCGACCCTGGCCGCGGCCCGCGGACGCCACCGCGCCGCACGCCTCCCTCGTCCCATGACTCCCGCGACGCACCCTATGGCGGCGCAGGACTGTTTGCAAGAGAGCCGAAGGTCGATGCATGGTCAGGCGGATGGTCGTGCTCGGTCTCGCCTCGACGCTCGTGCTCGCGGGGGCGGCGCTCGCAGACCGAAAGCAGGTGCGAGTCACGGCGATCGGACAGCGCGCGGCGCGCGCGGCCGTCGTGCGGCGCACCGATCTCCTCGGCTCAGGCTGGAAGGGCAAGGTCAAGATGCCGAAGCTCGGCGGCGCCACCGGCTGCCCCTCTTTCAGGCCGAAGCAGTCCGATCTCGTGGTCGTCGGCGGCGCCGAGGCGAGCTGGAGCCGGAGCGGCGTCGTGATCGACAGCGAGGCCCAGGTGCTGAAGACGCCGAAGATGGTGAGGCTCGACTGGAAGCGCACCGTGACGGCCCCGAAGGTGCTGCCGTGCCTGCGCCACAACGTGCGCGCGAGCCTGTCGGCGAACGAGCGCCTCGCCTGGGTCGCCCGCATGCCGCTGCCGCGGATCCCGGCGCTCGGCCGCCTCTACCGCACGGTGATCGTCGTCGACACCCGGACGGCGAAGACGCCCGTGCTCGTCGACGCGCTGCTCGTCGGCAAGGGCCGCACCGAGATCACGCTGACGACGACCGCGCTCTACGCGTCGCGCAAGGCGGTCACGCGCGAGGAGGTCAGGCTGGCGCGGATCCTCGTCAGGCGAGCACGCTGAGGTCGAAGCGCGGCACGTAGCCGGCCTCGAAGGCCGCGATCTCGTGCTCGCGCTGCAGCGTGCGCGCGACGTCGTCGAGGCCGTGCACGAGCGTCTCCTGCGCGTACGCGTCGAGCTCGAACGGAAGCTCGAGCCCGTCGGGATGCGTGATGCGGAGCGCGACGAGATCGACCGTCAGCTCGTTGCGCGCCGCGACGGCCTCGCGAACGCGCGCGAGCTCCTCCGCCGGCACGGCGATCGGCGCGAGGCCCGTGTTCACCGCGTTCTGACGGAAGATGTCGCCGAACGACGGTGCCAGCACGGCCCGGAAGCCGTAATCCTCGAGCGCCCAGGCCGCATGCTCGCGCGAGGAGCCGCAGCCGAAGTTGCGGCCGGCAATGAGGATCGACGCGCCGGGAGAGCGGTGCAGCTCGAAGTCCGGGTCCTTCATCCAGTCGAAGAACACGAACTCGCCGTAGCCCGACCGCTCGATCCGCTTCAGGAACTGCTTCGGGATGATCTGGTCGGTGTCGACGTCCGGGCGGTCGAGCACCGCGACCGTGCCGGTCACGGACGGCAGCGCTCTCATGCCAGCTCCCGGACGTCCGCGAGCCGACCGGTCACCGCGGCCGCGGCCGCCATCGCCGGGCTGAGCAGATGCGTGCGGCCGCCCGCGCCCTGCCGGCCCTCGAAGTTCCGGTTCGACGTCGACGCGCACCGCTCGCCCGGCTGCAGCACGTCGGGGTTCATGCCGAGGCACATCGAGCAGCCCGCACGCCGCCACTCGAAGCCCGCGCGCTCGAACACCTCACGCAGCCCCTCCTCCTCGGCCTGGCGCTTCACCGTCGCGGATCCCGGGACGACGATCGCGTGCACGCCGTCGGCCACGCGGCGCCCGGAGACGACCTGGGCGGCGACGCGGAGATCCTCGATGCGCGCGTTCGTGCACGAGCCGATGAACACCCTGTCGATGCGGATGTCCTGCAGCGGCGTGCCCGGCACGAGATCCATGTAGCGGAGCGCGCGCTCGACCGCGTCGCGCTCGTCGGGGTCGTCGTACGAGCCGGGGTCGGGGACGACGCCGTCGACGGGCGCGACCATTCCCGGATTCGTGCCCCAGGTGACCTGCGGCTTCAGCGCCGTCACGTCGACGACCTCGACCCGGTCGAACTCCGCCCCGTCGTCGGTGCGCAGGTCGGCGAGGTGGTCGAACGACGCGGGCGCGCACGGGCGGCCCTCGAGGTAGCGCACCGTCGTCTCGTCGGGCGCGATCATCCCGGCGCGCGCGCCCGCCTCGATCGACATGTTGCAGATCGTCATGCGCCCCTCCATCGAGAGGGCGCGGATCGCCTCGCCGGTGTACTCGATCACGTGGCCGACGCCGCCGGAGACGCCGAGCTGTCCGATCGCCGCGAGCACCATGTCCTTCGCCGCGAGGCCGAACGGCAGGTCGCCCTCGAACTCGACGCGCATCGTCTTCGGCAGACGCTGCGGCAGCGTCTGCGTGGCGAGCACGTGCTCGACCTCCGAGGTGCCGATACCGAACGCGAGCGCGCCGAACGCGCCGTGCGTCGAGGTGTGGCTGTCGCCGCACACGATCGTCATCCCCGGCTGGGTGAGGCCCAGCTCCGGCCCGATCACGTGCACGACGCCCTCCCGTCCCGACCCCGTGGCGAAGAGCCGCACGCCGAACTCCTCGCAGTTCGCGGCGAGCGCGTCGAGCTGCTGCTTCGCGAGCGGGTCGGTGACCGGCCCATCGAGCGTCGGCACGTTGTGATCCATCGTCGCCACCGTCAGGTCGGGGCGCCGCACGGTCCTCCCGTTGAGCCGGAGGGATTCGAACGCCTGCGGGCTCGTCACCTCGTGCACGAGGTGGAGATCGACCCAGAGCAGCGACGGGCCGTCGCCCGCCGGCTCGCCCACGACATGCGCGTCCCAGATCTTGCGGAAGAGCGTCCTCATCGCGCGCTCTCCGCAGGATACGACCCGAACAGGCGCAGCTCGCGCGTCTCCCGCCGCAGCTCGGCGAGCGCCGGGCGCACCGAGTCGTCGAAGACGTTGCCGTCCAGCACCGCGTCGAAGCGGTAGCGCCACGGCGAGTTGGGCAGCGGGCGCGAGACGAGCTGCACCAGGTTGACGCCGTTCCGCGCGAAGGCGCCGAGCGCGTGGTAGAGCGCGCCGGGGCGGTGGTCGGTGACGAACGAGAGCGCGGTGCGCCAGCGGTCCTCCGCCGCGATCTGCGTGTACGGCGCGAGCGCGACGAAGCGCGTGAACGCGCCGGGACGGTCGCCGACGTCGTCCTCGACGACCTCGAGGCCGTAGGTGTCGGCGGCCTCCATGCTTGCGAGGGCGAGCTGGTGCACGTCGCCCGCCTCGGCGACCTCGCGCGCCGCATCCGCCGTCGACGGCGACGCGATGCAGCGGACCCGCCACCCCGAGAGGAGCTCGCGGCACTGGTCGAGCGCGTTGGGATGCGAGCGCACGACCGTCGCGGCGGCGCGGCTCGCTCCCGGCAGGCCGAGCAGGCAGTGGCGGATCGGCAGCGTCGCCTCGCGCACGATCGAGAGCGGCGCCCCGTAGAGCAGGTCGTGCGTCTCGGCGATCGGGCCGATCAGCGAGCTCTCGATCGGCAGCACGCCGAGGCCCACCTCGCACTGCGACGCCGCGTCGACAACCGCCGCGAAGCTCGGCAGGTCGACCGAGGCGGCCGCATCCGGCACGAGCACCGCCGCAGCGGCCGACGTGTGGCTGCCGCGCGGCCCGAGGTAGCCGACGGTGACGCTCACCCGGCGACCGCCTCCCGGGCGAGCGCCGCCAGCACCGCGTCGCCGAACCCGCCGGTCGTCGCGTCGCCGCCCTGGTCCGGCGTGGGCTGCGACACGAGCACCTCGTCGACGGCGCCGGCGAGCGCCGCGGCCAGGTCGGGGCGGTCGAGGGCGTGCTCGAGCAGGAGCGCGAGCGAGCGGAGCATCGCGGCCGGGTTCGCGCGGCCCGTGCCCGCGATGTCGGGGGCCGAGCCGTGCACCGGCTCGAAGATGCCGGGGCCGCTGTCGCCGAGCGACGCGGACGCGGCGAGGCCGAGACCGCCGGTGACGGCCGCGGCGAGGTCGGAGAGGATGTCGCCGAACATGTTCTCGGTGACGACGACGTCGAACGCGTCGAGCGGCCCGACGAGCTCCATCGCGAAGCTGTCGACGAGCGCGTGCCGCAGCGTCACGTCCGGGTACTCGGCGGCGACCTCGCCGACGACGCGCCGCCACAGGCGCGAGGTGTCGAGCACGTTCGCCTTGTCGACCGACACGAGCGAGCCGCGGCGGCTGCGTGCGAGCTCGAACGCGCGGCGCGCGATGCGCTCGACCTGGGCGGGCGTGTACTCGCACGTGTCGAACACGGTGCCGTCCTCGCGGGTGCCCCGGGCGCCGAAGTAGAGGCCGCCGACGAGCTCGCGCACGATCAGCAGGCCGCCCGCCGGGCGGAGGTTCGCGTAGACGTCGAGCGCCTTGCGCAGGCCGAGCAGCCCGGCCTCGGGGCGAGGGCCGCCGGCGTCCCAGCGCGGGCCGCCGACCGCGCCGAGCAGCACCGCACGCGCGGAGCGGCACGCCTCGAGCGTCGCCGCCGGCAGCGGCTCGCCGGTCTCGTCGATCGCCGCGCCGCCGAACGGCAGCGTCACGACCTCGACGTCGACCGGCAGCGCCTCGAGCACGCGCAGCGCCTGGGCGGTCACCTCGGGGCCGATCCCGTCCCCCGGAAGACACGCGATCAGCGAGCTCACGTCGCCGTCTCCCGCTTGACGAGGTCGAGCACGAAGGTGACGAGCTCCTCGAGGCCGTCCTCGGAGAGCGGGCCCTCGTTCACGCGCTTCAGGTGCCCGACGAGCCACGCCTCGCGGCCGGGGTCGAGGAAGGCGATCCCGTTCGCCTCCTTGTAGCGGCGCAGCTCGGCGACCTTCCGCAGGCGTGCGTTGAAGGTCGAGACGAGCCGCTCGTCGAGCGCCGTGATCTCGTCGCGGAACGACGTGACGACCGGGTCGCCCACGCTCAGACGGGCACGCCCAGGTCTTCGAGGAGCGCGTCGATGTCGGGGTCGATCTCGACCACCGAGCCGCTCGGCTCGGCGAGCTGCGGCGTCTTCAGCCCGGTGCCGGTGACGAGGAGGACGACGCGGTCCGACTCGCCGAGGTCGCCGCGGCGCACTGCCTCGCGCAGCGCGCCCAGAGCGACGCCCGTGGCGCCCTCGCCGAAGATGCCGCCCGTCTCCGCGAGCAGCGAGATGTTCAGGCCGATCTCCTCCTCCGGCACCGCGTACACCGCGCCGCCCGACGCGCGCGCGGTCGCGATCGCCAGGTCGCCGTCGGCCGGGTTGCCGATCGCGATCGACGACGCGATCGAGCGCGGCCGCACCGGCATCACGGCCCGCTCCTCGGCGAACGCGGTCGCCACCGGCGCGCAGCCGGCGGCCTGCGCGCCGAACAGGCGCGGCCGCTCCCCCGTGCTCAGCCCGAGGCGCTCGAGCTGCTGGAAGCCCTGCCAGATCTTCGTGAACATCGCGCCCGAGCCGATCGGGACGAACACCGCGTCCGGCGTCTCCCAGCCGAGCTGCTCGCAGATCTCGAAGGCGAGCGTCTTCGAGCCCTCGGCGTAGTAGGAGCGCAGGTTGACGTTGACGATCCCCCAGTCCACCTCGCCCGCCAGCTCGCTCACGAGGCGCGAGCAGTCGTCGTAGCTGCCGCGCACGCCGTAGATGCGCGCGCCGTAGATCGTCGTCGCGGCGAGCTTCTGCGGCTCGAGCCCGGCCGGGCAGAAGATCACGGCCGGCACCCCGTTCGCCGCGGCGCGCGCGGCAACCGCGTTCGCAAGGTTGCCGGTCGACGTCGCCGACAGGGTGTCGAGCCCGAACTCCGCCGCCTTGGCGGCCGCGACCGCGACGACGCGGTCCTTGAACGAGTGCGTCGGGTTCGCAAGGTCGAGCTTCAGCAGCACCTCCCCCACGCCGAGCACGCTCGCCAGCCTCGGCGCCGGCACGAGCGGCGTCCAGCCCGGCGACGAGACGTCCGCCGGCGGCGCGGCGGGCAGGAGGTCCGCGTAGCGCCACAGCGACCGCGGCCCGGCCTCGATCCGCTCGCGCGTCACGTCGAGCGACTCCCAGTCGTACACCGGCTCGAGCGGGCCGAAGCAACGGTCGCAGGTCCCGCTCGCAACCGCGGGATACTCCGACTCGCAGACTCGGCACCTCAACGTCTCGATCATCTCGACCCCCTACAATACTTTCCAAAGTGAAGTTTCGTCGCATCGACGCCCTGCCGCCCTACGTCTTCGCGACCGTCGACCAGCTGAAGAGAGAGCTGCGGCGGGAAGGCCGAGACGTGATCGACCTCGGCTTCGGCAACCCCGACATCCCCTCGCCGGACCTCGCCGTCGAGAAGCTGCGCGAGGCCGCCCTCAAGAGCGCGAACCACCGCTACTCGGCGAGCCGCGGCATCGGGCAGCTGCGGCTGGCCGTCTGCGAGCGGTACGCGCAGGCCTACGGCGTCAGCCTCGACCCGGAGACGCAGGTGGTCTCGACGATCGGCGCCAAGGAGGGGCTCGCGCACCTGATGTGGGCGCTCGTCGAGCCCGGCGACACGGTGGTCGTGCCGACGCCCGCGTACCCGATCCACCTGGTCGCGCCGAAGCTCGCCGGCGCGGCGGTCGTCGCGCCGCCGGTCACGGGCGGCATCGACGCGATCGAGGAGGCGGTGCGCGCGGCGCGGCCGCGGGCGGTCGTCGTCTCCTATCCGCACAACCCGACCACCGCCGTCGCGACGGCGGAGGACCTGCAGCGGCTCGTCGACCTCGCGCGCGAGCACGAGTTCCTGCTCGTCCACGACTTCGCCTACGCCGACGTCGCCTTCGACGGGCACCGGCCGCCGTCCGTCCTCGCCGCCGAGGGCGCCGCCGAGGTCGCGGTCGAGCTGTACAGCCTCACCAAGTCGTTCTCGATGGCCGGCTGGCGCGTCGGCTTCCTGCTCGGCCGCCGCGACGTCGTCGCCGCCCTCGCCAAGCTCAAGTCGTACCTCGACTACGGCACCTTCCAGCCGATCCAGATCGCGTCGATCGTCGCGCTGCGCGAGGCCTCCGACTACCCGGACGAGGTCTGCGCCGTCTACCGCGGCCGCCGCGACGTGCTCTGCGCCGGTCTCGACCGCGCCGGCTGGCCCGTCGAGCCGCCGCGCGGGACGATGTTCGTCTGGGCCCCGCTCCCCGAGCAGCTCCGCGAGCTCGGCTCCCTCGAGGCCGCCCTGCGCCTCGCGCGCGACGCGAACGTCGCGGTCAGCCCCGGCGTCGGCTTCGGCGACGGCGGCGACGGGCACGTGCGCTTCGCGCTCGTCGAGAACGAGCAGCGGATCCGCCAGGCGACCCGCGCGATCGGGAAGCTGCTCGCGAACTAGTGCGGCGCCACCGAGGGTTTCACTCGAGACCTGGCGCGGCATGGACGCCGCACTACTCCGGCCGCTCTGCGGCCGGCGGCCGCGAAGCGGCCGACGAGTGCGGCCTCCGCACACCGCCCGAGCCCAGTCAAACGTTCCGTGAGGCCGCACTAGGTACGGGCCCCCTCGCTCGCCGAGCCGACGGTCGCCGCGTACTTGGCGAAGACGCCGCTCCGGTAGCGCGGCTCCGGCTGCGTCCACTCGGCACGGCGGCGTTCGAGCTCGTCCTCGGCCACCTCGAGGTCGAGGCGGCGCGCCTCCACGTCGAGCACGATCGAGTCGCCGTCGCGCACGAGCGCGATCGGGCCGCCGCGGAACGCCTCCGGCGCGATGTGGCCGACCATCAGCCCGTGCGTCGCGCCCGAGAAGCGGCCGTCGGTGATCAGCGCGACCTCGTCGCCGATGCCCTCGCCAACGATCGCGGCGGTGACGTGCAGCATCTCCCGCATGCCCGGCCCGCCGGCCGGGCCCTCGTACCGGATCACGACCACGTCGCCCGCCTCGATCGTCCGCGCCTTGACGGCGGCGAAGCACTCCTCCTCGGACTCGAACACGCGCGCCGGCCCGCGGTGGTAGAGCCGCTCGTGGCCGGCGAGCTTCACCACGCAGCCGTCGGGCGCGAGGTTGCCGCGCAGGATCGCGAGCCCGCCCGTCGGCTTCAGCGGCGTCTGCCACGGCACGACGACGTCCTGGCCCGGCTGCTCGCGGGCGCCGTCGGCGACCTCGCGGAGCGTGCGGCCGTCGACGGTGCGGGCGTCCTCGTGGACGATGCCGGCGCCGACGAGCTCGCGCGCGACCAGGCCGACGCCGCCGGCGCGGTACAGGTCGGTTGCGACATAGCGCCCGCCGGGGACGATGTCGGCGACGATCGGCGTGCGGCTCGCAAGCCGGTCGAAGTCGTCGATCCGGAGCTCGACGCCGGCCTCGGCGGCGATCGCGAGCAGGTGCAGGACGCCGTTCGTCGAGCCGCCGCTGGCCGCGATCCCGGTGATCGCGTTCTCGATCGCCTCGCGGGTGAGGATGCTCGACGGCCGCGTGTCCTCGAGCACGAGCTTCATCGCGAGCTCGCCGGCGCGCACCGCCGCGTGCGGCTTCTCCGGATGGTTCGCCGGAATCTCGTTCAGGCCCGGCGCGCTGATGCCGAGGAAGTCGAGTGCCATCGCCATCGTGTTCGCCGTGAACTGGCCGCCGCACGCGCCGGCGCCCGGGCACGCGACGCTCTCGAGGGCGTGCACGTCCTCGTCGCTCACCTTGCCGGCAGCGTGCGCGCCGACGACCTCGAAGACGTCCTGGATCGTGACGTCGCGGCCGCGGAAGCGGCCCGGGGCGATCGAGCCGCCGTAGAGCACGAGCCCCGGCAGGTCGAGGCGCGCGAGCGCCATCACGGCCCCCGGGATCGTCTTGTCGCAGCCGACGATGCAGACGATCCCGTCGAACAGGTGGCCGCGCGCGACGAGCTCGATCGAGTCGGCGATCACCTCGCGCGAGACGAGCGATGCGCGCATGCCGGCCGTGCCCATCGAGACGCCGTCGGAGACGGAGATCGTGTTGAACTCGAGCGGCGTGCCGCCGGCGCGGCGGATCCCCTGCTTCACATAGCCGGCGAGCAGCCGGTGGTTCAGGTTGCACGGCATCGTCTCGATCCAGGTCGTCGCGACGCCGATCAGCGGGCGCGCGAGGTCCTCGTCGGTGAAGCCGACCCCCTTCAGCATCGCGCGCGCCGGGGCGCGGTCGACTCCGTCGGTCAGCGCGGCGCTCTGACGCTTGGCGGGGTGGCTGCGGTCGTAGACGCTCATGCGAGGTGCGCTCCTTTCCGGGCTACCGCGAGGAGCAGCACCGTCGTCGAGGGGTGGGAGGCGGCGAGGGCGGCCGCGACGTCGTCGGCGCGGGAGGGCTGCGCCCAGACGACGGCCGAGGGGCCCGAGCCGGAGAGGGTGACGCCGAGCGCGCCGTCCGGCGGCCGGTCCTGCAGCGCCGCGAACAGCGGGCTCGCATCGCGGCGGTAGGGCTCGTGCAGGCGGTCGAAGATCGCCGCCCGCAGCAGCTCCGGGTCGCCCGAGGCGACGGCCGCGCCGAGGAGCGCGGCGGCGCCGGCGGTGACGGAGGCGTCGGCGTGCGGCACCGCCGCCGGCAGCGCCGAGCGCGACTCGGCGGTGCTCGTGCGCTCGTCCGGCACGACGAGGACCGCCACGGCCGGCATCGAGTCGGCGATCCGCGCCGCCGCGGGCGCGCCGTTTCGGCGCCAGGTCAGGCAGACGCCGCCGTAGAGGGCGGCGGCGAGGTTGTCCGCGTGCCCCTCGAGCTCGAAGCCGGCCGCGAGGAGCTCCGCGGGCGACGGCTCCAGGCCCGCCGCGGCGGCGCCGGCGACGAGCCCGAGCGCGATCGCGGCGGCGCTCGAGCCGAGCCCGCGCTCGAACGGGATGCGGTTTCGGAACGTGAACCGGTGGCCGTCGACGGGGGCGAAGAGCGCGAACGCGCGCAGCGCGAGGTGCGTCGCGTCGCGCGGCGCCTCGCCGGCGCCCTCGCCGCTCACCTCGACGGCGAACCGCCCGTCCTCGACGGCGACCTCGTTCCAGAGGTCGAGCGCGGCGCCGCCGGCGTCGAACGCCGGGCCGAGGTTCGCGGTCGACGCCGGTGCGAGCGCGCGGATCACGCGAGCGCCTCCAGGACCGCCTCGACCGTCGCGTCGACCTCCGCCGAGGACGACTGGTCGACGGCGCCCGTGTCCTTGAGGCCGTGGCCGGTGACGATCGCGACCGCGGTCTGCCACCGCCCGGCGCCGTGCTGCGCGAGCGCGGCCACGCCGGCGGCCGACGCCGGCTCGCAGTAGACGCCCTCGTCGGCCGCGAGCCGCTGCCACCACACGCGCAGCTCGTCCTCGTCGAGCGTCGCGACCTCGAGCCGATCCTCGCCGACGAGCCGCGCCACCTCGGCGGCGTGCGCGGGCTCGGCGATGCGGATAGCCGTCGCCCAGGTCGTCGGGCGCTCGGCCGCCTGCCCGACGACGAGCGCGCTCGACGCGCCGAGCTCCGACAGGCCGAGCGCGACGGCGGTGACGTTGCCGCCGCCGCCGAACGGCAGCGCGATCACGTCCGGCACGGCGCCGAGCTGCTCGACGATCTCCCCCGCGACGAGCTTCTGCCCCTCGATGCGGTTCCGGTCGGGGCTCGCCGAGTTGACGAGCACGAACCCGTCGCGGTCGCCGAGCTCGAAGGCGAGGCGGAGCGCGTCGTCGAAGCTGCCGCGGACCTCGATCACCCTCGCGCCCGCCGCGCTCGCCTGCGCGCGCTTCGCCGACGCGGTTCCTCCTGCGGGCGTCAGCACGACGGCGCGCAGCCCGGCGCGCGCGGCGTAGGCGGCGGCGCTCGCGGCGGTGTTGCCCGTCGAGGCGCAGACGACGGTGTGCGCGCCGGCCTCGACCGCGCGCTCAACGGCCACCACCATGCCGCGGTCCTTGAAGCTGCCGGTCGGGTTCGCGCCCTCGACCTTCAGGTGCAGCCGCACGCCGAGCGCCTCGGAGAGCCGGGGCGCCGGGACGAGCGGCGTCGAGCCTTCGCCGAGCGACAGCCACGAGGCGGTCGTCACGCCCATCCGAGCTCCGTCACGCCGCGGTCGGAGACGACCGGCAGCGGCCTCGAGCTCCGGCGGATCTGCGGCAGCTCGCCGATCGCGGCGAGCGCGTCGCCGAGCGGGCCGGCGGCCGCCTCGTGCGTCACGACGTGCAGCGTGGCGCCGCCGCCGTTCGCGTGCTGCAGCAGCCGCGCGATCGAGATCTCGCGCAGCGCGAGCTCCTCGGCGACCTTCGCGAGCGCGCCGGGCCGGTCCTCGACGGAGAGCCGGAAGTAGTACGGGGCGCGCGACTCGCGCGGCGGCAGGCGCTCGAGCTCGCGCCACGCGGCGTCGTTCTGCAGGAAGCCGGTGCCCATCGTCCCGATCACGCTCGTGATGTCGGCGATCACGGCCGACGCCGTCTCGAGCCCGCCGGCGCCCGGGCCCTCCAGCGTGATCTCGCGGATCGCGTCGCCCTGCAGCATCACGGCGTTGAACGCGCCGTCGACCTTGGCGAGCGGGTGCTGCTTGTCGACGAACGCGGGCCGCACGTGCACGTCGTAGCGGCCGTCGACGAGCCGGGCCGTCCCGACGAGCCGGATCACCATCTCGAGCTCGCGCGCCGCCGCGACGTCGATCGGGTCGATCTCCACGATGCCCGAGTACACGACGTCGTCGAGGTCGACGCGCGTGTTGAACGCGACCGTGGCGAGGATCGCCATCTTCGCCGCCGCGTCCGCACCCGAGACGTCGTCGGTCGGGTCGGCCTCGGCGTAGCCGCGCGCCTGCGCCTCGGCGAGCGCCTCGGCGTAGGTCTTGCCGCTCTCCATCTCCGTCAGCACGAAGTTCGTGGTGCCGTTGACGATCCCGAGGACGCCGTGGACGTTCGTGACGACCATCGCCTCGCGCAGCACCTTGATCACCGGGATTGCCGCGCAGACGCTCGCCTCGAAGCGCAGCTGCACGCCGGCCGCCGACGCGGCCGCGAACAGCTCGGCGCCGCGGCGCGCGACGAGCTGCTTGTTGGCGGTGACGACGTGCTTGCCGCGGGAGAGCAGCTCGAGCACGTGCGGCCCCGCAGGCTCGAGGCCGCCCATCACCTCGGCGACGACATCGATCCCGGGGTCGTCGGCGATCGCCGCGAAGTCCTCGGTGAGCACCCCGTCCGCGGGACGGTGCGCACGCTCCTTCCCGGCGTCGCGGACGAGCGCCTTCACGACGCGCAGCCGGTGCCCGGTGGCCCGTTCGATGTCGTCCGCGGATTCCGTCAGGAGACGGTCGACCGCGGCGCCGACCGTCCCGTATCCCAGCAGGGCGACCTTGGTGTCAACCGACGCCATGGACCTCCGCGGCCACCGTTCTCTCGTTGAGCGCGCGCAGCCGGGCGCCGACCTGCTCGATCTGCGTCGCCGCGAGCTCCCGCCGCTTCTGCTCGAGGATCGGCTGCCCCCGGTCCATCTCGGCGATCCATTCCCGCGCGAACGAGCCGTCCCTGATCGCCGCGAGCACCGCGCGCATGTTCTCGCGCACGTGCTCGTCGACGACCTTCGGGCCGACCGCGTGCGAGCCGTACTCGGCGGTGTCGGAGATCGAGTAGTGCATCCGCTCGATCCCACCCTCCCAGATCAGGTCGACGATCAGCTTCAGCTCGTGCAGGCACTCGTAGTAGGCGACCTCCGGCTGGTAGCCCGCCTCCACGAGCGTCTCGAAGCCGAGCTGGATCAGCTGGGTGACGCCGCCGCAGAGCACCGTCTGCTCGCCGAAGAGGTCGGTCTCCGTCTCCTCGGCGAACGACGTCTCGACCATGCCGACGCGGCCGGCGCCGATCGCCGCGCCGTAGGCGAGCGCGAGCTCCCTGGCGCGGCCGCTCGCGTCCTGCGCGACGGCGATCACGGCCGGCGTGCCGTAGCCCTCGGTGTAGAGCCGGCGGACGATGTGGCCCGGCCCCTTCGGCGCGACCATGATCACGTCGTGGCCCGCGGGCGGCGTGATGCGCCCGTAGTGCACGTTGAAGCCGTGGGCGAAGAGCAGCGCGGCGCCGTCCGCGAGGTTCGGCGCGATCTCCTCCTCGTAGAGGCGCGGCTGGTCGCCGTCCGGGACGAGCACGACGACGAGCTGCGCGCCCTTCACCGCCTCGGCGACGGTCTTGACCGTCAACCCGGCCTCCTCGGCGGCGGGCCACGACTTCGATCCCTCGCGCAGGCCGACGACCACGTCGACGCCCGAGTCGGAGAGGTTGAGCGCGTGCGCGTGGCCCTGGCTCCCGTAGCCGAGCACGGCGACCCTGCCGTCGAGGAGGTCGGCGTTGCCGGCCTTGAGGATCTCTGCCATTCCGGTTCCTTTCAGACGCTGACGGTTGCTGACTGCTGGCGGCCCTTGGCGGCGCTCGGGCGCCTGAGGCCGATCCTGCCAGTGCGCACGAGCTCGCGGACGCCGTACGGCTTGACGAGCTCTTCGAACGCCTCGACCTGGTCGGGGCGGCCGACGACCTCGAACGTGACGGCGTCGCGGCCGATGTCGGCGACGCGCGCACCGGTGAGCTGGCTGAGCGACACGAGCTCGGCGCGCCGCTCGGGGCTGACGGTGACCGTGATCAGCGCGAGCTCCCGCTCGAGCGATTCGTCCGGCCGCAGCTCGGTGACGCGGAGCACGTTCACGAGCTTGTGCATCTGCTTCTCGATCTGCTCGAGCGAGTGCTCGCTGCAGTCGACGCGCAGGGTGAGCCGCGAGATGTCGGCGCGTTCCGTCGGGCCGACGGCGAGGCTCTGGATGTTGTAGCCGCGCCGCGAGAACAGCTGCGAGACGCGCGCGAGCGCGCCGGGCTTGTTCTCCAGGCGCACGGAGATCGTGTGCGTGCTCATGTCCGCGCCGGCTCCTCGTCGGGCGCCTCGATCACGTCCACCGACGCCGCGCCGGAGGGCACCATCGGGAAGCATTTCTCCTCGGGGTCGCAGCGCACGTCGACGACCGCGCTCCGGCCGGCGTCGAACGCGGCCGCGAGCGCGCCCTCGAGCTCGTCCTCGTTCTCGACGGTGAAGCCGGCGCAGCCGTACGCCTCCGCGAGCTGCGCGTAGTCGGGCACCTGCTTGGTCAGGTGCGTCTGCGCGAAGCGCTCCGCGTAGAAAAGCTCCTGCCACTGACGCACCATCCCGAGCCAGCCGTTGTTGATGACGACGGTGACGATGGGCAGCCGCTCGAGCGCCGCGGTCGCAAGCTCCTGGCAGGTCATCTGGAAGCAGCCGTCGCCGTCGACGCAGACGACGGTGGCGTCCGGCCGCGCCGCCTTGGCGCCGACCGCGGCGGGCACGCCGTAGCCCATCGTCCCGAGTCCGCCCGACGTGATGAACGACCGCGGCTGGTCGCAGACGAGGTACTGCATCGCCCACATCTGGTGCTGGCCGACGCCGGTCGTCCACACGACGTCGCCGTCGATCGTGGCTGCGAGGTCGCGCAGCGCCTCGATCGCCGTCTGCGGCTTCAGCACCCCGTCGACCTTCGTGTACCGGTAGGGGAAGCTCTGCCGCCACTCCTCGACCTGCCGCAGCCACGGCTCGTGCTTCGGGGCGGCGCCGTCGCGGGCGGCGTGCAGCTCCGACACGAGCTCGGCGAGCGCGAGCTTGAGCGGGCCGACGACCGGGATCTCGGCGGTGCGGATCTTCCCCACCTCGGCCGCGTCGATGTCGAAGTGGATCACCTTGGCGCCGGGCGCGAACGCGGACAGCTTGCCGGTGACGCGGTCGTCGAAGCGCGTGCCGACCGCGATCACGAGATCGGCCTTGTTCAGCGCCCAGTTCGCGTACTTCGAGCCGTGCATCCCCGGCGGGCCGTAGTTGAGCGGGTGCGAGTCGGGCAGGCAGCCCTTGCCCATGAGCGTCACGACCGCCGGGAGGCGCGCCGAGTCGACGAGCTCCTTCAGCTCGGCGCACGCGTCGCCGTTCAGCACGCCGCCGCCGGCGTAGACGATCGGCCGTTCGGCCTCCAGGATCGCAAGCGCGGCCTCCCGCACCTGGCGCGAGTGCACGCGGCGAGGCGGGCGCCAGCCCGGAAGGTCGACCTCGTCCGGCCACTCGAAGTCGAGCTCGGCCTCCTGCACGTCCTTCGCCACGTCGACCAGCACCGGGCCCTGGCGGCCGGTGCGCGCGACGTGGAACGCGGCCTTCAGCGCGGGCACGAGCTCCGCGGCGTCCTGCACGAGCCACGAGTGCTTGACGATCGGCATCGTGATGCCGGTCGCGTCGATCTCCTGGAACGCGTCGGTGCCGATCAGGTTCGACCGCACCTGGCCGGTGATGCAGACGAGCGGCGTCGAGTCCATCCAGGCGTCGGCGATCGCCGTGACGAGGTTCGTCGCGCCGGGGCCCGACGTGGCGATCGCCACGCCGACGCGGCCCGAGGCGCGGGCGTAGCCCTCGGCCATGTGGCCCGCGCCCTGCTCGTGCCGCGCGAGCACGTGGCGCACGGTGGTGCCGCGCGCCATCGCGTCGTACGTCGGCAGGATCGCGCCGCCGGGGATCCCGAACGCCACGTCGACGCCCTCGTGCTCGAGCGCGCGCAGAATCGCGTCGCTCCCCAGCATCTTCATCGCCACACCTCGTCGAAGTGCTCGACGTCGGTGCGCGCCTGCGGCAGCAGCGAGATCACGGCGTCCGTGAACGAGCGGGTGTCGCGGTCGGCGCCGGGCTGCCGCGAGGCGGCTGCGACCGCCCGCTCGAGCGTCCGCGAGGCGGCGCGCCGCTTCAGCCCCTCGCCGAGCATCAGCGACGCCGCGAGCAGCATCGCCTTCGGGTCGGCGACGCCGAAGCCGGCGTGCTCGTCGGGCTGGCTCGCCGCCGGCGCGAACACCCCGGGGCCCTGGTCGGGCAGCCAGGCGTGCGCGACGGTGGCGCTCGAGCCGGCGAAGCTCGCCGCCGCGTCGACGATCGCGTCGACGAGGTGCGCCTCGGTGGCGACGACGTCGAGCGAGTGCGGGTCGTCGCGCAGGCGCACGAGCGTCTCGCCCAGCTGCGCCTCCTCCACGGTGAGCCCGTCCCACGCGGCCCGCTCGGTCTCGAGCGCGGCGCGCCACGCGGCCGACGCCCCCACGCACGTGATCCGCCCGCGCCGCGCCGCCGCGCACGCGAACGCCCGGGCGAGGGCGGTCGCGTTCGCCCACTCGTCCACCGGCCCGGCGACGATCAGGTCCTCCTCCGGCCCCACCTCGACGCGCACCGCGCGCCAGGTCAGCTGCAGGTCGGCCTTCACGCCGTCGAACGCCGGCTCGTTCGGCACGGCGACCAGGATCGCGTCGGCCTCACGGTAGGCGGCGCGCGTGTCTGCGGGGAGGGGATGGCCAGAGCGCGTCACCGCCTCGCCCGCGAACGGCAGGTGCTGGTCGTCGAGCCGCAGATGGTGCAGCTTCGCGACGCGCTCGAGCGCACGCGTCGCCGCGGCCATCAGCTCCGGCCCGACGCCGTCACCGGCGAGACAGGCAACGGTCTTCGTCATCTTCGAACCTCCGGTTCCATCTCGATCCTCCTCACGCAGGGCGCACTACTTCCGTCTGTCGGTCGGCGTGTGCGGCGTCCAGGGCCGCGTGAGCGACATCTCCCCCCTAGCGGGGGAGAATGACGACGATCGAGAGAATCAGGCCGAGCACGAGCAGCACCGCTGGAAGCGGCGAGGGCAGCTCGAGTGCACGGGCCTTGCGACTCATCGTCGACTGAGTGTGCCCACGGTTGCATGACCTGTCAAGAAACGCGTTGCCAGGGCGGCCCGCAGTCACTATGCTTTTCGAAGCGATGCACGGACGGCGCCCTCACTCCGCGGCCATTCAGGCGCTCGGCCTCCTCCTTCCCCGCTAGGGGAGGCGCTCGCACGACATACCCGTGACCGCGACCCCGCACAGCGGGAGTCGTCCGCCTTCAGCGTGAGGAGATGAGAGAGCCGTGCCGATGCCCCACTGGAAGTACAGGCCCTACCCAACCGTCGAGCTGCCCGACCGCACCTGGCCCGACCGGGTGATCGCCCGCGCGCCCGTCTGGTGCTCGACCGACCTGCGCGACGGCAACCAGGCGCTCGTCAAGCCGATGGACTCGGCGCGCAAGCAGCGCATGTTCGACCTGCTCGTCGAGCTGGGGATCAAGGAGATCGAGGTGGGCTTCCCGGCGGCGTCGAAGACCGACTTCGACTTCGTGCGCCGGCTGGTCGAGGACGACCTGGTGCCGGCGGACACGACGATCGCCGTCCTCACGCAGGCGCGGCCGGAGCTGATCGAGCGGACGTTCAAGGCGATCGAGGGGGCGCGGCGGGCGATCGTGCACCTCTACAACTCGACGTCGGAGACGCAGCGGCGGGTCGTCTTCCGGCTGGACAGGGCCGGCATCGTCGACCTGGCGGTGCGGGCGACCGAGCTGTGCCGCGAGCTCTCGGACGGCACGGTCCGGTTCCAGTACTCCCCGGAGAGCTTCCACGGGACGGAGCTCGACTTCGCGCTCGAGATCTGCGAGGCGGTGATCGCGGCGTGGCAGCCCACGGTCGAGGAGCCGATGATCGTCAACCTGCCGACGACGGTCGAGGCGTTCCCGCCGAACGTCTACGCCGA
>DASRGA010000005.1:0-2427 GCA_035651295.1 Gaiellaceae bacterium | reverse complement strand
GCTGGTGGGTCGAGGCGGCCGCCGAGGCGGGCATTCCGCCGGCCCGGAGCTCGGACGTGCTCTACGCGACGATGTCCCCGTTCGAGAGCGCCGAGGCGGCGCGGCGGATCGCGGCGGCGACGGGCATTCCGTGGGTCGCCGACCTGCGCGACCCGTGGGCGCTCGACGAGTGGACAGTATACCCGTCGGCGCTGCACCGGATCCGTGACGAACGCCGCATGGCGCGGCTGCTCTCGACGGCGACGACCGTGGTCATGAACACCGAGGAGGCCCGGCGCGAGGTCGCGCGGCGCTTCCCGGCGCTCGCGTCCCGGCTGGAGGTGGTCACGAACGGCTTCGACGCCGGCGATCTCGCGGTCCCGCCGGAGCCGCGCACCGACGACCGGGTCCGCGTCGTGTACGCGGGCTACAGCCACGTCGAGGAGGGCCTCAGGCACCGTCGCGCACGCCGCCTTCGCGAGCTCCGCGGTGCCGCCGCCCCGGGCCTCGACATCCTCGCGCGCTCGCACGTGTTCCTCCTGGAGGCGGTGCGGAAGCTCGCAGCCGAGGACCCGGAGGCCGGCGGACGCCTCGAGGTGCACCTGGCCGGCGCCTCCCCGACCGGAGCGACGGACCCATTCGTCGTCGAGCGCGGCTACCTGCCGCACCGCGACGCCGTGGCGCTGATGCGGTCGGCGGACGTGCTGTTCCTGCCGATGCACGACGTGGCGGCCGGCCGCCGCGTGCGCACCGTCCCCGGGAAGACCTACGAGTACCTCGCCTCCGGCCGCCCGATCCTGGCGGCGCTGCCCGACGGCGACGCCCGCGACCTGCTGGCGGGGCTGCCGGGCGTCCGGCTCTGCGCGCCGACCGACGTCGAGGGGATCGCGGCGGCGTTGCGCGAGCTCGCCGCCGGTGCACCGGCGCCGACGCGGGTCCCGGAGATCGCCGCGCGCTTCGAGCGGCGCGTGCTCGCCGGCCGGCTCGCGGAGATCTTCGACCGCGCCGCCGCCGGGCGGTCGGCCGCGGCCGCGGCATGACCGACGGCAGCTCCGGCTCCCGCCTCGGGCACGCGACGCTGCAGGGAGTCCGCTGGGTCGCGGTCGGCCGCGTCGCGACCGAGACGATCGCGTTCGGGTCGGGGATCGTGCTCGCCCGCCTCGTGCCCCCGGCGGAGTTCGGGCGGGCGGCGGTCGCGATGATCGTGGTCGCACTCGCGGCGATCCTCGGCCCGGTCGGCCTCACCGCCGTGCTGATCCAGCGCAAGTCCGTCGACCGGTGCGACCTCGAGGCTGCCTCGTTCTTGAGCCTCGTGTCGGGCGTCGTGCTCACCGCGGCCACGCTGGCGTTCGCGCACGCGGGCGCGCCGTCCGTGTTCGGCGGCGAGACCGCGCGGCTGATCGGGCTCGCGTCTCCCGCGTGGCTGATCTCGGCGATCAGCGCCGTGCCGCAGGCGCAGATCCAGCGCGACCTCCGCTTTCAGGTCGTCGCCGTCATCGACTCGGTCTCGGTGCTCGCGGGCGCCGCGGTCGCGCTCGGGCTCGCCGCCGGCGGCGTCGACGCTGCGGCCGTGGTGGCGGGCGGCCTCGCGACGACCGCGACGGGCACGGTGATCGCCGTGCTCGCGGCGCCGTCTGCCCGGCCGCGTCCCAACCGGGAGGGGCTCGCGAACGTCGGCGGGTTCGCGGCCTCGGTCAGCGCGTCGTCGCTCGTGTACTCGATGTTCCGCAACGTCGACTACGCGATCCTCGGGATCCGGCTCGCTCCGCGCGCCGTCGGTCTCTACTGGCGCGCGTACCAGCTCGGCGTCGACTACCAGTCGAAGATCAGCCAGATCATGCTGCGGGTCGCCTTTCCGGTGTACTCGCGGACCGAGTCGATGGACGAACTGCGGCGGTTCCGGCGGCGGATCGTCCGGACCCACGCCGTCGTCGTCGTGCCCCTGATGTGCTTCTTCATCGCGATCGCACCGGAGCTGGTGCCGCGCGTGTACGGCGGGGCATGGCGCGGTGCGGTCGGGCCGGCGCAGATCATGGCGGTCGCGGGAATGGCCTACTCGATCGCAACCGGGACGGGGCCGCTGATGGTGGCGGTCGGCAAGCCGCGCGCGCTCCTCGTCTGGAACCTGTGCGAGCTCGTTCTGTACGCGATCCTCGTCGCGCTGCTCGCGCCGCACGGGCTGACCGCGGTGGCGATCGGCGTCTCCTGCTTCGCCGCCGGATCGCTCCTCGTGATCCAGGTGTTCCTGTTGCGGCCGTACGCAGGCCTCCCCGTGCGCGGGCTGCTCGACGACATCACGCCGGGCGTCGTCGCCGGCGGCGGCGTGCTCGGCGTGCTCGCGCTCGTTCGCGTCGGGCTCGGCGGCGACGTGGGCGGCGTCTCGCTGGTCGCCGTGCTCGCGGTCGTCGGCGCAGCGGTGTACGCGGTCGTTCTGCGAGCGCTGTTCGC
>DASRGA010000004.1:0-39989 GCA_035651295.1 Gaiellaceae bacterium | reverse complement strand
CGTCGAGGGCGACCGTCACGATCCGGAACTGCCCGCGCCCGCCGAGCTCCTCGACCGCCTCGAGCATGAACCGCCGCCACGTCGAGCCGCCGTAGCCGTAGCGGTCGTGCCCGCCCGCCCAGCGCAGCGCGTGGAGGCGGAACGTGTCGTCGAGGACGGCGGCGAGCTCGGCCGGCGAGCGGTGGACGCGGGTCTCCAGCCTGCCGAGCGCCGAGAGCGCACGCTGCTTCTGCCGGTGGTCCTGACGGTGGCGCTTCGAGACCTTGGCGCGATACGCCTCCTCCCAGCCGCGGGAGAGGTCGATCACCGGCGCGTCGATCCGGTGCACGAGCTCGAGGGAGGCCGCGCCGGCGATCCGGCTCCGCGGCGAGAGGCCGTGCACGAGCAGGACGTCCTGCCCGGACGCGGCTCCTCGTTCGACGAGCTCGTAGGCGGTGCCCTCCGGCTCGCCGGCGGCGAGCAGCACGTCCGGCCACGTGCCGTGGCGCCCGCAGGCGAACGCGGCGACGCGCAGGCCGTGCCGGTGCGACAGCTCGAGGGGAAGCGCGCCCACGAGGGCGCCTGCGCGGCGCGCAAGCTGGATCCGCGGCTCCGCCCCGACGGCGCGCAGCCTCGGCGCGAGCCAGCCGTGCAGCAGGTAGGGCGTGGGGTGGGGGAGCGCCTCGACCATCGCGTCCCACTGCTCGTGGTCGAGCGCCTGGAACGCCGCGGCGTCGTCCACGGTCGAGAAGCGAAGCGCGCCCGTGTGAGCGGCGATGGGATCCATTGCCCTGCTCCCACGATGCCGGCCGCCGCGGGGCGGCGCATCGGGTGCGACGCGGATGCCGGGGTCGGGCGGACCGGGACCGGATCCGTGCGCCGCGGGCGCGGGCACGCGTTACCGTACGCGTCCGTGACCCCGCATCCCGTCCTTCTTCTATGGCTCGTCGCCGCCGCGCTCGCCGTGGTGCTGATCGCCGGCTGGGTCGAGCGCGCCGCCGCAGGCTCGCTCTAGAGCTCGAAGCCCGGCTCGCCGCGCACCGCGTCGAGGTCGGTGTCGGTGGTCGCCCACTCGCGCAGCTCGGGCGAGAGCTCGAACGCGCGCCGGAGGTGCTCGAGCGCGTCCCCGGTCCGGCCGGCGAGCGCGTCGCAGCAGGCCAGGTTGTACCAGAGGGCCGCGTAGCCCGGGTTCGCCTCCGCGATCGCCCGGCCGCGGTCGGCGGCGCCGGCGTAGTCGCCCGCCAGGTACAAGGTGTGCGCGGGTGCCCAGATCTCCCAGCCGGTCACCCGGTACGGCTCGCCGGGCTGCCCGCCCAGCGCCAGCACGGTCGTGGCGGGCTCCTCGGCGAACGCGGTGCGCGTCACGTTCGGCTCGACGTAGACGAACGTGCCGGCCGGCGCGTCATGCCGCTCGCCGCCGAGCTCGAACCTCGCACGGCCGCTCAGGACGAGGTACAGCTCCTCGTGCTCGCCCGCCTCGTCGTGCTCGTTGATGACCCGGTCGCCGGGCGCCTTGCCCGTCCACACGTTGGCGCCGAACGACGTGATGCCGAAGTGGTGGCGCACAGGCCGCCACGGGCAGCGCCCGTCGCTGATCTCCGCGATGTCCTCGAGCCTGGCGACGCTGAACCCGCTCACGGCTGACCTCCTGCTCGGTGGCGGGCAATCATGACAGCCGCGCCCGGCGCTCTGCGCCGCTACGCCCGCGGCGGCGGCTCGGGCGGCAGCGGCGCGTGCAGCGGGATGCGGCCGGCGTAGCCGAGCTGCACGACCGCGCCGCAC
Source organism: Gaiellaceae bacterium (assembly GCA_035651295.1). Lineage (GTDB taxonomy): Bacteria > Actinomycetota > Thermoleophilia > Gaiellales > Gaiellaceae > PALSA-600. The sequence goes on along the minus strand of DASRGA010000004.1, from coordinate 38,228 downwards.
GCCGCGCAGGTGCCGAGCCCGGAGGGCAGGCCGCCGCCCGGCGGGACGGTGAAGCTTCCCGCGCAGGGCTCCTGCGGCTGCGCCGACACGCCGGCACGGTAGGCGCCCTGCCGGCAACCGCCATCAGTGAAAACCCCGACGCGGCCGGCGACCAGACGAGCGGGGCGCTCCGGGACGGCCGGAGCGGCTCGTAGTCTTCCGGTGTGCGCTTCGCCATCGGCGGCGGTGCCTGGACGCGCCCGACCGTCCCTGCCGGGCGGGAGGGGCACACCCTGGCCGTCCTCTGCGCCGTCCTCTTCCTGACGTTCCTCGACACGACCGTCGTCTCGGTCGCGCTCGGCGACGTCCAGACGAGCCTGCACGCCGGCGTCACCGACCTGCAGTGGGTGGTGAACGCGTACGCGCTGCTGTTCGCAAGCCTGATGCTCACCGCGGGCACGCTCGGCGACCGGTTCGGCCGCAAACGGCTGATGGTGGGCGGCGTCGTCGTGTTCGGAGCCGCCTCGCTGCTCGGCGCCTTCGCGGGGGACGCCCACACGCTGATCGCCGCCCGCGCGGTGATGGGGATCGGCGCGGCGGCATCGGAGCCGGGCACGCTCTCCGTGCTGCGCCAGGTGTACCCGGACCGGCGCGCCCGCGCGCGTGCGGTCGGCACGTGGGCGGCCGTGAGCGGGCTCGCGCTCGCCGCCGGGCCCGTCGTCGGCGGGGCGCTCGTCGGCGCGGCCGGCTGGCGCGGCGTCTTCTGGTTCAACGCGGCGTTCGCGCTCTGCCTCGTGCCGCTCTGCCTCCGCTACGTGCCCGAGAGCGCCGACCCGCAGCCGGCGCGCCTCGACGTGCCCGGGCTCGTGCTCGGCGCGGCGGCGCTCGGCTCGGTCACCTTCGCGATCATCGAAGGCGAGACGAACGGCTTCACCACGTCGTGGGTGCTCGCGCTCTTCGCGGTCGCCTTCGCGGCCGCCGTCGTCTTCGTGCTCGCCGAGCTCCGGTCGCGCTCGCCGATGCTCGAGCTGTCCTTCTTCCGGCTGCGGCCGTTCACGAGCGCGCTCGTCGTGTCGTTCGCCGTGTACTTCGGCATCTTCTCGATCTTCTTCTTCACCGCGCTCTACCTCGCCGAGGTGGTCGGCTACTCCGGCTACCGGACGGCAGCCGAGTTCGCTCCGATGGCGGCCGCGCTCGTGATCGGCTCGCAGCTCGCAGGCCGCTGGGTGAGCCGCGCAGGCGCGCGGCTGCCGATGGCGGCCGGCTGCGCGCTGTCGGCCGGCGGCATCCTGCTCAGCGACCACTACCTGCCGGCGCGGCCGAGCTTCGGGCCGCTCGCCGTGAGCCTCGCGCTCGCGGGCCTCGGCTTCGGCATCGCCGTCGTGCCGGTGACCTCGTCCGTGATGTCGATCGTGCCGCCCGAGCGGTCGGGGATGGCCGCGTCCGCGACGAACACGGCCCGCCAGCTCGGGGCCGTCTTCGGCGTGGCGGTGCTCGGGGCGCTCGTCAACGCGCACCTCACCTCCGACCTCGCCGACCGGCTGCACGCCCTCGGCGTCCCGACCAGCTTCAACTCGCTGATCATCAACGCGATCGAGACCGGGACGATCCCGAGCGGGGGGAAGGCGCCGGCCTCGGCGTCCTCCTACGGCTCGATCGTCGAGCGGGTGATCGACGCCGCCTACGCCGCCTTCCACGCCGGGCTTCAGGCTGCGCTCCTCACCTCGGCGATCCTCATCCTCGCCGCCGGCGCCTTCGCCGTGCTGGCGGCCGGGGACGAGCACGAGCGCGGCCAGCGCGCCGGCTAAACCACGGGGTCTCCGCCGCCGATACAGAGCGGATGGATCCCCCGCTGTCGCGCGGCCTCCTCCGACTGAGCGCGCCGGTCTATCCGGCGTCCGGCATCCTCGCCCTCGCGCTCGCCGCGACCCTGCTCGACACCCGGCGGACGCACTGGGCTCTGGTCGCGGTCGCGGCGGTCGCCGCGGCCGGAATCGTGGCGTTGGCGGCGCGGGCGCCCTGGGCGCGGCTGCCCGAGCTCGCGCAGGTCTCGCTCGCGCTCGGATGCGACGGCGTGATCGCCCTCCTCCGCGAGGCGCAGGGCGGCAGCACGTCCGGCTACACGCCGCTCGCCGTGCTCCCGGTGCTCTGGGTGGGCCTGCGGTTCGGTCGCGAGGCCGGCGCGCTGATCGTCGCGGCCACCTGCCTGATGCTCGCCTTGCCGATCGCCCTCATCGGCGCGCCGCTCTACCCGAACACCGGCTGGCGCGGAACCATCCTCTGGACGGTCGTCGCCGCGTTCGTCGTCACGGTGGCGAACCGCGTCATGGCGGACGAGCGGCGGCTGGCCGCAACCGCGTCGGCACGGGCGCGCGCTCTGACGAGGCTCGTCTCGACGCAGCACGCGATCGCGACGTCGCACCACGACCTCGACGCGGTCATGGGCACCGTCGTCCGTGAGGCGCTGTCGCTCACGAGCGCAGAGGGTGCGGTCGTCGAGCTGCCGGAGGGCGGCGACATGGTCTGCCGCGCGACCGCGGGCACCGCGAGCGCCCACGCCGGGCTGCGGCTCGCGCGCAGCGGCTCGATCTCGGGACGTGCGCTGGACGAGCGGCGCGTCCTCAGCTGCCGCGACGCCGAGACCGACGACCGCGTCGGCCGCGAGGCGTGCCGGCGCGTCGGCGCGCGCTCGATCGTGGTCGTGCCGCTGCTCGACGGCGAGCGCGGGGTGGGCGTGCTCGGGGTGTACTCCTCGGCCGTCGACGCGTTCAGGGCGGTCGACGCGAGCCTCCTCTCGATGCTCGCCGGGATGGTCACGGCGGCGCTCGTGCGTGCCGAGCTCGTCGACCGGCTCGAGGAGCAGGCGACGACGGACGAGCTCACCGGGCTCCCCAACCGGCGCGAGTGGTACCGGCAGCTCGACGGCGCACTCGTCCGCGCCGAGCGGGCCGGACAGCCGGTCAGCGTGGTGATGCTGGACGTGAACGGCCTGAAGGCGGTCAACGACCGCGACGGCCATGCGGCGGGCGACCGGCTGCTGCGCGGCGTGGCGAGCCGCTGGTCGGGCGCGCTGCGCGAGCAGGACGTGCTCGGCCGCGTCGGCGGCGACGAGTTCGCGGTCATGCTCGACGGCGCGGGGAGCGCCGAGGCGGCGGATGTCGTCGACCGGCTCCGCGCGGCGCTCGGCGCTGCGGAGAGCAGCGCCGCGGGCATCGCCACGTGGGACGGCGCCGAGTCCGCGTCCGACCTCGTCCACCGCGCCGACGAGGCGATGTACGCGGACAAACGGGCCGGCAGGCCCGCGCTCGCCCGAGGATAGGTCCAGCGGCCCTTGTGGGGCGGGCGCCGCGGGAGGATGATCGCCGCGGCCCCCTCCTCGAGCACCTCGGTCATGCGGCGACTACTCCTCCTCCTCTGCGCGCCTTTCGTCCTGCTCGCCCTGCCCGCCTCGCTGCCGGCGGCCGGCTCCGCACCGAGTGTCGCGATCTTCTACTACCCCTGGTACGGGACCGCCGCGCACGACGGGCAGTGGCAGCACTGGGGCCAGGACGGCCACACGCCGCCGGACGACATCGCCGCCGCGTACTACCCCGCCGACGGGGTCTACTCGTCGGACGACACGGCCGAGATCGCGCGCCAGATGGACGAGATCCGCTCGGCGGGCGTCGACCAGGTCGTCGTCTCGTGGTGGGGCCGAGGCTCGCCCGAGGACGCACGGCTCCCGCTCGTGCTCACCGCGGCGCGCGCCGACCAGCTCTCCGTCGCCGTGCACCTGGAGCCGTACGCCGGTCGCACGCTTGCGAGCGTCGTCGCCGACGTCGCATACCTGAACCGGGTCGGCGTCGGCACGATCTACGTGTACGAGCCGTTCGACGGCATCACGGTGTCCGACTGGGCAACGGCCCGCGTCGCTCTGCACGCCGGCGGCGAGGCCTTCTATGCGGAGACGCCGATGGTCGGCGCCGCCGCGGCCGCCGGCTTCGACGGCGTCTACACGTACGACATCGTCACCTACGGCGGGCGGATGTTCGGGCGGCTCTGCCAGGAGGCGCACCGCCACCATCTCCTGTGCGCGCCGTCGGTCGGGCCCGGCTACGACGCCCGGCGGTCGGGCGTCGACCAGCGCGTGAAGCCGCGCCGCGACGGCTTCACCTACGACGCGATGTGGCGCGCGGCGATCACCGCCCGGCCCGACTTCGTCACCGTGACGTCCTTCAACGAGTGGCACGAGGGCACGCAGATCGAGCCGGCGGCGCCGCGCCACCGCCACGGCCTCTACCGCTACGGCACCTACGACGGGGCCTGGGGGCTGCACGGCGCGGCGGCCCAGGTCGCCTACCTGGCGCGGACCGCCTACTGGGCGAGCGTGTTCCGGAAGACGTCGCCCGAGCAGCTGAAGACCAGGCAGCCGTAGGCGTCGTCGCGCTCGACGCCGTCGAGCTGCGGGTGGCCGAGATCGGCGGCTGCGTCCGGCCACGCGTCGAGGCCGAGCGCCTCGCCGCCCGCCAGCGAGCCCGTCCGCAGCAGCTCCTCGAGCGGGACGACGCCCCGACGGCCGCTCTGGCGGCGTGCGATGCCCTCGAGCTCGCGCAGCTCCTCGAGCGGATCGATGCGCACGTTCGAGTCGCTGCCGATGCACAGCGGGATGCCGCGGTGGCGCACGCGCAGCACCGGCAGGAAGCCGTCGCCGAGGTTCGCCTCGGTCGTGGGGCAGATGCAGATGCGCGCGCCCGCGGCTGCGAGCAGGTCGAGCTCGCGGCCGTCGGCGTGCGTTGCGTGCACGACGGTCGTGCGCGGTCCGAGGCAGCCCGTGTCGGCGAGCAGCTCGATCGGCCGCATCCCGTGCTCGGCGACGCACTCCGCGATCTCGCGCGGCTGCTCGTCCGCGTGCACGTGCAGCGGCAGCCCGTGCTCGTCGGCGTACCGCGCGAGCTCGCGCAGCGCGTCGGCGGGGCAGGCGCGGACGGAGTGGGGGGCGAGCCCGACGCGCACGCCGGCGCCGCGCAGCTCCTCGAGCTGCCGCAGGTAGTCGGCGACCGACTCCTGCCGGAAGCGCGGGCTGCCGCCGCGCAGATAGCACGAGAGGAGCAGCACGAGCTCGATTCCCGCCTCGCGCCCCGCCTCTGCGGCCGCATGCGCCTCGGTGAGCCCGAGGTAGTGGAACTCGCCGACCGCCGTGTACCCGTTCGCGACCATCTCACGGTAGACATCCACATAGCCGCGGCGGATCTCGTCGACCGTGACCGACTCCGCGAGCTGGATCATCCCGTCGCGCCAGGCCCAGAAGTCGCCGCCGTGCTCGCTGCCGCGCAGCGCCCGCTGGAACGCGTGGCTGTGGGCGTTGACGAAGCCGGGCAGGGCGAGTGCAGGCACGCCCGTATCCTGTCAGTCGTGCTCGGTCGCAGTCAGGTCCCAAACACGCTGACGGTCGGCCGGCTCGCCCTGATCCCCGTGTACGCGGCGCTGATCACGACCGCCGACGGCGGACGTTCGTGGCCCGCCGCGATCGTCTTCGGCCTGGCGGGCGTCACCGACCAGGTGGACGGCTTCCTCGCGCGCCGCTGGGGCGTCGAGTCGGCGTTCGGCAAGATCGCCGACCCGCTCGCCGACCGGCTGATGATCGACGTCGCCGTCGTGCTGCTCCTGCACGCCGGCCGCCTTCCGTGGCTGGCGCTGGTCATCCCGGCGCGCGACCTCGTCGCGATCGCCGGCACGCCGGTGGTGATGGGGCGGGGCTACGAGTTTCAGGTCAACCGGCTCGGAAAGGCTGCGACCTGGCTCCTGTACGCCTCGCTTGCCTTCGTCATGGTCACGCACAAGGGATCGCACTGGCCGCTCTGGATCTTCTGGGCCGGGCTCGGGCTCGCGCTCGCCGCGCTGCTCGAGTACGCGCTCAAGGCGCGGCGCGAGGTGTTCGCGTGAAGGCCGTCGTGATGGCGGGCGGGGAGGGGACCCGGCTGCGCCCGCTCACCTCCAACCAGCCGAAGCCGATGGTGCCGATCGTCGGCAAGCCGTGCATGGAGCACATCCTCGAGCTGCTGCGCGACCACGACTTCCGCGACGTGGTCGCCACCGTCGCGTTCCTGCCGCAGGCGATCCGCTCGTACTTCGGCGACGGCGAGAACATCGGCGTCTCGCTCGAGTACTCGGTCGAGGAGCGCCCGCTCGGCACCGCCGGCTCGGTGCGGCTCGCCTCCGACCGGCTCGACGACACGTTTCTCGTCATCTCCGGCGACGCGCTCTGCGACATCGACCTGAACGCGATCGTGGCGTTCCACAAGCAGGCCGGCGCCGCGGTGACGATCGGCCTGAAGTCGGTCGAGAACCCGCTCGAGTTCGGGATCGTCGTCACCGGGGACGACGGCCGCGTCGAGCGGTTCCTCGAGAAGCCCTCGTGGGGGCAGGTCTTCACCGACACGATCAACACCGGCATCTACGTGCTCGAGCCGGAGGTGCTGCGCCACGTGCCGGCCGACCGGCCGTTCGACTTCTCGACGGAGCTCTTCCCGCTGCTGCTCGAGCTGGGCCTGCCGATCCACGGCCACGTCTGCGACGGCTACTGGCAGGACATCGGCAACCTCGACCAGTACCGCCAGGCGAACTTCGACGCGCTCGACGGCAAGGTCGCGCTCAACGTCTCGGGGCTGAAGATCCGCGGCGACGTCTGGATCGGCGAGGGCGTCGAGATCGACGACGTCGAGGGCGTCGAAGGGCCGGCGTTCATCGGCAACTACACGACGATCTCGCCCGAGTCGTCGGTCGGCCCGTACACGGTGCTCGGTCCGGCGACGACGCTGCGCGAGCGGGCGCGGCTCGCCCGCGCGATCGTCGACTCGTCCTGCTACATCGGGCGCAGCGCGGTCGTCGAGGGGGCGATCCTCGGCCGCAACTGCGACATCCGCCCGCACGCGCGCATCCACGAGGGCGTCGCGATCGGCGACCAGGTGACGATCGGCGACCAGGCCGTCGTCTACCCGGGCGTGCGGATCTACCCGTACAAGGAGGTCGAGTACGGCGCCCAGATCCACGAGAGCCTCATCTGGGAGTCGCGCGGCACGACCAAGGTGTTCCAGCAGGACGGCGTCGTCGGCCTCGTCAACGTCGACCTGACGCCGGAGGTCGCGCTCCGCTTCGGCGCCTCGCTCGGCACCGCGCTGAAGCGCGGCGCCCGCGTCGTCGCGAGCCGCGAAAGCGCACCGGCGTACCGCACGATCAAGCGCGCGCTCATCTCGGGCCTCAACTCGACCGGCGTGCAGGTCGCCGACCTGCGCACGCTGCCCGCGCCGGTCGGCAAGCACCTGCTGAAGACCCAGGGCTACGACGCGGCGTTCCACGTGGGCGCGTCGACCACCGACCCGGAGGCGGTGCAGATCCGGCTCTTCGAGCGGCCGGGAATCGCGGTCTCGACCGGCATGCAGAAGGAGATCGAGAAGCACTTCACCCGGCAGGAGCTGCGCCGGGTCCCGTTCGCGGCGGTCGGCTCGATCTCGTACCCGGCGCGGGCGCGCGAGAGCTACGCGAGCGACCTGCTCGCCGAGGTCGACGCCGAGGCGATCCGGGCGCGCGGCTTCCGGATCGTCGTCGACTACGGCTACTCGGCCGGCAGCTTCGTGCTGCCGCTCGTGCTGGGACCGCTCCGGGTCGAGGCGGTGACGGCGCATGCGTTCGAGTCCGACTCCGGCGCGGCGCCGGTGCGGCTCGCCGAGACGGTCGACCACGCCCAGCGGCTCGTCCAGGCCGTGAGCGCCGACTTCGGCGCGGTCTTCGACCGTTCCGCCGAGCGCATCTTCCTGATCGACGAGCGCGGCCGCGAGGTCCGGCCCGACCAGGGGCTGCTGCTGTACCTCAGCCTGCTCGGCAGCGGCGAGGGGCGAACGGTGGTCGTCCCGATCACCGCGACGAGCCAGGTCGAGGAGGTGGTGGGCGACCGGTTCGACGTCGTGCGCACGCCGGCGCGGCTGTCCGCGCTGAGCGAGGCGGCCGCCCGCGACGGGGTCGTCTTCGCCGGCGCTCCCGGCGGCGGCTACGCGTTCCCGCGCTTCCTGCCTGCCTACGACGCGATCGCGTCGCTCTGCAAGCTGCTCGAGCTGCTCGCGCCCGTCGAGCGGCCCCTGTCGGCGCTCGTCGCCGAGCTGCCCCGGCCGACGCTCATCCACCGCCAGCTCCAGTGCCCGTGGGCGCTCAAGGGCTCGGTGATGCGCGTGCTGAACGAGCGGTTCGCCGACGCGAACGTCGACCTCCGCGACGGGATCAAGATCTTCGACGAGCGCGGCTGGGTGCAGGTGCTGCCCGACGCCGACGAGCCCGTCGTCCACCTGTACGCGGAGGGCGAGTCGCCGGAGGCGTCGCGCGAGCTCGAATCGGAGCTCCGCCTGCTCGTCAGCGAGCTGATCGAGCGGGAGGAGATCGGCGCCGGAGCGTGAACTGAACCCTGAACCTCAGGTTGACGGTTTCGGGCGCCTCTGCTGGAATCCGGAACAACCGGTCCCGACCGAAAGGCGGAATGCGTGGAACCGCTCCCCGAGCTCGGCTCGCTCTCCGACGACCAACTGAAGAACCTGATCGACGACCTCGAGCGCGAGGAGCGCGAGGTGAGCTACCGGCGGCGCCTGCTGCACGGGAAGATCGACATCCTGCGCGCCGAGCTCGTCGCGCGGCTGCAGTCGGCAGGCCCGGGCAGCATCCTCGAGCAGGTCGACGTCGACCGTCTCACGTCGATCCTGATGGGGAAGGCGACCCCGCCCTCCTAGGGGGGCGACTCCCGGTGAGCCGCGTCGTCTACTGCGCGGAGTGCGGGTTCCAGAACCCCGAGAGCGCGAACTTCTGCGCGCGCTGCGGCGCGCTCCTGCAGAAGGGTGAGGCCGTGGCCGAGACCACGCAGGCGCTCGGCCCGGAGGAGATCGCCGACCTCGGCGGCGTGGACGAGCTCGGCCTGGAAGGGCCGGCGCTCGTCGTCCGCGCGGGCGGCGGGCGGGCGGGGGAGAGCTTCCGCCCGGCGGGCCCGAGGACGCGGATCGGCCGCTCGCCGGACTGCGACATCTTCCTCGACGACGTGACCGTCTCGCGCAACCACGCGGTGCTCGTCGAGGAGGACGGCAAGTTCTTCGTCGAGGACCAGAACTCGCTCAATGGAACCTTCGTCAACCGCCGCCGGATCGACCGCGCGCCGCTCGAGGAGGGCGACGAGCTGCAGGTCGGCAAGTACCGGCTGACCTTCATCGCATGACGACCACGGCGCGTGTCGAGAGCGGACGGCTGCTGCGCATCGGCGAGGTCGTGCGCCGCCTCGGCGCGGAGTTCCCGGACATCTCGATCTCGAAGATCCGCTACCTGGAGGACGAGGGCCTGCTGGCGCCGCGGCGCACGCAGGGCGGCTACCGGCTGTTCAGCGAGGCCGACCTCGAGCGGCTGCAGACGATCCTGCGTCTGCAGCGCGACGAGTTCCTGCCGCTGCGCGTGATCAAGGAGGAGCTCGACGCGCCGGCGGCGCGCGAGCGCCAGCGCCGCCGCCCGACCGCCCTCGGCGCGGAGGAGGAGACGATCACGCTCGAGGAGCTCGTGGAGCGCGCGGGCATCACGGTCGAGCTTGCCAAGGAGCTCGAGGAGTTCGGTCTGCTCGAGGCGCACGGAAGCGGCGGCGACAAGCGCTTCCCCGAGTCGGATGTCGACGTCGCCTCCGCGTGCGCGCAGCTCACGCGCTACGGCGTCGGGCCGCGGCACCTGCGCACGGTGCGCACCTCGACGGGCAGGCAGGCGTCGCTGCTCGAGCAGCTCCTCGCGCCGGCGCTGCGGTCGCGGAACGCCGAGCGGCGGGCGCAGGCGCTCGGAGACCTGCAGCAGCTGGCCGCGCTCGTCGGCGAGCTGTCGTCGCTGCTTCTCTGGCGCGACCTGCGAGAGTTCGCGCAGTGAGCGATCTCGATCTGCGGTCTCTCGTCCGCGAGGTGCAGGACTTCCCGACGCCCGGCGTCGGCTTCAAGGACGTGACGCCGCTCCTTGCGAACCCGGCGGCGCTGAGGCAGACGGTCCGCGAGCTCGCGGCCTGGACGAGCTCGCGCGGCGCCGACCTCGTGCTCGGCGCCGAGGCGCGCGGCTTCTGGGTGGGCGCCGCGATCGCCGCCGAGGCGGGCCTCGGCTTCGTGCCGGCGCGCCGCCCGGGGAAGCTGCCGCCCGAGACCGTCAGCGCCCGCTACGTGCTCGAGTACGGCGAGAACGCGCTCGAGCTGCATCCCGGGCTGATCCCGGCCGGGGCGAGGGTCGTGATCCACGACGACGTGCTGGCGACGGGCGGCACCGTCGAGGCGATCCGCGGCCTCGTCGAGCAGCTCGGCGGCGTCGTCGTCGGCGCGTGCTTCATCATCGAGCTGACCTTCCTCGGCGGCCGCGAACGGCTCGCGGGCACCGAGCTGCACGCGCTCATCAAGTACTGATTGCGCCGTCCGATACATGGGGTAGGAAAGCACTCGTGTACGACGCGCTGACAACCGCGTACACCTTCTCGTGCCCCGTGCACGGCGAGACTCACGTGCGCCTGTCGCGGTTCCGCTCGCTGGAGCAGCTTCCCGGCGCGTCGGCTCCGTCCCTGTACCGCGTCGAGTTCGCGTGCGGGTGCGGGGGAGTGCATCCGGGGCTCGTCACGCACGACGAGCTCGACTGGGCGCCGCTGGGACTCGACGCCGAGACGACCTTCCTGAACCTGATGACGTCGCACGTCGAGGCGATCGGCGCCGAGCTGGGCGATCTCGCCGCGACGCGGATCAAGGCGGGCGACTGGCCGTGGAGCTTCTTCTGCTGGCCGGAGGAGCGGCCGCGGCCGGTCACCCCGTCGGCGTTCCGGCTGCTCGCTCCGTCGACCGACGGCCTTCGGATCGGGGTCGCCGTCCGCTGCCCGGCCTGTGGGCGCGTCTCGGTCAACCTGGTCTCTCACGCGCACGTCGACGTGCCGTTCGTGAACGACCGCGAGATCGGCGTCGTCGGCCACGTGTTCGCCGAGGACGCGGCAGCGACGATCGACGCGTTCAGCGCCGAGCTCGCCTCGGAGTCCTTCGACGCTCGTCGGCTCGAGCTCGAATAATCCTTTCCCCAGAGCCAGGGATTCTGCGGAGCGGCCGAAAGGTCGATGAATGGCCATCATGAGCGCCGCTCCCGCCGACCACCACCGGGGGACTCACCTCCTCCTCGTCCACTGCGCGGCCCTCGAGCCGGCGAAGCCGACGGCGTTCGCGCGCCTCGAGTCGGCGATCGGCAAGGAGCTCGCGCGGCTTCTGGTCTACGCGCTCGTCGGGCGCCCCGGGCGTCAGGCCCGGCGCCGTTAGTCAGTCCTCGCCGTAGATCCGGACGAGCAGGAAGATCAGGAACCCGGCGACGGCGCCGGCGATGAACATCGTCCCGTTCGGGAAGCCGACCGCGCGCCCGCCGATCCAGATGAAGACGCCGAAGAAGAGCGCCCAGAGGAACGACGTGATGCCGTGGTCGATCGACGGGAGGCGGAAGTGCACACGGCGATCCTACTTCGTCGACACCGCGAACGTCGCGGTGTCGAGCACGGCGCGCGTCCGCCCGGAGGGCGTGCGCACCTCGAGCTTGCCGTTTGCGAGGACGAGCCGCGCCCGCGAGATCCACTGCTGCCGCCAGTCGAGCGGCAGCCCTATGCAGACCGCGAGGCGGTGGGCGGTGTCGAGCGCGTGGACGAACGGGTAGTTGCCGCCCTGCTGGTAGAGCGTGTACACCCAGCCGCCGCCCGCCGACTCGGCGCGGGCGACCGGGAGCCCGGACATCGTCCAGCCGGCCTGCCGCTTGTCGGCGATCACGCGGGGCAGCAGCCGGCCGGCGGCGAGGTCGTAGGCGTTGACGCGGTAGCTCGAGATGTCGCTGCCGCCGACGTGGTGGATCAGGTACAGCGTGCGGCCGGTGGGCGAGAGCGCGTCGACGCTGTAGTCGCCGCGCAGCGAGATGCGCCGGATGACCGTGAGCGTCCGCGTGTCGAGCACGGCGAGGCTCGAGTGCGTGCGAAGCTGTCCGTTCGCCGTCAGGTTGCCGCTCAGGACGAGCGTCCGGCCGTCGGCGCTCAGGCCGGCGAGGTCGCCGCGCAGCGTCACCATCTGCAGGCCGTAGCGGCCGGCGATCCGCGCCGTGGCGACGGTGCGGCCGTCGACGACCTTGCGCACGGTGGTCGTGGCCGCGCCCGCCGCGACGGCGTAGCGCGCGCCGTCGGCTGCGGCGAGCGTCCCCCGGGCGAACGCCGGCAGGTCGGGCCCGACCGACCACGCGGCGCCCGCCGCGGCGAGGGCGGCGGCGACGGCGAGGGTCAGGGCGGCGCGGCGCATCTCGACCATCCCTACACCGCTCACTCGGATCAGGTTCCGTTGGCGATGCGCAGCGCGGTCGCCCGGTCGAGCCGCGGCCCCTCGAGCCGGAGCGTGATCGGCCCCGACTGCCAGACGAGCACGTTGCCGGCGAGCCGGGCGGGCGCGTCCGGGAAGCGGACGACGTGGCGCGCGCCGACGAGCCAGAGCGCGGGCGAGCCGTGGATCGCAAGCCAGGCGGCGGAGGTGCCGCTGCCGGCGAGCTGTTTGAGGATGATCGGCACCGGCCCGGTGCGAAGCTCGCTGAGCAGAAGCGGCGCGGGGGAGCGCAGCACGGTCGAGACGACGCCGGCGCGCAGATGAAACGGCCCCGGCCCGCGCGCTGCCGCGCCGAGCGCGGCCTCGGCACGCGCCCGGTCGACGACCGGCCCCAGGTCGGCCGTGAGCGCCCGCGCCGGTGCGTGGGGGAGAGTGCCGACGCGGCGCACCGAGACGCCGCCGAGGTGGAGGATGCGCAGGATCGCGCTGCGCGCGGAGGGGACGGCGAGCGCGACCGCGAGCGCGACGACGAGGGCGGCGAGGGCGACGACGAGGGGGCGCGCCGCGCGGCGGCGGCGCACCTCGAGCCGCGGCCGGAGCGCGGGCGTGGCCGGCCAGCGCAGCTCCGCGGCGAGCGCGCGCAGCTCGCGCTCGAGCTCAGCCATGGAGCTCCCGCAGGCGGTCGAGGGCGCGGGCGGTGCGCGACTTGACGGTGCCCGGCCGCACGCCGAGCACGGCGGCGGTCTCCGTCTCGGAGAGGCCGAGCAGGTACCGGCAGGCGAGCACCAGGCGCGCGTCGCCGGGGAGCGACCAGAGCTCGGCGAGCAGGCCGCTCCGCTCGTCGGCGGCGATCGCGAGGTCCTCGGGGGACGGGGCCGCGTCCCCCGAGCGCGGGTCGCGGGCGGCTCGCTCGAGCAGCCGGGCGCGGCGGCCGGCGCCGCGGCGGCGGTTGCGGGCCTCGTTCGCGACGATCGCGAGCAGCCAGGGACGGAAGGGCTCGCCGGCGCGGAAGCGGCCGAGGGCGCGCCAGGCCTTGACGAGCGCGTCCTGCGCCGCATCCTCGGCCTCGGCCGCGCTGCCCGCGATCACGAGCGCCACCCTGAACGCAACCTCCCGGTGGTCGTCGACGAGCGACTCGAAGGCGCGCGCGTCCCCGTGCTGCGCGCGCAGCACGAGCTCACGCTCGCCCGGTGGCCGGCCCTCCACCGCCCGATTACACCGCCCGGCGGGCGGAGGTTCCAGGCGCGCGTCGGTCCACAAAAAATTCACCGAGCCGGTGGCGCTTTCGTCCACCTCCCCCGCGAACCATCGGCCTTGCGACCTACCGGTCCCCGGGAGCGGCTTCGACCTACTCGCGCTCCGTGCTCGGTGCACGAGGGAACCTAGGGGGTGGAGAGATCCCGTGCAAGAGGCCGGCGGCGGCAATTGCCGCACTTTGCGCACACTTCCGCAAGAACGGCATTCCGTTGCCGGCGTTGCTGCGTGCTCGAAAGGGGCGGGACCAGAAATTCACCGAGCCGGTGGCGCTTTCGTCCACCTCCCCCGCGAACCATCGGCCTTGCGACCTACCGGTCCCCGGGAGCGGCTTCGACCTACTCGCGCTCCGTGCTCGGTGCAACGGGGAAGCTAACCGCCCGAGGGCGCCCGTTCAAGGCCGGCCCGACACGATTTCGACGCAATTTGCGGGCGGAGGATTGTCCACATTTCCACGGCTTTCGCCGGCCCTGGGGACAAGCCTGTGGATCACTCGACGAGGCGCGAGGCGAAGCGGGCGAAGAGACCCGGCAGGTCGCCGCGCGCCCCCGGCTCGTGCAGCGCGGCGATCAGGGCGGCGATGCGCGGCGTCAGCACGAGCAGGTAGCGCGCCGGGCCGCCGCCGGCGTTCCAGTAGGTGTGGGGGACGCCGCGCGGCACGAGCGCGGCGGAGCCGGCGGGCAGCTCGAGCACCTCGTCGCCGCGGCGCAGCGCGAGCGTCCCGGCGAGCGTGTACCAGGCCTCGTCGTCGCGGTCGTGCACGTGCAGCGGCGCGAGCGGCCGCTCCGCGGAGCTCGTCGCGTCCGCGGTCCACTCGACGAGCACGAAGTCGCCGCCGGCGAGCCGGCCGCCCAGGAGTGGAGGAACCGTCATCGCCCGATCCTCGGCCCGGCGCCGGACGGCTTCCGTCCCAACTTGACATAACACCGCTTCTCGTGCATTCGCGTGACGGACGTTTGACCGGCCGCCGGGAGGGGCATTCATCGTTCGCGTGCCGCCGGAGGCCGACATCCTCCTCGAGAGCGAGGAGCTTCTCCGCCTGATCGAGGCGTGCGAGGAGCGCGGCTCGCTGCTGCAGTCGGAGCTGAACGACGTGATCGAGCCGCTCGAGCTTGACCCGCTCGAGCTCGACGCGCTCCGCCGCGAGCTCGAGACCCGCCAGATCGAGCTCGTCGACGACAGCGGCGCCGGCGACGAGCCCGCGACGCCGACGGCGCCGGCGCGCGAGCTGCAGCTGTCGTGGGAGACGACGACCGACGCGCTGCAGCTCTTCCTGCGCGAGGCGGGCCGCCATCCGCTCCTGACCGCCGCCCAGGAGGTCGAGCTCGCCAGGAGGATCGAGCGCGGCGACCGCGACGCGAAGCAGCGGATGATCCAGTCGAACCTGCGCCTCGTCGTCTCGATCGCCAAGCACTACCGCAGCCAGGGGCTGCCGTTCCTCGACCTGATCCAGGAGGGGACGCTCGGCCTGATCCGCGCCGTCGAGAAGTTCGACTGGCGGAAGGGCTACAAGTTCTCCACCTACGCCACCTGGTGGATCCGCCAGGCCGTCGCCCGCGCGCTCGCCGACAAGGCGCGGACGATCCGCATGCCGGTGCACGTCGTCGAGCGCCTGCAGAAGATGAACCGCGCCGAGCGCACGCTCTGGGCGCGGCTCGGCCGTGAGCCGACGCTCGAGGAGATCGCCGGCGAGGCGAACCTGCCGCTGCAGCAGGCCCGCGACGTCCGCGCCGCGGCGCGCGCCTCGAGCTCGCTCGACGCGCCGGTCGGCGACGCGGAGGACGCGGTGCTGGGCGACTTCGTCGCCGGCGACGACCCGCTGCCCGACGAGGTCGTCGAGGCGTCCCTGCGCTCGCAGACGCTGACCGAGTCGCTGCGCGCGCTGCCGGAGCGCCACCGGACGGTGGTCGTCCTCCGCTACGGCCTCGCCGGCGGCGACCCGACGACGCTCGAGGAGATCGGCCGCCGGCTCGGCCTGACGCGCGAGCGCGTCCGGCAGATCGAGGTCGAGGCGCTGAAGCGGCTCGCGACGCTGCACGAGATGGCAGCGGTCGCCTACTCCTAGGGCGTCAGCTCTGCAGGCGTCAGCTCTGCAGGTAGAGCTGCAGGCCGGGCGCGACCGTGCGCAGCTCCTTCAGCGCACGCGTCTCGAGCTGGCGCACGCGCTCGCGCGTGATCCCCATCTCCTGCCCCACCTCTTCGAGCGTCTGCGGCGGGCGCCCGTCGAGCCCGAAGCGGCGGAGGACGACGTGCTTCATGCGCGGGTTCAGGCGGTCGATCGCCTCGGCGAGCTCGACCGTGCGCGCGCTCGCCGCGGTCGCCATGTCCGGCGACTCCGACTTCTCGTCCTCGATCAGGTCGCCGACCATGCTCTCGCCGTCGCCGACGGGCGTCTCGAGCGACACCGGGTCCTCGATCAGCTCGAAGAGCTCCCGCACGCGCTCCTCGCTGAAGCCGGAGTCGGCGGCGATCTCGGCGGTCGAGGGGTCGCGGTTCAGCTTCTGCGCCAGCTGGCGGCGCGAGCGCTGCACGCGGCGCACCTGCTCGGCGACGTGGACGGGCAGGCGGATCGTGCGCCCCTGGTCGGCGAGCGCGCGGCTGACCGCCTGGCGGATCCACCAGGTCGCGTACGTCGAGAGCTTGTAGCCCATCCGGTAGTCGAACTTCTCGACGGCCCGGATCAGGCCGAGGTTCCCCTCCTGGATCAGGTCGAGGAGCGGCACGCCGGCCTTCGTGTAGCGGCGGGTGATCGACATCACGAGGCGCAGGTTGCACTCGATCAGCCGGCGCTTCGCCTGCTCGTCGCCGAGGTCCTTGCGGCGCGCGAGCTCGCGCTCCTCCGCCGCGGTGAGCAGCCGCCCGTCGCCGATCTGGCGGACGTACAGCTTGAGCGGGTCGGCCGACTGGAGGCGCTCGTCGTCGGAGAGCGTCGCGTTCCCGGGCTCCGGCTCGTCGGTCTCCGGGTCGTCGGCGACGTCGAGCAGGCCGAGGACGTTTTCCGGCGGGTCGTCGGCCGGGTCGAGGATGGGCTCTTCCACGGTGTCCGTATCGGCAGGAGGAGCCAACCCCTTGAGGATGTAAAGAATTGGCCAGAAAGACCGACAATGACCGAGATCCGTCGGTCTCAGTACCTAGGATCGTTCGCATGTGCGGAATCGCGGGATACAGCCTCCGGTCACGCTCCAGCGTAGGCCGGATGCTGGCCGCGCAGGCCCTGCTCGCCGCGATCGCCGAGCGCGGCGCCGACGCCGTCGGCTACGCCTACCGCGGCGGCGACGACGCCTACGCGACCGTCGTCAAGCAGCGCACGCCCGCGTCGCAGCTCCTCGACCGGGTGTCGGTGCCGGACGCCGCGACCCAGCTCCTCGTCCACGTGCGCGACTACACCAAGGGCCATCCGTCGATCCCGGCGAACAACCACCCGGTCCGGCACGGACCGGTGATCGGCATCCACAACGGGATCATCACGAACGACGACGAGCTGCTCGCCCCCCACTCCTGCGCCCGCTCCGAGCCGCGGATGACCGTCGACTCGGAGGCGATCTTCGCGCTCGCCGCCCACTCGCGCAGCGACGCGCACGCGCTCGAGACGCTGCGCGGCGCGATGGCGACCGCCTGGCTCGACGAGCGGGAGCCCCGCGTCGTCTACGTCGCGCGCGGCGCCGGCCGCCCGCTCTGGCTCGGCGAGGGCCGCGACGAGGTGTTCTTCGCCTCGACGAGGCGCGCGCTCGAGATCGTCGAGCAGTACGCGCACGTGAAGCTCCGCAAGCGCGAGGTGCGCGAGGGCACGTGGCTCTGCCTGCGCGACGGCGAGGTTCGCCGCCGCGAGCGGTTCCGCCCCGACGTCGACTACGTCGAGGACGATCCCCTCCCCGCCGTGCGCGCGCCCGGCGAGGGGGCGTTCTGCCTGATGCGCCTCGCCGCGCTCGCCGCGACCGCGTAGCCGTCCTCTCGCCGGTGCGCGGCTTGCATCGGACCCAGTTCTTCGTAGGATGAGGGCGGGCGCCGCGCTTGCCGTGGGAGACGGGCCGGCGCTTCGTCGCGAGGGACGGTTCTGCGGCCGCAGTCAGGCCGTCCCTCGCCGTGCCCTGCCGGCGGGCGCCTCGCCGCGAAGCCAGACGCCGTCTTCCTGCACGACCCGCCCGTCGAGCTCGATCCGCCCCCCGCTCCGCAGGTCCTTGACGAGATCCCAGTGGATCGCCGACACGTTCGTCCCGCCCAGGTCGGCGAAGCCGAAGCCGAGCGCGATGTGCACCGAACCGTCGATCTTCTCGTCGAAGTAGACGTTCCCCATGTAGCGGCTGATGCCGGGGTTGCAGCCGACGCCCAGCTCGCCGATCCGCCGCGCGCCGTCGTCCGTGTCGAGCATCTCGAGCAGGAAGCTCTCGCCGCCGTCCGCGGCCGCGTCGACGACGCGTCCGCCCGAGAAGCGCAGGCGGACGTTGCGAAGCTCCCGCCCGTCGCGCAGCTGCGGGAACTCGGAGAACGCGATCGTCCCCTCCGCCGAGTCTTCGACGGGGCAGCCGAAGAACTCGCCGCCGGGCATGTTGCCCCTGCCGGCGTCGACCTCCATCCGCCGCCCGGCGAGCGAGAGCCGCAGGTCGGTGCCGTCGCCGACGATGCGGACCTCCTCGGCCGCGTCGAACAGGGCGGCGTAGCGCGAGAGGCGGGCGTGCTCCGCGTCCCAGTCGACCAGCACCGACCCGTAGAGGAAGTCCTCGAACGCGGCGAGCGGCATGCCCGCGTCCTGCGCCATCGCCGCGGTCGGATACCAGCACATGACCCACGGGAAGTCGCTCGCGCCGACGCGCTCGGTCGGGCGGCGGTAGGCGGCACGCACCGCCGCCGTCCGCTCGGGCGCGATGTCGCTGCCCTCGCGCGTGTTCTCCGGGGCGGCGATCGCGAGCAGCGCGTCGCAATGATCGAGCGCGTGCACGTCGATCGGCGCGGGTACCCCGATCGTCTCGGGCGGCGCCTCGCGCAGCCAGTCGGCGTGATAGACGAGCCCGCCGCCGAACGTCAGGCGAAGCAGCGCGTAGGCTCCGCGCCGGCCGAGCTCTCTCGTGACCGCTTCCAACAGCGGCCTCGCCTGCGGGTAGCCCCAGACGAGCACCTGCCAGCCCCGCTCGACGCGCAGGCACGTGTCGAGGAGCAGGCCTGCATACCGTTCGACGCGCGGATCGGGCACGGTGCGCGACCCTAGCGGTTCGGCAGCACCAGCGAGAAGCGCGACCCGCGACCCACCTGCGACTCGACCTCGAGCGAGCCGCCGAGCGCGGTCGAGAGCTCCTTGGCGATCGCGAGGCCGAGGCCGGTGCCGCCGCCGCGGTTCGACTCGAACGGCCGGAAGAGCCGCTCGCGCACCTCCGCGGGAATGCCGGGCCCCGTGTCCTCGACCGTGACGCGGACGGTGCCGTTCTGCTGCGCGAGCCGCAGCCGGATGCTGCCGCCGTCCGGCGTCGCCTGGAACGCGTTCGAGAGGAGGTTGCCGACCACCTGCAGCACCCGGTCTCCGTCGGAGGTGATCACGGGCGCGGCCGAGCCCTCGCGGCGGTAGTCGATCGCGCGGCGCTGCGCCTCCTCGCGGTAGCGCTCGAACGCCTGGTCGAGGAGCTGCGCCATGTCGACCTCCTCGCTCGTGACCGTGAAGCGATGGGCGTCGAGCTTGGCGAGATCGAGGATGTCGCCGACGAGCCGCTCGAGCCGCCGCGCCTCCGCCTCCACCGTGGCGAGCGACTGCGACGCGAGCTCGGGGTCGGTGACGACGCCTTCGAGCAGCGCCGCGACGTGGCCGCGGATCGCGGTCAGCGGCGTGCGCAGCTCGTGCGAGACGGACATCAGGAAGTTCCGCTCGAGCTCCTCCACCTCGGCGAGCCGCGCCGCCATCTCGCCGAAGCGCTCGCTGAGGTGGCCGAGCTCCCCCGGGGCGCGGTGCGGCACGTCGACGGCGTAGTCGCCGGCCGCAACGCCGTCGGCCGCGTCCGAGAGCTGCAGCACCGGGCGGACGATCTGGCGCGAGAGGTACCAGGCGAACGCGCCCGCGACGAGCAGGCCGAGCAGACCGGCGACCGCCATGCGGCCGAGCAGCGAGTTGACGGTCGCGCTCACGTCGGTCTTCGGCGTCGCGACGACGATGCCCGCGATCGTCGTGCTCGAGCCGGTGACGATCGGGTTGACCACCGCGTAGTAGCGGCGATGCTGCCCCGGCGGCGTCAGCTCGAAGGAGAGCGACTTGCCCGAGTGCCAGTCGATCGGCACGGTCAGCCGCCGCAGGCCGGCCGCCTGCTGCCCCGGGAAGAGCTGGCGCGGGCCGACGTAGTAGATCCGGTCGCCCGTCGCCTGCTCGAGCGTCTTGCGCGCGTAGACGGTCGGCGCGCGCTGGTCCCGCTGGTTCAGCTTGCCGTTCGCGTAGCCGTTGTCGATCGCGCTCGCGTACAGCTGCGCGATGCCGTGCGCCTCGCGGGTCAGCCTGCGGTACGCCTGGTCGCGCGCGAAGTCGTGGATCAGCCGGATCGCGATCACGGCGCCGATCGCACCCGCGAGGACGATCCCCGCCAGGAAGACGAGCGGCAGCCGAACCCGGAGCGACCGGAGGGCGAGCATGACGGCCTAGGTCTTCGCCGTGTCCTTCTTCGCGTCCTTCGCGGGCGACACCTTGTACCCCACCCCCCACACCGTGACGATCGGCGAGGCGTCGCCGAGCTTGCGGCGGAGCTGGCGCACGTGCACGTCGACCGTGCGCGTATCCCCGGCGAAGGTGTAGCCCCACACGCGCTCGAGCAGCTGGTCGCGCGTGAGGACGAGCCCGCGGTGGTCGAGCAGCTCCCAGAGGAGGTCGAACTCCTTGGGCGCGAGCTGGATCTCCTCCTCGCCGACCCGCACCTCGCGGCGGCCGGCATCGATGTGCAGGTCGCCGTGCTCGATCGTCTCGCTTGCGAGCTCGCGGCGCTCGGGCGTCGCACGCCGCAGGATCGACTTCACGCGCGCGACGAGCTCGCGCGGGTTGAACGGCTTCGTCAGGTAGTCGTCCGCGCCGACCTCGAGGCCGATGATCTTGTCGACGTCCTCGTCGCGCGCGGTGAGCATCAGGATCGGCACGTCGCTCGACTGCCGGATCCGCTTCGTCACCTCGATCCCGTCGATGTCCGGCAGCATCAGGTCGAGGACGATCAGCCCGGGCACCTCGCGGGCCACCTGGTTCAGCGCCTCGGTTCCGGTTGCGGCGGTGCGCACCGCGTAGCCGGCGTTCTTGAGGTACAGCGAGACGAACGAGGCGATCGAGCTCTCGTCCTCGACCACCAGGATGCTCGCCGTGCCGGCGGTCACGGCGTCGCCGCTGCGGGCGGGGCGAGGGTCTGGTCGCCGAAGGGGACGGGCCAGTACTGCGTCGAGAGCAGGTACACCGGCACGGGCGTCCAGGCCGCGTCGTCGACCGCATACGAGCCGGCGTCGATCGCGGTCGGGTCGCCGGCGATGCGGGCGAGGCCGACGCCGACCGCGGTCAGGTCGATGCTCGAGCCCTGGAACCACAGCTTGTACTTGCCGCCGGTGACGCGGAAGTGCAGGTCGGTGCCGGCGTAGGTGGTGACCTTGCCGTAGTCGGTCGTCGACACCACCGGCTTGCGGTCGTAGCCGCTGACGAAGATGTTGCGGTCGCTCTCGTCCGGGTCGAGCACCCGGAGCGTCCCCCGGTCCATCTGCCCCCAGAGGGCGCCGCGGGCCGGCCTGGCCGACGTGCCGATCTGGACGGTGCCGTAGACGCCCTTCAGCTCGAGCACGCCGTCGCCCGTCGCACGCTGCGCGGCGACCGCCGCGGGGACGGCCACCAGGGCGCAGAGCAGGGCAAGCAGCAGCCGGCGCATCGGACGCATCGTCGCGTGCCGAATTATGCCGCTCTTGAGCGAATCGTTAGGAGTTTTCGCCGGGGGCTGCACTAGGCTGGCTCGGTGCACGACCTCACCTCGTTCGGGTTGGCGGTCCTGCTCGTCTCCGGCGCGCTCTCGGCCGCGCTCCTCGCCTCGAAGGCGAGCGCGCGCACGTCGATCCCGCCGGCCGCGGTGTTCCTCGCCGCGGCGGCGCTCGCCTCGGACCTCTGGCCGTCGCTCGCCTTCCCGATCGGCACGGTGGAGAAGATCGCCACGGTCGCGCTGATCGTGATCCTCTTCGACGGCGGCGCCTCGATCGGCTGGCGGCGCTTCCGCCTCGCCGGCGGCGCGATCGCCTCGCTCGGCGTCGCCGGCACGTTCGCGACCGCCGGGCTGGTCGCGGCCTTCGCCCACGCCGTCTTCGGCTTCGGCTGGACCGAGTCGGGCCTGCTCGGCGCCGCGATCGCGCCCACCGACCCGGCGGTGATGTTCTCCGTGCTCGGCGAGCGGGAGATCTCGGGCCGGACGGGCACCATCCTCGAAGGCGAGTCGGGCGCGAACGACCCGGTCGGGATCGCCCTCATGCTCGGCATGATCGAGCTCGCGACGCGGCACGGCTCGTTCTGGGTGGTCGTCCGCGTGTTCGCCGAGCAGATGTCGATCGGCCTCGCGATCGGGGTCGCCGGCGGCCTCGCCGAGCGGTTCCTGATGCAGCGGGTGCGGCTGCCGTCGGCCGGCCTCTACACGATCCGGACGCTCGGGCTCGCCGGGCTCGTCTACGGCGCTGCCGCCGTCGCGCACGGCTCGGGCTTCCTCGCCGTCTTCGTCGCCGGCCTGCTCGTCGGCGACCTGCGCGCGCCGTTCGCCCGCGAGATCGAGGTGTTCCAGGAGGGGCTGTCGACGCTTGCGGAGATCGTCGTCTTCGTCGCGCTCGGCCTGACGATCGACCTCTCGAACGTCGGCGGCGCGCACTGGGGCGAGGGGATCGCCTTCGCGGCGTTCCTCGCCCTCGTCGCGCGGCCGCTCGTGCTCTCGGTGCTGCTCGCCCCCACCCGGCTCGACCGCGGCGAGCGGCTGTTCGTCATGTGGGGCGGTCTCAAGGGGGCGGTGCCGATCCTGCTCGCCGCGTTCGCGCTCAGCCGCCACGTCCACGACGCGCAGCGCCTGTACGAGATCGTGTTCGTGGTCGTGCTCGCGTCGGTGGTCGTCCAGGGCGGCACGATCGCCCCGGCCGCGCGCCGCTTCGGCGTCGACATGCGCGCCCGCACGATCGACGAGCGCTACTCGTAGCGGTAGAAGCCCTCGCCGCTCTTCCGTCCGAGCTTGCCCGCCTGCAGCATCCGGACGAGCCGGGGCGGCGGAGCGAAGCGCGGCTCGCGCAGCTTCTCGTACAGCGCCTCGGAGGCGTGCACGTGCACGTCGGCGCCGACCAGGTCGAGCAGCGCGCACGGCCCCATCGGCCAGCCCGCGCCGCGGGTCATGCCGGCGTCGAGATCCTCGGGAGTGACGCCCGCCTCGTCGAGCACGCGCACGCAGTCGTTCAGGAGCGGGATCAGCACGCGGTTGACGACGAAGCCGGGCGTGTCGGAGCAGCGGATCGGCGTCTTCCCGAGCCGCGCACCGAGCTCGAACGCGCGCTCGACGACGTCGTCCTCGGTGCGCTCGGCCCGCACGATCTCGACGAGCGGCATCAGCGGCGCGGGGTTGAAGAAGTGCATCCCGACCGCGCGGCCGGGCCGTTCGAGCACCGACGCGATCTCGGTCACCGAGAGCGCCGAGGTGTTCGTCGCGAGGATCGTGCCGGGCCGGACGACGCGCTCCAGCTCGCGGAAGAGGTCGTGCTTCACCTCGAGGCTCTCGAAGGCCGCCTCGATCACCACGTCGCAGCCGCCGAGGTCGGCGAGGTCGTCCGTGACGGTGAGCCGTGCGAGCGCGGCGTCGCGCGCCGCCGCCTCGAGCTGCCCCTTCTCGACCTTGCGGCCGAGGAAGTGCGCGATCCGGCCGCGGGCGGCCTCGGCGCGCGCCGGATCGAGCTCGCGGCCTACCGTCTCCAGCCCGGCCTCGATGCCGAGCTGTGCGATGCCGGCGCCCATCGCGCCGAGGCCGACGACTCCGAGCTTCACAGGCGCTCCAGGATGCCCGCGATCGCCATGCCGAAGCCGACGCACATCGACGCGATCCCGTAGCGGCCGTTTCGGCGCTCGAGCTCGGAGAGAAGCGTCGCGGTGATCCGCGCCCCGGTCGCGCCGAGCGGGTGGCCGAGCGAGATGCCGCCGCCGTTCGGGTTGAGGTCGCCGAGGCGATCCTCGAGCCGCAGGTCGGCGACCGTCTGCAGCACGACCGACGCGAACGCCTCGTTCACCTCGATCACGTCGATGTCGTCGAGCGTCAGGCCCGCCTTCGCGAGCGCCCGCCGCATCGCCTCGGGGTTGCCGTGCAGCATCCGCGTCGGGTCGACGCCGGCGAGCCCGAAGGAGACGAAGCGGGCGCGAGGCTCGAGCCCGAGCCGCGCGAGCGCGGCGTCGCTTGCGACGAGCACCGCCGCGGCGCCGTCGACGATCTGCGACGAGTTCCCGGCGGTGACGACGCCGCCGGCCTGGAACGCGGGCGGCAGCGCGGCGAGCGCCTCGAGCGACGTGTCGCGCCGCACCGCCTCGTCGACGGAGACGGTCGCTTCCGGCAGCTCGATCGGCACGAGCTCGCGCTCGAACCGGCCCTCGTCGATCGCGGCGGCGGCGCGCCGGTGCGACTCGAGCGAGTAGGCGTCGAGCGCCTCGCGCGGCAGCCCCCACTCGGCGGCGAGCAGCTCCGCCGAGGTGCCCTGCAGCACGATCTCGTGGCGCGAGGTCACCTGCTCGGAGACGGAGCCGCCGTTCGAGCCCATCGGCACGCGCGACATCGATTCGACCCCGGCCGCGACGACGACGTCGAGCTGGCCGGCGGCCACCGCGGCGGCCGCGTTCAGGTTCGCCTGCATCGACGAGCCGCACTGGCGGTCGACCGTGCTCGCGGCGACGCTCACTGGCCAGCCGGCGGCGAGCACGGCCATGCGGCCGACGTTCCAGCCCTGCTCGCCGATCTGCGTCACGCAGCCCATCTGCACGTCCTCGACCTCGGCCGGGTCGAGGCCGGACCGGCGGACGAGGCCGTTCAGCACCTGCGCGGCGAGGTCGTCGCCGCGGATCCCCGCGAGCGCCCCGTTGCGGCGCCCGATCGGCGAGCGCACGGCGTCCACGACGTACGCATCCACGCGGCCACTGTACTCACGGCATTAGCATCAGCCCATGGCCGATTCGATCGAAGTTCGCTCGCCCTACTCGGGCGACGTCGTCGGGCAGGTGCCGAAGCAGGGCGCCGCCGAGACGAGGCAGGCGCTCGACGCCGCCGACGCCGCGCTCCAAGCCCCGCTGCCCGCTCACGAGCGCGCGCGGATCCTCGACACGGTCGCGCGGCTGCTCGCCGAGCGGCGCGAGGAAGCGGCCGCGACGATCTCCGCCGAGGCCGGCAAGCCGATCAAGACCGCGCGCGTCGAAGCCGAGCGCGCCGTCTCGACCTTCACGTTCGCGGCGGTCGAGGCGCGCAAGCTCGCCGGCGAGATGGTGCCGATGGACGCGTCGAGCGCCGGCGCGGGCAAGCTCGGGCTGACGCTGCGGCTGCCGCTCGGGATCGTCGGCGCGATCTCGCCCTTCAACTTCCCGCTCAACCTCGTCGCGCACAAGGTCGCCCCGGCGCTCGCCGCCGGCTGCCCCGTCGTGCTCAAGCCGGCGTCGGCGACGCCGCTCTCGGCGCTCTTCCTCGCCGGCCTCGAGCAGGAGGCGGGGCTTCCGCCCGGCTGGCTGAACGTCGTCACCGGCTCCGCCGGCGAGATCGGCGACGTGCTTGTCGAGGACGAGCGCGTGAAGCTGATCACGTTCACCGGCTCCGGCGAGGTCGGCTGGGGCATCGCCTCCCGCGCGGCCCGCAAGCGGGTGAAGCTCGAGCTCGGCAACGCGACGCCCGCGATCGTCTGCGGCGACGCCCCCGCCGGCACGGCCGCCAAGCTCGCCGCGAACGGCTTCTCCTTCGCCGGCCAGAGCTGCATCTCCGTGCAGCGGATCTTCGTGCTCGCCGACGCCTGGGACGCGTTCGTCCCCGAGCTCGTCGGCGCCGTCGAGCAGCTCGTCACCGGCGACCCGGCCGACGAGGCGACCGACGTCGGTCCCCTGATCTCGGCCGGCGACCGCGACCGCGTGCTCGACTGGATCCGCTCGTCGTCCGGCGAGGTGCTCACCGGCGGCGAGCTCACCGGCGACGGCCTCCTGCGGCCCACGGTGATCGCCGGGCCTTCCCCGACCGACAGGGTCCAGTGCGAGGAGGTGTTCGGCCCTGTCGTCACCGTCACCCGGGTCGGGTCGCTCGACGAGGCGATCGACGGCGCGAACGCCACGCGCTACGGCCTCCAGGCGGCGATCTTCTCCGCCGACCTGCGCACGTGCTTCGAGGCCGCCCGCCGGCTCGAGTTCGGCGGCGTGACGATCAACGAGGCGCCGACCTTCCGCGCCGACCAGATGCCGTACGGCGGCGTCAA
The DNA here is from genome assembly GCA_035651295.1 of Gaiellaceae bacterium. Classification (GTDB taxonomy): domain Bacteria; phylum Actinomycetota; class Thermoleophilia; order Gaiellales; family Gaiellaceae; genus PALSA-600. Next base: position 12,222 of record DASRGA010000004.1, on the reverse strand, counting down.
GGCCTCCGGCAACACGAAGGAGGGACCCGCCTGGGCCGTCCGCGAGATGACCGAGGAGCGTCTCGTGGTCGTGCAGCTGTAGCGCGGGAGGCGCCGTACTACCCCGCCGTTACACTGGCCGCGGATGGCCTTCCGCCGGAAGGAGACGGACGGAGTCGTGGCGCGCAGGCCGCACGCGGGCGTCCTGCGGCGTGAGCGGCGGGCGCTTCTGAAGGCGCGCGAGGACGCGCTGCGCGACGTCGGCGGGCTGCTCGTCGAGATGTACCGGCGCGGCGGCTTCCGCGACGACCTGCTCGCCGAGCGCGCGGCCGGCGTGATCGGGATCGACGCGCGCCTCGCCGAGATCGACGAGCTCCTGCACGGTCCGCGCCGGCGCCCGCGCTGCGAGTGCGGCGCGCCGCTCCTGCGAGGCTCGCGCTTCTGTCCGAGTTGCGGCCGCGCGGTCGGCGGCGAGCGGGCCCCGCTCGCCCCCGGCGAGGCGACCGTCGTCGAGCCGGGCCCGCGGTGAGCGGGCGGGCCGCGGCGATCGCCGTCGCCGACGGCTCGTGTCCGCGCTGCGGCTCCGCGCGCGGCCCCGACGACCGCTACTGCCTCGACTGCGGGCTCGCGCTCCCGCGCGTGACCGGGCGCCTCCCCGGCCTGCGCCGCGCCTGGCTGCGCTCCGTCGGCTGGTACCCGGGCGACTGGATCTGGGGCGCGCTGCTCGCGCTGCTCGTCGCCGTCGCGGGCACGGCCGCCGCGATCGTCGTCAGCGGCCGCCGCGCACCGAAGGCGATCGCGGTCTTCACCGCCCCCGCGACGGTCGCGGTCGCCGCGCCGACGCCCGTCGTCTCCACCACACCCCGGTCGCGAACGACCGCAACCTCGACGCTGCCCGTGCCGCCGGAGCCGGGGACGAACGGGCGGCTCACGTGGCCGAAGGACGAGAACGGCTGGACGGTCGTCCTCGTCTCGTATCCGAAGGTGAGCGGCCGGGCGCAGGCGCTCGACACGGCGGCCAAGGCCGCCAGGGGCCTGCGTCAGGTCGGGATCCTCGACTCGGGCGGGTTTGCGAGCCTCCAGCCCGGCTACCTCGTGGTCTTCGCCGGCGTCTACCCGTCCAAGGCCGCGGCCGACGCCGCCGTCCCCACGGCCCGCCAGGCGGGATTCGGCGGCGCCTACTCGCGCCAGATCGCCCGCTGACGGCGTGCGCCGCTCCCGCGCAGGGGGGAGAACACCGCTGCAAAGAGCACGAGCGTTGTTTGCAATTTTGGAAACATTTGTAACAGGGTCCAGAACGGTGTAGAGTCCTCGCCGGGAACCGGCGCCCGAGGAAGGAATTACCGGTTCTAAACGGCTGGCCGGTACAGTCGAGAGAGCGAAGTCGGGGCGTATGGACGAACGAATCCTGCAAATTCAGCACTGCATGTATCAGTACTCGCGAGCGATTTACCGCTCGATCAAGGACCTGGTCGACCCGTACGTGGATGACCACACACAGCTCGAGTACCGCCGCGAGGTGCTCGCGGCCTGCGAGGGGACGATGGAGCGGCTCGCCCAGGACCCTCACTACTTCGCGAAGCCGGACAAGGCCCTCTTCCAGGACATCCGCCGCTACTTCCCGATCAACGTGCAGGCCCAGGTCGCCTGGGCGGTGACGAAGGGAGTCGACGCCGCGGTCGGCTTCGTCGAGGAGCAGATCGAGGCCGGAGCGTTCGACGGCGGCGTCGCACGGTGCCGCGCGACGACGCGCAAGGGCAAGGCGTGCCAGCGCACGCCGCTGCCGGACCGCGACTACTGCCCGTCGCACCAGCATCTCGAGACGTCCAGCCGGGCTGCCGCGTAAGCGTGCTCACGGATAAGCTCGTCCCTTCGGGGTGAGCCACGACACGGACAAGCTGATCCGCCAGCTCTCGCTGGTGGCGTTCCTGATGGCGGAGAGGCGTCCGCTCACCGCGCGCGACATCAAGTCGAACGTCGAGGGCTACCAGGAGATGAGCGACGAGGCGTTCGCGCGACGCTTCTACTCCGACCGCGCGGAGCTCGTCGCGCTCGGCGTGCCGCTCGACTCGCAGCGCGACGAGTTCACCGGCGAGGAGCTCTACACGCTCCGCTCGGAACGCTACTTCCTGCCGGAGCTGGAGCTCGACGACGAGGAGCTCGCGGCGCTGCAGACGTGCTTCTACCTCCTCGAAGGCAGGTTCGCGTACGCGGAGCCGCTCCGGCTCGCGCTGCAGAACCTCGCGCTGGGCCGCAGCGCGGGCGCGCTCGCGGTCGCCCCGACAGGGACCGCCGTGCGCGTCGAGGTGCGCGACCCCGACTACTCACCCGAGCTGCAGGGACGGCTCGGCAAGCTCGAGGGCGCGATCTCGAAGCAGCGCACCGTGCGCTTCCGCTACTGGTCGATCTACCGCGACGAGGAGGAGGAGCGCACGTTCAACCCGTACGCCCTGCTCCCGGAGAACGGCTCGTGGTACGTGATCGGCCACGACCTCGACCGGAACGACATCCGCACGTTCCGCGTCTCGCGCATCCGCTCAGACATCCGCTTCGCGACGCGGCGCGAGCGCGACTTCCGCCTCCCCGCCGACTTCAGCATCGAGGAGTACCGGGGCAGGACGGACTGGCAGTTCGGCGACCTGGTCGGCGAGGCGCAGATCGAGGTCGCCCCCGACACCGCCTGGTGGGTCGAGCGGGCCTACGCCGGCGAACGCAACCGCGTCGAGGGCGACGTGTTCGTCACGCGCTACGCGTCGACCGCGCTGCTCGCCCGCTGGATCCTCCGCCAGGACGGCCGCGCGATCCCGCTGCAGCCGTCGGAGCTGCGGCGCCTCGTCGTCGAGGGCGCGCGCGCGGCGCGTGCCGCGCACGAGGGCCCGCCGCCGACTCCCGCCGCGGAGGTGCCGTCGGCGGCGGCCGACGCGGCCGTCGACCGGCCGGCCGGACCGGTCGCGCCCGAGCGCTTCGGCGTGCTCCAGTCGCTGCTCGCCTTCCTGCTCGCCGCGTGCGGCGACGAGCGCGAGGCGCGGATCCCGGCACGCGACCTCGTCGAGCGGTTCTCGATCCCGGAAGGCGAGCTCGAGGAGCATCTCTCGCTGCTCAACCTGGTCAACTTCGGCGGCGGCTGCTACGCCGTGTACGCCGAGCTGGTCGGCGACGAGGTGCACGTCGACAAGGAGCTGTTCGGCGACACGTTCCGCCGCCCGCCGCGGCTGACGCCGCTCGAGGCGCGCGCGATCCGGCTCGCGCTGGAGTTCGTCGGCCCCATGGTCGCCGCCGGCGCCCACTCGCCGCTCGACCGCGTGCGCGCCAAGCTCGAGGAGACGTTCGGCGTCTTCGAGCTGACCCAGACGCCCACGCCGCAGGCCGGCGCCGAGGAGGGCCTCGTCGAGGCGCTGACGCACGCGATCGACGACCATCGCCTCGTCGAGATCGAGTACCTGAAGCCGGAGGAGCAGGAGGTCGTCACGCGCGTCGTCGAGCCGTACTCGATCGAGCGCCGGCTCCCCCACTGGTACGTGCACACGTGGGACACCGAGCGCGACCAGCCGCGCTCCTACCGCCTCGACCGGATGCGCAAGGCGAAGCTCCTGCGCAAGTCGTTCAAGCCGCGCGAGGGGTTCGACCCGTCGGAGCTGCACGGCGCGACGGTCGCGCGCATCTGGTACTCGCCGGCGGTCGCGCGCTGGGAGGTCGAGAAGGGCGCCCGTCCGCTCGTCGACGGCGCCGCGATCGCCGACAAGTCGGTCGGGAGCGCGGACTGGCTCGTCGGGGAGGTCGTCTCCTATCGCGGCGAGGCGATCGTGCTCGGGCCGCCGGAGCTGCGCGCCCGCGTCGCCGAGCGCGCCCGCGAGCTCGCCGCGGAGCTCCGCCCGGCCCGCGCCGCCCGCGCGTAGCCCCGCCGCCGGCGCGGCGAGCCGGTTGTGGACGGCTCGTGGCGCTCCCGTCCGGTGTCAGCCGCCGGACCGGTCCCGTCCGGACGTGGCTGCGCGGTGGCGGGCGCGGATGCGGCCGGCTGCCCAGGCGGCGTGCTCGGCGAGGAGCTCGTCGCCGCCGGCCGCCTGCGCGTCGAGCACGCCGAGGTGCTCGGCGCCGCCGACGTTGCCGAGCGCGACGAGCGCGTTTCGCCGCAGCAGCCGCGCGTCGTTGCGCGGCACGTAGAGGCGGTCGTGCTCCGCGACGAGCGCCCGCCCGTCGGCCTCGAGCCACGCGACGAGATCGACGTGCCCGTCGCGCGCCGCCGGCAGCCCGTCGCGGCGCCGGGCCACGCCGCGGTTCCACGGGCAGACGTCCTGGCAGATGTCGCAGCCGTAGACCTGCGCGCCGAGCGCCGGCCGGTACGACTCCGGGATCGCGCCGGGAGCCTGCGTCCAGTAGGAGAGGCAGCGCGTCGCGTCGAGCGTGCCCGGCTCGTCGAGCGCACCGGTCGGGCACGCGTCGACGCAGAGGCGGCAGTCGCCGCAGTCGGCGTCGAGCGGCGCGGTCGGCTCGAGCTCGACGTCGGTGACGAGCGTGCCGAGCACGACGAACGAGCCGTGCCGGCGAGTGATCAGCATCGTGTTCTTGCCGTAGAAGCCGACGCCGCCGCGCGCCGCACCCTCGCGGTCGACGTGCTGGTTCGCGTCGACGAGCACGCGGTACGACCCGCCGAGCCGCCGGCCGAGCCGGTCGAGATCGTCGCGCAGCGCCGCGTACTCGTCCGCCCACGTGTAGCGCGCGAGCCGCCCCTCCCCCGGCTCGAGCGGCGCCTCGGGCCGGTAGTAGCAGCGCGCCGCCGAGACGACGCTGCGCGCGCCGGGCAAGAGCCGCTCCGGGTGGCACGACACCTCCGGGATCGCCATCGTGAACTTCATCGACGCGAACAGGCCCCGCTCGCGGCGATCGAGGATGTGGCGCTCGGCGTCCGCGTACGCCTCGGCGCGTGCAACGCCGACGGCGTCGAAGGCGAGCCCGTCGACTGCCGCGCTGAGCGCTCCCGCCGGCATGCAAGGATTGTGCCCGTGAAGGCTGTTCGGATCCACGAGGACGGCGGGCCGGAGGTGCTGCGCTACGAGGACGTGCCCGACCCCGAGCCGGGCGACGGCGACGTGCTCGTCGAGCTGCGCGCGGCCTCGCTCAACCACCTCGACATCTGGATCCGCAAGGGGCTGCCCTCCGTGCCGAAGCCGCGCATCCTGGGCGCCGACGGCGCCGGCGTGATCGCGGGCACCGACGAGCGCGTCGTCATCAACCCGGGCATCGTGCACCACGGCCGCGTGCACATCATCGGCGAGACGCGAGACGGCACGCACGCGCAGCTGATCGCGGTGCCGCGCGAGTTCGTGCATCCGATCCCCGACGGACTGAGCTTCGAGGAGGCGGCGGCGTTCCCGCTCGTCTTCGAGACCGCCTACCGGATGCTCGCGACGCGCGCGCGTCTCCAGCCGGGCGAGTGGGTGCTCGTCTGGGGCATCGGCGGCGGCGTCGCGACCGCGTCGCTGGTGCTCGCCAAGGCGCTCGGGGCAAACGTGGTCGTGACGTCGTCGAGCGACGAGAAGCTCGAGCTGGCCCGCGCCGCAGGGGCGGACGTCACCGTCAACCACGGAAGCGACGACGTCGTCGCGGCGGTGAAGGAGGCGACCGGCGGCGGGGCGCACGTCGTCGTCGACGACGTCGGCGAGGCGACCTGGAAGCGCACGCTCGACGCCGCGCGGCCCGAAGGGCGCGTGGTCGTGTGCGGCGCGACGACCGGGCCGAACCCGCCGGCGGCGCTGCACCGCATCTGGTGGAAGCAGCTGTCGGTGCTCGGCTCGACGATGGGGATGCCGGAGGACTTCCGCGCCGTGTGCGAGCTGATCGAGGCCGGGAAGGCGCGGCCGATCGTCGACCGCGTGTTCCCGCTCGCGGAGATCGCCGACGCCCACCGGCGGCTCGAGGCCGGCGAGCAGTTCGGCAAGATCGTCCTCGCGATCTGACGGCGCGAAGCCGGGCGCCCCTGGTCGCGGGGGCGCCCGGCTGCCGTCCCGACGTGGCGGAACGACGGCTACGGACCCGTCGCGGTGGCGAAGGTCAGCGTCGAGGTGTACGTCCCGGCGTAGCTCGAGCCGGGGATCGAGACCTGGATGGTCGGGGTCACGTCGATCTTGCCGAGCCCCGTGTTGGCGGCGGCGTTCGCGAACTTGGCCGCGGTGCCGCCGATCGTCAGCGGGTAGGTGATGCCGGTGGCCGTGCCGACGGTGCAGCTCGAGCCGCTGTGGCACGCCTGCGCCACGCTCGTCACGGAGCCGGGCGCGAGCGTGTGCCCGGCGCCGTCGCTGAAGTTGGTCGCCGAGATGGTCATGTTCCAGCCGGCGCCCGACCCGCGCGCGTCGACGAGCCCGAGCACGGGCGCGTACGAGACGGTCTGGTCGGTGCCGTCGAGGGTGTCGCTGATCGACGGGTTGGCCGGCAGGTTCAGCGACAGGCCGGCCGCGCCGGTGATCGTGGCGGTCGTCGTCAGCGTCGCGGCCGTCGCGGCGGCGGCCGCGGCGAGCGCGGCGACCGCGACGGCCAGGGTCAGGGAAAGCCGCAGCTTGTGCCTTCTCACGGTCGAGACTCCTCGGGTCGGGGACAGGGGGACGACCCGACTACCGTCGGCAGCCGACGTTGGAGGACGAGGATCCCCGCGGTATGAAGACGGTAGGAGCGGCCCGGCGCGCTAGCCGAAGCCGAGGATGAACTTCGCGTCGTCCGACATGCGGTCGGGCGTCCACGGCGGGTCGAACGTCAGCTCGCTCTGGACCTCCCCCACGCCCGGAATCTCCTGCAGGACGCGCTGGATGTCGTCCTCGATCATGGGGCCTGCCGGACAGCCCATCGAGGTGAGCGTGTAGGTGACCTTGACGTTCGGGCCGTCGACCTCCGCGTCGTAGAAGAGGCCCAGCTCGACGATGTCCATCCCGAGCTCCGGGTCCTCGACCTGGCGGAGCGCTTCGACGACGTCCTCGCGACTCGGCATACCGGCAGGCTAGCGCTCAGCGACGCTCCGCCGCCTGCATGACGAGCTCGATCACGTCGTCGATCGTGCGCTCGGCGTTCGCGTTCTCCACCACCGGCACCCCGGCACGCCCGGCGCGCTCGACGATGTAGGCCTGTACGCGCCTGATGTCGTCGAGCCGGTCGAGATACTTCGCCATCGGGCGCACGCCGCGGGTCGACGTATCGCGCACGTTGAAGTGCAGCCGGTGGAGCTGCTCGTCGGCGATCTCCAGCACGACGTGCACGAGCACCGCCCCGTCGAGCTGCGACGGCACGAGGCCCGGAACGAGGTGCACGCCCTCCAGCACCATCGACCACCCCTCGGTCAGCGAGCGGTGGAGCGCCGCGTCGACGCCCACGCACACGTGCCGGCACTGGTCGACGAAGCCGAGCACGGTCGGGTCACCGGGGACATCCGGGTCGACCGCGGCCCCCGCCTCGAAGCTCGAATGGTGGATCGTGGGCATGAACTCGGGCGAGAAGAACGCGCGCATCGTCTGCCGGATGAAGTCGGTGGACGCGACCCGCGTGATCCCGAGCCGGTGCGCGACCTCGGCCGCCACGGTCGACTTGCCGGTGCCCGTGGTTCCGCCGACGAGCACGACGATCGGCACGTCGAGCGCCTGCAGGTCGGCGAGGCGGCGGAGCCGGCTCACCGCGCGCTCCCCCGCCTCCGCGCCGAGGACCTCGCACGCGAGCGGCTCGAGGCGCTCGACGTCGAGCGACGACGCGCCCGTCTCGGCGAGGTCGAGCTCGATCCGCCGCGCGAGCTGGTAGGCGCTGTCGGCGGGCACGCCGGCGGCGATCAGCGCGCGCGCCATCATCCCCTTGGAGTACGGGAACGCGCCGCCGCCGAGCGGCAGCGGCTCGCCGTGACGCGGCTGCGGGCTCATGGCACGACCGCCGGGGCGGCGCCGAGCAGCAGCTCGTCGACCCCGTCGCCGACGAGGTCGTTGCGGCCGAGCACGACGCGCCGCCCGTGCGCGAGCGCGTGCTCGGCGACGACGTCGATCGCCGCCGCCTTCAGCTCGACGAGATAGGTGTCCGCGTCGACGGCGTCGAGCTCCCGCCGGAGCAGCTCGCGGTGCGCGAGCGACGCGGAGACGTGCACGACGTCCGCCTCGAGGTGCGAGACGTCCGTCGCCCCCGCCGTGAACACGGCGACGCGGCCCTCGAGCGGCTCGAGCGGCTGCAGCTCGAGCTCCGCGTCGACGCCGATGCGGACGACGGCGTCGGCGAGCAGCACGCGGTAGGGGTTCAGGTAGGCGCCCTCGTCGTCGCCGCGCCCGACCACGAGGATGCGCCGGTCGGCGGCGATCGGCGGGATCGAGGCGCCGCTGCCGTCGAAGACCACCACCTCGGGCGCGAGAGCCCGCGCGAGCGCCGCGCCCTCGGCCACGTTCGAGGTGAAGACGGCACCGGCAAGGCCGCCGCCGGCCCGCCGGCAGCCGATCGTCGGCACGCCGCACACCGCCGCCGTCTCGAGGTGGTCGGAGGCCGCATGCAGGCCGGCCCGCGACCGGCGGACGAGCTCGGCGACTCCCGGCGGCTCGCGGACGAGCTCCGGCTCGGGCGGCCCGCCGCGGCCCATCGCCACCACCACCACCTCCCGGTCCCGGGCGAGCAGGCGGGCGAGCGCGCCGGTGACCGCCGTCTTGCCGACCCGCTTGCCGGTGCCGAAGACGGCGACCGAGGGAAGGTCGAACGGCTCGAAGACGGGCGGGTCGAAGCGGAAGTCGGCGCCGACGTAGGCGAGCCCGGCCGCGAGCGCGCGCGCCGCCCAGGCGAGCCGGGCCGGCGGGCCGAGCACCGGCTCGTCCGAGAGGTCGACGACCACCTCGGCCCCGTCGAAGCCGTCGACGAGCGGCACGCCGTAGTCGGGGCGCGCCTCCCGCAGCTTCTCGGTGCCGCCGACGAGGATCGCGCCGACGAACTCGTAGGGCAGCGCCGCCAGCGCGTCGCGCACGACGGGCGGGTAGTGCTCCCCGTCCACCAGCGCGACGGCCGTCGTCATCGGCGGGCGGTCACCTCACGCTCGATGCGCCCGGTGTACTTCTCGTACTCGCCGGTCGCGAGGTCGAACTGGATGATGCGCTCCTGGCCGTGGAACGGGTAGCGCCGCCAGACGGAGACGTGCGTTCCCTCGACCTGGACGACGTTGTAACAGGGCCTCGTGTTGCCGCGCAGCCGCAGGGTCGAGACGGTTCCGGTGTTGACCACGAACAGGCTCTCGAGCTTCCAGGCGTACGGGACGTGCTTGTGGCCGGAGAGCACGAGGTGCACGCCGGCCCGCTGCAGGCACTCGATCGCGTCGCCCGCGTCGTACACGACGTTTCGCTCGCGCCCGGTCCCGGGGATCGGCAGGAGATGGTGGTGCAGGACGAAGATCCGCACCTCGGACGGCTCGGCGGCGAACGCCGCCTCGATCCAGCCGTAGCGGCCCCGCCCGATCTGCCCGTGGTCGAGATCGGGCTCCGTCGAGTCGACGGCGACGACGGTGGCGCCGCCGCGCCTCAGCACCGAGCTCCGCTCGCCGATCAACTGCTCGAAGTGCACGTACCCGACGTTGCGCGAGTCGTGGTTGCCGGGCACGACGACCAGGTCGGGGCACTCGATCTTGTCGAGATAGCGCCTCGCCGCGAGGAATTCCTCCTTGAAGCCGAAGGTGGTCAGGTCGCCGGAGCAGACGACGATGTCCGGGCTCAGGTCGTTGATCTCGGCGATCGCCCGCTCCATCAGATCGGCGACGAAGTGCGGGTCGCCGCAGTGGATGTCGGAGAGATGGGCGACGGTCAGGGCCACGCGCGGGAGTCTAGGTCATCCGGAGGCGCTGGTACCCTGCGGTCAGTGGTGCCGGAAACACCAGTTTTCCAGGCATATTGCGGCGTGGAGCCGCCTCGCTTCGCCAACCCCGCCGAGCTGGAGTACGCGAAGATCCTCGACTGGTACGGGATCCCGTGGCAGTACGAGCCCACCACCTTCGTGCTCGAGCGCGACGAGCAGGGCCGCGTCGCCGAGGCGTTCACGCCGGACTTCTACCTCCCGGACCAGGACCTCTACCTCGAGGTCACCGTCATGAAGCAGTCGCTCGTGACGCGCAAGAACCGAAAGCTGCGCAAGCTGCGCCAGCTCTACCCCGAGGTCAGGATCAAGCTGTTCTACGAGCGCGACTTCGAGCGGCTCGCGGTGCGCTTCGGCCTCGCGAAGGCGTCCTGACGGCGTCGGCGGCACACCGGGCGGCCGCAGCCGACGGCCGGGTCGGCGAGGTCTTCCTCGACGCGGCCGAGCTGGCGGCCCGCGTGCGGGAGCTCGGGGCCGAGCTCGCGCGGGACTACGAGGGCAGGGAGCCGCTGCTCGTCGGCGCGCTGCGCGCGTGCATCCCGTTTCTCTGCGACCTCTCGCGCGCGATTCCGATCGTCCACGCGCTCGACTTCGTCGAGCTGTCCGGGTACGGAGACGGCGCGGACGGCATCCGCTTCCTCAAGGATCTCGACGCGGAGATCGAGGGGCGGGACGTCGTGCTGGTCGACAACGTCGTCGACACGGGCCTGACGATGAACCACCTCGTCCGGTCGCTCCGGCTCAGGAACCCGCGCTCGCTGCACGCGGCGACGCTGTTCGACCGCCCCTACCGCCGGCTCGTCGACGACCTGCCGGTGCGGTACGTCGGCTTCACGATCCCCGACGAGTTCTTCGTCGGCTACGGCTTCGCGCTGGACGGCAGGCATCGCAACCTGCCGGACCTCCGCCTCGTCCGCTAGGCAGTTGATTTAGGTCCGGCTAAAATACGCGAGGTGATCGGCTCCCGCAGCGAGCTTCCCGCCGGCCTGCGCACGGTCGACGAGGCGCTCCACCGCACGCGGTTTCGCATCCTGCCCTTCCTCGGCCCGGCGTTCATCGCCTGCGTCGCCTACATCGACCCGGGCAACTTCGCCACGAACGTGGCCGGCGGCTCCCGCTTCGGCTACCGGCTCGTCTGGGTGATCGTGGCGGCGAACCTGCTCGCGATGCTGATCCAGACGCTGTCGGCGAAGCTCGGGATCGCCACGCGCCGCAACCTGCCCGAGGTCTGCCGCGAGCACTTCTCGCGCCGCACCTCCCTCCTGCTCTGGCTGCAGGCCGAGGTGATCGCGATGGCCACCGACCTCGCCGAGTTCCTCGGAGCCGCCCTCGGCCTGCACCTGCTGCTCGGCTTCGCGCTCTTCCCGTCGGCCCTGATCGCCGGCGTCGCGGCGTTCGCGATCCTCGAGCTGCAGCGGTTCGGCGTCCGCCTGCTCGAGGCGGTGATCGCCGTGCTCGTCGGGGTGATCGGCATCTGCTACCTCGCCGAGCTCGGCTTCGCGCACCCGAGCTACGGGCTCGTCCTCGACCACGCCGTCACCCCCGAGTTCGGGAGCGGCGAGGCGGTGCTGCTCTCCGTCGGCATCCTCGGCGCGACCGTGATGCCGCACGTGATCTACCTCCACTCCGCGCTGACGCAGGACCGGCTCGTCGCGACGACGCGCGAGGATGCGCGCACGCTCCTCCGCTACACCCGCGCCGACGTCGTGATCGCGATGACGATCGCCGGGCTGATCAACGTCGCGATGCTCGTGATGGCGGCGGCGACGTTCTTCCGCAAGGGGCTCCTGCACGTCGACTCGCTGGAGACCGCCCACCGCACGCTCGAGCCCATCCTCGGCCGCGCGTCGGGAACGCTGTTCGCCCTCGCGCTGATCGCGTCCGGCCTGTCGAGCTCGGCGGTGGGGACGCTGTCGGGCCAGGTCGTCATGCAGGGCTTCATCCGCCGCCAGATCCCGGTCGCCGTCCGCCGGCTCGTGACGATGGTGCCGGCGTTCGTCGTGATCGGCCTCGGGCTCGATCCGTCGCGGACGCTCGTCATCTCCCAGGTCGTGCTCTCGTTCGGGATCCCGTTTGCGCTCGTCCCGCTCGTCTTCTTCACCGCGCGGCGCGACGTGATGGGGCCGCTCGTCAACCGCCGCGTGACGACCGCGGCCGCAGCCCTGGTCGCGGCGACGATCGTGTGCCTGAACGTCTTCCTGCTCGCGCAGACCGCGGGCCTCGCCTGAGAGGCCGCACTAGAGGTAGCCGAGCGGGTCGACCGGGTTGCCGCCGACGCGCACCTCGAAGTGCAGGTGCGGGCCCGTGCAGTGGCCGGTGCAGCCGACGTAGCCGATCACCTGGCCCTGCGTCACGGATTCGCCGCACGTGACGGCGATCGAGCTCTGGTGGCCGTAGGCGGTGGCG
>DASRGA010000003.1:0-8676 GCA_035651295.1 Gaiellaceae bacterium | reverse complement strand
CGTTGAAGCAGACGACGAGCGGCCGCGCGGTCGCGTCGGCGGCGTCGAGGTGCCCTACACGGCCACGGCGGGCCGGATGCTGCTGCGCGAGGAGGAGGGGAAGAAGAAAGCCTCCTTCTTCTTCGTCGCCTACGCGCGCGCGGACGTCGCAGACCTCGCCGCGCGGCCGCTCGTCGTCTGCTTCAACGGGGGGCCGGGCTCGTCGTCCGTGTGGCTGCACCTGGGCGCCTTCGGGCCGCGGCGGGTGCGCATGACCGAGGAGGGGATGCCGCTGCCGCCGCCCGGCCGGCTCGTCGACAACGGCGAGTCGCTGCTCGACGTCGCCGACCTCGTCTTCGTCGACCCCGTCGGCACCGGCTTCTCGCGCGCGATCCCGGGCAAGGAGGCGAAGCAGTTCCACCACTTCACGCGGGACATCGAGGCGGTGGGCGAGTTCGTGCGCATGTTCCTCACGCGCAACGGGCGCTGGGCCTCGCCGGTCTACCTCGCGGGCGAGAGCTACGGCACCACGCGCGCCGCCGGGCTCGCCCACCACCTGCTCAAGCGCCACGGCCTCGCGCTCTCCGGGCTCCTGCTCGTCTCCTCGATCCTCCACTTCGGCACGTCGGACTTCGACCCGAGGACGTGGACGTTCGCGCGCGGCAACGACCTGCCCTACATCCTCTTCCTGCCCGCGTACGCGGCGGCCGCCTGGTACCACGGCCGGCTCGACGGCCGCTACCGGGAGCTTCCGCTCGCCACCTTCCTCGCCGAGGTGGAGGAGTTCGCCGCCGGCGACTACCAGCTCGCGCTGTTCGCCGGCGACGAGCTGCCGCCCGAGCGCTTCGACGCGACGGCCGCCCGCGTCGCCGCGTACACGGGGCTGCCGGTCGCCTACGTGCGCGACTACGGCCTGCGCATCGAGATCCTGCGCTTCTGCAAGACGCTGCGGCGCGACGAGGGCCGCACGATCGGCCGCCTCGACGCCCGCTACACGGGCATCGACCGCTTCCGCGCCGGGGACACGATCGAGAACGACCCCAGCCTCGACGCCGTGCTCGCGCCGTACACCTCCGCGCTCAACGACTACGTGCGGCGCGAGCTCCGCTACGAGAGCGACCTCCCCTACGAGGTGCTCTCGGAGACCGTGCACGAGGCGTGGGACTACGAGGACTTCAAGAACGCGCACGTGGACGTGTCCGAGCGGCTGCGCGAGACGATGTCCCGCAACCCGTTCATGCGCGTGTTCGTCGCTAACGGCTACTACGACCTGGCGACGCCGCACTACGCCACCGAGTACACGTTCTCGCACCTGGGGCTCGACCCGACGCTGAAGCGGAACGTGCAGATGGCCTACTACGAGGCGGGGCACATGATGTACGTGCACGACGCGTCGCGCCGCCGGCTGGCGGCCGACGTGCGCGCCTTCCTCGCCGGGGGCGGGGCGGCAGAGTAGGCGTCAGGCGCGTCCCGCCCAGGGCGGGGCGGGCTGCGGGACGCGCACGCGCACGCGCGCGTCGACGACGACCGCGCCGCGCTCGAGCACGAGCACGGGGTTGCAGTCCATCTCCGCGATGGCGACGTGCTGCGCGGCGAGCGCGGACACGCGCAGGACGACGTCCTCGAGCGCGCCGACGTCTCGCCTGGGCGCTCCGCGGAAGCCGTCGAGCAGCGGGAAGGTGGCGAGCGAGCGGATCATCTCGGCCGCGTCCACGTCGGTCAGCGGCGCCACGCGCACCGCCACGTCGCGCGTCAGCTCCACGTTCACGCCGCCGGCGCCGCAGGCGACGATGGGGCCGAAGTCCGGGTCGTGCGCCATGCCGACGAGCATCTCGACGCCCCCCTCGACCAGCTCCTGCACGACGAAGCCCTCGAGCGGCTCGCCGCGGGCGCGGATCCGCTCCGCCATCGCGGCCGCCTCCGCCTCGACCTGCTCCGGCGCGAGGCCGAGCCGGACGGCCCCGACCTCGGTCTTGTGGAGCGGGCCCACCGCCTTGAGCACGAGCCTGCCGCCCAGCCGGCGCGCCGCGTCGGCCGCCTCCGCCGCGCTGGCCGCGCGCGCCTGGCGCACCAGCGGCAGGCCGTAGCAGTCGAACAGGAGCGCGATCTCGTCCGGCTCGAGCCACGTCTCGCCGCGCTCGAGCGCCTGCGCGATCACCGCCGTCGCCTCGTCGACGCGCAGGCCCGGGAAGTGGACGACGCGGCCGGGGTCGCGCGCGCGCCAGGCGCCGTGCTCGGCCGCGTGCGCGAGCGCGATCGCCGCCTGCTCGGGGAAGCCGTAGGAGGGAATGCGCACGCCGGGCGCGGACAGCGCGGGCGGCAGCCCGCGCGCGGACATGAAGCAGGTCAGCACCGGGATCTGCCCGCCGATGCCACCGATCGCCTCCACGAGGTGACGGGCGACCTCCGGCGCGTCGTCCTCGAGCGGCGGGATGTAGATCACGATCAGCGCGTCGACGCCGCCGTCGCCCGCGATCGTCTGGATCGCGCGACCGTAGTCCTCGCCGGTCGCCGACGCGATCATGTCCACCGGGTTGGCGACGCTCGCCGCGGGCGGCAGGAAGGCGCGCAGCTTCGCCACGGTGTCCTCGGAGAGCTCCGGGACGCGGAGGCCCCGCGCCTCGCACGTGTCGGCGCACTGGATGCCGAGGCCGCCCGCGTTCGTGAGGATGGCGACGTTGCGGCCTCTCGGCACGGGCTGGTTGGCGAGCAGCGCCGCCACGTCGAACATCTCCTCGAGCGTGTCGGTGCGGATCACGCCGACCTGGCGCAGCAGTGCGTCCACGGCGGTGTCGGAGGCAGCGAGCAGTGCGCCCGTGTGCGACGACGCCGCGCGCTGGCCGGCGGCGCTGCGGCCGCTCTTGACGGCGACGATCGGCTTGCGGCGGCCGATCCGGCGCGCGAGCTCGGCGAAGCGGCGCGGGTTGCCGAACGATTCCAGGTAGAGCAGGACGACGTCCGTGCGCGGATCCGCGTCCCAGTAGCAGAGCAGGTCGTTGCCGGACACGTCGGCCTTGTTGCCGATCGACACGAAGGAGGAGAGGCCGAGGCCGAGCGCGTTCGCCATGTTGATCACGGCGATCCCGAGCGCTCCCGACTGCGACATGAAGGCGACGCGCCCCTCCGGCGGGTGCGCCTGCGCGAAGGTGCCGCTGAGGTCGATCTCCGGGTCGGTGTTGACGATGCCCATGCAGTTCGGCCCGATCAGCCGCATGCCCGACGCGCGGCAGACCTCGAGCAGCTCCTGCTGCAGGGCCTGTCCGGCCTCGCCGGTCTCGGCGAAGCCGGCCGAGATGACGACGAGCGCGCGCACGCCCTTGCGGGCGCACGCCTCGGCGACGCCGACGACGGCGGCCGCCGGCACCGCCACGAACGCGAGCTCGACGTCGGCAGGCACGTCCTCGATGGTCGGGTACGCCGGCACGCCCTGCACCGACGCGCTCGCGGGGTTGACGGGATAGACGACGCCCGCGAAGGGCCGCAGCAGCAGGTTGCGCAGCAGCCTGCCGCCGATCGTGGTCGGGTCGCGGGAGGCCCCGATCACGGCGATCGACCGCGCCTCCAGGAACGTCCGCACCGCGTTCGCGGCCGCGATCCGCTCGCGCTCCTCGTACTGCTCCGCAGCCTCGGCGGTCAGCTCGGTGGGGAGCTCGACCTCGACCACGCCGGGCTTCGCCCGGATCGAGACGGGGAAGCCGGTGCGGCGGAAGACGTCGATCATGCGGTGGTTCTCGGGCAGGACGTCGGCGTGGAAGACGTCGATGCCCTGCTCCCGGGCGGCGTCGGCGAGGTGGGCGATCAGGATCGAGGCGAGGCCCTTGCCCTGCAGCTCGTCGCGCACGCTCATGGCGATCTCGGCGACGGCGCGGCCCTGCCGGATGTACTGCGCGCCGCCGAGCACCCGCTCGCTGTCCCGGCCCGCGAAGGCGAGCAGCGTCAGGTGGTCGGCGTAGTCGATCTCGACGGCGTTGCGCGCCTGCTCGCCGATGTCCACCGACTGGCCCCAGAAGCGCAGCCGGCGCGACTCGTCGGTGAGGTCGATGAAGTAGTCCTCGAGCGCCTCGCGGTCGGAGGGCCGCGCGGGCCGGATGTGGGCGGTGCTGCCGTCGCGCAGGACGACGTCGGTCTCGCGGTGCGCCGGGTAGTCGGCCACGCGCGGATCCTATGGCCGCCCGCGCGCGTGCCGCCGAGCGAGCTCGGGCACCGTGGCCCGGACTTCGGGCGCGAGCGGGAACATCGGCGCCACCACCACGGCGGCCGCGCCGGCGGCGAGGCCGGCGGCGAGCGCGAGCGCCTCGTCGAGATCGGCCGCGACCACCGTTCCGGGCAGCCGGTCGGCGAGCTGGCGGGCCGCGGGCCCGAACACGACGACCGCGCGCGCCTTCCGCGCGGCGACGTCGCAGGCGGCGGCGAGCAGCTCCTGCTCCTCGGGCGTCGCGTGCACCGGCCCGGCCGCGCTCTCGGCGTCGCCGCCCGCGACGAGCACGACGGAGCCGTCCTCGTACGGCTCGAGCACGGCGGCCGCCTTCGCCGGCGTTCCCGCCATCGACGCGTCGACCACGGGCGCTCCGGCAACGCGCGCCACCTCGCGCACCCGGTGCACCGGCGTCTCGAGACCGGACAGCGCCTGCGCGACGGCGCCGGCGCTCGCGCCCGCGGCGAGGGCCGCGCAGGCGGCGGCGAGCACGTTGGCGACGCAGCGGCCGCCGGCCGGGAGCCGGTCGGCGCGGCCGGCGTCCACCTCGGTGCCGGCGTCGAGGCGCAGGCGGACGCGGCCGCGCGCGACGAAGGCGCCTCGCTCGACCGGGCGGTCGAGCGAGAAGCGGACCACGTCGGCCTGCGGCGCCGCGGCCACGAAGCGCTCGCAGGAGCCGTCCGCGGGCACGACCAGCGTCCCGCCCGGCGGCAGCGTGCGCGCGATCGTCTCCTTCGCCCGCGCGTAGCGCTCGAACGAGCCGTGCCACTCGAGGTGGTCGGGCCAGAACGACGTCACCACGGCCACGCGCGGGCCGTGCGAGCAGAAGGCGAGGTGCGAGCTGGTGAGCTCGACCACGGCGACGTCCGCAGGTTTCGCGTCGCCGAGCAGGCCGGCGTCGGGCCACAGGTTGCCCGAGACGCCCGGTGCGGGCGCCCGTACGGCGAGGCCGGCCGCTCGCAGGAGCTGGATCACGTAGGCGGTCGTCGTCGTCTTGCCCGCCGTCCCGGTGACGCCGACGACGGGCACGCCGGAGCGGGCGAGCACGAGGTCGGCGAGGCAGGTGACGAGGGCGCCGTTCCGCCGCAGCGCCTGCACCCGCGGCGCGACCTCCGGCGTCCACGCGTCCAGGAACGCCGCGGTCGCCCGCGGCTGCAGATCGAGCTCCGCCGGGGTCGCGAGGCGGACGCGCGCGCCCTCGGCGCGCAGCAGCTCGGCGAGCGCGCCGCCCTCGGATCCGGGCGTGTCCTCCACGACGACGTCGGCGCCGGCGAGCGCGCCCGGCGCGAGCAGGTCGCTTGCCACGTGCGCGATTGTGGCAGCGTCGCGACAATGGCCCGGTGGCGACGACGGCGACGGCCCAGGCGACGCGCGTGGTGATGAAGTTCGGCGGCTCCTCCGTCGCCGACCCGGAGAAGATCCGGCACGTCGCCCGCCGCCTCGTCGCCGCCAAGGAGGACGGCGCCCAGGTCGTCGGCACCGTCTCGGCGATGGGCAAGACGACCGACTCGCTGATCGCGCTGGCGCGCGAGGTGTCGCCCTCGCCGGACGCGCGCGAGCTCGACATGCTGCTCTCCACCGGCGAGCGGATCGCCTGCGCGCTCGTGGCGATGGCGATCCACGACCTCGGCTACGAGGCCGTCTCGCTCACCGGCTCGCAGGCGGGCATCCTCACCGACGCCGCCTACACGAAGGCGAAGATCCGCGAGATCCGCGCCGACCGCGTCGAGGCCGCGCTCGCCCAGGGCAAGATCGTGCTCGTCGCCGGCTTCCAGGGCTTCGCGCGCGAGACGATGGACGTGACGACGCTCGGCCGGGGGGGCAGCGACGCCACCGCCGTCGCGCTCGCCGCGGCGCTGGGCGCAGCCTGCGAGATCTACTCCGACGTGCCCGGCGTCTTCACCGCCGACCCGCGCATCGTCCCCGAGGCGCGCAAGCTGCCCGTCGTCTCGTACGAGGAGATGCTGGAGATGTCGGCCTCCGGGGCGAAGGTGCTGATGCTGCGCTCGGTCGAGCTCGCCCGCAACCACGGCGTGCGCATCCACGCGCGCTCGACGTTCTCGGACGAGCCGGGCACCTGGATCCAGGAGAATGAGGGCATGGAGCAGCCGATCGTCTCGGCGGTGACGCACAGCGAGAGCGAGGTCGTCTTCACCCTGACCGGCATCCCCGACCGGCCGGGCGCCGCCGCCACGGTCTTCGACGCGGTCGCGGCCGAGCACGTCAACGTCGACACGATCATCCAGAACGTCGTGCACGGGGTAGCCGAGGTGTCGTTCTCGGTCCCGCTCGAGGACGTCGTCGCGACGCGGCGCGCGATCGAGCAGGCGAGCGGCGAGCTGGGGCCGATGGAGGTGGAGGAGAACCACGAGCTGGGCAAGGTCTCGCTGATCGGGGCGGGCATGCGCTCCCACCCCGGCGTGGCGGCGAAGATGTTCCGCACGCTCGCCGACCTCGGCATCAACCTGCAGATGATCTCCACCTCGCCGATCAAGATCTCCTGCATGATCGCCCGCGACCGCATCCCCGACGCGGTGCGCGCGCTGCACGCCGCCTTCGAGCTCGAGCGCGAGCCCCTCGTCGAGGCGTAACGCGCGTTCGCGAGCGTGCGCCCTGACCTCGGCCGGCGCCGGCAGGCTCCCGGCCGCGCGCGCCGAACTCCGTCGCCGTGGACGACCGCACCGTGCGGACGATCGTGACCGCCGCGATCTGGGTCGCGGTGGTGCTCGCGCTGCGCTGGCTGCTCAACCGCGCGTTCGCCGCCTGGGAGCGGCGGCAGGCGGAGACCGACCTCGCCGTCGTGGCGCGCCGGCGCACGACCTTCAGCTTCCTCTCCCGCGTCCTCGTCGCCCTCGTCGCCGTGATCGGGGTCTGGAGCGTGCTCTCCATCTTCCCGCAGACCGAGCAGATCGCCCGCGCGCTGCTCGCCTCGAGCGCCGTGCTGGCGCTGGTCGCCGGCCTCGCGCTCAACACGCCCCTCGGCAACCTCGGCTCCGGGGTGCTCGTCGCCTTCACGCAGCCGTTGCGGCTCGGCGACCGGGTCACGATCGGCGATCAGACCGGTTTCGTCGAGCAGATCAACCTCATCTACACGGCGCTCGTCACCGACGACGAGCGGCGCATCTTCATCCCCAACACGCAGCTGACGACGACGCCGATCGTCAACCGCACGATCCGCGACCCGCGCCGGACGATCACCGCGACGGTGCCCGTGCGCCTGGGCGCCCCGCTCGACCGCGCCCGCGAGGTGGTGCTCGCCGCGGCGCGCAGCGTGCCCGGCGCCGGGCAGCTCGAGATCCGGGTCACCGTGGGCGACGTCTCGGACAAGCTCGTCTGGCTGACCGCGACCGCGCTCGCGCCGCTCGACGCCGACGTGGCCGGGATCGCGAGCGAGATCCGCGAGCGCTCCCTCGCCGCCCTCGGGACGGCGGAGCTGCTGCCGTCCGGGTGACGACCGGGGCCTGAAGCGCGGCCTGCCGGCGTGCGGGGCGAACCGCGGTTCCCCCCGCGATCAGACGCAATCCCTGAGCGCCTGCGCCTCGGGCAGCGACTCGAGCTTCTTGAGCGTGTTGTTCTCGATCTGGCGGATGCGCTCGCGCGTGACGCCGAAGGCCCGACCGACCTCCTCCAGCGTCGCCGGCTGCTCGCCGGAGAGCCCGAAGCGAAGCTCGATCACCTTGCGCTCGCGCTCCGGCAGCGACGACAGCGCCAGCTCGATGTCCTCGCGGCGCAGCGACGTCGAGGCCGTGTCGAAGGGCGACTCGGCCATCTCGTCCGGCACGAAGTCGCCGAGCGCCGACTCCTCCTCCTCGCCGATCGGCTTCTCCAGCGACACCGGCAGCTGCGCCATGCGCAGGATCTCGCGCACCTCCTCGCACGACATCTCGAGCTCCTCGGCGATCTCCTCCGGGCGCGGCTCGCGGCCGAGGCGCTGCACGAGCTGGCGCTCGATGTGCACGACCTTGTTCAGCTTTTCGACCATGTGCACGGGAATGCGGATCGTGCGCGCCTTGTCGGCGATCGCGCGCGTGACCGCCTGGCGGATCCACCAGGTGGCGTACGTCGAGAACTTGTAGCCCTTGCGGTAGTCGAACTTCTCCACCGCGCGGATGAGGCCGAGCGAGCCCTCCTGGATGAGGTCGAGGAAGGAGAGGCCGCGCCCCAGGTAGCCCTTCGCGATCGAGACGACGAGGCGCAGGTTCGCCTCGATCATGTGCTTCTTCGCCGCCATGTCGCCGCGCTCGATGCGTTTCGCGAGCGCGACCTCCTGGTCGGCCGTGAGCAACGGCACCTTGCCGATCTCGCGCAGGTAGAGGCGCAGCGAGTCGAGCGACGGCTCGACGGTGAGGTCCAGCTTGGGCGGCGCCTTCTCGTCCTCGGGCGCCGGCGGCGGCTGCTCGTGCGGCAGCGACTTGTGCTGCTCGCCCTCGACCAGCTCGATCGAGTGGTCGACGAGGTAGGCGAAGAAGTCCTCGATCTGCTCCTTCGTGAGCTCGACGTCT
>DASRGA010000002.1:0-14533 GCA_035651295.1 Gaiellaceae bacterium | reverse complement strand
CTCACGAAGACAGGCATCCCCGGTCCCGAAGGCTCCGCGTCGAAGCTCGTCTGGTCGGAGGCGAACCAGCGGCTCACGAAGCTCGCGCTCGAGATCCTCGGCGGCCCGGACGAGGACCCCTACTGGCAGTACCAGCAGCTCCGCTCGCGCGGAAACACGATCGAGGCGGGGACGAGCGAGATCCTGCGCTCCATCGTGGCTGAGCGAGTTCTCGGCCTCCCGAGGTCGCGCTGATGGACTTCTCGTTCAGCGAGGAGCAGGAGGAGATCCGGGCGGTCGCGCGCCAGGTGCTCGCACGGAGCCCGTCGCTCGACGAGCTTGCCGAGCAGGGGTGGGTGGGCATCGCGTCGTCGGCGTCGTTCCTCGAGGCGGCGGTGATCTTCGAGGAGGTCGGACGCGCGCTCTACGAGGGCCCGTACATCGAGCAGGAGGCCGGCGACGACCGAACGAGGCTGCTCGTCGCCTACGCGCTCGAGGCGGTCGGGATCGGATCGCGTGCAGTCGACCTCGCGGTCGCCTACGCCTCCGAGCGCGAGCAGTTCGGCAGGAAGATCGGCAGCTACCAGGCGGTCTCGCACTCCGTCGTCGACGCGTATGTGGCCGTCGAGCTCGCACGCTCGCTCGCGTACTGGGCGGCGTGGACGATCGCCGAGAACGACCCGCAGGCGCCGCTCGCGTGCGCCGCGGCGAAGTCGCAGGCGACGGAGGCGGCGGTCTTCGCGTGCGAGCGCTCGATCCAGGCGCACGGCGGCATCGGCTTCACCTGGGAGCACCCGCTCCACCGCTACTACAAGCGCGCGCTGAAGCTCGAGAGCGTGCTCGGCTACGGCCGCGTCCACCGCGCGGAGATCGCCGAATCCCTGCTGTCCTCGTAACCGGGACGTCCACCGGCATCGGCGCCGCGGTGGCCCGCCGGCTCGCCGACCGCGGCTTCGCCGTCCACGCGTCCGTCAGACAGGCGGGCCAGGCCCCCGCCGGCGCGATCGAGCACGTCTTCGACGTCACCGACGCCGACCGCGTCGCGGCCGAGGTCGCGCCGATCGGCGAGCTGGACGCCGTCGTGCTGAACGCGGGCATCGCCGTCGCCTCGCCGCTCGAGACGCTGCCGGCCGAGGAGCTCGCCCGGCAGCTCGACGTCAACGTCGTCGGCCAGCTGCGCGTCCTGCAGGCCGCGCTGCCCGCGCTGCGCCGCTCGCGCGGGCGGGTCGTCCTGATGGGCTCGATCGGCGGCCGCTCCGCGCTGCCGTTCCTCGGCGCCTACGCGATGTCGAAGTTCGCGCTCGAGGCGATGGCCGACGTGCTGCGGCTCGAGCTGCGCCCGTTCGGCATCGAGGTCGCGCTGATCGAGCCGGGCACGATCGCGACCCCGATCTGGACGAAGCCGCAGCGGTCGCTCGACGAGCTGCCGGCCGAGCTGGCGGCGCTCTACCGCGCCCGAGGCGAGCGGTTCCGGGCGCTCGCCGCCGCCCGGTCGGCGAAAGCCGTCCCGCCGGAGGCGGTCGCCGCCGCGGTCGAGCACGCGCTGACCGCCCGGCGGCCGCGGGCGCGCTACGTCGTCGGCCCCGACGCGCGCCGCCGGGCGCGCGTCGAGCGCCTCCCCGACCGGCTGCGGGACAGGGTGCTCGAGCGCTTCCTGTTCGGCCCGTCGTCGTAGAGTCTCGCCATGGGCTACTCGATCGCCACACTCGACGACCTCGGTGAGGGCTACGGCTTCCGCAAGGTCCGCAAGGCGCTGAACGTCACGGCCTTCGGCGTGAACGGGCTCGTGTTCCCGCCGCGCCACGAGGGCCCGAACCACTTCCACGACACGCAGGACGAGCTGTACTTCGTGCACCGAGGCACGGCGACCTTCGTGTTCGACGACGGGGAGCACGTCGTGCCGGCCGGCGGCCTCGTGCACGTCGAGTCGACGACGCACCGAATGGTCGCCAACCGGACCGACGAGGACCTCGTGCTGCTCGTGATCGGCGGCAAGGGCGGCTACGTCGAGCGCGACGGGCAGGTCGTCACCGACGCGGACCTCGAGAAGCGCCGGGCGATGGCGCGGTGGCAGTCGTGAACGGCCTGATGATGGACACGCAGCTGACGCTGCCGCTCCTGCTCCGCCGCGTCGAGCGCTACTTCGCCGACAGCCCGATCGTGACGCGGATGCCCGACCGGAGCTTCGCGCGGTCGACGCACGGCGAGGCGGCGAGGCGGGCTCGGGCGCTCGCGGTCGCGCTGCAGGGGCTGGGGCTCGCGCGCGGCGACCGCGTGGCGACCCTCTGCTGGAACCACCAGGTGCACCACGAGGCGTACTTCGGCATCCCCTGCGGCGGGTTCGTCCTGCACACGCTGAACCTGCGCCTGCATCCCGGCGACCTCGCGTACATCGCAACGCATGCCGGCGACCGGGCGGTGATCGTCGACCGGAGCCTCAAGCCGCTGCTCGACCTGTTCGTCGGCGACACGCCGATCGAGCACGTGATCGTCGTCGAGGACGACTACGAGCAGCTGCTCGCGGCCGCCGACCCCGACGCGTGGCGCGACCCCGAGCTCGACGAGAACGAAGCGGCGGCCATGTGCTACACGAGCGGCACCACGGGGCGGCCGAAGGGCGTGCTCTACTCGCACCGCTCGACGATCCTGCACACGCTCGGCGTGATCGCCGCGCAGCCGCTCGGGGTCGGCATCTCGGGGCAGGACACCATCCTGCCGGTCGTGCCGATGTTCCACGCGAACGCGTGGGGCTACCCGTACGTCGCCGCGGCTCTCGGCGCCGGCCTCGTCTATCCGGGGCCGTTCCTCGACCCGGAGAGCCTGCTCGAGGACTTCGTCGAGCAGGGGGTGACCTGGACGGCCGGCGTCCCGACGATCTGGCTCGGCATCCTGGCGATGCTCGACGCCGATCCCGGCCGGTGGGACCTCTCGCGGCTGAAGGGGATGCTCGTCGGCGGCTCGGCGGCGCCGCGGTCGATGATCGCCGGCTTCAAGCAGCGGCACGGGCTCGCCGTCGTGCACGGGTGGGGCATGACGGAGACCTCGCCGGTCGCGTCGACGGCCCAGCTCCCGGGCGACCTCGCCACGGCCGACGAGGAGACCCAGTTCGACTACATCGCGATGCAGGGACTGCCCCTGCCGCTCGTCGAGCTCCGCAACCGCGACGCCGACGGGAACGAGCTGCCGTGGGACGGCGAGTCGATGGGCGAGCTCGAGATCCGCGGCCCCTGGGTCGCGGCCGGATACTTCGACTCGCCGGACGCGGCGGAGCGCTGGACCGACGACGGCTGGTTCAAGACCGGCGACGTCGTCTCGCTGCACCCGCGCGGATTCGTGCAGATCAAGGATCGTTCGAAGGACGTGATCAAGTCGGGCGGCGAGTGGATCTCGTCGGTCGAGCTCGAGAACGCCCTGATGGCGCACCCGGCGGTCGCGGAGGCGGCGGTGATCGCCGTCCCCGACCCGAAGTGGGACGAACGCCCGCTCGCCGCGATCGTGCTGCGCGAAGGAGCGAGCGCGACCGGCGAGGAGCTGCGCGAGTTTCTCGCGCCGCAGTTCGCGAAGTGGTGGCTCCCCGACCGGTTCGAGTTCGTCGCGGAGATCCCGAAGACGAGCGTCGGCAAGTTCCGCAAGACGGAGCTGCGGGAGATGTTCGCGCAGCCGGTGAGCGAGCCGTGATCCGCACCGTCTGGCTCGACAACCCGCCCGTGAACGCGGTCAACGCCGCGATCGTCGACACGCTCTGGCAGGCGTTCGAGTCGCTCGAGCCCGACGTCCACGCGGTGGTGCTGCGCGGCCGCGGGGAGCGGGCGTTCTCGGCGGGCGCCGACATCGGCGGCTTCGTCGGCGGCTCGGCCGCCGGCGAGCGGCCGGCGGGCATCCAGCCCGTCGCCGACCTGATCGAGTCGGCTCCCGTCCCGGTCGCGGCGGCGATCCACGGCTACTGCCTCGGCGGCGGGCTTGAGCTCGCGCTCGCCTGCGACCTCCGCATCGCGACGCGGGACGCGCAGCTCGGGTTCCCCGAGGTGAACCTCGGCCTGCTGCCGGGCGGCGGCGGGACGCAGCGCGCGCCCCGGCTGATCTCGCCGGGGAGGGCGCGCTGGCTGATCATGTCGGGCGAGCGCATCCCGGCCGAGACGGCCGAGTCGTGGGGGCTCGTCGAGTTCGTCGTCGACGACCTCGATCAGGGCATCGCGCGCTACGTCGAGCCGCTCGACCGGCAGAGCCCGCACGCGCTGCGCCGGATCAAGGAGCTGCTTCGCGCGACGCGCGACGCGCGGTCGGACGAGCGCGAGGTCGAGGCGTTCGCGGCGTGCCTCAACTCGGAGGACGGGCAGGAGGGCGTCTCCGCCTTTCTCGAGAAGCGTCAGGCGCGCTGGACCGGCCGTTGAGGGCCGTCGTCCTGCGCGAGGTGGGCGGCCCGCTCGCGCTGGAGGAGGTGCCAGACCCCAAGGGCGAGCACGTGCTCGAGGTGCGGGCCGCGGGCGTGAACTTCGCGGATGTGCTGGTGCGGCGGGGCCTCTACCCCGAGCCGCCGGAGCTGCCGCACGTCCTCGGCAGCGAGGTTGCCGGAGAGCTCGCCGGGCGGCGCGTCGTCGCGTTCGCCCGCGGAGCCGGCGGCTACGCGGAGCGGGTGGCCGTCGACCCCGACTGGGTGTTCCCGCTGCCGGAGGGCGCGTCGTTCGCGGCCGGGGCGGCGTTCCTGACGACCTACCTGACCGCTCATATACCGCTGGTACATCAGCTGCATATCGATCGTCGCTCGGTGGTGCTCGTGCACGCGGGCTCCGGCGGCGTCGGCTCGGCGGCGATCCAGCTCGCGAAGCGGCTCGGCGCGCACGTGATCGCGACGGCGAGCAGCGACGAGAAGCGCGCGTTCGCACGCAAGCTCGGCGCCGACGAGGCGATCGGCTACGACGAGCTCGGCGCCCTCCGCGTCGACGCCGTCCTCGACCCGGTGGGCGGCGAGGTCTTCACGCGGTCGCTGCCGCTCCTGCGGCCGCTCGGCACGATCGTCGCGATCGGCTTCGCCGGCGGAACATGGCAGGACCCGAGCGTGCAGTGGCTCGTCGGCCGCAACGTCTCGGTCGCCGGCGTGTACCTCGGCCGGCTGCTGCGCCACGATCCCGAGCTCGTCCGGCGCTCGGCCGCCGAGCTGCTCGAGCTGTGGGCGGACGGGAGCATCGACCCGGTCGTCGGGCACCGGCTGCCGCTGGCGGACGCGGAGGAGGCGCACGCCCTGATCGAGGCCCGCGCGCACATGGGGAAGGTCGTCCTCGAGCCGTGAAGGCGCTCGTCACCGGCGGCGAGGGCGGCATCGGCCGCGCGCTGCGCGCGCGACTGGAAGCGGAAGGCTACGAGGTCGACTCGCTCGATCTGCGCACCGGCTTCGACGTCACCGATCCGGTGGCGTGGGAGGAGGTCGGCGCCGTCGACGTCGCCTGCCTCAACGCGGGCGTGCTGACCGGCGAGAGCGACCCGGCCCGGCTGCCGGTCGACGCGTACCGCCGCGCGGTGGCCGTGAACGTGGACGGCGTCGTCCTCGGCGTGCGCCGGCTGGCGCAGGTGATGGACGGCGGCTCGATCGTCGTCACCGCGTCGCTCGCCGGGCTCATGGGCATGCCGAGCGACCCCGTGTACTCGCTGACGAAGCATGCGCTCGTCGGCTTCGTGCGCAGCGCCGCCCCGCACCTGGAGCCGATCCGCCTGAACGCGGTCTGTCCGGGGATCGCGGACACGCCGATGATCGACGCGCAGCGCGGCGCGTTCACCGCGGCCGGGTTTCCGCTCCTCGCACCCGCCGAGGTGGCGGAGGCTGCGTGGCTCGCGGCGACGAGCGGGCGCTGCGGGGAGTGCTGGTTCGTCCAGCCCGGTCGCCCGCCGGCCCCGTTCCGCTTTCCGAGCCTGCCCGGGCCGCGCGCGGACGGCGCGCGCGTCGGGCCGCCGCCCGGGTAGCGTCAGTTCAGGCCCGGGTCGTACGGCATCGTCTCCATCAGGGAGAACGGGCCGCCCTTGCGCTGGAGGACGTCCCGCCACAGCGCGTCCGGGTCGCTCGCGAACGCGTCGTCGGTGCGGGCCTCGACGACGATCCACGACGACTCCTCCAGCTCGGCCTCGAGCTGGCCCGCGCCCCAGCCGGAGTAACCCGCGAAGAGGCGGAGCCGCCGGATCGAGAGGCCTTCGGGCTCGGCGTCGGCCGGCATGAAGCCGAGCGACGCCATGATCGGCGCCGCCGCCTCGCCGACGTCGTCGAACTCCGCGAGCACCATGAACGCCTCGGGCTGCACGGGGCCGCCGACGTAGACGGGATCGTCTGCGCCCGGCAGGCCGGCGAGCGAAGGCACGGCCTCGGTCGCGGGGACGCCGGACGGCCGGCTGAGCACGAGCCCCATCGCCCCGTCGTCGTCGTGGTGGGCGATCAACACGACCGTCTTGCGGAAGTTCGGGTCGACGAGCGCCGGCGACGAGACGAGCAGCTTTCCGCGAAGCGAGTCCACCTACCCGAACTGCCAGCCGTCGCCGTCGGCGAACGCCCTCAGGATCCGCTTCGCGACCACCTGCCGGTGGACCTCGTCGGGGCCGTCGTAGATGCGTCCGCCGCGCGCCATCGCCGCCATGTGCGCCAGCGGCGTCTCGTCGGTCAGGCCGCGCGCGCCGTGCACCTGGATCGCGCGGTCGATCACCTCCTGGAGGACGCGGGCCGCGAAGAACTTGACCGCGGAGATCTCGACGCGCGCCTCGTCGCCCTGGTCGATCTTGTGCGCGGCGTCGAGCGTCAGCAGGCGGCAGGCCTGGATCTCGACGTAGCTGTCGGCGACCCAGTTCTGCACGGTCTGCTTGCGGGCGAGCGGCTCGCCGAAGCTCTCGCGCCGGAGCGAGTAGTCGCACATCAGCTCGAACGCGCGCTGCATCTGGCCGAGCCAGCGCATCACATGGTGGATGCGGCCGGGGCCGAGGCGCTTCTGCGCAATCTGAAAGCCCGCGCCCTCGCCGCCGAGCGTGTTCGCGACCGGGACGCGGACGTCCGTGTAGCGGACCTCGCAGTGCGTCGACCAGTTACGGCCGCGGTGGCCCATCGTCGGGACCGCGCGCACGACCTCGACGCCCGGCGTGTCGGCGGGCACGACGATCTGCGTCGCGCGCCTGTGCGGCTCCGCGTCGGGGTCGGTGACCGCCATCACGATCCCGAAGGCGGCGCCCTCCGCGCCGGACGAAAACCACTTGTGCCCGTCGATCACCCAGTCGTCGCCGTCGCGCACCGCGCGCGTGCGCAGCGTCGTCGGGTCGGAGCCGGGCGCCTCGGGCTCGGTCATCGAGAAGAACGACCGCACCTCCCCGGCGACGAGCGGGCGGAGCCAGCGGCGCTTCTGCTCCTCGGTGCCGTAGAGGTGGAGGATCTCGGCGTTCCCGGCGTCCGGAGCCTGGCAGCCGAACACGAGCTGACCCCACACGGTCCGGCCGATGTGCTCGTTCAGGTACGCGTAGTCGAGGAACCCGGTGCCGGTGCCGCCGGCCTCCGGCGGGACGTGCGGGGCCCAGAGCCCGAGCGCGCGCACCTCGTCGCGCAGCTGCTCGACGAGCGCGTCCGCGGCGTCGTCCTCGCGGTCGAGGACGTGCTCGTTGGGCAGCACGCGCTCGTGCATGAAGGTCCGCACCCGCTCCAGCTTCTCCGTCGGCGGCGACCAGGCGGCGGCGGTCATTGCCGTAGCATCGCACGATGCGCCTGGGCTTCTACATGGGGTACGCGCAGCCGGGGACGAGCCCGCTCGAGCTGGTCGAGCTCGCGCGGGAGGCGGAGCGTCTCGGCTACTCCTCGGCGTGGGCGGCGGAGGCGTGGGGCGTCGACGCGATCACGCCGCTCGCGTGGCTCGGCGCGCTGACGGAGACGATCGGCCTCGGCACCGCGATCATGCAGCTCCCCGGCCGCTCGCCCGCCAATGCGGCGATGACGGCCGCCACGCTCGACCTGCTCTCGGGCGGCCGTTTCCTGATGGGCCTCGGCACGAGCGGCCCGCAGGTGGTCGAGGGCTGGCACGGGCAGGCGTGGGGGAGGCCGCTCGAGAAGACGCGCGAGTACGTCGAGATCGTCCGCGCGGTGCTCCGCCGGGAGCGCCTCGAGCACCACGGGACGCACTACGACATCCCGGTGCGGGACGGAACGGGGCTCGGCAAGCCGTTGAGGCTGATGGCCCGGCCGCTGCGCTCCGAGATCCCGATCTACCTCGCCGCGATCGCGCCGAGGGCGGTCGAGCAGGCGCTCGAGCTCGGCGACGGCTGGCTGCCGATCTTCTGGTCTCCCGAGAAGGCGCGCCGGGTGTTCCCGCTCGACCGCGTGCGCGACGGCTTCGACATCGCGCCCGCCGTGCCCGCGGTGGTGACCGACGACGTCCAGTCGGCGCGAGACGCTCTCAAGGGCTACTACGCCTTCTACATCGGCGGCATGGGCGCCCGGTCGAAGAACTTCTACAACGACCTCTGCGCCCGCTACGGCTACGAGTCGGAGGCGGGCGAGATCCAGGACCTGTTCCTCGACGGGAAGCAGCTCGAGGCTGCGGCGCGCGTGCCGGACGCGTTCGTCGACGAGGTCGCGCTGGTGGGGCCGGTCGAGCGGATCCGCGAGCGGCTCGCGGCCTGGCGCGAGTCGGGTGCGACGACGCTGCTCGTCTCGACCCGCGACGCCGCGACGCTGCGCGGCGTCGCCGAGGCGTTCGGCTAACGGCTGACGAGCTCGAGCGCGGTCTCCGCGAGCTGCGGCACCGCGTGCTCGAACACGGCGGCGCGTGTGTCTTCGGCGCCGAGCTCGCCGCGGATGAAGCGGCCGTAGATCGCCTCGCAGAAGACGGCTGCCTTCCAGAGCGCGAGCGCCTCGAACCACGCGAGCTCGTCGAGCTCGCGGCCGCTCGACGAGGCGTAGCGGGCGGCGAGCTCGGCGCGAGACGGGAACCCGGGCTCCGCGGTGACCGGCGAGGTGCCGAGCGCGCTCGCACGGCCGTCTGGCTCCGAGTACATCGCGAGGAGGTAGCCGACGTCGGCGCGCGGGTCGCCGATCGCGCCCATCTCCCAGTCGAGAACGGCGAGGATCCTGGCGGGCTCGTCACGGCCGACGATCGTGTTGCCGAGGCGGTAGTCGCCGTGCACGACCGTTTCCGGCAGCGGCCGCGGCAGGCCGGCGGCGAGCCGGCGCGCGGTCTCCTCGACCGCCGGCAGCTCTCGCGTCTTGTTGATCTCCCAGAGCTGCGTGAAGCGGCGCACCTGCCGCTCCGCGTAGCTGCCGGGTCGTGCAAACGCGGCGAGCGCCGGCCGCGACACGTCGGCCGCGTGGATCTCGACGAGCGTGTCGACGAGGTCGAACGCGAGGCGGCGGCGTGCCTCGGGAGTCTCGAGGCCGGGTGGAAGGGTCGTCGTCGGCACGTGCCCGTCGAGGTACCGCATGACGTAGAAGGGAACGCCGAGCACGTCCTCGTCGTCGCAGACCGCGACGATCTCGGGCAGCCGGTCGAAGCCGGCCGACCGGAGCGCGTTCTGCAGGCGCGCCTCGCGGACCATGTCGTGGGCCGACGGCGGGAGGGGAGGCCGCGGCGGCCGGCGGAGCACGAAGCGCTCTGCGCCGCGCTGGAGCAGGAACGTGAAGTTCGAGCCGCCGCCGTCGCCGATCCGCGTCGCCGTGACCGGCCCTTCGCCGAGGCCGCGGCGGTCGAGGAAGGCTTCGACCTTCTCCTCGACGATCAGCGGCGGGAGCACGCTGCGATGCTACGTCCGATGAGACGGCGCCTGTACCTGCTGCGGCACGCGGAGGTGTCGTACGTCGGGGCGCGCGACCCGGAGACGGTTCTCTTGACCCAGCGCGGGCGCGAGCAGGCTGCCGCCGCACGGCTCGCCCTCGAGGGCGTCGACGTCGACCTGCTCGTGACGAGCTCGCTGCCGCGCACGGTCGAGACCGCCGCCGTGATCGCGCCGGGCCGTGAGCCCGAGCGGTGGGCGGAGTTCGACGAGTGGCGCGGCGGCCGGCTCGACGGCGTCCCGCGGGAGGAGCTCGAGCAGCTGTTCGTGCGCGCCCTCCATGTGCAGGACGAGTCGCAGCGGTTCCTCGGCGGCGAGTCGCTCGGCGAGGCGCTCGACCGGGTCCTGCCGGCGTTCGAGCGTCTGCTCGCCCGGGAGTGGCGGACGGCGCTCGCGGTGCTGCACGGCGGCGTGAACCGCATCCTGCTCTCGCACGCGCTCGCCGGCGGCCGCGCGTACTTCGGCACCCTCGAGCAGGCGCCGGCGTGCGTGAACGTCCTCGACGTTGACGACGCCGGGAGCTGGATCGTGCGGACGATCAACTACATCCCGTACGACCCGCTCCACCCGGCGCGGACGACGACGATGGAGCACCTGTGGGCCGAGCTCGCCGCGTGGCTCGACGCGCCCCCGTGACCGGCGAGCCTCCTCCGCCGCAGGTGGAGCGTCGAGCCTCGAGTGTCGAGTGCCGAGTGTGCCCGTAGTGCAACAACCACTCCACAGCCTGCACCTTGCGGACACGCCGTGCGGAGCCCAGTCCCTTGGTCAGACCAGGGTGACGAAAGGCGCGCAGATCTTCCACAGCCGACACCACTTGCCCGGCGAGCCGCATTGCAACGGAGCTTCCGCGTTTGGCGGGGCCTTTTTCGGCGATGGTCGGGCGAGCCATGTCACCTGGTCAGACCAGGTTGGAAGGGTCACGCGGCCGCGATCAGGGCGACGCCGGCGAGGGCGACGGCGACGCCGGCCTGCTGGGCGCGGGTCAGGCGCTCGTGGAGGAGGACGTGCGCGAGCAGGACGGTCGCGACCGGGTACAGCGAGCCGAGCACCGAGACGATCGCGAGCAGGCCGTGGCCGCTCGCGAACGCGAAGAGCGCGTTCGCGGAAACGTCCGCGAGGCCGACCGCCGCGACCGCGGGCACCGCCGCACGCGGGACGCCGAGGGGCGCGCGGGCCGCGAGCGCCGCGGCGACGAGCAGCGAGAGCGAGCCGATGCGTGCGCCGAGCAGCGTCGACAGCGCGTCGCCTTCACGGCTGCCGAGCCCGAGGAAGTACACGAACAGCCCGAGCGCGAGCGCGGCCGCCACGGCGAGGAGCACCGCGCGCGCCCGCTCCGGCGAGTCGGAGCGATGCTCCTCGAGCGACGCGAGCACGGCGCCGCCGAGCGCGGCGGCCGCGCCCGCGAGCGCGAGCGCGGACGGGCGCTCGCCGGTCGCGAGCGAGATCCCGAACGGGACGACCGCGCCGCAGGCGACGAGCGGCGAGACGACGCTCATCGTCCCGAGCGCGAGCGCGCGGTAGAACAGCGCGAGCCCCGCGCCGCCGCCGGCCCCGGCGAGCAGGCCGAGGAGCAGCGAGCGACCCGCGACGTCGCCCCTGGCCGCGACGACGACGAGCAGCAGCGCGAACCCGGCCGACTGCGAGACGACCGTGACCGGGAACGCCGGCAGCCGCCGCGTCAGCGCGCCGCCGGCGAAGTCCGCGCTGCCCCACACGACCGAGGAGCCGAGCGCGAGTGCGACCGCGAGGAGCGCCAGGGTCTAGGAGACCCGCTCGACGATCATTGCCATGCCCTGCCCGCCGCCGACGCACATCGTCTCGAGCCCGATCGTCCGGTCGAGCGTCTCGAGGTCGTTGAGCAGCGTTCCCATGATCCGCGCGCCGGTCATCCCGTACGGGTGGCCGAGGGCGATCGCACCGCCGTGCGGATTGAGCCTGTCCGAGAACGGGTCGACGCCGAGCTCGCGGCACACCGGCAGCACCTGCGCCGCGAACGCCTCGTTCAGCTCCATCACCTCGACGTCGTCGATCGTCATGCCCGCGGTCGCGAGCACGCGCCGCACCGCCTCGATCGGCCCGACGCCCATGATCTCCGGGTCGACGCCCGAGACGGACGACGCGACGATGCGCGCCCGCGGCCGGATCCCGAGCTCCGACGCGCGCGCCGCGGACATGACGACCACCGCCGCCGCGCCGTCGTTCAGCGGGCACGAGTTCCCGGCCGTCACGCGCCCGCCCGGACGGAACGCCGGCTCGAGCTCGGCGAGCTTCTCGAGCGTCGAGCCGCGCCGCGGCCCGTCGTCGGCCGCGACGCCCTCGAAGACCGAGATCTCGCGCGCGAAGAAGCCGCTGTCCTGCGCCGCGACCGCGCGCTCCTGCGACTGCTGCGCGAAGCGGTCCATCTCCTCCCGCGAGACGTCCCAGCGGTCGGCGACGTTCTCGGCGGTGAGCCCCATCGGGATGTACACGTTCGCGATCGGCGCGTCGTCGCCGAAGAGCGCGGGGTGGAGCTCGTCCTCCGACTTCGGGTAGCCGTTCACCTGCGAGATCGACTCGACGCCGGCGGCGACGAACGCGTCGCCCTCTCCGGCGCGGATGGCGTGGAACGCCATGCGGATCGTCTGCAGCGACGACGCGCAGAAGCGGTTCACGGTCGTCCCCGGCACAGTGTGGGGCAGGCCGGCGAGCAGCGCGGCGCGCCGGCCGAGGTTCATGCCCTGCTTCTCCTGCGGGAAGCCGCAGCCGACGAGCACGTCGACGATCTCCGCCTCCGGCAGCTCGGGCACCTTGTCGAGGGCGGCGCGGATCGCGAACGCGACGAGGTCGTCGGGGCGCGCGCCGACGAGCGACCCCTTCGCGGCGCGGCCGATCGCCGTCCGGGCGGTCGAGACGATGACAGCATCGGACACGGGTGCATATTGACTCATCGTTCAATTGAAGGTTAAGTGACCGGCCACATGCCGCTGCTCGCTCTCCGCGACGTGGACGCGCGCTATGGGCAGGTACAGGCGCTGCGCGGGGTGACGCTGACCGTCGAGGAAGGCGAGATCGTGGCCATCCTGGGCGCGAACGGCGCCGGCAAGACGACGACGCTGCGCGCCGTGTCCGGCACGGTGCGGCGGAGCGGCACGATCGAGCTCGACGGCCGCTCGCTCGCGCGCAGCGGACCGGAGCGGGCCGCGCGGCTCGGCGTCGCGCACGTCCCGGAGGGCCGCGGGACGTTCTCCGAGCTGACCGTCTGGGAGAACCTCCGCCTCGGCGCGCACACGCGGCGCGGCGCGCTGAAGGACGACTTCCGGCGCGTGCTCGGCTACTTCCCGTGGCTCGAGGCGCGCCGCGCCCAGCAGGCGGGAACCCTGTCCGGCGGCGAGCAGCAGATGCTCGCGCTGGCGCGCGCGCTCATGCAGCGGCCGCGCCTCCTGCTTCTCGACGAGCCGTCGCTCGGCCTGGCGCCGCTCGTCGTCGCCGAGATCTTCCGCATCGTGCGCGAGCTGAACGAGCGCGAGGGGACCGCCGTCCTGCTCGTCGAGCAGAACGCGCGCACGTCGCTCGCCACCGCCGCGCGGGCGTACGTGCTCGAGGTGGGCGCGGTCGCCTACCACGGCACGAGCGACGAGCTGGGCGAGCGCGACGCGATCCGGCGAAGCTACCTGGGCTACTGATGGCGCTCCGTCCCGGCACCGCGTGGATCGTCCCCGGGCTGCTGCTCGCCGGCTGCGCGGCGCTCGTGATCGGCTCGCTGCAGAGCTCGCTGTTCGCGCAGCAGACGATCTCCGGGCTCGCGAACGGCGGCATCTACGCGAGCCTCGCCGTCGCCCTCGTGCTCATCTACCGGGCGACCGAGGTGATCAACTTCGCCCAGGGCGCGATCGCGACGTTCACGACCTACGTGGCGTGGCAGCTGATCGACTGGGGGCTCGGCTACTGGCCCGCCTTCGCGCTCACGCTTGCGATCGCGTTCGCCGGCGGCTTCGCGATCGAGCTCGTCGCGATCCGGCCGGTGGAGCGGCGCGGGCACCAGCTCAGCGTCGTGATCGCGTCGATCGGGCTGCTGATCCTGATCGAAGGCGCGATCGGCTACATCTGGGGCAGCGAGATCAAGTTCATGCCGGCCCCGTTTCCCGCGCACGTCTACCGGGTCGGCGGCGTCGCCTTCTCGCGCCAGGACCTGGCGACGATCGCGATCTCGATCGCGTCCGTCGTGCTCCTCTGGCTGCTCTTCCAGTTCACGAAGGTGGGGCTCGCCATGCGCGCCGCCGCGGTCAGGCCGGAGGCGGCGCGGCTCGTCGGGATCCGCGTGAGCTGGATGCTGTCGCTCGGCTGGGGGCTCGCGGCGATGCTCGGCGCGGTCGCCGGGATGATGGCCGCGGCGAGCCCGACGACGCTCCTGCAGCCATCGATGATGGATGGCGTCCTGATCTACGCGTTCGCGGCCGCGGTGCTGGGCGGGCTCGAGAGCGCCGCCGGCGCGGTCGTCGGCGCGCTCGCGATCGGCGTCACGCTCAACCTGCTCGGCAGCTACGTGAGCTGGGTGACGCCGCAGCTCCTGCTGCCGGCGGCGTTCGTGCTGATGCTCGTCGTGCTCCTCGTCAAGCCGTCGGGGCTGTTCGGCCGGACACGAGTGAGGAAGGTGTGAGGCTGCGCCGCTCGTCGCTGGCCGGGCCGGCCGTCGCGGTCGCCGCCGCGGTGGCGATCGGCGTGCTGCCGCACTGGCTGTCGAACTACCACCGGTCGACGGGCGCCGACGTGGGGGTCTTCTTCACGGCGATCCTCG
>DASRGA010000001.1:0-21852 GCA_035651295.1 Gaiellaceae bacterium | reverse complement strand
TACGGCTTGGGAGGCAGGGTGCGCGCGAAGGCGATACCCCGCGCGACCCACGCCCGCAGGGACGCGTCGGCGGCGACCTCGCCGGCGGCGACCCGCAACCAGCCGTCCATCGAGCGCCCGCGCATCTCCAGCGGGCGGGCGGCGGTCTCGGCGACGAGCCGAGCGGACTCCGCCGGGTCGGCGCGGACGAGCAGGCCGCCCTGGCCGCTCGCCGCGACGGCCAGGTTGCCGCCGATCAGGAACGCGAGCCCGCCGAACATCTTCTTCTCCGTCAGGCCGGGCTCCGCCGCGACGAGCGTCCGGATCCGCGCCGCGAGCTCCTCGTCGTACGCCATCGCTCCCTAGAGCACCTCGACCGGATCGCCGACCCGCACCCGGCCCGGCTCGGCGACGGCGGCGTGGACGCCGAACGGCAGCGGCTCGGTCGTCTCGACGTCGCCGCGGTAGGCCGCGAGCGCCTTCAGCGTGTCGAGGTCGGCGACGCCGCGGTCGGGGTCCTGTGTCGTGATCGCGCAGCGGCCCACGTTCCCCTGCGGGATCACGACCGCCTCCCCGAGCCGCACGCGCCGTCCGAGCCACCCGTCCTCCGCGTGCGGCTCGAGGCCGTCGAGCACGAAGTTCATCCGGAAGCGCCGTTCATCGACAGCCGCCACCCCGAGCTGCCCGGCGATCCGGGCGAGCGAGCCGGTCGAGAGCAGCGACGCGGCGCCGCTGCGGCCGCGGTCCTGGGCGGGCAGCGCCGGCTCGACGACGCGGAGCGGCCGGCCGGCGTACGCGCTGAGCGCCTCCGACCAGGGCCCGACGAGCTCCCGCGCGAGCCGCGGCCCCTGGCTCCCGAACGTGGTCTCGATCTCCCCGCCGCGCTCCACCGGCGCCTCCGCGACCCGGCCGCCGGGGAAGCGGAGCACCAGGACGTCGGCCGCCTCGTCGTAGTCGGCCCGGACGAGCTGCAGCACCCCCTGGTCCTTGCAGTTGACGCGGCGGCCGTTCCCGTCGACGAGGTAGAAGCGGCGGTCGCCGCGCACGCCTGCCTCCGTCAGCTCGACCTCGTCCACCACGTGCAGACGCGTCGCCTTCACGGGCGTGAGCGAGATCCAGGCGACGCGGGCGGTCACGCCGGCACCGTAGCCTTCGGAGAACCCGCTGCGTAGCGTCCCCGATGTGTCCCCGGCCCCGGCGGCGTGACAATCGGCACGTGCCCGCCGGCCCACCGGAGATCGTGGGGCGCGACCCGGAGCTCGAGCTCGTCTCGGACTTCCTGTCCACGAGCCCCGCCCGAGCGCTCGTTCTCGAGGGAGGCCCCGGCATCGGCAAGACCGCCCTCTGGGTCGCGGCGACCGACGTCGCCGAAGCCCGCGGCTCGCGCGTTCTCCGGGCACGACCCGCCGAGCTCGAACGCGCGCTCGGCTTCGCGACGTTGCGGGACCTCGTCGAGTGCGTCCCGGATGACGACTGGAACGCTCTGCCCGCCGTGCAGGCCCAGGCGCTGGGCGCCGCCGTCGCCCGTCTCGAGGCGACCACCCCACCGGCGGCGGGGCTGCTCGAAGCGGCGGTCCTCTCCCTGTTCCGCGCGGCCGCGCGCAGCAAGCCCCTCCTGGTCGCGATCGACGATCTGCAGTGGGTCGACGAGCCGAGCGCCTCGGTCGTCGTCTACGCGCTCCGCCGGCTCGGCGACTTCGACGCGCGCCTGCTGGCCACCTGCCGCGCCGAGCCGGGCTCCACGCTCCCCTTCGGACTCCGGCAAGCGCTGGACGAGCGGAGGCTGCTGCGACACCCGCTCGAGTCGTTGAGCGAGGGCGCAATCCGCCGTCTGCTCCATTCACGCCTCGGCGTGAACCTTCCACGCACCGCCCTTCACACGCTCCACGAGGCGTGCGGTGGCAACCCCTTGTACGCGCTCGAGCTGGCGAAGGCGCAGGCGGACGGCGCCCGCGGGCTTCCGCCCGGCCTACGCGAGCTACTCGAGGCGCAGCTTCGCCCGCTCGCCCCAGAGACGCGCGAAACCCTGCTCGTCATCGCCGCCGCGCTCGCGCCCACCGTCGAGCTACTCCGCGGCGCGCGCGCAGCCGGGGGGCTCGAGGAGGCCACAGCGCGCAAGCTCGTCTCGATCGACCGCGGAAGGATTCGCTTCTCGCACCCGCTGCTCGCGACCGCCGCCTGGGAATGCGCGACCGACGAGCGACGGCGGGAGGTCCACCGCCGGCTGGCCGAGGTCGTCGACGATCCTGAACAGCGGGCGCTGCACGTTGCGCTCGGCGCCGTTCCGCCGGACCGGGCGGTGGCCGACCTCCTCGACGGCGGGTCGGCGAGCGCCCTGAAGAAGGGTGCGCCGGCGGCGGCGGCCGACCTTCTCGAGCTGGCCCGGCAGTTCGACCCGGGAAGGCCCCTCGCAGCGCGCCTCGCTGCGGCACACGCAGCGGCCGGCCACTGGGACCGTGTGTCCGAGCTCGTGAACGAGGCGCTGGAGCGGCTCCTACCCGGTCTCGAGCGCGCGCAGGTGCTCGTCACGGCAGCCGAGCTCCGTCCGAGTCTCGACGCCCTCCTCGAGCAGGCGATCGTGGAGGCTGGCGACTCGCCGGTCGGCATCCGGGCCCGGGTCGGCCTGGCCGTGCAGCGCGGGCTCGGGGGACGATGGGCCGAGGCGGTCGCCGACGCACAGGCCGCTGCGCAGCGTGCCCGCCTGCTCGGCGACGACGCGCTGCTCGGCGTTGCGCTCACCTTTGCCGGCGGCCTGAAGCTCCTCGATTCGCGGCCCGACGGAGTCGCCGAGCTCGCCGAGGCGCTGGCGCTCGAGGACCGCCTCGGCGGGCTGCCGACAACGACCTACGAATCTCCCCGGATGTGGCTCGCCATCGCGGCGCAGTGGGCCGACGACCCCCGCCGCGCCCGAGGGCCGCTCGCCGAGCTCCGCGCCGAGGCCGAACAGCACGGCGACGAGATGAGCGCGTTCCAGCTGCAGGTCGGGCTTCTCCGCGTCGAGCTCCAAACAGGGGACCTCGCCCGCGCGCGTCAGCTCGGCGCGGCCGCGCTCGACCAGGTCGAGCTGATCGACTACGCGTTCGGCCGGATCATCCTGCAGAGTGCGCTGGCCGCGCTCGCGGCGCGCGAGGGCGACCACGACCGGGCGCGCAGGCTCGGGACGGACGCGGCCGCCGCGCTCGGCAGCGCAGGCGACCGGCTCTGGTCGACGTTCGCAGAGGCGGCGCTGTTGCTGACCGAGCTCGCCGCAGGCAACCCGCAGGTGGCGCTCTCCCACGCGGAGGCGATCGCAGCCCGCTTCCCGGACCGGGAGTGCTGGTGGAGCTACCACCAGGGAGACGAGCTCGAGGCGCTCGTCCTCGCCGGCCACCGGGATCGGGCATGGGAACGTGTCGTCGCGCTACGGCGCGCGGGTCGCGAGCTGCGCCTACCGCGATTCCTCGCCTGGTCGGCGCGCGGCGAAGGGCTCCTCGACGCCGCGACGGGGGATCTCGCCGCGGCAGACGCCGCCCTCACCGCCGCCCGCGCACAGCACGAGCGCTTCGATCTGCCACTCGAGCGGGCGCGGACGCTGCTCGCACACGGACACGTGCTACGGCGCCTGAGCCGGAGGCACGACGCACGCGAGACACTGGAGGACGCGGCGGCTGTGTTCGACCGGGCTGGCGCGCAGGGGTTCGCAGAGGCGGCCCGCAACGAGCTCGCGCACGTCGGCGGCCGCGCCGCTGCCGGCCCCCACGAGCTCACCGGAGCCGAAGCGCGGATCGCACGACTCGTCTCGGACGGCCGCTCGAACAAGGACGTCGCCGCCGAGCTGTTCGTAACCGTTGCGACCGTCGAAGCGACGTTGACCCGCGTCTACCGGAAGCTCGGCGTCCGCTCACGAACGCAGCTTGCGAGAACACTCGGGCCATAGCCCCTTTGTTGTCGGGATTCCTCGCTTTGGGGCCACGCACGCCGGGCCTAGCCTCGATCGCATGACCACAACCCGGCCCTCGTCGCGGTACCTCGTAGAAACCTAGGCTCCCGTCTGCGACGACGTCATTCGACGCCGGGAAGCCCGGCTGCTTCGAGCCGCCGCGGCCACCCTCGCCCGCTCGGGTCTCTCCGTGCGCTACGTGCGGTCGTCGTACATCGCAGCCGAGGAGACGGCGTTCCACGTCTTCGACGCGAGCGACGAGCGTGCCGTCGCCGAAGCGATGCGAGAAGCGGGCCTCGAGCCCGATCGCATCACCGCCGTCGTCGAGCTGGCCGGGCACGAGCCCACACGGAGGTGGGAACCATGAGATCACGCATCCTCTCTTCGGCGTTCGCGGTCGCCGTTGTCCTGCTCGCGCTGGCCGCGGCAGGCGCCCGCAGCGGCAACGCCGCAACAACCGCGCAATCCTTCTTCATGACCTACGTGGATCCGAGCGGCGACCAGCAGGGGCCGGCCGCCGACGTCACGGCGATGACGGTGACGATCGACTCCGCCGACTCGCTCACGGTGAGCGTGACGGCTACCGGCTTCGCGACGATCGCACCCGAGAACGAGCCCCAGATCGAGGTCTACCTGAACACCGACGCGAACCCGGGAACGGGCTCGACGAGCGGATCCGAGTACGCGCTCCTCGCCTACCGCAGCCCGAGCGATTCCGGCTGGGATCTCGGCCGCTGGGACGGCAGCCAGTGGGTTTCCGCGCCGCTCACGCCGACGGTGTCGTTCGCCTCGAGCGGAGACACGGTCAGCTGGTCCTTCAACAGGACGGACATCGGCTCCCCGACCGGCATCGTCCTCGCCTACGTCGCCTCGACGACGTGGGATGCGAACAACAACCGAACCGGGGCGGATTTCGCGCCTGACCTGGGCACGTGGCCCGTCTCGCTGCCGGCCCCGGCGCCGACCCCGACTCCGGCCCCGACGCCGGCGCCCACGCCCGCACCGGCCGCGGTCAAGCCGGTCATCGGCACACCGCTCCTGACGCCGAAGACCGTGACGGCCGGAAAGCGCGTCACCGTCGTCTTCCCGGTTACGCGCAGCGACACCAACAAGCCGCTTGCGAGCGGCACGATGGTGTGCGACCCGTCCGTTGCAAGCAAGGTGATCAAGCACACCGAGTCGTTCAAGGCCGGAAAGGCAAAGCTGTCCTTCGTCGTGCCCAAGGCGGCGAAGGGGAAGCTCCTGCGGGTCAAGGTCACGATCTCGGTCGGCGGCCGCACCGCCACGAAGATCGCGTCCTTCCGCGTCCACTGACCGGTTCGAACGGGGGACGCCGCCCGGCGTCCCCCGCCGGTCACCCCGTCAGCTGCGCCGAGTACGGGCCCCGGCCGCCGATCACGGCGGCGCCCGCCCGCGCCGCGAGCGCCAGCGCCGCCTGGGGGTCGTCGCCGCGGGCGAGCGCGAAAGCGAGCGCCGCGGCGAACGAGTCGCCGGCGCCGTAGGCGTCGGACACCTCGCCCACCGGGACGGCGTCGAAGCGCACGCCGTCGAACGTTCCGCCGCGGTCGCCCTCGGTGAGCGCCACGTGACGCGCCGCCAGCGAGCCGTCGTACCGCTCGCCCCGGTCGTTCGCGCTCGCGACGAGCAGGTCGAGCGGGACGCCGCCCGCCCGCAGCGTCGCCGTCTCCCGCGCCGTGCCGGCGAGGAAGCGGGCGGCCCGCGCGGAACGCAGGGCGGCGACGTCGCCGGCCACGAAGAACACGAGGTCGTAGCCGTCCAGCGGCAGCGGGCCGCGCGGCAGCAGCTTGTCGCCGAGAACCGTGATCGTGCGCTCGCCGCGACCGTCGACATGCGTGAAGGCGCGCCTGGTCGCGCCCCCCCACCGGACGTGCACGTCGACGCCGAGCGCGGCGAGCGTCCGCGCCGACTCGCGGCCCAGCTCGTCCTCCCCGAGCGCGGTGAAGAGCTCGCAGCGGCCGGCCAGCAGCGCGAGCTGCCGTGCGACCACGGCGCCGCCGCCCGCAGGCTCCGCCCACACCTCGCCCGCGTGCACGATCTCCCCCGCCTCAGGCAGCCGGCGCACCCGCGCGAACTCGACCCACTCGACGTGGCCGACGACGGCGCATCTCACGGTTTCGGGGCCTCCACTCGTTGCAGGGATGATGGGGACGGTGTCAGAAGCAGCGATCCCGCCGTTCGAGCGTTTCTACCTCGCGCACCGCGACGAGGTGCTCGGCTACCTGCGACGCCTGCTCGGCCCGCGCGCCGAGGACGCCTGGCAGGAGACGTTCCTGCGAGCGCTGCGCGCGTACGACCGCCTGCAGCACGGCAGGCATCTGCGCGCGTGGGTGTTCACGATCGCGACGAACGTCGCGCTCGACGAG
This sequence comes from Gaiellaceae bacterium, assembly GCA_035651295.1. Taxonomy (GTDB): domain Bacteria; phylum Actinomycetota; class Thermoleophilia; order Gaiellales; family Gaiellaceae; genus PALSA-600. Next base: position 15,570 of record DASRGA010000001.1, on the reverse strand, counting down.
CTGCGGACGAAGCCGCAGCCGCCGCTCCTCGAGGAGCCGGCGGTCGAGCTGCGGCGCGACGCGTTCCGGGAGCTCGAGCACCTCACCGACGGCCTGCCGCCGACCGAGCGCGCCGCCGTCGTGCTCCGCTACGGCTACGACCTCCCCTACGCCCAGATCGCCGGCGCGCTCGGCTCGTCCGAGGAAGCGGCCCGCGCGGCCGCCTCGTCCGGCGTCCGCAGACTGAGGAGGAGCCATGCAGAACGTCACCCCTGAGCTCGACGCCGCCTTCCGCGCCGCCGCCCTGCGGGACGGCCTCGTCGACGTCCGCCACGACGTCCTCGACTCGCCCGTCGGCCCGCTGCAGATCGGCTGGACCTCGCGGGGGCTCGCCCGCATCTCCTACGTCGAGGACGGCTTCGAAGACGCGCTCGCGCGCACCTTCGGCGTCCGCGTGCTCCGCGCGCCGGTCGACGAGGCGCGCCGCGAGCTGACCGAGTACTTCGACGGCACGCGCACCAGCTTCGACCTGCCGCTCGACCTGCGCGTCGCGCCGTTCCAGGCCGAGGTGCTGCGCGAGCTCGCGCGCGTCCCCTACGGCCGCACCGACACCTACGGCTCGCTCGCCCGCAAGGTCGGCCGGCCGGCAGCGGCGCGCGCCGTCGGAACGGTGATGAACCGCAACCCGATCCCGATCGTGCTGCCGTGCCACCGCATCGTCGGCGCCGACGGCTCCCTGACCGGATACGCCGGCGGGCTGGAGGTGAAGCGGCGCCTGCTCGCGCTCGAAGGTGCCAGACTGGCGGGGTGAGCAGGCGGGTCGTCGTCGTCGGCGGAGGGTTCGCCGGGCTGCTCGCCGCCCGCGGCCTGCGGGGCGCGGACGGCGTCGACGTCACGCTCGTCGACCGCGAGAACTTCTTCCTCTTCCAGCCGCTCGCCTACCAGGTCGCGACCGGCGCGCTCTCGTCGGTCGAGATCGCGGCGCCGCTCCGGCAGGTGCTCCGCCGCAGCCGCTCGACACACGTCGTGCTCGGCGAGGCGACCGGCTTCGACCTCGACCGCCGCGTCGTCGTCGTCGAGCGGCTGCCGAACGGCGACGAGCCGCGCGAGCTCCCCTACGACACGCTCGTCGTCGCCGGCGGCTCGCGCTACTCGTACTTCGGCCACGACCACTGGGCGCCCTACGCGCCCGAGCTGAAGTCGCTCGACGGGGCGCTCGAGCTGCGCGACCGGATCCTCTCGGCGTTCGAGGCCGCCGAGGTGGAACGCGACCCTGCGAAGCGCGCCGCCTTCCTCACCTTCGTGATCGTCGGCGCCGGCCCGACCGGCGTCGAGATGGCCGGACAGATCGCCGAGCTGTCGCGGCGCGTGCTGCGCAACGAGTACCGGTCGACCGACACCGCCGAGGCGCAGGTGCTGCTCGTCGAGGCCGGCGAGCGCGTGCTCGCCTCCTACCCGCCGCGGCTCTCGCACAGCGCCGAGCGGCAGCTCCGCTCGCTCGGCGTCACGCCCGTGCTCTCGTCTCCCGTGACCGACGTCGGCGACGGTTTCGTCGAGCTGCAGGACGGCGGGCAGACACGCCGGATCGAGACCCGCACCGTCGTCTGGGCCGCCGGCGTCCGCGCTTCGCCGCTCGCGGCGGCGCTCGCCGACGCGGCCGGGCTCGGCGTCGACCGCGCCGGCCGGCTCGAGGTCGAGCCCGACCTCACGCTGCCCGGCCGCCCCGAGGTGTTTGCGATCGGCGACATGGTCACCGTGCGCGGCCAGACGCTGCCCGGGATCGCGCCCGTCGCGATGCAGCAGGGCCGCCACGTCGCCGCCCAGATCAGGAGCGGCACACACACGCCGTTCCGCTACCGCAACAAGGGCGAGCTGGCGACGATCGGCCGCCGCCGTGCCGTCGGCGTCGTCGCGGGGGTGCCGGTGAGCGGGCTCGCCGCCTGGCTGCTCTGGCTCGGCGTGCACATCACCTACCTCGTCGGCTTCCAGAACCGGGTGCTCGTGCTGACACGCTGGGCGTTCGCCTACCTGACGTCCGGGCGCGGCGCCCGCGTCATCCACGGCCGCTAGCCCAGGGCGGCGCGGACGGCCTTCGCCGCCTCGGCGTACGCGATCGCCGCGAGACCGGAGCCCCACGTGAGCCGCGCCACCCCGAGCTCCTGCAGCTCGGCCGGCCCCGGCGTGTCGGGCTGGACGATCACGTTGACCGGCCCGGCGATCCGGTGGGCGAGCGCCGCGATCGACGACGGCGGCGCCAGGATCGGGTACGCGCAGTCGGCGCCCGCCTCGAGGTAGGCGTTCGCACGCTCGACCGCCTCGTCGACGTCGCCGGCGCCGATCCGCAGGAAAACGTCGACGCGCGCGTTGACGACGAGGCCGGGCACCGCCGCCCGGATCGCCCGGATCGCGTCCACCTGCTCCTCCAGCGCGACCATGCCCGCGCGGGTCGAGTCCTCGAAGTTGATCCCGACGAGGCCCGCCTCCCAGGCGGCGGCCGCCGTGCCGACCGGGTCGCCGTAGCCGCGCTCGAGGTCGGCCGTCACCGGCAGGTCGACCGCGGCCGCGATCCGCCGGGCCGCCTCGATCATCTCGGCGACCGGCGCCCGCTCGCCGTCCTCCCAGCCGAGCGACCGGGCGACGGCCGCGCTCGACGTGGCGAGCGCGCGGCAGCCGTCGACGGCCGCGAGCGCCCTCGCGCTCGCAACGTCCCAGGCGTTCGGGAGCACGAGGATCGACCGCTCGTGGTGCAGCCGGCGGAAGAGCTCGGCCCTGGCGTCCTGCTCCATTGTCAGCCGAGGCTACCCGGAGCGACCACCCCCCAGCGGGCCGAGCAGCCGGTAGCCGACGCCCCAGACGTTCTCCACGAGCGAGTCGTCCGCCCCCGCGTCGCGGAGCTTGCGCCGCAGCCGCGAAGCGTGCGAGTCGAGCGTGCGCGTGCGGGCGGACGCCTGGTAGCCCCACACCTCCGCCAGCAGCTCGGCCTTCGTGAACACCCGCTCCGGGTCACGGGCCAGCTCCACCAGCAGCTCGAACTCCTTCTGCGCGAGCGAGACCGGACGGCCCGCAACCGTGACGACCCGCGTCCGCGTGTCCGCGCGCACCGGCCCCGCCTCGAGCACGGGCACGGGCTCGGGCCGCGCCCGGCGCAGCACGGCGCGGATCCGCTCGACGAGCTCCTGGTAGTCGAAGGGGCGCGAGACGTAATCGTCGCAACCGCGCCGGAACGCGTGGATCCGGTCGACCGGATCCGCCTCCTCGCGGCCGAGCACGATCACCGGCGCCCGCTCGACCCAGCGCTCGAGCCGCTCCACGTCGCCCGCGAGGACGAGGTCGAAGCGGCCGTGGGCGGAGACGAGCTCGAAGCCGTCGTCCGGAAGGTGCCGCTCGAGGAACCCCCGGGTCTCGGGCTCGGCGTCGGCGAGGAGAAGCGCGGCGGACATGGAGCGACGGTAGCCCCGGCTCCGCCGGGGCACCAGTCGTCCTTTCGTACAATTGTGCGCCGAACGTTCCTCAGGCCGCCGGACGGCCGCTCAGAGCCGGCCCGAGCGGATCACGCCCCAGAGCAGCCAGACGCCGAGCAGGAACGAGAGCGAGAAGCCGGCGACCGACAGGACGTGCAGGCCGAGGATGTGCGGACCGGTCTTCGCGAAGATCCCGATCAGGCTCGACCCGATCAGGCCGCCGGTGACGACGAGCGCGATCACGAGCCGGTTGAAGAGCGTGTCGAGCTTCGCCATCAGATCGTCGAGGCCCTTGTGGACGAAGCCGACCTCGATCTGCCCGTCGCGCACCTGCTCGAGCGTCTCGTGGATCTGGTAGGGCAGCTCGGCCGCCATCTGCGTCAGCCGCAGGCTCTCGCGGCGGGCGCGCGACGCGATCCGCCGCGGCGTGAAGCGCTCGAGCATCAGGTCGCGCGCGTACGGCCGCGCGACCTCGAACACGTTGAAGTCCGGGTACAGCTCGGTGCCGACCGAGGCGAGCGTCGCGATCGCCTTGTCGAGCATCACGAAGCGCGTCGGCAGCCGCAGGTTCATCCGGTAGATGAGCGCGAACGCCTCGCGGATCACCTGGATCGGGTCGATCTCGCTGAGACTCGCGCCGTAGTAGCGGTAGAAGAGCTCGCGCAGCTCCGCGACGAACTGCTCCTCACGCTCCCGCGGGTAGCGGACACCGAGATCTGCGAGCCGCTTCGGCAGCACGTCGATGTTCTCCGACGCGGCGTCGATGAAGAGCCGCGTCAACCGCGTCATGTCGTCGTCGGTGAGCTTGCCGGTGAGCCCGAAGTCGACGAGCCCGAAGCGCTCCGGCGACTGCACGAGGACGTTGGCCGGATGCGGGTCGCCGTGGAAGAAGCCGTTGCGGAAGATCATCGTCATCCAGGCTTCGGTGATCAGGTAGGCGAGCCGGCGCCGGTCCTGCAGCGACCACTGCTCGAAGTCGACGTCGCCGAGCTGCACGCCCTCGAGCCGCTCCAGCGTGAGCACGCGCGAGCGCGTGTACGTCCAGTACACGCGCGGGATCGACACGTGGGGATGGCCGGCGAAGTGGCGGTGGAACGCGTCGGCGTTCCGCGCCTCGAGCCGGTAGTCGAGCTCCTGCCTGATCGAGCGGGCGAACTCGTCGACGATCTCGTGCGTATCGATGAAGTCGAGCGCCCGGATGCGCTCCTTCGCGAGCCGCGCCGCCTGGTGGAGAAGCGACAGGTCGGCCTCGATCTGCCGCGGCGCGTTCGGGCGCTGCACCTTGACGACCACGTTGCGCCCGTTCGGGAGGACGGCGCGGTGCACCTGGCCGATCGACGCCGCCGCGAGCGGCAGCTCGTCGAACTCCAGGAACAGCCGCCCGACCGGCTGCCCGAGATCCTCCTGGATCGTGCGCTCCACCTCGGCGTACGGGAACGGGCGCACGTCGTCCTGCAGCCCGCGCAGCTCGGCGATGATGTCGGGCGGCACCACGTCGGGACGGGTCGAGAGCAGCTGGCCGAACTTGACGAACGTCGGCCCGAGCTCGTCGAGCATCTCGCGCAGGTGGCGGCCGCGCGCCGACCCCTGCGCGTCGGCGTCGCCGTGCCGGCGGCCCTCGACGACGTAGCCGAAGCCGTGCCGCACCGCAACCTGCGCGATCTCGCTCAGCCGGCCGAGATTCCGCTGCTTCGGGCGGGTCGCCACCCGGAAAGTGTGACGGAAACCGCTGCGCTCAGTGGATCCGCGCCACCGTCGCCGTCCAGGAGCCCCTCGGCGCCTGCACGTCGACGCTGTCGCCCGTCTTGCGGCCGAGCAGCGCGGCGCCGAGCGGCGAGGTCGGCGAGACCGTCCCCGAGCCGCCGACCGCGCTGATCTCCACGGTCAGCTTCTGGCCGCCGTCGCCCTCGATGTCGACGATCGAGCCGATCCCGACCACGTCGGAGCCGGCGTCCTCGACGATCTCCGCCCCGTCGAGCCGCGCGCGCAGCGTGCGGATGCGCGCCTCGAGCAGGCCCTGCTCGTTCTTCGCGGCGTGGTACTCGAAGTTCTCCGACAGGTCGCCGAACTCGCGCGCCTTCTTGATCGCCGCGACGACCTCGACGCGGCGCGGGCCCTCGAGCTCCGCGAGCTCCTCGCGCAGCGCCGCGGCCTGCTTCTCGGTCAGGCGCTCGTGGGCTACCACTTCGACCGTCCTCCCCGCCGCCGCGACGTGTACACCAGCTTCGGCTTCGCGAGCGTGAGGCCCGCCGCCTCGTACTTCTCGACCTGGCCCTGCAGCCGTGCGACGCGCGACACCTCGGCCTGCTGCTCCGGCAGGACGAGCGTGATGCCCACGCCGCCGCGGCCGGCGCGCCCCGTGCGCCCCACCCGGTGCGTGTACACGTCCGGCTCGTCGGGCGGGTCGAAGTTGATCACGTGGGTGATGTCGTCGACGTCGAGGCCGCGCGCGGCGACGTCGGTGGCGACGAGCGTGCGCACCTTGCCCGCGTCGAACCGCGCCAGCGCGCGCTCGCGCTGCGCCTGCCCCTTGTCGCCGTGGATGGCGACCGCGTCGACATGATGGCGATGGAGCTTCTCGACCAGGCGGTCGGCTCCCGCCTTGGTGCGCACGAAGACGAGCGCCAGCCCGCGGTCCTCCTCGCTCAGCAGCTCGACGAGCGTCGCCACCTTGTTGTCGGCGGTCACCGGGATGAAGCGGTGGTCGACCTCGCCCGTGCGGCGCTCCGCAGGCAGCTCGCCCTCGAACCGCGCCGGGAAGTGCGTGTAGCGGCGCGCCAGCTCCCCCACCTCGCCGTCGAGCGTCGCCGAGAAGAACATCGTCTGGCGGTTCTCGGACAGCCGGCGGACGATGCGGTCGACCTGCGGCTTGAAGCCCATGTCGAGCATCCGGTCGGCCTCGTCGAGCACGAGCACCCGCACCCTGTCGAGCGACACGAGCTGCCGGTCGACGAGATCCTGCAGCCGGCCCGGCGTGGCGACGATCACGTGCGCCGCCTTCGCCTCCCTCGCCTGCGCGCGCAGCGGCACGCCGCCGTAGACCGAGGCGACCTTCACCCGGTCGCCGGCGATCAGCGCGAACTCCTCGGTCACCTGGACGCACAGCTCGCGGGTCGGGACGAGCACGAGCGCGAACGGGGTCGCGTCGCTGCCGTTCTCGACGATCGGGATCGCGAACGCGAGCGTCTTGCCCGACCCGGTCGGGCTCTTGGCGAGGACGTCGCCGCCCCGCAGCGCCTCGGGGATGACGAGCGCCTGGATCTGGAACGGCGTGACGATGCCGCGCTCAGCGAGTAGCGCGGAGATGCCCTCGGACACGCCGAGCGAACGAAAATCGGTCAAGTTGTCTCAACTCCTTCGGACGTCGAGATCGCACGGCATCCGAGAAGGAGACTGCGACCTCACGGGAGCCGGCCGATCCGGCTCCGTAGCCCGTACGGTACCAGCCCGTCAGGACGGACGGTCGCGCTCGTCCTCGACGAGGCGCAGGCGGTGCTCGAGCTGGGCGACCCGAAGCTCGAGCTCCTCCCACTCGTCGCGCGTGACGAGCCCGATCTCCCGGGCGAGCTCCTGCAGGCGGCGGCGCGAGCCCTCGCCCAGCCGGAGCGCGTCGCCGCGCCAGCGCGAGCCGACCTCGTCGAGCAGCGAGCGCAGCTCGTCGATGCGCGGGCCGAGCAGGCCGCCGAGGCGGTCGAGCGGGTCGTTACCGGGCCCGGCCATGCGGGCGCGACTTCCTGCGCTGGCGGCGCCGCTCGAGCTTGGCGGCCGCGTCGCCGTCGAGCTCGCCCAGCACCCGCTCGGCGACCTCGACGGGCGTCTCCGGGGCGGGAGCCGCCGCCGCGACCGCTTCGGCCTCGGCGATCGGCACCGCGCCGCCGGTCGCCGCCTTGCGCCGTGCGTACTCGGGGTCGCGCTCCATGAGGCTCGTCAGCAGCGGGGTCGCGATGAAGATCGTCGACACGGCGCCGACGGAGATGCCGACCATGATCGCGAAGGCGAAGTCCTTCAGCGTCGCGCCGCCGAAGATGAACAGGGCGACGATCGGAAGCAGCGTGATCACGGACGTCACGATCGACCGGCGCAGCACCTCGGACACCGACACGTTGGCGATCTGCGCGATGCTCGCGCGCGGCATCAGCCGCATGTTCTCGCGCACCCGGTCGAAGACGATGATCGTGTCGTAGACCGAGTAGCCGAGGATCGTCAGCAGCGCCGCGACCGTCGACGCCGTCACCTCCCGGCCGGAGACCGCGTAGATCCCGGCGGCGATCGGGATGTCGTTGAGCAGCGTGCGCACGATCGGGACCGCGAACCGCCAGCGGTAGCGGACCGACACGTACAGCGCGATCAGCGCGAACGAGACGATCACCGCGTAGATCGCGCCGCGCAGGATCTGGCGGCTGAAGCTCGCCGAGACGTTCTTGACGTTGGGCGTCCGCGCGCCGATGTTCTGCGTCAGCGTGTTCGTCAGCGCCGTCTGCTGCGGCCCGGACAGCTTCCTCAGCTGGATCTGGAAGCTCGTGTAGCTGTCGGAGCCCGTCAGGACGCCCTTGCCCTGGACGATCGACCCCTTCTGCGTGATCACGTTGCGGACGCTCGAAAGCGACACCGGCTTCGGCGTCGTGAAGCTGATCTGCACGCCGCCCTTGAAGTCGATGCCGAGGTTCAGGCCCTTGAAGGCGAGCGCCCCGATGCTGAGCACGACGGCGACGACCGAGACGACGAACCAGAGCCGGCGGCGGCCGACCACGTCGATCCGCTGCCAGCGCGGGATGCCCGTCGCGGTCGCCCCCATGAAGCGCGGATCCTCGAACCAGCGGAAGCCGGCGAGCAGCCCGAGCATCGCCCGGGTCGCCGCGACGGCGGTGATCAGCGAGATGACGGTGCCGATCAGCAGCATCAGCGCGAAGCCCTTCACGTCGGCGGTCGCGACCGCGAACAGGATCAGCGCGGTGATGCAGGTGACGACGTTCGCGTCGACGATCGTGTGAAAGCCCTTCTGGTAGCCGGACGCGATCGCCGCGCGCACGGACTTGCCCGCGCGCGACTCCTCCTTGATGCGTTCGAACACGACCACGTTCGCGTCCGCGGCCACGCCGATCGTCAGGATGAGGCCGGCGAAGCCCGGCAGGGTGAGGGTGACGCCGAGCAGCAGGATCGCCCCGTACATGAAGACCGCGTAGACGGCGAGGCCGAGCACGGCGACGACGCCGAGGAAGCGGTAGAGGAGGAGCAGGAACAGCGCGACGACGAGCAGGCCGCCGACCGCGGCGTTTCTCGCCTGCTTGAGCGAGTCCTTGCCGAGCGTCGCCGAGACGTCGGTGCGCGCGACCGTCTTGAAGCTCACCGGCAGCGCGCCCGTCTGCAGGACGAGCGCGAGCTGCTTCGCGTCCGTGACGCTGCCGATGTTGTTGATCTCGGCGCCGGTGCCGCGCGGGTCGATGCCGTGCGGGTTGACGGTCGGGTCGATCGCCGGCCACGAGCGGATCTGGTTGTCGAGCACGATCGCGAACGCGCAGGTCTCGCGGCAGCTCGCGCCCTGGCCGGAGATCTGGCCGCGGATCGCCTCCGCCTTCGTCACCTGCAGGAACGTCTTGTTGCCCTGGCCGTTGAAGGCGAGCAGCACGATCGGCGCGCCCGTGGTCGGGTCGAGATCCTCGCGGACGCCCGACAGCTTCAGCTCGCTGCCCTTCATGTTCGGGTACTGGCCGTTCGTCGCGTCGCGGTCGTTCGGGTACGAGCCGTGCTTGAACAGGTACCAGTCGCTGCCGCCGGCGGGCGGCGCGCCGTTCGGGTCGCCCGGGCAGATCTGCGAGCTCTTGGCGGTGCAGCTGATCACGACCGTCTTCGCCGGCACCTTCAGCACCTGCCAGCCCGCCGGCGGCGTGCCGTCGTACCGGTCGAGCAGGCCGGCGTTGCCCGTGACCGGGTCGTGGTGCAGCGTCGGCGTCGGCCCGGCGACGCGCACCCACGTGGTCGTCGTCGTCGTCTTCTTCGTCTTGCCGGTTCCCGTCGTGGTCGTCGTCTTCACCGGCTTGAAGAGCACGTAGCCGCTCGGCGTGCCCGTCGCTCTCGCCTGCACCCCCTGCAGCAGCTTGTAGAGGTTCGTGAACGCGACCACCTGGCCGTTCGCGGCGCTGACCGACGGCGACTCGAGCGCGGGCACGAGGTCGTACAGCTCGAGCTGCGCGGTCGTGCCGATGATCGCCGCCGCCTGGGCGGGGTCGTGGATGCCCGCCAGCTGGACGACGATCTGGTCCGGCGCCTGCTTCTGGATGATCGGCGAGGCGACGCCGAGCTTGTCGACGCGGTCGCGCATGATCTGCACCGAGCGGTCGAGGTCGGCGCTCGTCAGCTTGTGGCCGGGCGGCGGCTGCGCCTTGAAGACCACCTCGAGGCCGCCCTGGAGGTCGAGGCCCTTCTTCAGGCTGCGGTGCGCGGGCGAGCCGGGCACGGCGAGCAGCGCCACCCCTCCGAGCGCCAGGAGGATCAGCAGGACCAGGATCAGGTTCGAGCGCCTGGAGGACACGCGCGGACAGGTTAGCTGGGTTCCCCGGCCTCTTCCGGGGGCGCCGGAACCTCTCTGGCGACGGCGGCGATCGCCCGCCGGTCGACGGTGACGACGACGTTCTCGGCGATCTCGAGCCGGACCTCGCCGTTCTCGAGCGAACGGATGCGGCCGTGCAGGCCGCCGGCGGTGATCACCTCGTTCCCGGGCTCGAGCGAGTCCTGCATCGCCTGGTGGGACTGCATGCGCCGCCGGCGCGGCAGGACGGCCAGCAGCCAGAACGCGGCGAGGACGACGAGGATGATCAGGAATCCGCCCACTGCAGCCTTTCCAGTCGGTCGCGCTTGTAGCCTGCGAAGGCACCGCGCTCGATCGCGTCGCGGGCGCCGTCGGTCAGCCGGATGAGGAAGCGTAGATTGTGCAGCGAGAGCAGGCGCGGTCCGAGCAGCTCGTTCTGGTTCACGAGGTGCCGGATGTAGGCGCGGCTGAAGCGGGCGCAGGCGGGGCAGTCGCAGCCCTCCTCGAGCGGCCGCTCGTCGCGGGCGAAGCGCGCGTTTCGCAGGTTCAGCCGGCCGGTCGCGGTGAGCGCGCTGCCGGTGCGCGCGGTGCGCGTCGGCAGCACGCAGTCGAACATGTCGACGCCCGCCTCGATCACTTCGAGGATCCCCTCGGCGTCGCCGATGCCCATGAAGTAGCGCGGCCGGTCCGCGGGCAGCATCGCCGCGACCGCGTCGGTGAGCTCGAACGTCACCTCTCGATCCTCGCCGATCGCGAGGCCGCCGATCGCGTTGCCGTCGAAGCCGAGCTCGGCGATCTCCTCGGTCGAGCGCCGCCGCAGCTCCGGGTCGGTGCCTCCCTGGCCGATGCCGAAGCGGAGCTGGCCCGGTGCGCGCGGAGCGTCGCGCTGCCGTGACGCCCACAGCGTGGTGCGGCGGACGGCTTCCTCGAGCGTGCGCCGGGGCACGCCCGCCGGCGGCACCTGGTCGAGGCACATCGCGATGTCGCTCGCGAGGTTCTCCTGGATCCGCGCCGCGAGCTCGGGCGTGAACCGCGTCTCCGCCCCGTCGTAGACGTTGCGGAAGGTGACGCCGTCGTCGTCGACGGCGGCGATCGTGTCGCGCAGCGAGAAAACCTGGAAGCCGCCGCTGTCGGTGAGGATCGGGCCGTCCCAGCCCATGAAGCGGTGGAGCCCGCCGAGGTCCCGCACGAGCTCGTCGCCCGGGCGGAAGTGCAGGTGGTAGGTGTTGCCGAGCACGATCTGCGCGCCGAGCGCGCGCACCTCGTCCGGGTGCAGCGTCTTCACGGTCGCCTTCGTCCCGACGGGCATGAAGACGGGCGTCCGCACCTCGCCGTGCGCGGTCCGCAGCGTCCCGGCCCGCGCGGCGCCTTCCACAGCCCTCACTTCGAAGACAGGCCCTGCCGGGACGTGACCCCTGGTCAGACCAGGGTGACGAGACTGCAACTTCTCGTCCACAGGTGTCAGCGCCTCGGCATCCTGACTGCGAAACGAACGCCTCCCTGCTCTTCGGAGACAGGCCTCGCCGGGGCGTGCCCCCTGGTCAGACCAGGGTGACGAGACTGCAACCGTTCGTCCACAGGAGTCACAGGATCAGCATCGCATCGCCGAAGGAGTAGAAGCGGTAGCGGTGCTCGATCGCGAGGCGGTAGAGGCGCCGCGTCTCGTCGATTCCCGCGAACGCCATCACGAGGGCGAGGAGCGTCGAGCGCGGCAGGTGGAAGTTCGTCAGCAGCTGGTCGACGCGGCGGAAGTCGAAGCCCGGCGTGACGTAGAGGCGCGTCCGGCCCGCGAGCGGCGCGCCGCGGGCGAGCGTCTCGAGGACGCGCACCGTCGTCGTCCCCACGGCGAGCACACGCCCCGCCGCCCGGATCCGGTCCCACGCCGCCGCCTCGACCTCGTAGCGCTCGCCGTGGATCCGGTGCTCCTCGACCCGCCCGGCCTGCAGCGGCCGGAACGTGTCGAGCCCGACGTGCAGCGTCACCCGCTCGACGTCGAGCCGGGCGAGCACCTCCGGCGTGAAGTGCAGGCCCGCCGTCGGCGCCGCCGCCGAGCCCGCCGCGCGCGCGTAGACGGTCTGGTACCGCGCGGGATCCTCGAGCCGCGCCGTGATGTACGGCGGCAGCGGCACCTCGCCCGCAGGCTCGCCGTCGAGCCGGATCCGCCAGCGCCCCTCGCCGAGCTGCTCGAGCAGCTCGACCGGCCCGTGGCGGCCGCCGACGCGCAGACGCCGCGTCGGCCGCGCCAGCGCCTCCCACTCCGCGCCGCCCAGGTGCTCGAGCAGCAGCACCTCGCCGCGCGGACGCTCGATCGGGATCCGCGCCGGCACGACACGCGTGTCGTTCACCACCGTCAGCGCCTGCACGAGGTCCGGCAGCTCGCCGAACACGCGATGCTCGACCTCGCCGGTCGCACGCGAGTAGACGAGCAGCCTCGACTCGTCGCGCCGCGCCGCCGGCCGCTGGGCGACGAGCTCGGGAGGCAGGTCATAGTCGAGCTCGGCGGCGTCCATCCGACGCGCACGCTAGCGTCGGCTTCGTGGAGGAGCTGCGCGAAACGCTGAGAGAGGGGCTGCGCGAAGAGGCGGCGCCGATCTCGCGCCGGCTCGCCGAGGTGAAGGGCCTGTCCTGGAACGCGATCCGCCGGCTCGAGAGCATCGAGCGGATCGTGGAGTCCGAGCGCGAGGCCCGGATCGACGACCTCGCCCTGCTCGTCGAGCTGCTGACCGAGGGCTGGCGGTCGCTGAACGCGCGCCTCGACCGCATCGAGGCCGCGCTCGAGCCGCGCCGCGACAACGTCGTGCCGCTGCGCGAGACGGCGTAGCAGCTAGCCGACCGTCCCGTCGCGGCGGACGTCGCTGCCCGAGGCGACGAGCCGCTCGCGCAGCAGGTACTGGAACGTCGCCCAGGCGCCGCGGCGCGCCTCGAACAGCCGGTACACCTGCCACTCGGTGAGGAGCGCCGGGTCGGCGCGGCGCGCCGCCTGCCAGTCGCCGAACTTCGGCAGGCGGCCCAGACGGAGCGCGAGCGCGCAGCCCTGCTCGAGCGCGCGCTCGAGCCGCTCCTCGCCCACCGCGACGTCGAACCCCGCCTCGCGGAGCGCCGTCGCCAGCGACCCGAACGTGTGCCAGTAGAGCGACGCCGACGGCATCGTGCCGCGCCGTGCGCGGATGTCCTGCGCGGTGGGCGCCCGGCCGAGCTCCGCGCCGAGGCTGCGCAGCCGCTCGACGAGCTCGGCCCGCGTCGCGAACCGGCGCGGCATCAGCCCGGCCGCCCGCTTGGCCGCGTTCCAGGTGCCGAAATGCTCGATCACCGTCTGCGGATGCATCGCCGCGTCGGGGTCGGCGGCGAACTCCTTCATCGTCGGCGACCGGCCGAGCCGCTCGGCGCACGCCCGCAGCTCTGCCAGGATCTGCTCGTCCGTGTAGCGGCGGCGGATGCCCGCCTGGAACTCCGCGAGCGCCGCCGGGTCGATCCTCTCCACCGCCGGGTGGGTCTTCCGGACCACTGACAAGAATGGTAGAGCACCTTGTCCTGCGCGCAAGTGCTGTCGGCTCGTCTACCGTCCGCTCCGATGCGCGCCCCGATCCCGCTCGCCGCCCTGCGCGCGGCGGGCTCCCTCTCGCGCCTCGCCGGCCGCGGCGGCGGGACGACGCTGCCCGGCAAGCTGCTCTGGAAGCTCGACCCGGACGGCATCGACCGGCTCGCGCAGCGGCTGCCGCAGGGATCGGTGCTCGTGTCGGCGACGAACGGGAAGACGACGACGACCGCGATGGCCGCCGAGCTGCTCCGCCCCGAGCTGCGGCTCGCCCACAACGCGAGCGGCGCGAACCTCGTCTCCGGGATCGCCTCGACGCTGCTGCACGCCGACGGCGCGGAGCTCGGACTGTTCGAGGTCGACGAGGGCGCGCTGCCCGAGGTCGCACGGCGGCTGCGGCCGAAGGCGCTCCTGCTCGGCAACCTCTTCCGCGACCAGCTCGACCGCTACGGGGAGCTCGAGCTCGTCGCGGCCCGCTGGCGCGACGCCGTCGCGTCGCTGCCGGACGCCCTCCTCGTCGTCAACGCCGACGACCCGCAGGTCGGCGACCTCGGCCGCGACCGCGGCGCGGCGCTGCGGTTCGGCATCGACGACCCGCGCCACGCCCGACCGTCGCTCCAGCACGCCGCCGACTCGAAGTACTGCCTGCGCTGCGGCACGCCGTACGTGTACGCCGCGGCGTACGTCGGCCACCTCGGCGACTACCGCTGCCCGGCCTGCGGCCAGGCGCGGCCTCCGCTCGACGTCCGCGCGACGGAGATCGAGCTGCACGGCCTCGACGGGTCGTCGTTCACGCTCGCCGCGCCGCGCGGCGAGACGCACGTCGAGCTCCGGCTGCCCGGCCTCTACAACGTCTACAACGCGCTCGGGGCGGCGTCGCTCGCGCTCGCCCTCGGCCTGACGCCCGTGGACGCCGCCGCACGCCTCGCGGGGTTCTCCGCCGCCTTCGGCCGCTTCGAGCGGATCGCGGTCGGCGACCGCCGGCTGCTGATGCTGCTGATCAAGAACCCTGCCGGAGCGAACGAGGCGGTGCGCACGCTCGTCGACGGCGGGGCGCCGCGCACGGCCGTGATCGCCCTCAACGACCAGGTCGCCGACGGCCGCGACGTCTCCTGGATCTGGGACGTCGACTTCGAGCCGCTCGCCGCCGGGCTCGAGACGCTCGTCGCGACCGGCGGCCGGGCGGCCGAGCTCGCGCTGCGCTTCGCCTACGGCGGCCTCGACCGCTCTCGCATCGAGGTCGAGCCGGTGCTGGAGCGCGCGCTCGACCGCGGGCTCGCGCTGACGCCCGCGGGCGGCGAGCTGACCGTCCTCCCGACCTACACGGCGATGCTGGCGCTGCGGCGGATCGTGGCGTCGCGCGGGCACGTCGCCAACTACTGGGAGGCGAGATGAGGATCCGCGTCGGCCACCTGTATCCCGACTACCTGAACATCTACGCCGACCGCGGGAACATCGCGGTGCTCGCCGAGCGGGCGCGCCGGCGCGGCCACGAGCTGGACGTGCGCGCGATCGGCATGCGCGACCCGGTGCCCGCCGGGGAGCTCGATCTCGTCTACGTCGGCGGCGGGCAGGACCGCGAGCAGGAGCTCGTGGCGCACGACCTCGCCGCCAAGGGCCCGGCGCTCGCCGCGGCGGTGGAGGACGGCGCCGTCGTGCTCGCCGTCTGCGGCGGCTACCAGCTGCTCGGCCGCTCGTACGTCGACGTGGCCGGCACGGAGCTGCCGGGCATCGGGCTGCTGCCGCTGCACACGGTCGCCGGCGAGCGGCGGATGATCGGCGACGTGCTGCTCGACTGCGCCTGGGCGGGCGCGTCGCTCGCCGGCTTCGAGAATCACGCGGGCCGGACGCTCCTCGACCCGGACGCGGAGCCGCTCGGCCGCGTCGTCGCCGGCTTCGGCAACGACGGCGAGTCCGGCTTCGAGGGCTGCCGCGCGGGCCGCGTCTACGGGACGTACCTGCACGGCCCCCTCCTGCCGCGCAACCCGTGGTTCGCGGACCGGCTGCTCGCGGAGGCGCTCGCCCACGCCGGCCACCACGAGCCGCTCGCCCCGCTGCCGGACGAGCTG